>CADAPM010000009.1 GCA_902789795.1 uncultured Eubacteriales bacterium
TTTCGTTTGGTTTTGTGTCGCAGCTCAACTATAACCGATTGGCGCTTGCCTTGCACTCTTTTTTATTCAATTGTCCAAGATGTATTGTAATCCTACAATTTGACGTTTTCTATTTAAGCACCATTCTTGATATTCACATTGATTTGCTTTATACTGTCTTGGAAATGTCGCCATTTTCGTGACAAGAATTCTCGTCGATCCGGAAAAAGAACGGGGAGGCTAATATGAAAAAAGCAATATCACTAATTGTAATAATTTGCACTTTAGTTGCATTATGCACAGCAGAAACGCTTCCTTATCAGGAGTCACGTTTTCTCGACTCATTAAGAAATCACTTCAAAGCAGCGACCTACATTAGTGAGGGAGCAATGCTGGAACAAACAATCAAAAACAATGTGTTTCATGAACGCTTTGAAGACCTTGAGATCCGGGTTGCTCATCTTAGCGCAGACATGAATTGCATGATCGCCGAAGTAGTTATTACTTGTGATAAAGAAAACACAAAACTGCAGGTATGGGAGGATCCGATACACGATACCATCAACAGCTTGAAGAATACAAGCGACCAAACTGTCTATTATATCAATGCGGATTATGTTACATCCTGCGAAGCTCGGAGTTATGATACTTTTGATAATGGAATAAGTTTCATCCTGTGGCAGCAAAGGCCTATTCAATTGGAAGGCAGCATTTCTGCCGAAATCATCGTTCAGGTTGGAATCATCTCCCCCAAAGGAAAGAATCGGGAAGTTAAGGAATACCGCCTCCCCGTATCTTATGACTTAATGGAGCCTGTTGCTGTATTCACCTATGATACACAATCAGAACCAATAACAGAAGAAATCACTATTTCTTCTCTGCAAATTATCCAAACAAGACTGCAAGTTGTTGAAGTATTCCAATATGAAAAGACATCAGATGAGTATTATGCAAAACTGGAATATGGTAAGCCGAGGATCGGACCTCCTGAAGAATTTGAATTAAGGATTTATAAGAAAAAGAAAAATGAATTAGTCAAAATCATCGAATTCAAGCATGAAGGATCATTTTACGATGGGAGATATGTGCCGGTTCGGTATTGGACACCCCATAGTTTTGAATAGACAAACATCTTGAGTTATTCTAATATATAAGCATAGCTAAAACGCACAACAACTATTCACACCCGGAGAGAACACCAATGTATTATCTGATCAAAGGCTCCCTGACGCCCTGTGAACCCGATGAGATCCTCACGGACGGGGCGCCCTATGCCGCGGTGCTGACCGCCGCGGAATGGCAGCAGCAGAAGGATCGCTTCGCCATGCAGATCGACATGGACATGGACCTGTCCGCGCCGCAGGAGACAAAGGCGGTCGTGAATCTGGATTCGCTGACCGGCTCCTTCTCGATCCCCGACCGGTCCAACATCAGCGGCCCGCGGCACGACTTCACCTTCGCGCTGGACGAGAAGGGCATCGTGCTGGTGGACGACAGCGGGTACGCGGAAGGGCTGCTCGAGACCATCAGCCGCACGAAAAAGTGGCGGCTGCCCAGCCTGGAGCGCTTCCTGTACGACCTGCTGGAGCTGACCATCAGCCAGGACCTGGCGCTATTGGAAAAGTCGGAGCACCGCCTGAACCTGATCGAGGAAAGGATCCTGCGCGGGGAGATCGAGGCCTACCCCCAGGAGATGAACGACATCCGGGGCGACCTGCTGGACCTGCGCGTGCACTACGAGCAGCTGATCGACCTGAGCCAGGAGCTGGAAGAGAACGAGAACGGCTTTTTCGCCGAGGAGAACCTGCGCTACTTCCACATGTTCACTGACCGCGTCATGCGCCTGCAGGACCTGGTCACCGGCCAGCGCGAGTACGTGATGCAGCTGCGCGACCTGCTGCAGTCCCAGCTGGACGTCAAGCAGAACCGGATCATGACCCTGCTGACCGTCATCACCTCCATCTTCCTGCCCCTCACCCTCATTGCGGGCTGGTACGGCATGAACTTCCGCTACATGCCCGAGCTGGAATGGCCCTGGAGCTATCCCGCGGTCATCCTCCTTTCCATCGTGATCGTCATCGTCTGCCTGGTCTGGTTCAAGAAGAAAAAGTGGATGTAAGATATTAAACACAGGGATCAAACCCCTGTGTTTTTTCTTTCCGTCCATTGACATTATAACGGCATACCGATATAATATCATTGAAGGGAGGGAGGCACAATGTATCTGGACGATCAGCTTCAGCACAAAAAAATGTCCATCTACCGCCTGTCAAAAGAAAGCGGCATCCCCTATGCCACGCTGAACGACATCTGCAACGGCAGGACCCGATTGGAAAAGTGCAGCGCTGAAACGGTGTATCGCATTGCCCACGCCCTGGATACCCCGATGGAGGAGCTTCTGTCCCCCTGCATGGAGAAAAGGAGCGACTTCGAGCTGTACAAAAGCAGCATTTGCCACCGGCTGAAGGAGCTGGGTGATCTCGATTTTATCCTGGACACCTTGCAGCGCGACGAGATCCGCACCTATTATCAACGCAAATGGTATCCTGAAAGCCTGTATCTGCTGGCCATGCTGGATTATATCAGCCGTTTGAACGGCGTTCCGCTCTGCAAGGAATACGATGACCTGCGGAGCGCAAAGCTGGATCATGCCATTTACCCCGCAAGCGTGCTGGCGATGTGCGCCGTGAGCAAGGACGCTCAGGCGAAAGGCCTTTCCAGGAGCGGAGCGATCCCCGAGTTCCTGAGGTTCAACATTATTGAAAACGAGGTTCGAAATGTCATCTGAGCAGCGGGTAGAATTTACCAGGGACAATGTTGATCTTTATTTGAAAGAAGTGGCAAAGGCCTACAGAAAGATCGTGGGCAAGGATTTCCCGGCGGAGATCATATTGATCGGCGGAGCCTCCATCCTGATCAATTACGGCTTTCGCGGAATGACCACAGACGTGGACGCGCTGATCCACGCCTCATCCGGCATGAAGGATGCGATCAATCAGGTGGGTGACAGATTCGGCCTGCCCAACGGCTGGCTGAATTCCGATTTCACGAAAACTCCCTCCTACACCCCGAAGCTGTATCAGTACGCGGTGTATTACAGGACCTATGCCAATGTGCTGACGGTCCGGACCATTGCGGCTGAATACCTGATCGCCATGAAGCTGCGCTCCGGCAGGCAGTACAAGAACGATCTGTCCGACGTACTGGGGATTCTGGCAGAGCACAAGAAGAAAGGCGCGCCTATCACGATGGAGCAGATTAGGACTGCCGTTCAGGACCTGTATGGCTCATGGGACCAGATTTCCGAAAGCTCCCGCCAGTTTATCGAGCATGCTCTCCTTGATCCCGATCCGGAAGCCCTCTACGCTCAGGTCGCAGCCGCAGAGAAGGAAACGAAGGGCTCCCTGCTCGCGTTTGAGCAGAAATATCCCGGCGCGGCCAATGAAGCGAATGTGGAGGACATCATCAGGTCCTTGCAGAAAAGGAAACGCGGCTAAAACAGCTGAATACGCCGAAGGGCAAAGGAAGGAAAGCAGCGTCCCAGGCTTGTCAGTGGGGCGTTTTTTGTTCTTCATGTATTCTTAAAGCAGCAGAGCTGTGTGTCTACCCGCGTTGGCAGTTGCATGGGAATGCCCTCATCCGTCACGCCTACGGCGCGACACCCTCATCCGACCCGCTGCGCGGCCCACCTTCCCCCCTCTGCGGACGGGGGAAGGCTTTTGGTGGGCAGCAGTTTTGGATATCTGCAAAATGCCTACGATTGCTGTGAGTTTGTTTTCTCAATCAAGCAAAGAAACGCAACAAAGCCTTCCCCATAGACGGGGGAAGGTGTCAGGCGCCAGCCTGACGGATGAGGGCGTTCCCATTTTTGGTGGGCTGCAGTTTTGGCAAATGCCTACGATTGCAGTACGTTTGTATTCTCTATCATGCAAAGAAACGCAACAAACTTTCCCCATAGATAGGGGAAGGCTTTTGATAGGCTGTTGTCATGAGTTGATGAAACTCAAGCGATTGCAAATTCAGACAATATGCTTCGTTCATTAAAAATAAGGGAGCAGCCAAAAGCCTTCCCCCGTCTGCAGAGGGGGGAAGGTGTCAGGCGTCAGCCTGACGGATGAGGGCGTCCCGCTTCCGATGACGGATGAGGGCGTTCCCATTTTTCTTCAATGCACTGCCCTTCCCGCACAAACAGATGAAAAGGCCGCTCCCATTGCTGAGAGCGGCCTTTGCCGTGCGTCAGCCCAGGTCTCTGCGCAGGTGCCGGGGAAGCCCAGCACATACTCGAGGACATCAGCCCGCGAAAAGCGTCAATCTGTGAGCCTTGCGTACCAGGCGTCGGTCAAGGGAAGGAACGTGAACTGGGCCGGGTGATTCTGGGCCAGGGACTCCGCGGCGGTGCCGGGGAAGCCGTAGACGTACCGCACGGCGCTGCCCGCGAAGGGATTGCCGGAGATGGACTGGATGCTCTTCGGAATGACCACCGCCTGGGCGGCGATGCCCGCGAAGGCCTCGCTTTCGATTCCCGTCAGGGCTGCGGGGAGGAAAAAGTCCGGCGCCGGTGCCAGCAGTTCAAAGCCGCAGGGGTTCACGGTGTTGGCCGCGTAAGCCTCCGCCGTGGAACCGGGCCAGCCGCGGAGCGTGAAGCCGGAGGCGCACTTCTTGAACACGTCGTAATCGGAGTTTCCGATGGCGCAGTCAGGGTTCAGGACTGTCACGCTGGTCAGGCCGGTGCAGCGATAGAAGGCATACGCACTGATGCCGGACACGCTGAGTGGGAGGGTGACGCTGGCCAGGCTGGAGCAACCACTGAAAGCATAGTTGACGATGGTGGTCACGCCGTTTGTAATGGTGACGCTGGTCAGGCCGGTGCAGTCACTGAAGGCACTGTAGCCGATGCTGGTCACACTGCCGGGGATGGTGACGCTGGTCAGGCCGGTGCAGCCGCTGAAGGCGGCCATGCCGATGCTGGTCACCGTGTCTGAAAGGGTCACACTGGTCAGGCCGGCGCATCCATAGAAGTCAAAGCCGCCGATGCTGGTCACGCCGCTGCCGATGCTCACAGAGGCGATGCTGTCGCGATAGCTGTACCAGGGTACACCTGTATAGCTGCTGTAACCCGACATTGGCCCCGTGCCGCTGATGGTCAGCGTACCGCTCTCTGGATCGAGTGTCCAGGTCACGCTGCTGCCACACTGACCGGAATACAGGAGTTCGAAGTCGATGTTTGCCGCAGTCGCATAGTTCTCCGCCGTAGAACCGGGATAACCGCAGATCCTAAAGTCCCCTGCCGTGCACCCTGCAAATACATCGAGATCATCATCGCCGATGACCGTGTTGGAAGAGAGGAATACGACTCTCGTCAGGCCCGTACAGTTTGTGAATGCCCGGTAACCGATACTGCTCACACTGGTCGGGATCATCACACTCGTCAGATCGGCACAGTTATAGAAAGCATATGCGCCAATGAAATCCACACCATTCGGAATGTTCAGTGTACCGGTCAAGCCACAATTCCTGAAGGATGAATATCCGATTACTGTCACCGTGGCGGGAATACTGACGCTGGTCAGATCACTGCATCCCTCAAACAGGCATCTTCCGATCACCGTAACGCCGTCTTCGATCACAGCTGTGCGAATCTTATCGTTATTGTAGAACGGCGAACCGGCATCGGCATAATCCGATATTGCTCCGCTGCCGGTGATAGTCAGCACACCGGTGACAGGGTCGAGAGACCACGTCACACCATCGCCGCATTGTCCTGACAAGTTGCCAATAGATACGAAGGGGATGTTTCCCGCCACGGCATATATCTCAGCGGTCGAAGCGGCATATCCATGGATCGTAAAGCCCGTTGCTGTGCACCCATGGAATACATCGTAATGGTAATCAGCGCTTCCGATGATCACGTTAGGGTTCAGGAAGGTGATGCTTGTCAGGCTGGTGCAGCTATCGAAAGCTCCCACATTGACGGTGGTCACGTTGACCGGGATCGTCACGTTCGTCAGTCCGGTACAGCCATCGAAGGCATAATATCCGATGCTGGTCACGCTGGCCGGGATCGTTATGCTGGTCAAGCCGGTGCAGCGTCTAAAAGCTCTATAAGCGATGCTGGTCACGCCGTCAGGGATCGTTATACTGGTCAAGCCAGTACAACCATCAAAAGCTTGGTCGCCGATACCGGTCACGCTGGCCGGGATCGACACACTGGTCAGGCCTGTGCACCCGCAGAAAGCACCTTTACAAATTCTGGTCACACTGCTCGGGATCGCAAATGTCCCTGCTTTTCTGCCCGGACATGCAAGCACCTTGGTCTTCTGCTTGTCAAATAACACCCCGTCTATGGTTGTAAAAACTGTGTTTCCGCTGTCCACTTCAATTCTTACCATTTTGATGCAATTCGCGAACGCGCCTTCGCCGATGCTTGCGACGCTGTTCGGGATCGTCACGCTTGTCAAGCTGGTGCAATCCTCGAAAGCCCATTGACCAATGTTGGTCAAACTGGTCGGGAGGGTCACTCCGGTCAGAGCGGTGCAGCCGTAGAAAGCGGAGAACCCGATGCTGGTCACGCTGTTCGGGATTGTCACGCTGGTCAGGGCAGTGCAGTCATAGAAGGCATCTTCGCCGATGCTGGTCACGCCGCTGCCGATGATGACGGACCTGACGCTACTGCGATAGCTGTACCACGGCACATACGATTTGCTTTGATAATCCGTCATCATCCCCGTGCCGCTGATGGACAGCACGCCGGTGGCGGAGTTGAAGGTATAGGTCACGTTGTCGCCGCAGGAGCCGCTGTCATCCGCCAGCGCCGACGCGCAGCCCAGCGCCGCGATCAGCACCGCCAGCGCCAGGATGATCCACCAGTTCCGTTTCATGATATCCTTCCTCCTTCTGTATACGGTCGCGGTCAAAAACGCAGCATCGCGCCATTTTCTACTTTGCATTATATAAGACCAAAAGAGAAAAAGCCCCCTCAGAAACAACAGTTTTGAGGGGAAAAAGGATCATTTTTTGGGCACGGAGAGTTACGGAATGACAGAAAGAATCACTCACAGATTGAACGCCATCATCCGACCTCGCATACGCTCGGCCACCTTCCCCCCTCTCTCGACGGGGGAAGGCTTTTGGACGAGTTTCTTACAGGATAAAGTGACTGTGATTGCAGTGCATTTGTTCGTTCAATCAAGCAGAGGAATCCAACAGAGCCTTCCCCCATCTATGGGGGAAGGTGCCGAACGCAGTGAGGCGGATGAGGGCATCCCACGCCGGTGACGGATGAGGGCGTTCCCCTTTTCCTTCAATGCACTGCCCTTCCCGCACAAACAGATGAAAACTGCACAAATGCCCGTATCTGCAAGAAGATCGTACGATGATTCAATGAGCAGAAAAGACGGCCCAAAAGCCTTCCCCCGTCCGCAGAGGGGGGAAGGCTTTTGGTCCGTCTTTTTCGGTTGTTGAGTGAACGAACAGGCACGTTGCGACCACAGGTGTCTACGCAATGGCCAGGCACGCACGCCAAAAGCCTTCCCCCTTCGTAAAGGGGGAAGGTGGCCGAACGCAGTGAGGTCGGATGAGGGCGTTCAAGCCTTGTGACGCGTAATTTCAATTTGGCAAACGGTTTCAACTCCATCTTCATCCGGGAATCACAATGTCCGTCTTTACGCCAACAGATCGATCCGGTCGAATGATTGATTGATATGCGACAATAGCGAACTGCAGTTAATCCCTTTCCATGAAACAAAAAGGTTATTCATTATTCAATTTTCAGTTTTCGGTCTTCAGTATCCATTCTACCGGATCCCCGGAATGGTGATCCCGCTGCGCACGGCCTTCACCGCCAGCTCCGTGCGGGAGGCAAAGCCGGTCTTGCCCATCAGGTTGCCCACGTGATAGCGCACCGTGGTCACGCTGACGAACAGCTTTTCGGCGATCTCTTTGTCGGTCAGGCCCTCGGCCAGCAGGCGCAGCACCTCCAGCTCCCGTTCGGTAAAGTCCGTGCTCTTCGCCAGGCCCAGCTCCGTCACCGGCGGGCTGTCGGGCCAGACGCGCTCCCCGGCCATGGTGCGGTCCAGCACCTCCAGCATCGGCGCGGCCTGCACCTCCTTGTGCCAGAAGCTGTCCACGCCGATCTCCCGGGCGCGCTGCATGAACATGGCGTCCGGCATGGAGGTGACGATGACGATGCGGATCTCCGGGAAGGACTCCCGGATGCGCGCGGCGGCGTCCAGGCCGGAATAGCCGTCGTTCATCACCACGTCCATCAGGATCAGGTCCACCTTCACCTTCGCGCACCAGGCGTAGGCGACCTTGGCCGTATCGAGGGAGACCGCGACCTCGTAGCGGTCCGACGCGCCGATGATGCGCTCGAACAGCTGGCGCGGCATCGTCTGGTCATCCACGATCATGACCTGGTAAGCCATCCTCATCCTCCTTCGGCAGTTCCAGCGTGATGGAAAAATCGGGCGTTGTCCGCACCTGCATCCTTCCGCCCGCGCGTTCGGCCAGCTCCCGCAGGGAACGGAGGCCGCCCCGCTCGCGGAAGGGGCCCTTGGGCTGCTCGCCGTCGTTGCTGAACTCAGCGGTCACCCTGTCCCCCGCCTCGCTAATACGCACATACAAGGCGCTGCCGTGGGCGTGGCGCAGGGTGTTGGTAAAGCACTCGTGGATGGCCACCGTCAGGATGCGCCGGGCGGGCTCCCATTCGGGCATCCGGCCCTCCACATGCACAGTCACGCCCAGGGACTGAGCCGTCTCCAGCATCAGGGCGTACTCGTCGCGCCGGGGGGCCGTCTGCCCGCTTTTCAGGAAGCCGACGTTCAGCCTCAGCCGCTCGGCGATCTCTGCCAGGTCCGCCGGGGAGCCGCTCTCCAGCAGATAACGGCGGATGGCCAGCAGGTTGCCGCCCAGCTCGTCGTGGATCTTCACCTTCGCGTTCAGGATCTCCCGGGCCGCGGTCAGGTCGACGATCTCCCGGTTGAAAGCTGTCAGCCGCCGGTTCAGGCGGGTCACCTTCTCCCGGGCCTCATGGAGGGCGCGGGTCTTTTCATAGAGCTCTGTCACCTCCGAGGCGACCAGCATCCCCACCGTCCGCTTCTGGTCCTGCACCTGCCTGCGGGTGAAGCTCCAGGCCGTGCCGTCCGGCAGCTCGATCACCGGCCCTTCCCCCGCGGCGGCGCGGCGGCAGCCTTCCGGCAGCGCCCCCGAGCTCAGATGCGCGTAAAACGCGCCGCCGTTCACCAGCGCTTCGCCCGTCAGGCGGCGGCAGAGGCGCTCCATGGCCCGGTTCACCAGCAGCACGCGGCCGTCCTCCCGATAGAAGCACACGCCGGAGGGCAGGGAATCCAGGGCCCCCTTGATGGAAGAGGGCGTGATCCGCCGGAAGGCGTTGCGCTTAAGATCCCGCCACACCGCCCAGGTCCCCGCCGTGAGGATCATACAGAGCGCCGCGGGGAACAGGCCGTCCCCGGCGGTGAAAAGGTCCACAAAGGCCGTCCAGCCCGGCGGCGGCACGATCGCCTCACAGCGGACAGCGGCGCACTGCAGCACGATATAACTGAGGGCCAGCAGCAGCGCGGCCCCGGCCAGGGCCTTGCCGCGCCGGAAGCGGAAGGCCAGGGCGAAAAGCGTCACCGCGCAGAAGAACAAAAGCAGGGCGGCGACCCCCAGCAGCGTCCAGATCGGGCTCATACGTCACCCCCTCCCTTCGCGAGGGTCAGGGTCACCAGGGTATCCCGGTTGTCGGTGCTGACCGTCAGCTGCCGCGTAAAGCCGGCGTCCTCCGGATGGGGCCGCGCCGCGTACTCGATGGCGTCCGCCTGCATCAGCATCCGCAGGGTGAGCCGGTCCCCCTCCGCGCGGATCGTCACCAGCAGCCCGGTGAGGGAATCCATCGAGGCCTCCAAAATGTCCTCAAAGTGCTCGTAGGCGGCGGTGATCATCCCCGCCGGGTATTCGCCGTGCCCCGCGGCCTGCAGGGCGGTGTCCGCCCCGCCAAGGCGGATGTTTTCCAGCGATTCGCGGATCGCGGCTGCCAGCTCCTCCAGCGGCAGAAGGCCTGCGGCCATGAGCTCCATATTGCTGCGGCGCTTCACATAGGCGCACAGCACGGCGATCCGGGGCAGCTGCGCCTCAAACCCCTCCGCGGCCCGGGCGCGCGCTTCAATGCTGTCCAGCTGCGGCCGGACGATGTGGGAGACGCGGTCGTACAGGCGGCTGCGCGTCTCCAGCTCGGCGCGCTCCTGCTGGGTCCTGTTTTCCTCAGCGAGGTAGGCGTTGCGCGCCTCGATCTGCTGGATGGCCTCGGTCAGGCTCTCGTTCATCATCCGCAAGGGGCCGACGTCCGTGGTCCAGCGGATGCTGCCGCCGGGGATGGCATGGGCCTGCACCCGCGTATCGGCGTTTTCCGGGAAGGGATACCGGGTGTTCGCCGTCCGGTAGACGGGCTGCTCCTGCTCGTCCAGGATCACGGCGGGCAGCTCCGCCAGCGAGAACAGGCGCTCGTAATCCCGGTTGGCGGGGATCAGGCCGATGCCGATACAGCTCTCCAGGAAGCCGAGGACCCCAAAGGTGAAGATCTGGCCGTCCTTCCAGAGGTCGATCCCGTTCACGCGCGGCCGGATGCCCAGAACGCCCAGCAGCAAAAGGAGCGCCATGGCCAGCACCGGCGCCGCGGTCAGCGCCTGCAGGGCCCGGCCGACGCCCCTTGACCCCTTGCGGGAGACGATGACCAGCGTGGCCGCCATGAGCAGGCCAAACCAGATACAGTACAGGATATACAGCCAGCTGTGGCGCTGCTCTCCTTTGTCATCCATGACGCCGGAGGGAAAGCGGAAGGCGGAAAAATGGAGATCATTCGTGAGGAAGCCCAGCGCCATCAGCACGGCGAGGACGGTCAAGAACACGCAGACGCGCGGCAGCGGCTCCTCCTCCGGCCGGTATACGCTGAGGGCTGTGAAAAAACAGCAAAGCGGGATGACGATCATGGGGATATAGTAGGCATACCACAAATAGCGCCCGAACACCAGAACGTCGCGGCTCAGGGAGTAACTCACGTATTGCAGGATGCTGTACAGCAGCATGAAAGCGGCCGCCCAGAGCAGCATCCTTCTCAGACGCCTGTCCGTGACGCGGCGCTGCACGGACAGCGCCCAGACCAGGACGGCCGCGCCGCAGAACAGCTGTGTGATGCTTTCCGTAAAAAATACGCCGTAAAGAGCCACGTGAAGCGCGCCGCACAGGAGGAATGCGGCGGCGATGAGCGCGACGGCGCGCCCTGACGAGCTGAAACGCTGCATGGCTTCGCCTCCCTCCCGAGCGTGTGAATGGTCTGTTGTTGACCCTATCATTATATACCGGCTGCGGTCGTTTGTCCCCCTCAATTACAACAGGAAATGACGGTTCACCGGGCTGCGCAGAAGTGTTCTATTCAATTATACACAAATATTGAAGCTCGGGTTGCCCTCAGCCGTTCAGTTCTTTCCAGGCCTGCTGCAGGCTTTCGATGATATTCAGGTGCTGGGGGCAGGCGGCCTCGCAGGCGCCACAGGCGACGCATTTGTCCGCGCCCGCGCCCTTTTCTTTGATCTGGCGCAGGCCCCAGTCCCACTTGGGGTCAGTATCATAAAGGGACACGTTGTTCCACACGGAGAAGATGCCGGGGATGTCCACGCCGTTGAAGCGCATGCAGGAAATACAGATATACCTGGACAAGGTCACCTGGAAGCTGAATTTCTTCAGCGAAAAGCTGCGGGAGTACGAGGAAAATCAGAAATAAGCATCAAACCTTGAGCAGGTCCGAGAGCCGCTTCAGATGATAAGCCGCCCGCGGATCGTCCTTCGCGTCGCCCATGGCTGCGCAGTCAAAGCCCCCGGCCGAGGCGGCCTCCACCCCCGCGTGGGCGTCCTCCACCACCAGGCAGTCCCGGGGCGGGAGGCCCAGCAGCTCCGCCGCCTTCAGGAAGACCTCCGGGTGGGGCTTGGAATGGGTGATGCAGTTGCCGTCCGCCACCGCGTCAAAGAAGCCGGAGAGCCCCAGGCGCTCCAGGATGAAGGGCGTGTTTTTGCTGGACGAGCCGATGGCCAGGCGCACCGCCGTTTTCCTGAGCTCCCGGAGGGTGCGCCGCACGTCCTCCGTCAGGTCATCGGGCGACATGCCGCCGAGCAATTGCCGGTAGAGAGCGTTCTTTTCCTCGGCGAAGGCCGCCTTTTCCTGCTCGCTGTAGGCCCGGCCCGCCTTCTCGAGGATGATGTCCAGGCTCTGCATGCGGCTGACGCCCCGGAGCAGGTTGTTGCGCTCCCGGTCGAAGGGGATATTCAGGCGGTCCGCCAGCGCCTTCCAGGCGCGGTAATGGTACTCGTCCGTTGAGCAGAGCACGCCGTCCAGATCAAAGATGATGCCCTGATATTTCATATTCTTGCTCCTTTGAAAACAGCTGCCGGCGCAGAAGTGGCCGGCAGCATTTTAATTTGTTCAATTCTCGTCATTCATAGACGCAGATCTCCGCCGCCTGGGCGCCGCCAGTGCGGGAGGCGCTGCTCATGGTGAAGATCAGCTTGACGTAAGCGGCCTGGACCTGATCAAAGTCGATGCGGATGCGGTTGCCGGTGGCGGCGTCGAACTGGTACTTTTCAGGGGCCGCCACCTCGGTATAAGTCTCCCCGTCCAGGCTCACCTGCACGGCGATCTCCTGGATGCGCGGCTCCCAGATGGAGGAGGGATTCAGGCACACCGCCGCCGTCGAGACGGCATAGGTGCCCTGCAGGTCGATGACCATTTCGGCGGGCCAGCCCTTGCTCTCCCAGTAGGTATCGGTCTTGCCGTCGTTCACGTTGCGGCTCACATACACGTCCGTGTGGGCCCCGGCCTGGACGGGCTTGCCCTCGGCCAGGTTTTCGGTCTCGGGCAGGGGGATGAAGTTCGCGGAAGGATCCGGGAAGCAGGGCGGGCGCTCCGCCTTCGTCTGCTCCGGCGCAGGGACGATGGTCACGACGGTCTCGATCTCTTCCGCGAGACCCATGAAAGGCAGGACAGCCAGCAGCGCGGCCAGCAGGATAGACAGGGCCTGTTTCATACTCGTTCGCTCCTCTCTCACTCGATGACGATGCCGTCGCAGTATTCGTCGGTGCTCAGCTTCAGATCCTTCAGGGTGGCCACGGGCTCGCCCAGAATGCTCACGTTTTTGAGCGTCACGTTGGTGATCCGGTGCTCCTCGTCGTGGCCCGCCATACGGGAGCGCGGGACCTTGCCGTCCGCCGTGTTGATCACCGTCAGCCCGTCGATGAGCACATCGTCGATGGACCCGAACTCGTCGCGCACCGTGGACCAGGAGGAGTTCGCCAGCGTCATTTCGATCAGCTCCTTGTTGAAGCCGTTGTCGCCCTGCATGAAGGCGTTCTCCACCACGATGTTGCGGTAGGTGATGTTGTGCACGAAGGCGTCGTCGCTGTTGTGGATGCTCAGGACCGGCTTGTGGAAGTTGTACAGCACCGTGATGTCTTCAAAGGTCACGTCCTGGATCTCCGGGTCCAGGGTCAGGCCCTTGTCCGTCTCGTACCCGATCTCCATGGACTGGGCCAGGTCGGTCCACACCTGCACGTTTTTGAAGGTGATGCCCTTGGTGGAGCCGGAATAATTCTTGATGACCAGGCTGTCGTCCCAGGTGCGGGCGAAGCAGTTGGTGATCACGTTGTCGGTGCAGGACTGGAGGGTAAAGCCGTCGCCGTTCTGGCGGCCGGAGATCACCTTCACATTGTCGATGCGCACGTTCTTGGAGGAGTAGGAGTTCACGTTCCAGCAGTTGGAGTTGACGACGCAAATGCCCTCCACCGTCACGTTCTTGGAGTGGTTCAGGTCGATGGGCACCCGGGCGTAGGATCCGGGCTGGTTCCAGGCCGGGTAGTCGCTGCCGTCGATCAGGCCGCGGCCGCAGATGCGCACGTTGTTGGCATTGGCCACGGAGATGATGGAGTGTAATACCGCGCCGCCAGAGATATACAAGGTCTGGTTGTCTTCCAGGGCGATGGCGTCCATGACCCATTCGCCGGGGCCGATCCAGAAGACGTTGGGGTCGTCCTTGTCCGGCACGTCCGTCTCCAGCGGGTTGGCAAAGATGTGCAAAGCCTTATTCACGCTGCCGTTGAAGACCACGGTGTACTGGCCGGGCTCCGTGATGACGAAGCTGACCACGCCGTCATTCACCTCCGGCACGATGCCGCAGGCGTAGGGCTGCACCACGGCGCTCTCCACAGGCTTCGGCAGGCCCGGCATGCGGATCTCCAGGCGGACCTTGCCTTCAAAGTCGAAGTAGGTCATGGGCGTATCGGCGGGCTGGGTGTTGGCGTTCCAGATGTGCTCGTGGTTGACCATGACGTCGTACACGAACAGATCGTAGCCGTTGGCGCTGACCTGGGCCGTTTTGGAGCTTACCATCGTCTTCGGCCCTTCGTAGATGGTGAGCAGCGTCTTTTCCGGCTCCGCCAGAGCAGCCGGCAGGCAGGCCGCGAGGCAGACAGCCAGGAGCAACATCATAAGAAGCATGTGTTTTTTCATGGAGGGTCCTCCTGTTCCGTTGATGAGTTTAACGCTAAACCTTTCAACGCTATTATACAGGCAGTTTTGGAAATGAGCAAGACAAAAATGGAAAATTTTTTCCAAATTTTCTATTTTTCCCCCTTGACAGGGCCAGAGGCGGCATGCTATAATCACGTCAACAGATAGGTTTAGCGTTAAACCTGTCAAATAAAAATCGGAGGAAAGTCACTATGAAGAAATTCCTTGCTATCCTTCTCGCCGCCATGATGCTTCTGGCCGTGGCCGCTCCCGCTCTGGCGGAAGGCGAAGTCTTCCTGTGGGACAACTTTGACGAGCGTGACCCCAACGCGAAGCCCGAACTGGCTCCCAACGGCGCCCCCATCTGGTGGGACAACTGGGCCAACCTGCGCGGCAAGAACGATGAAGGCGCTATCAAGCTGGACATGCGCCCCAAGGCCTTCGACACCGAAGACTATGAGAACGAAGATGATTACTTTGCTCACGCCGGCGACTGGATGGCCAACTGGGGCGAAGCCATCGACATGTGGCGTCTGGACGGCATCAGCTACTGCAAGTACCTGACCATCCGCATCAAGGGCGCGGAAGGCGGCGAAGAGAACAAGCTGATCATGGACTGGCATCCGGAAGACAGCAAGTTCTACGCGGCCCGCTTCTCTGACCTCGTGACCAAAGACGGCGGCCATCCGCAGATCACCACCGAGTGGCAGGACATCGTGATCGACCTCGAAGCCTCCGGCTTCCCGGGCATGACCAACGCCTTCCACATCCGCGCTTTCGCCAAGTGCGTCATCTGGCTGGATGAGATCTCCTTCTCCGAGGCCGTTGCGCCCGTGACCGCGAATCCCACCGAGGGCATGACCCTGCCCGAGACCGGCAAGCCCGGCGACCTGCCCATCAAGGAATACCTGGCTGCTCTCGAATAATCAATGAACGACCGCCTCAGGCGGTACGGACCGCCGCCTGGCGGTGTGAAGCAAGCATGCTCCGCACCCCAGGCGGTATTTTAGTACAGAAAAACTCTTGCACCAACCCCAAAAACCAGTTAAACTATCCTCATCCTTTCTCTTTCCCCTTCACCCTTCACCCTTCAACCTGTCTTGATGCTCTGGAGCAAACTATGGTCACTTTAAAGGATATCGCCGCCGAAGCCGGCGTAAGCATCACCACCGTATCCAACGTGGTCCACAACCGGAAGAGCCGCGTCTCCCCCGAGCGCGTCGCGAAGATCTGGGAGATCATCGAGCGGGAGCACTATGTGCCCAGCATGTCGGCGCGCTCCCTGGCCAACGACCACTCCTATATCATCGGCGTCATCACGCACCTGACGCCCCAGAACGTGGGCAGCACCATGAGCGACCCCTTCCTGTCCAGCTTTGTGGACAGTATCGAGCGCCACACCCGCGAGGCGGGCTACTACATCATGATCCGCTCCGTAGAGGACGCCGAGGCCCTGGAGGTGCTGACCCGCAGCTGGCGGCTGTCCGGCCTGATCGTGACGGGCATGTTTGAGGACGGGTTTTATGACACTACCGTCCGGCTGGACATCCCCTTCGTGCTGATCGACAGCTATATCAACGACCCCGAGGTCTGCTGCGTGGGCCTGGAGGATGAGAAGGGCGGCTACCTCGCCACCCGGCATTTGCTGGAAAACGGCCACCGCCGGATCGCCTTCGCCTCCCCGTCCATCCGCCCCGGCGGCGTCATCGACAAGCGCTTCCAGGGCTACCGCCGCGCCCTGCAGGAATTCGGTGTGGCCTACGACCCCGCCCTGATCTTCACCCAGGAGATGTCCGTGGAGGACAGCCGCCGCCTGGGCAGGACGCTGGCCGAGAAGAAGGACATTACCGGGATCTTCGCCTCGGCGGACATCATGGCCGCCGGCATCATGGCGGGCCTGGCCGAGGCCGGGCTTTCCGTGCCGGAGGACAAGTCCATCGTCGGCTTTGACGATAACTACCTGGCCCAGCTGACCGTGCCCGGCCTGACCACTGTGCACCAGGACGCGGACCTGAAGGGCGTGCTGGCCACCGAGATGATGATGCAGCAATTGCGTCATGAACCCATCGAGCAGAAAAAGGTGATCCTGCCGGTGCATTTGGTGGAGCGCGGCAGCGTGCGCAGCATCGCGCCCGCCGAGGGTTGAGGCCATGAGCGGCAAAAAGAAGAGCGCCTACGGCACCCAGTGGGCCGGGGTACTGATCTACGCGCTGGTCGGCGCGGTCTGCGGCTTCCTGATGTTGGACTGGTTCTTTTATCTGGACGGCAGCTTCCTGCCCACAGTTCTCCTGTACGTCCTGTTTTTCCTGGGCCTGGCGCTGGCGATGGTGATCCATACCGTGATCCACGAGGCCGGCCACCTGATATTTGGCCTGGCCACCGGCTACCGCTTTATTTCCTACCGCGTGTTCCAGTTCATGTGGATCAAGCAGGGAGGCCGCATCCGCTTCACGCGGATGTCCCTGGCCGGCACCGGCGGTCAGTGCCTGCTGGCCCCGCCGGAACTGAAGGACGGGAAGATCCCCTTCCTGCTCTCCAACCTGGGCGGAGCGCTCATGAACCTGCTGACCGGCCTCACGTTTTTAGCGGGCGGCCTCCTCTGCCCGCCCTGGACCATCGGCAGGACCTTCCTGCTCCTGCTGGCGGTGTTCGGCTTCGCCTTCGCGCTGATGAACGGGCTGCCGATGAGCAGCGGCCCCGTGCCCAATGACGGCAGGAACATCCTCGACATGCTCCGGCATCCCGAGGCCGTGCGTGCCTTCTGGCTGCAGATAAAGATCAACGAGCTGACCTCCCAGGGCGTCCGGGTCAGGGACATGCCCGCGGAGTGGTTCGAGATGCCCGCCCCGGAGCAGATGACCTGCGACCTGATCACCACCATCGCCGTCCTGTGCTGCGACCGCCTGAAGGACGAGCACCGCTTCGCGGAAGCGGACCGGGAGATGGCCCGCCTGCTGGCAGACGCCCCGCATCTGGCCGGCCTGCACCGCGCCTTGCTGACCTGCGACCGGACCTTTATCGAGCTGATCACGGAGAACCGCCCGGAAGCGCTGGCGGAGCTGCGCACCCAAGACCAGCAGCGGATGACAGCCGCCATGAAGACCAGCCCCACCGCGCTACGGACCGAATACGCCTATGCGCTGCTGCAGAAGAAGGACGAAAAGAAGGCCGCCCAGCTGAAGCAGCAGTTCGACAAGCTCGCCGCCGTCTACCCCTACCCCGTGGAGATCGAAGCCGAGCGGGAGCTGATCAGGATGGCGGAGGACTTGTGCACCGACCCAAAATCATGAGGCAGTCATGCGCATATTGTTTGTGATCAATAACGTCTATACCGAAGGAAACGGCCTGTCCGGCTCCTGCAGGCGCACCGTGAAGCTGCTCCGCGACGCCGGAGAAGACGTCCGGCTGCTGTCCGCCAGAGGCGGTCATGGCGAGGCCCCTGATTTCCCGCTGCCCGACGGCAGGATCCCGGTCTTCCAGCCCATCATCCGCAAACAGGGCTACGCCTTCGCAAAGTCCGACGAGGCAGTGATCCGCCAGGCGGTGCGCTGGGCCGACGTCGTCCATCTGGAGGAGCCCTTCGGCCTGCAGATCCGCGTATGCAGGATCGCCGAAGAGGAAGGCAGACCCCTCACCGCCACCTATCACCTCCATCCCGAAAACCTCTTTTCCTCTGTCCATCTGCAATGGAGCCTCTGGTTCAACCAGATGACGCTGCTGGTCTGGAAGCGGCAGATCTTCGACCGCTGCCGCATCGTACAGTGCCCCACGGAGAACGTGCGGAAAAGGCTGGAAAGCGCCCACTGCCGCAGTGAACTGCGCGTGATCTCCAACGGCATGCTGCGGGATGTCCGGCCCGCCCCGGCCTCCCCGGTCCCTCGCGAGGATGGGACATTCCTGATCGTTTCCACCGGGCGGTATTCTGTGGAGAAGGACCAGAGCACCCTGCTGCGCGCCATGCGCTATACCAAATACGCCGACAGGATCCGACTGGTGCTGGCCGGACAGGGGCCCACCGAAAAGCGTCTGCGCCGGGAAGCCGCAAAGCTGCTGCGCGAAGGCGTCCTCAAAAAGCCGGTGATCTTCGGCTTCCACAGCCTTCCTGAGCTGCTGGCCCTGTACCGACAGGCAGACCTGTACGTGCACTGCGCCAAGGTGGAGGTGGAAGGCATGTCGTGCATGGAGGCGGTCCAGACCGGCCTGGTCCCCATCATCGCGGAGGGAAAGCTGACCGCCACAGCACAGTTCGCCCTCCATCCCGACAGCCTCGACCCCGCCGGAGACGCCAAAGCCCTGGCGCAAAAGATCGATTTCTGGCTCTCCGACGTCGAAAGACGCCAGGCCGAAGCAGCCCGCTATCCCGCCCTGATCGAGGACTACAGCATCGACCGTTCCATCGCCCAGCTGCGGGAAATGTTTAGGGACGCGTTGGAAAGCTGAACAGCAGGGAGCACCCTGAAAACAAAGGCCCTGACCGCAGGAGCCCGGAAACCCGGGCCAGCGGCAGGGCAGTTTGATTTTAGAGGTCACGCACTGCCTGACTGATAGGAAAAAGCCGCATCTTTCACGTATTAGTCATTGCATTTGTATTGTTTTAGTTATATAATAGCACTGAATCTATGATTGGAGGATGAATGCATGTCCAGTACGATCCAGATCCGGGTCGATGACGACCTGAAGCAGAAATCCGACACTCTGTTCAAAGAGCTCGGCACGGATACCACCTCCGCTGTGAGGATCTTTTTGACACAGGCTGTGGCGTATAACGGCTTCCCCTTTGAGATCAGGAAAGCCCCTGCCGATCCTTATGCGGCCATGTCCGAAGAAGAGATCCTGCAAAAGCTGGAGAGAGCAAGGATGCACGCCGGCCAGGGAATGGTCAGAGGCGCAGATGAAATGATCACCGATATGAGGGAAAAATATGGACTATAAAGTGGTGGTCACAAAGGATGCGGAAGAAGACCTGGAACGGTTCGTGCAGTATCTGCTGTTTGAAAAGCAGAACAGCCAGGCGGCGGTCAATGTATTGAACGACTTTGAAGAGACCGTTCAGGTCCTGTCCCATGTGGCGGGAAGCCTGAAGCTTTGCGATCACCCGCGGCTGAACGCCCTCGGTTATTGGAAGATTCATTTTCTGTCCCACCGGTATTTTATGCTGTACAGAATTGCGGACGGTCTCGCGGTGGTCGACAATATCTTCCACGACCTGCAGGATCACGAAAACAAGATCAGATAGTTCGCGAACAAGAAAGCAGAAAGCCCCCATCCTCCGGGCTCCGACCGGGGATGAGGGCTTTCCCGCTTTCCTGCGGGAGTTATTCATTTCCTGTATTTCTCGAATTCGTCCACCACCGCCAGCATATCCGGGGCCAGGCGCTGGCGGCACTCGGCCTTGAGGGGCTCCGGCACGCCGTAGAATGCTTCGGCCATGCTCCCGGCGATGCAGGTCAGGGTGTCGCAGTCGCCGCCCAGGGAAACGGCGGTGCGGATGACGTCCTCGAAGTCCTTTCCCTCCAGGAAGGCGGTGATGGCCTCCGGCACGGTCTCCTGGCAGCTCTCCACGTGGCGATAGTCGGGGCGGATCTGGTCGCAGGTCCGGGTCAGGTCATAGCCGAATTCGGCGGTAATATAGGCGCGGATCTCCTCCTTATCGTGCCCCGTCCGGGCCAGGAAGATGGCGGACGCCGTCGCCTCCGCGCCCTTGATGCCCTCGGGATGGTTGTGGGTCACGTCCGCACTGAGCCGCGCCAGGCGGCGGGTCTCCTCCAGCGTATCACAGAGCCAGCCGGCGGCGGACACGCGCATGGCGGAGCCGTTGCCCCAGCTGTTGTAGGGCTCCGGGTCCTTCTCCTTCAGCCAGTAGATGAACCGCGCGCCGTACCCGGCGTAAGGATAGCGCCGGCCCCACTTCTGCATGGAGCGGATGACGGCATACCGCACGGAAACATCGTCCTTCCCCAGGGTCTTCATCAGGGCCTCCGCCACCGCAATGGTCATCACGGAATCATCCGTGAACTCCGACTCCCGGACAAACAGCGGGAAGTCCTTCGTCTTTTTGCCCCGGTCGAACTCATAGGGGGAACCGATCATATCTCCAAGCAACGCGCCGTACATAGGCTTCGCCTCCTTCCGCCTGGAATGGGACCATTATACACCCAACGCCCGCGCCGCGGTCGCCCGGCAGGCGACATTTTTATTTCATTATACGATCTTCGGCAAAAACGACATAGCTATGTTGTTTTTGCCGAATATGAACGATCTATGCCCTTATCCCATTTCCGTGACCGAATACTCCGTTTCCCCGCTTTCTGTCCGGCGCACATCGATGACATAGCGCTTCTCGCCCGCCGTGACCGGGAAGGTCAGGCGCTTCAGCTGCCGGGGCAGGCGCGGATGCACCTCCGGGACGCCGGAGCGCATGCGCAGGCCGGCAAAGCCCAGGGCCGCGATCATCCACGCGCCGCCGTTGGACGCGGGATGGGTGCCGCCGATGTAGATCTCCCCCGCCCACTGCTTGCCGCCGCCCACGATGTCGATGGAGGCGGTCTTCATGAACAGCTGCCAGGCCTCCTCCAGCCGCCCGATGCGGCAGGCGGTCAGGGCATACATGCAGGCGGACAGGCTGGAGCCGTGCTCGGTGCGCGGCTCGTAGTAGGCCCAGTTGGCGCGGACGTCCGCGTCGGAAAAGTCCTCCGGGAACAGGGCCAGCATGGCGATGACGTCCGCCTGCTTGATGATCTCCGTGGTCCCCGCCACGCCGTGGTCGCCGCCCCAGTACTCCTTCGGGTCGCAGAGGCGGCCGCGCACCGTCTGGAGGGAGCAGTCCTCCAGCCGGAAGTAGCCGTCAAACTGCTCGATGACGCTGTCCCTTGTCTGCGGCGCGCGGATCCTGCCGTACATCCGGGACAGCAGGGCCCAATCCTTCTCGTAATCGAGTTTCTTCATCAGCCCGTCCATCATCCCGGGGTCGTCGGCAAAGATCTGTTTGAGGCCCAGGGCGCTCTCCACGCAATGGCGGATCATGCGGTTGGTGAAGGCGTTGTTGGTCACCCGCTCGTGGTATTCGTCCGGGCCGATGACGTCCGCAAAGTCCACGTCCCCGGTGTCCAGGTGCGCGTTGGCTCGGCTCAGATAGAAGCGGGCGCATTGCAGGATCACCTCCGCACCGCCCTCCTCCAGCAGGGTGCGGTCGCCGGTGATCTCATAGTATTGCCGCAGGGCGTACACGATGTCCGCGCTGATGTGGATCTGCTTGTCCCGGAAATAGGTGCGCACGGGGCGGTGGGTGAAGACGTCCACCACGTTAAAGTTGGTGCAGCCCTCCTCGCCGCCCTCCTGGCTCTCCCAGGCATAGAACGCGCCGCGGTACCCGTACTCCGCCGCCTTTTTGAGGGCGCCGGGCAGGGTCTCGATGCGGTAGCGCAGCAGGGAGCGGGCGACGCCGGGCTGGGTGTGCACGAACATGGGGAAGAAGAAGATCTCCGAGTCCCAGAAGATCGCGCCCTTGTAGGTCTGCCCGGACAGGCCCCGGGCAGGGATGGACATACTGAGGGCGTGGCGCGGCGCGACGCAGTTCAGGTGGTACTGGCTGGCGTGCAGGGCCCGGGCGGCCTCGTCGTCGCCTTCGATCTGGATCTCGGAGCGCCTCCAAACCCCCTCCCAGGCAGCCGCGTGCTGGGTCTTCAGGGCCTCATAGCCGGTCAGATGGCGCACCTCGGCGCACCGTTCGAGGGGATCCAACACATCCAGCGAGGTATAGACCGCCGCAAAAATATCAAGGGTCAGGATCTGGCCCTTTTTCACCGGGCAGTGCAGCAGGCGGAACACGCCCGTTTCGTCCTGCACCTGCCGCTCCTCCGCGTCAAAGTCCCTCTGCACATACTGGCTCACCGCCACCAAAATGCCCTTCTGGCCGGTAACGGCCCGGGCTGTCAGGACCTCGCCCTCATCCAGCCGGAAGTCAAAGAGGTGCGGCCCGTTGATATCCCAGATGTCGGTGGAGATGCCGCAGCGGATCACCACCTCCCCGTCCTCATGGGCCGTGACCTGATAGCGGTCCGCCAGCAGGTGGCACAGGGGCAGGCTGGCAAAGCGCTCACTGCGGACGGTGACGGGCCCGAAGTCCGTCTCCCGGCAGTAAACGCCGTGGCGGTAGTCGAGCCCGCAGCGGTGCGCCTCGTGCGGCTCCGCGCCCAGGGCATATTCCTTGCCATTGAACGAGGTGCGGGCAAAGAGGGCGTGGGGCGCGTTCACCGGCTCGCGCCATTTATCCCGGTACTGATCATAGACGCCCGCCAGCGTCACGGCGGGATACAGCTCCCTGCCCGCCTCCTCCGGCGCGCCGCGCAGGCCCATATACCCGTTGGCGCAAAGGAAGCGGCTGCCGTCAAGAGCCGCGCGGGCAGGATCGAAGCCAAGTATAGAATAGGACCAGGTATCCATAATATCCTCCGGGTTTTTAATGAATACTGAAACTTAAAACCGAAAAATGAATAATACAGAGTTTGTTCATGCGGTGTTCAACACTCTCTGTATTATTCATGATTCCTTCTTCAGTTTTCAGTCATCGGTTTCAACGATCTGCTCTTCCTCTGTCAGCACATATTCCCTGCCGTACACCTTCACACTCAGAGCCTCCCCGGCAGCCAGCCGAAACCCTGTTCCCTGGTGGTCCATGCGGACAGCAATGATCCTCCCCTGGTACCGGACCGAGAAGCGCAGGCCCTTCCAGCGCTCCGGCAGGCGGGGCGCGAAGCTGAGGCCTTCGCCGTCGCTGCGCAGGCCCGCAAAGCCGTACACGATGTTCGCCCAGGTCATGGCGATGCTGGTCACGTGCAGGCCCTCCCGGGTGTTGCGGTTGTAGTTGTCCAGGTCCAGCCGCGTGGCGAAGCCGAAGAAGCGCACCGCTTCATCCATCCGGCCCAGTTCGGCGGCCAGGATGGAGTGGATGGCCGGGGACAGGGAAGACTCATGGATGGTGCGGGGCTCGTAGAACTCGTAATTCACCCGCTTCTCCTGCGGTGTGAAGGAGGTGTTGTACAGGTACAGCATCATCAGCACGTCAGGCTGCTTGATCATGTCGGAGCGGTAGATGCGGTCGTAGCTCCAGTGGTCGTAGAGCGGGAACTCGCTCACAGGGATGGCGTCGATGTCGGTGTGCGGCAGGTCGAAATACCCGTCGTGCTGCTCGATCAAGCCGCTTTCGTCCTGGGGTAGATACATGTTCTCGGCGATCTCCCTCCACAGGGCGGGCTCCTCTGCCGCGAGGCCCGTCTTGCTGATCAGCGCTTCGTATGCTTCGGGCCGGTCCGCGCGCATCTGTTCGAGGGCGTCCGCCGCGTACTGCAGCGTGCGCTGGCCCATATAGTTGGTGTAGGCGTTGTTGTTCACCATCATGTGGAACTCGTCCGGCCCCATGACGCCAAAGAAGCCGTACTTGCCCGTCCGGCCGCCCTTTTCGGCGCGGCTGGCCAGGAAGCGGGCGATCTCCAGCAGCATTTCCGCGCCGCAGCTATACAGGAACTCGCGGTCGCCGGTCACGTGCACATAGTGCCAGATGCCGTAGGCCACGGCGGTGCTGGGCTGCAGCTGCAGGCTCGCGTGCTGCCACAGGGAGCAGGCCTCGTCGCCGTTGATGGTGGCGATGGGGTAGCACGCGCCCCGGCAATCCAGCATTTTCGCGCGTTCCCGGGCCTCGGGCAGGGTGTTGTACCTAAACATCAGCAGGTCCCGGGCCGCCCGGGGCTCGGTGAACAGGTAGAAGGGCAGGCAGCAGGACTCCGTGTCCCAGAAGGCGTGGCCGTTATAGGCCTCGCCCGTCAGACCCTTCGCGCCGATATTGTGGCGCATGCTGCCGCCGCTGTAGATCTGGGCCAGCTGGAAGCTGCAGAAGCGGATGCCCTGCTGCTCCGCGGCCGTGTCGGCCTCGTTCCCCTCTGCCGCTTCGATCTGGATGTCCGAGCTGCGCCAGTAGTCCGCCCAATAGGCTTTCTGCGCTTCCAGCGCCGCGTCCAGCGGCACCTTTGCGCTCTCTTCCAGGGCCTTGAGGCCGCTCTGCCACAGGGCGTCCCCCTCCTGGCCGTCGAACAGGAGCACGACGCGCTTGTCGATGCACACCGGCTTGCCCTGCTCCAGGGCGATAGCCGCGCTCAAGGACACGGTCTTATCCGCGACCCGCGGCTGCCCGTTCACGTCCAGAACCGCGCCCGCAAAGACCTCCTGCCCCGAGCGCAAGGTGCGCGCCTGAATCATCAGCCGTCCATCCTGGGCCTCCCCGCGTACGCTGTTCCAGTAGCACTTTTGATAGCCCTCGTGAGTGACGTCAAAGGAGAGCCCCGAGGTCAGCGCGGCCTCGCCCGAGAAGTTGAGCGCCTCCAGCACGATGCGCTGGTACGCCCGTTCCCGATGGGTCATATCCGTAAAGCGCAGGAAGGTGAGGCGCAGCTCTTTGCCCGAAGCCGTCCGCCAGATGAAGCTGCGGGTCAGCACGCCGGAGCGCATATCCAGCTCGCGCCGGAAGTCCCGGAAGCTGACGCGCCCCAGGTCCAGCCTTTCCCCGTCCACGGTGATGTCCGTCATCAGCCAGTCCGCGGCGGGGATCATGAAATGGGTATGGTCGATGATTCCCTTATAGGAGCGCGGGATCGGCTCAATATCGTATACGCCGTTCAGGTACGCGCCGCGCAGGGAATCGGCGCTGCCGCCCTCGTCAAAGAAGCCGCGCACGCCGGTGGTCTCATTCGCCAGGGAAAAGACCGACTCGCTCACCCGGGAATAGGCGGGGTCGAAGCCCTCCTCGACGATCCGCCAGGGATCCACTTTGAAGTAAACATCTGCTGCCTTTGCCATCGGTTCGCCCTCTTTTACCCTTTGATGCCTACGGATACCGCGTTTTCAGTCAGCTGTTTCTGGAAGATGAAGAACAGGATGATGGGCGGGATCATGGAGAAGACCACCGAGCGCATCATCGTGTCGGCGTTCACGGTCTGCTCGGTGCTGAACACGAACAGGCGCACCATGACCGTCTGCAGTGTGCCGCCGCGCAGCACCAGGTACGGCAGCAGGAAGTCCGACCACGCCGCGTTGACCGCAAAGATGGCGATGACCGTGCAGATGGGCTTGGACAGCGGCAGCACGATGTGGAAGAAGGTCTGCAGCTGGCTGCAGCCGTCGATGCGGCTGGCCTCCACGATGGAGGAGGGCAGCGACTCGAAGAACTGCACGAACAGGATCACATACATGGCGTTGGCGCCGTAGGACAGCCACAGCGGGACGAAGGAATTGCCCAGCCCCAGCTTCTGGATGTTCATGAACAGGGGCACGATGCTGATGGTGGTGGGCATGAGCAGGGAGAGCATCACCAGGCGCTTGACCACCTTGTGCCCCTTGGGCTTCAGGATGCCGATGCCGTAGCCCAGCAGGCCGTTGAAGATGAGCGCGCAGACCACGCTGCCCACTACGAAAATCAGGGAGTTCAGGTAGTTCTTGGCGATGCCCAGCTGGGACCAGGTGACGGCGTAGGCGTTCAGATCAAAGGACTTCGGGAAGATCGAGGTGCTGGACACGAACTCCTTCAGGTCCTTGAACCCGGCCAGCACCACCCAGATAAGGGGGAACACGGCCAGGACCACCATCAGCCCGCAGAGGAACAGGATGAACCCGTAACCGATCTTCACGGAGGTGGAATGCATGTCATAATCCCGGATCACGCCGGTGCGCTGGATATTTTTCACGTGCCTTCCCCCTTCCTCAGTCCCAGTCGGATTCTTTGCGGTTGAAGTAGGAATAAATGGCCGTCATGACCAGCAGGATCAGCGTGACGATGACCGCCACCGCCGAGGCCTTGCCATAGTTCATGCTGCCGCCGAAGGCGTACTGCCACATAAGCTGCATCAGGGACAGCGAGGCGTTGTCCGGGCCGCCCTTGGTCAGGACCATGGGCTCGTACATGATCTGGAACACGGAAATGATCTGCAGGATCAAGAGCGTCCCCGCCAGCTTCCGGATGGAAGGCAGCAGAATGTGGATGATCCTGTGCCAGACGGTGGCGCCGTCGATGGCCGCGGCCTCGTACAGCTCCGGGCTCACCCCGGCCATGCCCGCCATATAGATCAGCGCCGTCGCGCCCGCGCCCTTCCACGTGGCGATCAGGATGATGATGGGGATGACCCAGTCCGCGTGCGTCAGGTAGGTCTGGGCCGGGATGCCCAGCCGCATCAGGATGATGTTGAACACGCCGGACTTCTCGCCGGAAAAGAAGGCGGACCAGAGGATGATAACCGCCAGACCGGGCAGCATGTTGGGCAGGTACACCGCCGTGCGGAAGAAGCCCTTCCCCCGCCGGGTCTCGCCGATCAGCATGGCCAGAATCACCGGCAGCGCGAAGCCCAGCAGCAGCGACCAGAAGGTGTAGGAGAAGGTGTTCAGGAGCGCCTGCATAAAATCGTCCTTGCCCACGACGCTCACAAAGTTATCCAGCCCGATGAACCGCACCAGCTCCACGTTCCGCGTCTTGTACAGGCTCATGCGGATGCTCTCGAACAGCGGCTCCCACACGAAAAACGTCATCAGGACCAGCCCCGGCAGCATGATCAGCCAGGACTTAAAGCTCTCGCTCCGTTTCGCATGGGACCGGACGCGCTTGGCAGATTGGGACATAGGGATACCCCCTGGATTAAGAAGTTGGAATAGGAGAGAGAGGTTAGGTAGGAAGGAGGAGTTAGGAAGTAGGAAGTAATCAATGTTTCTGCAGTGGCGCTTTATACGCCGCCTGAACCAGTAGAATTACTTCCTACTTCATCCTTCCTACTTGATCTTAGATGTCATTGATCTCATCATCCAGATATTCCTGGAACGACTCTTCGGCCTGGCGGAGGGCTTTGTTGACGTCAGCGCCTTCGCGGGTGATCATGCGCTGGATCACGGCGGTCAGCTCGCGGTAGAGCTGCTGGGCGAAAACGGGCTCCTCGGACTTGAGGGTGATGGTGCCTTCATTGATGGAATCGAAGAAATCGTTGTACAGGCGCATATCCACATTGCAGTATTCGTCGATGATGGCCTGCTTGGCGGCGTTGTACTCCTCGTCGGTCCAGGCGCTGATAGCGGGCAGCACGGGAGCGCCGCGGTCGCGCTTGGCGGCGTAGTCGGCGCGCATGCCGGCGATGATCTGGTCATCCAGGAAGGGCAGCTTGCCGATGACCTTCAGGTAAGCCATCAGGGCGATGCCCTGGTCCGCCGTTATGTTGGGCGCGAACATGTAGCAGGTGCCGCCGGCCAGGGCGTAGCGGCCCGCGTCTCCGGCAGGGAAGGGGATCAGGGCGAAGTCCTCCACGGGCAGGCCCTTGTTGGAGGTGGGCTGGTCCACGGAGTCATCCGCGGCAAAGTTCATGGCCGCCTCGCCGGTGCCCAGCAGCGTGTGCGCGCTGGCCCAGTCGGTGGTGGTGGCGTCCACGTTCAGGATATCGTACTTCCAGCGCAGGTCGCGCATGAACTCCATGGCAGCCACGCACTCGGGCGAGGTAAAGTTGCACACCCAGCGGCCGTCCTCGTCCTGGTATTCCAGGGCGCTCTCGCCCACGCAGCCAAAGTTCCAGGCGATGTTGGTGAAGAGCCAGCCGCCGTAGGTCTCGCTGGCGGGGAAGACCAGGCCGGCCTTGCCCGTCTTTTCCTTGATGATCTTGCCGTACTCGGCCATCTCCTGCAGGGTCTTGGGATAAATCGGCAGGCCCTCGTCATCCACCAGGCCCGCCTGACGGAACAGGTCCAGGTTCAGGTGCATACCCAGCACGTAGCCGTCCCGGGGCAGGCCGTAGATGCGGCCGTTCTCATCCGCCAGCATCTCTACGTAGGAGGGGCTGAACTTGTCCAGCACGCCGAACTGCTTGAGAGCGTCGGTCACGTCGCCCACCAGGTGCTGGCTGATCAGCAGCTGGGGATCGGTGAAGGGGGGCTGGAAAATGCTGGGCGCCGTGCCGCCTTTGGCCATGGGCACATAGTTGCTCAGCGAGTAGGAGTAGTAATCGGGCACCAGCGTCACGTTGGGATACTGCTTCGCCATGGTGGCCTTGTACCCCTCGAACAGGTCCTTCTCCGCCTGGGCGGCCGTGTCCGGCGGCCAGTTGCCCAAGGTGAGCGTGCAGGTCAGATTCGCGTCGACCACTTCGTCCGACTCCGCGAAAACGGCCGGCACCGCGGAAAGCAGGAGGCAAAGCGACAGGAGCAGTGATAAGGATTTGACGAGCTTGTTCATTTTCAAACCTCCCCAAAACATATTCTATGCGTTTCCTATCAACATAGTTTAACGCTAAACTCGACTGTATTATAGAGTACTCTTCCCGTTTTGTCAATCCAAAATTTGTTGCGACCGCTATTTTGGGCAAATGTGACCAACCCTCCGGGGCACGGATGGACAAGCGTCGAGCAGGATTGAGAAGCCCCGCGTCGAATGATACAAGTACGGCCCCATAAGCGTTTTCGGGCCGGATACCATAAAACCTTGTACTGAGAAAGGAAATCAAATGAAAAAGCTGATCGCCCTCCTGCTGGCCCTCCTCTGCCTCTGCTCCGCCTGCTGCATGTCGGAATCCCTGACGCCCGACCTGACCCTGGACCGGGTCGTGATCCTCAGCCGGCACAATATCCGTTCGCCGATGTCCGGCAGCGGCTCGCTCCTGAGCGGGATCACCCCGCACACCTGGTTTCAGTGGACCAGCAAGCCCAGCGAGCTCTCCCTGCGCGGGGCGGTGCTGGAGACCATGATGGGGCAGTACTTCCGCCTCTGGCTGGAAGGCGAGGGCTTCATCCCGGAAAACTACCGTCCGGCGGAGGGCGAAGTTCGCTTTTACGCCAACGCGAAGCAGCGCACCCAGGCCACGGCGCACTACTTTTCCGCCGGCCTCCTGCCCGTGGGGCAGGTGTCCATCGAGACGCACGCGGAATACGACACCATGGATGAGACCTTCAACCCGGTGCTGCATTTTGTGACCGACGACTATGCCCAGGACGTGATGGAAGAGATCGCTGCCCAGGGCGGCGAGGCCGGCCTGAAGGGCCTGCACGCGGACGTCAAGGACGCCTTCTCCCTGCTGATGGACGTGGCGGACATCGACCAGAGCGAGGCCTACAAGGCCGGCGAGTACGGCGACCTGATGTCCGATGAGACCGAGATCGTGCTGGTGCCCGGCAAGGAGCCGGCCATGAACAGCGCCCTCCGTCGGGGCACCTCCGTGGCGGACGCGCTGATCCTGCAGTACTACGAGGAAGCCGACGCCCGGAAAGCCGCCTTCGGCCATGACCTGACCGACGAGGACTGGGCGCTGATCCACAGCATCGCGGACAAGTACACCGAAGCCCTGTTCGGCACGCCGCTGCTGGCCGTCAACGCGGCCCATCCCCTGCTGCAGGAGCTCCGCGCGGAGCTGACCGCGGAGGGGCGGCGCTTCAGCTTCCTCTGCGGGCACGATTCCAACCTCTGCAGCGTGCTGGCCGCCCTGGGCGTGGAAGAATACCTGCTGCCGGAGGCGGTGGAGCAGAAGACGCCCATCGGCTCCAAGATCGTGTTCGAGCGCTGGACGGACGGGACCGGCAAGGCCTGGTACAAGGTCAGCCTGGTCTACCAGACCGTCGCGCAGCTGCGCCAGATGGATCAGCTGACCCTCGCGAATCCTCCGGCCAAATATCCGCTGAGCTTTGCGGGCGCGGCGGCGGACACCAACGGCCTGATCCCGGAAGAGGACCTGCTGAAGCTGTTCGATGACGCCATCGCTGCCTACGACGACCTGCTGGCGGAATACACGATGGACAACGCGGCCTGACGACAAAAAGGGCTGTTGCACAAGTACATGAATGCCCTCATCCGTCACGTCTTCGACGTGACACCTTCCCCCGAGATCGGGGGAAGGCTCTCACTGCGTTATACACAGAATCTCCTGAATCTGCAATCGTTTCGAGAATTAGTGGTACGTCTGCCAAAGCCTTCCCCCGATCTCGGGGGAAGGTGGCCGAACGCAGTGAGGTCGGATGAGGGCTGTTCCAAAACAGTGTGCAACAGCCCCACATTTATATAGGCGGAGCTCAACGATGATGATCTATTTTGCCCCCATGGAGGGGATCACCGACGGCATCCTGCGCCGAACGCATCAGGAGATCTTCGGCGGCGTCGACGTATACTGCCTGCCCTTTCACAAGCTGACCCATACTCTGTCCCTCACGACCCGGGAAGTACGGGACATCGCCCCGGAGGAGAACCGGGGCCTGACCGTGCTGCCCCAGGCCCTGACCCGGGACCCCGGCCAGCTGCGGGAGTGGCTCCGCTACGTAGCGGACCTCAGATACCCCTGCGCCGACCTGAACCTCGGCTGCCCCTCCCCCACGGTCACCAAGCGGGGCCGGGGCAGCGGGATGCTCCGGGATCCGGACGCCCTGCGGGCCTTCCTGGACAGCGTCTTTTCCGCTCCGCTGCCGATCCCTCTCTCCGTCAAGACGCGCATCGGAGTCGAGGATCCCGGCGAGTGGCCGTCGATCCTCCAGGTGCTGTCCCGTTATCCCTTTGAACACGTGACCATCCACGTCCGCACCACCCGGGAGCAGTATACCGGCGGCATCCATCCCGACGCCTTCGCCCTGGCCCTCCGGCAGGGCCTCCCCCGACCCGTGTATAACGGCGACCTGCGCTGCGTCCGGGATGTGGCCGACCTGCTCAAAGCCTGCCCCGGCACCGACGCCGTGATGCTCGGCCGCGGCCTGCTCGCTGACCCTGCCCTGGCCCGGCAGCTGCAGGGCGGCAGCCCCGCCTCCCCGGACGAGCTGCGCGCCTGGTATACCGCCCTGTACCGCGGCTGGGAGCAGCGCTTCCAGCACACCATCGCCCTGGGCAGGATCAAAAAAATGGCCGAACTGGCCGGCCATGACGATATTCAACAAAAGCGCCTCCTCCGCCGCGCGGAGAGCATTGAGGAATGTATTGAGGCGGTGATGGACAGAAAAGAATGACGGCTAAAATGGCCGTACTATAATAAGAGCGGGATCGGCTCTGCGATCCATCATCGCGCAGAGTCCACGATACCCGCTCTTTTACTGATGCTCCAGGATCCACACTAGCAGCTCATCATATCCGATACTGCCTGCAGCGGCCTGAAGAATAATATCCGACAATTCCTGCTGCGTGTATTCCAGCTCGATGCCGTTCAGCAGGAGCAGCGTCAGCATGGCGTGAGCGCCGATCCGCTTGTTCCCGTCAATAAAGGGATGGTCCATGATCAGGCCATAACCCAGCCGGGCCGCTTTCTGCTGGATCGCCGGATAAGGCGAGTAGCCCTGAAACTCCTGAAACGGCGCAGAAAGCGCCGACTCCAGCATTCCCTCATCCCTGAGCCCGTGGGTCCCGCCGGTTTCAGCGATCAATTGCTCATGCAGCAGGATGATCTGGCGCTTTGTCAGGCTCTTCACTTCGCCAGCACCTCGTAAGCATCGCGGTTTCTTTGCATGAGCCGGGCGGAAACAGCCAGCACTTCTTCATCGGATGCGGCCTGCATGGCTTCTGCCTGGCTGAAGTCGATCAGAAGATACCGGGGAGCATTGTTTTTCATGATCACGACCGTCCCTTGCTCATCCGCCAACCGCGCCACACGGGAAAAATTCTGATTTGCTTCCGAAATGCTTACCATCGCCTTGGAATTCACCAGCATCACGATCACCTCGCTCAAAGTATACACGAAGTCATCAATAAAATCAACCTAAAATTCATCCTATATGGCATGTTTCAGCTCAAATAGAAAACACTATATAACTCCTACTTCCTACTTCCTAATTCCTCACTCCGTTACCAGTCTTTCCACCGCCCGCTTCAGCGCGATCTTGCCGTGAGCGTACGTCAGTCCGCCCTGCTGGTAGACCACGTAGGGTGCGCGCATGGGGCCGTCGGCGGAGAGCTCGATGGACGCGCCGGCCACGAAGGTGCCGGCGGCCATGATCACCTGATCCTGGTAGCCGGGCATGTCCCAGGGCTCGGGCACGGCGTTGCTGTCCACGGGCGAAGCGGCCTGGATGGCCTGGCAGTAGGCCACCATGCGCTCCGGCGTCTCCATCTGGATGGCCTGGATGATGTCGGCGCGCTTCGCGTCCGAGGCGGGCACAGTCTTCATGCCCAGGTGCTCGAAGACGGCGGCGGTCAGCAGGCTCACCTTCATGGCCTCGTGCACCGTATGCGGGGCCATGAACAGGCCCTGGTAGAAGGGGCGGTAGCTGCCCGCATAGCTGCCCACCTCACGGCCGATGCCCGGGGCGGTCAGGCGGGATTCCACGCGGTGGATGGCTTCTTCCCTGCCGGCGATATAGCCGCCGGTGGGAGCCAGGCCGCCGCCGATATTTTTGATGAGGGAGCCGGCCATCACGTCCGCTCCGTACACGAGGGGCTCCTCGTCACAGACGAACTCGCCGTAGCAGTTGTCCACCATCAGGAAGATGTCCGGCCGCACGGCCTTGACGGCCTTGAACAGCGGCGCCATGTCTTCCGGCGCGACGGTGGGGCGCAGGGCGTAGCCGCGGCTGCGCTGGGTCAGGATGACCCGGGTCTCGGGCCGGATGGCCGCCAGCACGGCGGGGACGTCGATGCCGGTCTCCGTCATGGGCACGCAGCTGAAGGTGACGCCCATCTCCTTGAGGGAGCCCGGCGCGTCCCCGGCGATGCCGATGACCTCGTCCATGGTGTCATAGGGCTTTTCCGTGGCGCTCAGCAGGTGATCGCCGGGCCGGAGCAGGCCGAACAGGCACATGGACAGGGCGTGAGTGCCCGACGCGATCTGGGGGCGCACGATGGCCGCCTCGGTCTTGAAAAGCTTCGCGTAGATGCGCTCCAGCGTGTCGCGCCCCTGGTCGTCATAGCCATAGCCGTTGGTGGGGTTAAAGTGGCGGAGGGCCACCTGCTCGTCCGCGAACAGGTCCAATACCCGCGCCGTCAAGCGCTCCTCCCGGGCGTCCAGGGCGGCGAACTGTTCCTTCAGGGAGGCTTCACATTCCGCGAACAGGGCATTAATATCTTTCATTTCAGTCATGTCTTTCACGCTTTCATTTTGATCGTATTCATCATTTCATCATACGCCTGCTCCATCGTCCTGCCCTCGGGCATGGCGATCCAGTGGATGCGCTCATCAGCCCGGAACCAGGTCAGCTGGCGCTTGGCGTAATTGCGGGAGCGGCGCTTGATCAATTCCACCGCCTCGCTGAGCGGCGCGCCGTCCTGCAGCACGGGGATCAGCTCCTTGTAGCCGATGCCCTGCATGGCCTGGGCGTCCGCCGGGACGCCGCTGTCCAGCAGACGGCGCACTTCATCGAGCAGGCCGTCGGCCATCATCACGTCCACCCGGGCATCGATGCGCCGGTACAGCACGTCCCGCGGCCAATCCAGCGCGAACAGGCAGAAGCGCCAGGGCACCTCCTCCGGATCCGGCAGCTTCTGGTCCGAGAACCGGGTGCCGGTCAACTCATAGACCTCCAGCGCCCGCACCACGCGGCGCAGGTCGTTGGGGTGCAGCCGGTCCGCCGTGACGGGATCCATCGCCCGCAGCCGGTCATGCACCGCCTGCACGCCCTCTGCCGCCGCCATCGCTTCATAGCGCTCGCGGATGGCCGGGTCGCCGCGCACAAAGCCGTAGTCCATGGGCTGGGACAGGCCGCGCAGATAGAACCCCGTACCGCCCACCAGGATGGGCGCGCCGATGCTTTCCAGCAGCGGCCTTGCCAGGGCCGTGTACTGCGTGACCGAAAAGGGCTCCGCCGGGTCCGCCACATCCAGCAGATGGTGCGGCGCCTGGGCGCGCTCCTCCGCCGTGGGCTTGGCAGTCCCAATGTCCATACCGCGGTAGATCTGCATGGAGTCCATGCACAATATCTCCCCGCCGATCTCCCGCGCCAAGCGCAGGGAAAGCGATGTTTTGCCGCTGGCGGTAGGGCCGACGAGGGCGTAAACCAACTTCTTCATAACTTGATGCTTTCTTTTGAACAGAAATCAAAGCAAGGTAGGAAGTAGAAGGTAGGAAGTAGGAGATAATTCTGGTTCTGAAATGATTCGAGTACCGTCTGGGCTGCAAAAAAGTATAATTACTTTCTACTTTCTACTTTCTACTTCATACTTCCTAACTTTCATTGCTGTATCCTCCTGAACCTCTTATCCAGATCCGTATGCGTGACGGTGATCATCAGGGGGCGGCCATGGGGGCAGGTGGGGGGGATGCGGCTCATCAGGATCTCAGTCACCAGCCAGGTGAGCTCCTCCTCGGGCACGCGCTCGCCGCCCTTCACGGCGTGCTTGCAGGCCGTGGTGGCGATGCGCAGCTTCTTGTCGTAGTCATCGATCCGGCCGTACTGGGCCAGCTCGTCCAGGCTGTCGCGCAGGCAGGAGGCCGCCTCCGTCTGGCCCAGGATCACGGGCAGGCCGCGGATCACCAGGGTGTCCTCCCCCATCTGGTCCACATCGTAGCCCAAGGCCGTCAGCTGGTCCCGGTTGTCCAGGAACGCCGCGTACTCCGTGCGGTCGATGGTCACCGTCTGCGGGATCAGCAGCGTCTGGCTGACCGGCGCCTGGGCCGTATCCCGCAGCAGGCGCTCGTACAGCACCCGCTCGTGGGCCGCGTGCTGGTCGCAGAACACCAGCTGGTCCCCGTATTCAAAGAGGATATAGGTGCCGAAGGCCACGCCGATGAGCCGCGCCTTCGTCTCCGCCACCTGGGGCATCGCCTGCTGCACGGGCACCATGGGCTCCACTTGCCTTGGCGCTTCCGCTTTGGGAGCTGGTGCCGGGGCCGGCTTTTCCGGCGCTGCCGGCGTTTCCCGGGCCGGGGCCATTGCCGCGGGCTGCGGCGCAGCGGGCTCATCCCGCATCTGCGCGGCGGGCGCGTGCAGGGAAGTCACGGGCTTCATCTCGGGTGCTGCCGGTTTTGCCAGAGCCGCCGCACTGACCACCGGCTGCACTGGCGCGACGGTCACCGTGGGCCGGGCCTGCACCTGGGGCGCGGGCTGCCGCGCGGTGGTCTTCAAGGGATCGGTGAACAGCCGGGGCTTCAGCAGGTCCTCCTGCTGGGTCTGCTCCAGGGCCGCGCGCACGGCGGATTCCACCGCGTCCCGCACCCCCGCCTCGTTCTGGAAGCGGATCTCCCACTTGTTGGGGTGCACGTTCACGTCCGTCTGCTCATAGGGCATGGTCAGGTGCAGGGCGCACATGGGGAAGCGCCCGATCATGACCCGCTGGTGGCAGGCCGTCTCCACCGCGTTGGAGAGCAGCGCGCTCTTCATCACGCGGCGGTTGATAAAGAAGTACTCCTGGGACCGGTTGCTGCGGGACACATCGCCCACGCCCACGAAGCCTTCCACGATCACGCCGCTGCTGACCCCTTTGACCGGCGTGAGCATGCGCAGCACGTCCAGGCCGTAGACCGCCAGCAGCGCGTTTTTGAGCTGCCCGTCGCCGGGGCTGAAATAGACGTTCTTCCCGTCCGCCAGGTAGCGGAAGCTGATGTCGGGCCGGGACAGGATCAGCCGCGCCATGAGCTCGGTGACGCCCGCCGTCTCGTGGGCCGGCTTTTTCAGGAACTTCTTGCGCACCGGCGCGTTATAGAAAATATCCTTCACCACTACCGAGGTCCCCAGCGGGGACGCGGCTTCGGTGATGGACGTGATCACGCCGCCGTCGTTGAGCACCTGCATGCCGGTCTCGGCGTCCGCGGTGCGGGTGGTCAGCTTCACATGGGCGACCGCCGCGATGGACGCCAGCGCCTCGCCGCGGAAACCCAGGGTGGCCACCTGCCACAGGTCCTTCGTATCACGGATCTTGCTGGTGGCGTGGCGCTCGAAGGCCATTTTGAGCTCCGACGCGGGGATGCCTGAGCCGTTGTCGGTCACGGAAAAGCTGGTGAGACCGCCCTCGCGGATATCCACCGTGACCGCCGTCGCGCCGGCGTCCAGGGAGTTCTCGATCAGCTCCTTGATGGCCGCCGACGGCCGCTCCACCACCTCGCCCGCGGCGATCTGCCCGATCACCTCCGGGGAAAGACGAATGATTTTCTGCATACTCCACCTGCTTTACGCGTCTGCTGACAGTATAAAACGTGTCCTTCCGGGACACGTTTCATTATACCATTCCGTATTTTATTTGTAAATCACCCGCACGAGGGGACTATCGCCCAGACTGCACTCATTGAACCGCGCCAGACGACGCGCCGCGCTCTCGATCTTTTCGGAAAGCTTGCGGGTCTCCCGTACGCCGGGTTCCAGCCAGAGGTTCCGGACGGTGAGCGTCTTTTCCTGCCTGTCCGCCTTCGGCTCGATTCGTCCGATGAACCGATCCCCGTACAGAACGGGCAGCACGTAATAGCCGTATTTCCGCTTGTCCGCCGGTGTGTAGATCTCCCAGGAATACCGGTAGCCCCACAGCGCCTCGATCAATTTGCGGTCCCACAGCATCGGATCCAGCGGCGCGAGGAACTCCAGCCGTTCCTTGAGCGGCGTCCGGTCCGCCATGACCGCTGCCAGCTCCGGTCTGTCAGCGCTCAGCATATACAGCGGGGAGCGCAGGCCCTCCACCCGCATCGCCATGACGTCGCCGGCTTTTTCCAGGCGCTCGAACGCAGCGTCCCGCTGCTCCGCAGTCATTTCGACGCCCAGCCAGGCATCAGAGCGCCGGTTCCACAGCAGGCCCACAGCGCCGATCCGGCGCTTGACCCGCCAGTCCAGAAAGTCCGCTTCGTCCGCACAGGGGTTCGGGGCGTTCAGCAGCTCAGGCGGCAGGTATTTCTCCGCCAGGTCGTAAAACTTGCGGGAACCGCTCTTGTGGTGGATCAGCAGCATCCCGTCCGTATACAATTGCTCCAGCACAGAGCGCGCGGCCGGGGATTCCCTGTGCCAGTCGCCGCTCCAGTGCATCGAGGAGTGCCAGAAGATCCGGCCATCGACCGGCAGGGTATCGCTGCTGACGGGGCCGTGGCGGCGGATATAGTCCACCGCCTGGGCCTCCAGCTCCGGGATCCCCTCGAACCGCCGGCCGTGGGCCATGCTCCGCTCACGATAGCCGGAAAAATAGGGCCAGTCCTCCGTCGGCCAGATGGACAGCTCTTTATCCGAATAATCCACCAGCAGGCGGTCCCTATAGAGCAGATCGTCCAGCATCCGCTTACGGAAGCCTTTCACCCGGGACTGCAGCGTCAGCTCGGCATTTTTGCCGCAGGCGTCCACCGGGTCAAACTGGATGCAGCCGGCCTGGCGGACGTACCGGTATGCACCTTCCTTCCCGATAAAGCGGTGCTCCCCCAGCAAGCCCTGCTTAAGCAGGATGAACCGCCGCGCCTGGTCCTGCGTGACGGTCAGCATTGGACGCACCCCGGCCCGCAGTGCGCCCACCCTTCGCCCGCGTCATTCCAGATGATCCCGCTCATAAGGTCCCTTTCCCCCGGCGTCCGGGACAGGTGTGTCATATATATGTCTTAAACCGTTCCGGCGTCAGCTCGTAATCCACGGAAGACTGCATTTCGCCCAGCTGGTCCTTCCAGGAGTTCTCGTTGACGCGCACTTTCCTGAACCCAAGGGATTCATACACGTGCTGGGCGCGGAGGTTGTTCAGGTTCGTATCCAGCACGATCTTAGCATAACCCATGCCAAACAAGCGGCTTATGAGCATGCTCAGGCAGATCCTTCCCAGGCCGCGGTTCTGATAAGCCGCTTCGCAGATCTTGATGCCGATCTCCGCAGTATGATCGCCCAGATTCCGGTAGTTCATCTCCCCGATGGGGCAGCCCTCGTATTCAATGAGGAGGATCCGGCCCGCATCCTCGCTGCCGGCCGCAAGCTGCTTTTCGATCTCCCCAGCCGTGGTGTTCAGGCCCAGCGGGAAGCCGGCGTGGGCCATCACGCGCCCGTCGTTCCACCAGGCGGCCAATTGCCCGCAGTCATCCCGCTCCGCGTTCCGGATGCATATCCGGTCATGGGTGATTCTCATCGGCACGCTCCTGTATGTCCGCCCGCGAGGGCTGCATTCTCTATGTCAACCTCCGTCCTGAATTCAGCAATAATACATGAAAGACCGCGCTTACAGCTTCAGTGCCTTTTCCTTCAGCACGAACAGGCGGTTCAGGGCGTCCATGGGCGTCATGGAGAGGACATCCAGTTGCTGCATCTCCTCGATAAATTCCGTGCGGGTGAAGCCCAGGATGCTCTCCTGCTCGTTCTTGCGCTTGCCCTTGGGGTTCAGGATGCTCTGGCCCAGGCCCTGGTCCGACATATCGTGCACGGTCAGCCGGGCCTCGACCTCCTGGGCGCGGGCCACCACCTCCCGGGGCACGCCCGCCAGCCGCGCCACGTAGATGCCGAAGGACTTGTCCGCGCCGCCGGGCATGATCTTGCGCAGGAAGAGCACCTGCTCGCCCTGCTCCCGGACCGCCACGCAGCAGTTGACCACGCCGGGCAGCTTGCCCTCCAGCTCGGACAGCTCGTGGTAGTGGGTCGCGAAGAGGGTCATGGCGCCGGACTTTTTCTTGTCCGCCAGGTATTCCACCGCCGCCCAGGCGATGCTCAGGCCGTCGAAGGTACTGGTGCCGCGGCCGATCTCATCCATCAGCACCAGGGATTTCTCCGTCGCGTTTTTCAGGATGTAGGCCGTCTCCGCCATCTCCACCATGAAGGTGGACTGGCCCTGGGCCAGGTTATCCGACGCGCCGATGCGGGTGAAGACGCAGTCGGTGAGCGGGATGCTGGCGCTGGACGCGGGCACGAAGCTGCCCATGTGCGCCATCAGCGTGATCAGCGCCACCTGGCGCATATAGGTGGACTTGCCCGCCATGTTCGGGCCGGTGATGATCATCATGTGCCGGTCTTCCCGGTTCATCTCCGTGTCGTTGGGCACGAAGGGCTCGTCGGTGTTCAGCGCCTCCACCACGGGATGGCGGCCGTCCCGGATCTCCAGGACGCCCCGGTCGTTGAGCTCGGGCCGCACGTAGCGGTTCATGAGCGCCGCCCGGGCGAGGCTCTGGTACACATCCAGCTGCTTGAAGCCCAGGGCCGTGCGCTGCAGTGCGTCCATATGCGCGGCGATCTGCCCGCGCACGCCGTCAAAGAGCTGGTATTCCAGCTTCTGGGCCTGGTCCTGGGCGCCCAGGATCTTGCGCTCCAGTTCCCGCAGTTCGTCGGTGGTATAGCGCTCCGCGTTGGTCAGGGTCTGGCGGCGGATATACCGGTCCGGCACCTGGGAGAGGAAGGACTTGGTGACCTCGATGTAATAGCCGAACACGCGGTTGTACTGCACGCGCAGGTTGCGGATGCCGGTCTGCTCCCGCTCCCGGGCCTCCAGGTCCATCAGCCACTGCTTGCCCTCGGCGTCCGCGCGGCGGTACTCGTCCAGCTGCGCGTCGTACCCAGCACGGATGACCCCGGAATCGTTGGGCGAAAGCGGCGCGTCCTCCGAAATGGCCGCGTCCAGCAGGTCCAACAGGTCCTGGACGGGGTCCAGGAGCGCCGCGACCGCGCTCAGCGCCTCCGCGCCGATGAGCTCGCGCACCGGCTGCGCCTGGGAGAGGGAGCGCCGGAGGGACAGGCAGTCCCGCGGGTTCAGCGACTGGTAGGAGACCTTGGCCAGCAGCCGCTCCATATCATAGACCTGCTGCAGGCGCTCCCGCACCGCCTCGCACAGCACCGGCTCCTTCGCCAGCGCCTCCACCGCGTCCAGTCGGGCGTTGATCTCCTCCCGGTCCAGCAGGGGCTGCTCCACAAAGGTGCGCAGCAGGCGGCCGCCCATGGCGGTGACCGTGTGGTCCAGGACGCTCAGCAGCGTGCCCTTGCCGCCCTGGCCGCGCAGGGTCTGGGTCAGCTCCAGGTTGCGGATGGTGTTCTGGTCCAGGGGCATGGTATGCCCGGCGGTCACGAACTGGATGCGCGTGATGTGCCCCAGGGTATTCTTCTGCGTATCGTTCAGGTAAGCCATCAGCGCCCCGGCGGCGCACATGGCGGGCTGGTTGGCGGCGCTGAAGCCCAGCGTCTCCAGGGAGGCCGTCTCAAAGTGCCTGAGCAGGCGTTCCTTCGCGTCCTTGGGCCGGAAGCGCTCCACCGGGCAGCCGGAGACGGTCATGCCCGCCAGTTCCCGGAGCATTTCCGGCGCGTTGGTGATGATCTCCGCCGGCGCCACCGCCGCGATCACGCCGCGCAGGTCGCGCTCGTCCGAGCTGCCCATCCGGGCGTACATCTCGCCGGTGGACACGTCCGCATAGGCGCAGCCCGCCTTCTTCCCGTTCACGCACACGCTCAGCAGGTAGTTGTTGCGCTTTTCCCCGATGGCCGCGCTGTCCGTCAGCGTGCCGGGGGTAATGATGCGGATGATGTCGCGCTTGACCAGGCCCTTCGCCAGGGCGGGATCCTCCATCTGCTCGCAGATCGCGACCTTGTAGCCCTTCTCCACCAGGCGCGTGACATAGGTATCCACGGCATGGAAGGGCACGCCGCACATGGGCGCGCGCTCCGGCAGGCCGCAGTCCTTGCCTGTCAGCGTCAATTCCAGTTCCCGGCTGCCCGTCAGCGCGTCGTCAAAGAACATTTCATAAAAGTCCCCGACGCGGAAAAAGAGCAGCGGCTCCGGATTTTCCTGCTTGATGCGCAGATACTGCTGCATCATGGGAGAAAGGGTGGACATATAATGCCTCCGAAAATGGTAGAATTGGAAAAGGGTGAAGGTTTAAGGGGGAAGGTAGAAGGTAGGAAGTAGGAGGTAGGAGGTAGGAAGTAGGAAGTAATAATTGTTCGTGAAGTGGCGTTTGCGGCACCGGGGGCAGAAGTAGAATTACTTCCTACTTCCTAACTCCTACTTCCTACTTTTTAAAAAACTTCCTTACGTTTCTTAAACTCTACTTCCAAACTTATTATTCGCATCCTGCGCACGTACTGCACGCCCCGTTGCATCCTCTCGCCTTGGTGCCTTCGGGGTTCAGGGCTTTTTGCAGGGTGTTGTTGACCTCGCGCATCATGGCGGCGAAGTCGTTGCGGGACTGCTTGACGGCCTTGGCCAGGGGATGCTCGTTGTACTGCGCCTGCAGCTCCTCGAGCTCCCGGGTGCGGGCCTTCATCTCCTCGTAGTCGGGGTCGTCCTGCAGGGTCAGCTGCTCCACCTCGGCGCGCAGCTGCTCGTACTGGGTGTAGAGCCCCGTCAGGTAGGTGTCCTGGTTGGCCGCGTCCTCCGCCGCCCGCATCAGGATGAATTCCGGGCTGAAGCGCAGCGCTTCCGCCAGGGCTCTGGCTTTCTGCATCACATTGTCAGACATGGTGATGATCTCCTTCAGTTCACAAACAGCTCGAGCCGTTTGCTGTAATAGTTCTGGTTGACGAACAGCATCACGATGCTGCCGAAGAGCGACACCGCGATATCGCTCAGGATGACCCGCAGCGACAGCTGCGTGACGGCGCAGACCGCCAGCATGTAAGCGAGGCTGCAGACCAGGTTCGCGATATACAGGATGCTCAGCTTTTTCGGCGCGCCAACGCGGAACCCCGCCAGTTGGAAGCGCACGTAGATCATGTAGCCCGCCAGCCCCAGCAGGGCGATGCCCCAGAAGAGGTCGATGCCTTTCAGGCTGCCGTACATCCGGTAGAGGGTCTCCGTATTTGCCCCGTACGCCGTGCCGCCGATCAGCGTGACCGCCTGGGAAGCGTTGATGATTGCCCCGGCCCAGAGGGAAAAATAGATCAGGAACTTGTGCCACTTCAGCTGATAGTTTTCCGGCGAAGAGGCGCTCTGCGGGGTCTCGTATCTTCCGAAGTTATCCATTTCTTTCCCCTTTCAGGGTCGTCCGGCTGGCAGCGGTGATCGTGACGGGCACGATCCTGCCCATGTCCTCCGGCTTCCCCACAAAGTTGACGCTGATGTTCCGCTCGCACTTGCCCGTCAGCATGGAGAGGTCCCGGCGCGCGTTGTCGGTGACCAGCACGTTGACCGTCTGGCCCACCAGGCTGTTCAGCACCTTTTCCGTCTGCCGGTCCTGGGCGGCGATCAGGCGCGTGATGCGGTCCGTGGATACCTCCGCCGGCACCTGATCCGGGAACTCCGCGGCCCGGGTGCCCACGCGCGGGCTGTAGATGAAGGTGAAGGCGCTGTCAAAATGCATTTTCTCCACCAGCGCCAGCGTATCCCGGAACTCCGCCTCGGTCTCCCCCGGGAAGCCCACGATCAGGTCCGTGGTCAGGCCGATATCCGGCCGCGCCTGGCGCAGACGCTCGGCCCGGTCCATATACTGGGCGATGGTGTAGTGCCGGTTCATGGCCTGCAGGATGCGGTCGTTGCCCGACTGGGCCGGCAGGTGGAAGTGGGCCATGACCTGCTTGTTGCGGCCGATCTCCTCGATCAGCGCGTCACTCAGGTCCTTGGGGTGCGAGGTCATGAAGCGGATGCGCGGGATGCCCGTTTCCGCCACCCGGCGCAAGAGCCCCGCAAAGTCCGTGCCCGTCTCCGGCACGCGGCCGTAGGAGTTCACGTTCTGCCCCAGCAGCATGACCTCCTGCACGCCGGCCTTCACCAGGCCCTCCACCTCGCGCACGATGTCATCCGGCTGGCGGGAGCGCTCCCGCCCGCGCACGTAGGGCACGATGCAGTAGGTGCAGTAGTTGTTGCACCCGTACATCACCGTCACATAGGCCTGCCACGGGCTCGCGCGGCGGATGGGCACGCCCTCGGCGATGGTGTTCTGCTCCTCGTCCACCTCGATCATTCGCGTCCCGCGCTCCACCGCTTCGTACAAGAGCTCCGGCAGCCTGTGCAGCGTGCCGGTGCCAAAGGCGATGTCGATGAAGGGGTACTGCCGGCGGATGCTCTCGGCCTTGCCCTGCTCCTGCACCATGCAGCCGCAGACGCCGATCAGCATGTCCGGGCGCTCCTTCTTGAGCTCCTTGAGCCAGATCACATTGCCCAGGGCCTTGCGCTCCGCGTTGTCGCGGATGCAGCAGGTGTTGTGCAGCACGAAGTCCGCTTCCTCCCGCGGCGCTTCGGACAGGCCCATTTCCGTCAGCATACCCGCCAGCTTCTCGGAATCATGGGCGTTCATCTGGCAGCCGTAGGTCACGATGCAGTAGGTCTTCGGCCGCTTTTCAAGCGTCCTGAACAGGCGCATATACTGCGCCTGGCGGTCCAGTTCGGACTGGGGAACGGGAAGGATGTGATCAGTGGTCATGCCGTGAAGCTTCCTCCGAATGGTCGTTAGGGTACAGCCTGAAATCAGGCCAGTATATTATATCATCCTCGTCAAGTAAAATCCATTGTGATCAGCACTGATAATACGCCGGCAGCTTCCACAGCAGATACAGCGGCAGGCTGATCTCATGGGTGCAGTCTTTCTGATTATCTCCCACGTTTTTTGCGGAAATCCTGAATCCCAGCGCCGGCCGGTACTGTTTGCAGTACGTCGCAAAGCTCTTGGCGCGGGTGTTATCGGCAGATTTGACTTCCATCGGGATGATCCTGTTGGCATCATCTTCAAACACGAAATCGACTTCCGCGGTGTTGTCGCTGCGCCAGTAATATGGCCTGATCCCCAGCGTGATCAGCTCGGTCATGCAAAAGTTTTCCGTCAGCGCGCCCTTGAATGCCGCGTAGCCGTCCGGCTCGGTCAATACGGTCCGGTAGGCTACGCCGGCGCTCCTGCGCAGGATGCCGACATCGTGGAGATAGGTCTTGAAAAACGTCGCGTCCGCACAGGCAGAGAGCGGGATCTGCGGCGCGGAGACCTTTTCCAGCCGGTATACCAGCCCTGCGTCCACCAGCCACTGCAGGGCGTCCTCCAGATCCCGCGCCCGCACGCCGGCCTTCACATGGGAAAAGACGAATTTGTTGTTGTCCCTGGCCAGCTGCTTGGGCACCGAATCCCAGATCCAGCTGATCTTCAGGATGTCCTTTGCCTCGGCGTGATGGGCGAAGTCGCTGCGCACATCCTGGATGATCTGATCCAGGACGTTGTCTACCTCCGCCATGTCCTTCGTGTCGATGTACGTCTGGACAGCCGCAGGCATGCCTCCGATCATATAATACAGCTTCAGGTATTGCAGCATCGGTTCCGCGATGTACTCGGGGATCTCCCGGTAGAGGTCAAACTCCTGCAGCATCTGCAGATATTTGCCGCCGCCCAGGGCCTCGGTGAATTCATAGAAGCTCATGGGGTGCAGGTTCAGGCGTTCATCCTTGCCCACCGGGAAAGACATATTCTTACGCTTCAGCTCCACTCCCAGCAGCGAGCCCGCGCACAGAAGATACAGATTGAGCCCGCTTTCCTCAAAATACTTGATGGCGGTGACCGCCTCCGGGCATTGCTGGATCTCGTCGAAGATGATCAGCGTGTTCTCGGGATCGATGGGCCGGCCCTCCCGGTACATTCCCAGTTCATGCAGGATCCGGACCGGATCCAGATCATACTTGAAGATTCCCGCCAGCGCGGGCTCTTTTTCAAAATTGAACATGAGGCATTGATCGAAATACCGTCTGCCAAATTCGGTCATCAGCCATGTTTTGCCACACTGCCTGCAGCCCGTGATCAGCAGAGGTTTCCGCTTTGGCTTTTCTTTCCAGCGGACCAGCGCTTTCATTGCCGCGCGTTCCATTGCATCCGCATCCTTTCCCATGGATTTCGTGCATGAATGGCGATTATTCATATGAAAAATCGCCATAAAAGGCTTTTTATCATGCCTTCTTTCGCCATTATAGCGGATTTTGAGCCAATATTCAAGGGGCATTCACGGCAAAACGATGAAACATCCGTCTTTCATAAAAACATCGGGGATAATCATAGGATCATAAGCAAACCCCGGCGCACAAAGGCGTCGGGGCCACTTTGATCGGCTGCTGTTTTTACGTTTCCGCTCACTCCTCCGCCGGAGCCAGCAGGGAGGCGAAGTTTGCGCCATACAGCTGATACATCTTCATATACAGGTCGATCATATCCGCGTAATCCGGGTGCTCCGCCTTCAGCTTTTCGGCGACGCCCTCAAGGTCGGGCTCTTCACCGGGGGCGGCGTTCTGCACGGCTTCAAAGAACTCCGTCATGATCGCGCTGAACTCGGCGAAGGGGTCCTTCTGCTCCTCCACGGTGCCGTCGGTGTGGAAGCGCTTGTCAAAGCCCCACTCCGTGATGCCCAGCAGGGACATGGACTTCACTTTCAGGCTGCCCTCATCGTCGTTTTCCTGGGCCAGGTCGTACTGCTCGAGGTCCGCGTCCATGACGCAGTGGTAGTCGAACACGCCATAGCGCAGGTCATAGAAGATATAGGTTTCGCCGTTTTCGTCGTTATCCGTGCCGCTGGAGCCGATCTCAAAGCCTTCTCCCGTCAGTTCGGCGAGGGTCTTCCCGCTCTTGGCCGCCATTTCCTCCTTCGTCAGGGGCTCGGCCGTGAACACCTCGGTGTAGGCGATGGGCATCGTCTTCACATACGCGCTGATCTCCTCGGCGGCCGCCTCGAACTTCTCAAAGAAGTCCTCCGCGTCCGTGTCCAGGCTGTCCTGGGCGAGGTTCAGCTCGCTCAGCTTCTCGTCCCAATAGGCCACGTTGCGGTAGTACTTGCCGTCCTTCTCGGTGACCACGGCGTAGTATTCGCCCGGTATACCGCCGACGACGGCGCGGCCGTCTTCGGCATCCGCCAGGGCGTCGCCCACGGTGGCGTACAGGGGCGCGCCATGCTCTTCCTCAGCCAGGACGCCCAGGGAAGCGCACAGCAGGCACAGGGCCATCAGGATCGCCAGGATTTTTTTCATGCTCGATCTCTCCTTCCTTGTTCGGTCAGAAATCATTTGACATAGAACAGCTGATTCAGCTTCAAAATCGTTTCAGACGGCGCGGGCAGGCGCTCGATATCCTTAAAGCCCGCCGATGCTCCGTCCCGCGCTCAAGGGCAAGCATCCTCCGTCACGGGCCCGTTCCTCTGCCCGTCTTCTTCCGCGTCATTTCCAGGAGACCCAGGCTCGTGAAGCCGTGCACCACGCACTTGACGGGGTCCTCGCGCAGAAGGGCGCGGAAGCGGTCGAGGATCTGCTGCCGGGAGGTCTCCTCCTCCATGTCGATGAAGTCGATGATCACGATGCCGCCGGTGCCGCGCACGCGCAGGATGCGGGCGATCATGGCCGCGGCCTCCAGATTGGTGCGCAGGAAGAGCTGCTCCTTGTCCGCGCCTTTTTTGCCCGTGGACTTGCCGGTATTCACATCGATGGCGGTCAGGGCCTCGCAGGGGTCCACCACCAGGAAGCCGCCCGAGGGCAGCCACACCTGGCGGCGGCAGAGCCTTTCCCGCTGCTCCTCCACCGCGAAGGCGGCGAAGGGATGCTCCAGTGCCTCGTGGGCCGGGGCCTCCGGATCCTCCCGGTCCAGGATCAGGCGGTCGATGGCCCCGAAGTCCTCCAGGGCCTGCTCCAGGGCGCTGCGGCCCCGCCAGAGCAGCCGCAGGCCGTTGGGAGCCTCCGCGGCCCTTTGGATCGTCTGCCAGCGCGCCTGCAGGCGGCTGAGCTCCTCAACGAGCGCGGCCTCCCCCGTCTCCCGGGCGGCCTGGCGCATGATCAGGCCCATGCTATCGGGCTTCAGGCGGAGCGCCAGCGCCTTCAGCGCCTCGCGGTCCCCTTCGTCCTCCACGCGGCTGGATACGCCGATGGACGTGCTCAGCGGCAGCAGGATCAGCCCGCGCCCTGCCAGGGAGATCTCCTGGGTCAGATAGGGCCCCTTGGTGCCCGTGGCGGGCTTTTTGACCTGCACCAGCACGAAATCTCCGGGACGCAGCGGCTGCTTAGCCTCGGACTCCGGCAGGAAGCCCACCTGGCCCTCGGGCAGGTTCACGAAGGCCGCGGCCATGCCCCGGGCGTTCTGGCGCACGCGGCCTACTAAGACCGTCTCCGCCTGCAGGCCCTGCTCGGGCACGAGCCGCCAGTCCATGAGCTCCCGGCCCTCGAGCAGCGCCAGGGCGGCGCCTTCGGGGCGATGCTCCATCATCAGGGTGCGCATCAGGCTTCCTCCAGACGCGTGAGGGCACCGTCCTTCATGGCGTACATCTGCAGGCGCGTGATGAAGGCCTCCGGCTTCTCCGCGCCCGCCAGTCCGGCGAGCACGGTCAAAAACAGATCCGGCTTCAGCGTGCCCGCCTCGCACAAAGAGAGGGTCGCGCAGATGGTGCGCGGGCCCAGGGCCTGGGCGTCATAGATCATGGGGCGCACGTCGCAGGGCTTTTCCCCCGTCTTGGTCTTGCGGATAGCCTGCAGTTCCTCCGCCGCCAGCATTTGGGGCAGCGCAGCCATACAGCTTTCGGTGTTCGGGTCGTCCTCGTCCAGCTCCATCAGGTACTGGGCGGCGCGCAGCATGGCCATGGGCGCGGGGTGCTCGTCCGGCAGCGCGCGCACAGCACGGCAGCGCAGGTCCGGCGGCAGGGCGGCGTTCAGACGCTCCTGGAACTCAGCAGCCGTGATCTCCTCGCCCACCGGCACCTCGATCAGCTCCCGAAGCCCGGGCATACCCAGGGAGAGGGGCGCGGCGGCGTTCAGCAGCATGTGCGGGTTAAAGCCCTGGGAATAGCGGACCGGCAGCCCGCTGCGCCTGAGGGCCCGCTGCATAGTGCGCATCAGGTCCAGATGTCCGGTAAAGCGGATGCGCGCGCCCTTTTCCATCGTCAGCCACATCTTCATACGTTGCACAACCCTTCATAGCGCTGCAGGCCGCAGCCGTTGCAGCCCTTGCGGCAGTCCTTCGTGGTCTGGCCCTTCTTGGCGCGCTCGTTCTCCAGCTGCAGGTAGCGCTGGGTCACGCCCATGTCGATGAAGGCCCAGGGCAGCAGCTCGTCGTAGGAGCGCTCGCGGTTGGCGTAGAAGGCGGGGCTGAGCCCGCACTTCTCGAAGGCCTTGATCCACACGTCATACTTGAAATGCTCCGACCACCCGTCCAGGATGCAGCCGTCCTTCCACGCGGTGTAGATGACCTCGCCCATGCGCCGGTCGCCGCGGGAGATGCACGCCTCCAAGAGGGACAAAGACGGGTCGTGCCAGTTGAAGGTGACGCCCTTCATCTTCAGGTATTCCCGCAGATGGCTCTGCTTTTCCATGACCGTCTCCAGGTCGTCCTGGGCGGCCCACTGGAAGGGCGTGAAGGGCTTGGGCACGAACACGGAGGCGCTGCAGGTGACGCGCAGGCCCTTGGCCCGGCGCTCCTTGGGCACGGTATAATAGGCGTTGACCACCTTGCGCGCCAGGTCGCCGATGCCCCGGAGGTCCTCGTCGGTCTCCGTCGGGAGCCCGGTCATGAAGTAGAGCTTGACCGTGCTGTAGCCGCTGTCAAAGGCGTCGGTGACGGAGCGGAGCACGTCCTCCTCGGTGACGCCCTTGTTGATGACGTCCCTCAAGCGCTGGGTGCCGGCCTCGGCGGCCACGGTCAGGCCGCTCTTGCGCACGCGGGAGAGCTCCTCCAGGGACTGCTTGACCAGGTTGTCTACGCGCATGCTCGGCAGGGACACGCTGACCCGCTTGTCCTGGAAGCGGTCCATCAGGGCCGTGATCAGCTCCTTCAGGCAGGAATAGTCGCCGCTGGACAGGGAGGACAGGGACATCTCCTCGTACCCGGTGGCGGCCTCCAGCTTCTCCGCCAGCTCGATGACGCGCTCCATGGAGCGCTCGCGCACGGGGCGGTAGATCATGCCCGCCTGGCAGAAACGGCAGCCGCGGGTGCAGCCGCGCATGATCTCCAGCACGATGCGGTCAAACACGATATCCGTATAGGGCACCGGGAAGGTATCCGGATAGAACGCGTTGGAAAAATCCTTGAGGATGCGCTTGCGCACCGTCTCCGGCGCGCGCTCATCCACGCGCTCAAAGGCGCGCAGGGTGCCGTCCTCATTATACTTGGGCTCGTAGAACCTGGGCACGTACACGCCCTCGACCCGACTCAGCCGCATGAGCGTCTCGTACCGATCGAGGCCTTCCTTTTTGCAGGCGCGCAGCACGTCCAGGAATTCCACCATCATCTCCTCGCCGTCGCCGATCACGAAGGCGTCGAAGAAAGGGGCCAGGGGCTCCGGATTGCAGGCGCAGGGGCCGCCGGCGATGACCAGCGGGTCCTTCTCCCCGCGGTCCGCCGCGCGCACGGGCACGTGGCCCAGGTCCAGCATATCCAGGATGTTGGTATAGCTCATCTCGTACTGCAGCGAGAACCCGATCACGTCAAACTCCGAGAGGGCCTTCCGGCTCTCCAGGCTGAACAACGGGATATTTTTCTCCTTCAGCCCCGCCCGAAAATCCACCCAGGGCATGAAGACGCGCTCGCAGCTCATGTAGGGCAGCGAGTTCATCAGGCTCACCAGGATCTTCATGCCCAGGTAGGACATGCCGATCTCGTAGGTATCCGCAAAGCAGAAGGCGAAGTGCATCTCCGCCTCGTCCCAGGCCCGCACCTCGGTATTCATCTCACCGCCCGTGTACCGGGCAGGCTTTTCCACCTTTTCCAGCAGCTTTTCGACCGCTCTTTCCTGTACAGGATCCACCGCAAAACCTCCAAGTCGTATTCGCAAGCATTTTAACATGAAAGAAGGGAATTGTCCATGGAGGACTTGCGGGAGGCGGGCCTGTTTGTCGTGTAGGGGCGGCACACCGGTCCGCCCGCTTGCTGGGCAATGGGACAAGTGATGAGTGATAAGAGATAAGTGATAAGTTCAGGTGCGAATCCCGCCGCTGCGCTATGGGATCCGTTTTTATTTGGATGCAGGATATAAACCCGGACATGAGGACGCATAAAAAACGTCCATTCAATTCGGCGCTATAGAAAAAACAACGTGAGCGGAAACAATAACCGCCAAAACTGTAGGGGCGGATCACCCGATCCGCCCGCCCTGTTGGCGGAAAAGCCCCAGACAAAGGCCAAGCCGCCCCTCGCTGTCATCCTGAACAGAACGAGAGAAGCGAGTTCGTCGTGAAGGATCGTTCATCTCGTGCGCGGTGCGCGAGGCGCTGGCGCCCGCGGTGCGTGCGCGATACAACTGTTGTTCTACGGTCAATTGGGAAATAGACACCATCCGCCGGACATATGGACGGATAAAAAGCGTCCGTTCAATTCGCGCTATAGAAAAACCGGCGTGAGCGAAAACAATGACCGCCAAAGCCGTAGGGCGGAGCACCCGATCCTCCCGATTCTGTCAGCATACGGGGTAAAGATGGATCAGTTCTGCATGGGTCATATAGTCATGAGCCTCCTGACTAACCCTTATATCTTCTGGTTTTAGTTCTTTACAAAAGTATAATGATTCCATACTACGGCAACGTGATAAAGCGACATAGACCTGACCCGGTGCAAAAGCACCCCCGCTCAAGTCAAGCATAGCAGATTCATAAGTTTGACCTTGTGATTTGTGTATAGTCACAGCATAAGCCAATTTGACAGGATATTGGGTGAACGTTCCAACGACAATTTTCTTGATTTCTTTTGTCGTATGATCGTATTCATATTGACAACTCTCCCATGTCTCTTTATCAATAGAATGGTCTACACCGTTAATTCTCACCTTTATATGATCATCCGCTAATTCAGATATTATACCTAATGTACCATTGACCCATCTGGCTTTTTGCGGTCTTACGTTACTGCTGTTATCCGTACGATCATTTTTAATCATCATTATATGCGCGTCTACTTTTAACTTAAGATGAAGTTCAGTAGGCATATCGGTTTGCTTGATATCTCCCTCTATCACTCCATCATATACGAAGAGTTTTCCGGGTAGCTTGTTTAATTCGGTTGTATTAATTTTGCTTGCAGTTTCATTATTACAAGTCATAGTGATATACTCATTATTCTTTGGAGTAACAACACAACACTTATTAAGGTACTCCAGCTCTTCAGTTTTCAGATGGCCAATCCGAATGCTATTAAGAATGTCTAAATACTGTCTCTGCGTTGTTCTATATACCTCAGTTAATTCGATAATTGTAAAAGGATTCTGTCGAATGGCATCAGCACCATAGAAAAAAACAGTCTTATAACGATCTTCTATCCAATTTGAAAATGGACCAGCTTTAATGATAGGTGGCAATTGATATAAGTCACCAAATGCAATAATGCGGCATCCACCAAATGGTAGCGAATTGCCCCTGACATATTTTAGCTTAGCATCAATTATATCCATAATATCTGCACGTACCATGGAGATTTCGTCAATGACTAGTATATCCAGTTTTTCCAGGACTGCCCTTTTTTTGTATCCAATATTTGTTACATGTGCAGTATTACGTTTATCACAAACGTCTCCATAAGGAAGATTGAAAAAAGAATGAATGGTCTGTCCCGATACGTTTAGGGCAGCAACACCTGTTAGTGCAACAACTGCAACCTGCTTATCTGTATGACGAACAAAGTATTGTAATAACACTGATTTACCTGTGCCTGCCTTGCCTGTAATAAACACATTATCATCAGTTTCGGTTAAAAAATCATATACTGCTTGCTGTTCTTTGTATAGCTTATCAATAGTCTCTGTTCTATTTTTGATACCCGTCGTTTTTTCTATCGGTGGTTGACTTGCTTTAGATTGCTCTGTGGCTCCAATGGGCAAATCCTTGCTAACAGCAGTATTGGTTTCTCTGTTTTCAGGATATATATTGATTTGTGAAGGGGTACTATTGCGTTCCTTTCTTTTTCCTCGTACGATTATCAAAAGCAAAACGATAATGATCCCAATCAATAAAGTTTCCATAATTAACCTCTTTAATGGATTTACTTCCACCACATATCTACATGCGGCTGATCATCCTGCTTCAATTCATGCTGTCCAAGGTAGAAGTAAGCAGTAGCGGTTTCATCTGGCACCTCTCCAAAGCTGTCTGAAAAAGTCAGAACTTCATTATTGCTGAAATGGATTCTTGTGATTGGCTGCGTGAAGATAGACATTTTCCATTCCACAGAATTACAGCCAAATTCAATGCTCTCTATCGACGCACCTCTGATCGGTAAGAATAAAGCAGACACGTCTGTCATCTGGGCATCCGGGATATGATCATCGGTCCAGAACTCAACGTTGGGTGTTGCAATGAGTACACCGCCGTCATATACGAAATACAGTTTTTCATAGTAGCACCTTGCAAAACAGTTGTTCCTCAGTATAACATCATAAAATATCTTTTTCTCTTTGGGCCTCTCCGATAACACCTTCAGGATCTGTTTATTATGTGCATCCTCATAACTGTTTATGCCATGGTAGGGTTTGTTTTTCTTCAGAGCCATATAAATTTGATAAGTTGCTTCCTGTATGTTTGCCAAATGAAAATCATGCTCACACAGCCTTTGATACTGATTCTCAGCAACGAGAAAGCTCAGAGGATTGCCGGATTCTTCTTGGGAAAAGTATATTCCTCTAGCAGCGGGAGTGATCAATAACTTCGTTGCATCGATGAGTTGCCTATGAGGCATCAGAACAAGTCTGTACAGACACTGTGCACTGAACTGGCCATTGTTCCTGTCAATATCGAAGCCATGATCCAGGAAAAAACGGATGATCCCCATCGTCTCCTCCGGATCCCTGTTGTCAGATAGAATGGCAGAGAGTACGTTTTCATTTGTCTTCTTTCCCTGAGCATTAACATCGGCACCGCTGCGGATGAGTTTCTCGGCGGCCCGATAGTCTGGAACCCCGGATGATCTGAATATCTCAATCATTCGGTTTTCCAGTTCTCCATAACCATGATCCGGGATCACTGTTTCATTAGTATCATTCATCGCAACACATGCTCCATTGTCGTGATCGTTGTCTGTTTCTTGATGTCTTCATACTGGTGATACTATACTCTTGGAAACATTATAACAGTCAACAGCTTGTTTTGTCGAGCCATAAGTGAAATAAATGACAAAATAACATGTAGGATTACAATACATCTTGGACAATTGAATAAAAAAGAGTGCAAGGCAAGCGCCAATCGGTTATAGTTGAGCTGCGACACAAAACCAAACGAAAG
>CADAPM010000010.1 GCA_902789795.1 uncultured Eubacteriales bacterium
GCAAAATCAGTAGTCCGCAGCATCTGAATGTATCGTAGTCGCTGGTCGACAAAAAGGAAAGGAAAGTATGATTTCCGCTTCCGTAATTATCATACAAGGAACCACTATGTCCAAGTACACCGTCATCAACCTGTCCAACGAAGGCCGTTACATCACTCTGACTACCGAGGACAGGAATTACCGCATTTCCGGGGCTTTCCAGATCAACGCTGCCCTGCTCATAGCGTTTATCAACAACAACGACGAGGCCTTTTATGACTTCGATCTGAATTATGCCCTGCACATGTACCGCCTGTCCGACAGCTCCGTATCGATGCACCTGACCTGGATCAACGACATGGGCCCCAGCGCCTACTCACAGAACATCATCCTGCCCGTTGCGATGCTGAAGCGCGTCATCTCCGGCAAGACGGTCAATGCCGTTGTCGAGAACGCTTTTCGGTTCTATGATCCCGACGTCGCACGCGAACACCTGTTTGCTCCCCGGGCGATCAAGGCATACTGCATGTAAGGGGGTGATAGTATGAATAAGCCTGTGATCTGGATCTCCACCATTGGCGGCGTACTTGGCTTCCCGCCTTACGAGATTGCCGAGTTTGAAACTGAGTTTGAGCGCCTGAAACCCTATATGGACCAGGAGAACCTGACTGAAGCCAAGTGGAACTTCTTCAACCATTACTTCGAGGACGAGCTGGGCTTCAGGACAGCAACAGGGTATTCCGCATTATGGAACGGCATGAACGGCGATGCTTGGGATGAGTACAACGACGCCATGGCAAACCTGTGCCGGAAGAAGAAGTAACATACAGGGGGCGGGCTGATGAAAAGCCCGCCCCTTAATCAACGAAAGGAAGGTATCATTATGACATTTGATCTGTTCGCGGCAGTAACACAGCGCATCATCGACCAGCTTGAGCAGGGTACTGTGCCCTGGCACAAGCCCTGGGTCGGCGGCAATGATTTCGCCATCTCCCATACCACTGGCAAGCCCTATTCCCTGCTCAATCATCTGCTGCTTGGCGGCAGAACCGGGGAGTATCTGACCTTCAGGCAGTGTGTTGAAGAGGGCGGCACTATAAAAGCCGGGGAGAAGGCTTCGATGATCGTCTTCTGGAAGATCCTTGAAGACATCGATCAGGAGACCGGCGAGATCACGAAGACGCCGTTCTTGCGGTACTACCGGGTCTTCCACATCAGCCAATGCGATGGCATCAGCCCGCGATTCGACAAGCAGGCAGATCCCGGTGAACAGCTGAAGCCCATTGAAAAGGCCGACAGCATCATCACGAATTACGTCAAGCGCTCCGGGGTAACGTTCAGGTGTGAGCACAGCTCGCGGGCTTTCTATGCCCCGGGTACCGATACGATCACGATCCCGCTGCTCAAGCAGTTCAGGGATGTGGCAGAGTTTTATTCAACGGGTTTTCATGAGATGACGCACAGCACTGGTCACGTGTCGCGGCTGAACCGTTTAACGGAGAACGCAGCTTTCGGTGGCGATGAGTACAGCAAGGAGGAGCTTGTGGCCGAACTTGGCAGCTCGTTCCTGATGAACTACGCCGGTATCGAGACAACCAGCTCCTTCCAGAACAACGCGGCCTACCTGGCAGGCTGGCTGAAGGCCCTGAAGGACGACAAGCGTCTCATCATCTCCGCTGCCGGTAAGGCAGAACAGGCTGTGAAGTACATCCTCGGTGAGGAAGGGGGTGAAGCTGATGACGAGAACTGATTTCTTTGCGCTGTCCGACGAACGGCTGAGGACGCAGATCAACCTGGCCTATTCCTATCTCGAGGTCATGGAGCTGTGCCTGAGCGATCATTCTCCCCTGGCGCAGGCGGTCGTGTCGATGCTGATCGACAGTATCGTGATTCTGGTCGACGAGATGCAGGAGAACGTGGACAAGAGGGGTTATATCGTCACAAAAGCTCCGGCAGAATAATGGAACGTTGCACAACTATATCAAACAAGCTTCTGAGACGGCAGACGAAGCTGTCTCAGAAGCTAAGCGTTATGAAACGAAGGAGGATCACCATGATCGTAGCATATGAGCGTGTCAGCACCACCCAGCAGAGCACCCTGCGGCAGGATGTCATGATGCAGGAGCACCGCATCGAAAAAGTCTTCTCGGAAAAGGTCAGCGGTAAGGACCGCAACAGGCCTGAGCTGCAGAGGATGCTGGACTTCGTCAGGGAGGGCGATACCGTCGTGATTGAAAGCATCAGCAGGCTTGCAAGATCGACCCGGGATTTCCTGAACATCCTGGATGAGTTGGAGCAGAAGCAGGTGACGCTGATCTCCCTGAAGGAGGACATCAACACGAGCACACCGACAGGCAGGTTCCTGGTCAGCATCTTCGCGGCGTTAGCGCAGCTGGAGCGTGAGCAGATCCTGACCCGGCAGAAGGAGGGCATCGCGGCACAGAAGGCAAAGGGCATCTATACCGGCGGCAGGCCAAGGGTGCAGGTGGATCAGAAGCTGTTCACCGCTGTGGTCAGGAGATGGAAAGCCGGAGAGATCACAGCGGTGCAGGCGATGAAGGAGCTGGGGCTCAGCAAGGCGACGTTCTACCGGTTAGTGAAACTAAACCAGAAATAGCCATTTTTTAAAGCCGCCCGCGTTATTCACAGCGCGGGCGGATATTTTTCTCGGGCATGTTTTTTCCCCTTCAACGCCTTCTATCAAAGGTGGTTTTGAATAAACAGTCGGTATTTGTCTTTTCCATGTTTCAAGCGACGCATATTCGGTTTTACACTGTGTATAGTCTGCAGCTTTAATTTTTGGTGTATTTGGCAATTAATTGGAGTGGAGTTTTCGGCCGATTTGTGCGATACTATTAGGTGGTGAATTAGAATCTGTCATTCGGAGGCAAATATGTACAGGACGATGATCATCGATGATGACGCCGCGGTCCGGGAACGGCTCAAGGATATCATTGACTGGCAGGGGCTTTCTCTGGAGCTTGTCTGTGAGGCCGGTGACAGTGATACGGCATTGGAGATGTATTTGCTGTACCGGCCCAAGATCATCATATCGGATATCAGTATCCCCCGGATCTCAGGCCTTGAGCTGGCGGAAATCATGCGCAAAGAAGACGCCGATCTCCAGTTCATCATCATTACGGGCTACAATGATTTTGAGTGGGCCAAGCAATCAGTCAGGCTCGGAGCGATCGATCTGCTGAGCAAGCCGGTTTTTGCCGAGACGATCAACGCGAGTTTGCAGAAAGCCGTCCGGTATTTCCGGATCAAGCAGCAGAAAAAACAATCCGTCGATTTTCTGAAGAGCCTTGTGAGTGAAAACCTGCCCCAGATGCAGGAGACGTTCATGATGGGGCTGCTGACAAAAAGCAGCGGAGAAACGGCCGCCCTGGAAAAGCAGCTGCGTTTTCTGCAGATCCACTGCCCCGGCCCTTATTATGCCGTTGCCATCCTGGCGGTGAGCACCCTTCCGGCGGATATGGAAGAGGATGTCGGCTTGTTTTTGTTGCGCGATACGCTGGACACCGCCATGAAAGAAAACGGGTTTGAGACACTTTCGCTGGTGGATACGCACGCCCGCTTGAACTGCATTATCAGTACGTCGGACAGCCATCCGGACGATCAGATCGAAACCGTCATCACGAAGGTGGAGGATCAACTGCACTTTTTGACCGGGATGGATCTGGTCTCGGGGATCGGCCCGACAGTGGACAAGCTGGCGCTGCTGCATCAGTCCAGGGCAGGCGCCCTGACCGCCGTCAACTATCAATGCATTCTCGGCGATTCCACCGTCATGCACTTCAAAAACATGGAGCGCATGGACATGGTGTTCCATTCTCAGGAGTCGATCCATGCCTACCTGAAAAAGCTGTTCCGTGAAAACGCCTTTCCCGCGCTGGCAGCCGCCGTCAGAAATCATGTGACGGCTCTGTCGGGGCAGGGCTCGAAGGCCAGAAAGCAGATACAGAATTTCCTGTTTGAGTTCATGCAGGATATTACGGGCGAAGCGCTTCGCCTGGGCATTTCGGTAGAACGCTTCGACGATTATCTGCCGGCCATGATGCGGCTCATGCAGTCGCAGGGCGACGATTCCGTGGATGACGTGCTCCATTTTACCGAGCAGATCATGACGAGCATTGACGGTCATAAAAACGATGAAAGCAACCATCTGATCCAGCTGGCCAAGAAATACATCGGCGAGCATCTGAACGACGAGGGCATGTGCCTCGAGTCCGTGAGTGATCATATCGGTCTGTCCCGCATTTACTTCTGCAAGCTGTTCCACAAGGTCGAGGGCATCAGCTTCAACGCTTATCTGAAACAGGAACGGATCGACCTGGCAAAGAAGCTGCTCCTGACGACCAACATGAAAGTATTTGAGATCAGCAATGCGGTCGGATTTTCCCAGGCGAAATACTTCGGCTACGTATTTAAGCAGGTGGTTGGCCAGACACCCTTGGAGTACCAGCAGCAGAATGCAAAAAGCATCTAATGTGTTCCACCGTGGTGCAGGAGAATGCCTATGAAACAGAAAGAGAAAAGGTTCGTTTCTGTCCGCGCCAAGATCCTATGGTCGCTGGTGTTTGTTTCCGTGCCGCTGATGATCGCGGTCGTGCTGATCACCTATGCCCTGTCCGTGTCAAGGGTAGAAAAGATCGGCATGCAGCTGTCCGCCCAGTACGTCGTATCCGCCGGTGAAGACATCAAGGCAGAGCTCAGGTCTCTGTATAGCATGACCGATGAGATCATGGCCGTTCCCGCCATCCGGAACATGGCGCAGCTTGAGGGCGATATCACTGCCGCAGCAGATTACAGCCGGTATGATCAGGAGATCAGAGAGGGGATCGACGATGCCGTACCGTCCCTGGGCAGGAGCGGCCATTACGGGTTCAGCAATATTGCGCTGTATATGAAAAATGGCTACAGCATTCAGATGTCCCAGAACGCGGGGTTCTCCTTTCCCGATTATGATGCCTGTCTGGCGTATTTCGACGGCTATGGCCCGCAATTGGCCCAATTGGAATACGTTACGCCTTTCTGGCAGCTCTGCAGCATGAGCGGCGAACGGCAGCAGATGCTCTCCTATGTGCGATTCATCTACGAACCCGTATCCCTCGAAAAGATCGGCATTGCGATCTTCGGCCTGCGCAACGACGTGCTGAAAAACGTGTACTCCGTATACGCGCCTAACGGGTATATCCTGTCGGAAACCGGCAGGGTGATGGCATCGCGAAACAACAAGGAAGTGGGCAGCATCGATCATAGCGGCCAGCTGCTGTCCAGTATCACGGCTTCCGGCATTGACAGAGGCAGTACGGCAGTCGCTGACGAAAACGGAAAAAAACAGATCTCATTCTATTACCGGCTGTCCAGCATGCACAGCTATCTGATCGTGCCCTTTGAGATGGAGCGCACAGAATGGCGCGTGGAAATGCGGAGCTATGTGGCCACGGTGGCGGCTGTCAGCATCGGCCTGCTTTTGCTGGCGATCATCATCTCAACGGTCCTCTCCAAGGGCCTGACCAACTCCATCGCCTCCCTGATGGATTTCATCGGCAAGGTGGAGGGAGGGAACGCAAAGCTCCGCTACCAGAAAAAGAGCCGTGATGAGATCGGGATCCTGGGAGAAAAGATCAACCAGATGCTGGATGAGCTGGAGAGCCTGTCCAGGAGTCGGGAACAGGAAATGCGGGCCAATCAGCTGACAGAGCTCAGGCTGATGCAGCAGCAGATCAACCCGCACCTGCTGTACAACACACTGGATTCGGTGCTGTGGGGCATGCAGCAGCACCATTATGAGGACGCGTCCCAGATCCTGCGCGCACTCAGCGAATTCTTCAAGCTCTCCCTCTCCCGGGGACGGATGGAGATCCCGCTGGGCGATGAGATCCGCATGGTGGAAAGCTATCTGGATATCCAGAACAAGGCGAGGAAAAAGCAATTCACCATCGTCCGGGACATCCCGGAGGCCCTGCTGAGCCAGCTGATCCCGAAGCTGTCTCTCCAGCCGCTGGTCGAGAATTCGGTCACGCACGGCTTTGCCGGATACTGCGATGACGGGACCGTTTCGATACGCGCCTACACCGAAGGCACTGTCCTTTGCATCATCGTGCAGGACAACGGCATCGGCATGGAACCGGCCGAGGTGGAAAAGCTGCAGGCCGTGCTGAAGCTGCCCGCCTGCCCGAAGGAGCACCGGCACTTTGGGCTGTACAACATTCACCGCAGGATCACGCAAAACTACGGAGATGAATATGGCCTGACCATTGAAAGCGAACTGAGCGAGTATACGAGGATCACGGTCCGGGTGCCTTATCGCCCGGATGAAGCATGATCTGACGCGGGAGGAACAACATCCATGGAATGGATCACAGAGGGATTTGAAGGCTTTTCGAGAGGCACGATGGGAAACGGCGGGCAGAACATCTATGTCTCCAGGCGAGGCGTGCTGCAGCGGATATTCCATTATGACCTGAACGGTGACGGGTATCCGGATCTTTTGTTTGCCAGCAGCCAGAGCATGAACGAGCGGCCGCCTGTGCATGTGTATCCGAATATTATGGAGAACCAACAGCCTATCGCCCTGCCCTCCGGAGGCACTTATACCGGGATCTTTGCTGATCTGCATGACAGCGGATATGACGATCTGGTCCTTGCCTGCCAGAACAACGGCACTCATACGGACATCACGTCGATCATCTACTTCGGCAGTCCGGAAGGGCTGTCGGAAAACTATCGCATGGAATTGCCCGCGCCTAACGCGACGGACGTAGCCGCAGGTGATTTCAATGGGGATGGAAAGCAGGAATTGGTCTTTATTTCAAACGGCAGTCTCCGGCTGTTTTACCAGTCGGCCCAGGGCTTCGATCCTGCCGACCTGATCGATTATCCCATCCAGGCGGCCGCGATCGCAGCAGCGGATCTCGACGGAGACGGATTCTGCGACCTGGCATTCAAGACTGCCGATGGCCGGCTGGGCGTGATCTTTGGAAGCGCTGACGGTCTGCAAACAGACAGCATCTCCTGGATCGGCCGGGATCAGCAGCACATGTCAGCAGCAGAAGGCAGCTCGACTGAGGGCATGCGTGCATCCCAGACCCAGTGGCGTCCCTGCATAGTCCGACTGAATGGACAGACGCTGCTGTTTGCGGTGGATCAGGAAGAGATCACTCTTTACCGCGCCGACAGGGAAAGGCGCTTTGAAAAGATCCTCTCCCGCTCCTGCCCCCATGCTGTCTATGCCGCCACGTCGGATCTGACGGGCAACGGTCAGGACGATCTGGCGGTCGCCGTCTTTACGGGGCGGGACGAGGAAGCCAATTGCCGCATCTATTTGGGCGAAGAAGCAGGACTGTCGGACAGGTATGTGCCGGTCCTGGTCAAAGGCGCGGTGTCGGTCACCGTCGCGCAGCTGCAGGGGCCGAAGGTGGTCTTCTGCCGCGCCGGGGAGTCGGTGGAGCAGGAAGTCCCCTCCCCCGTCTGGCGCGTGAATCAGGATGGTACGGCAAAGAAGGTCCTGGAGATCCCAGGCGGAGACTGTGCGCGGATCCTGGCAGGACATCCCCAGGGCAAGGCGGCATGCGATCAGATCGTGGTGCCCAATCACAAAATGAACCGGCTGCAGGGCGGGGAGAATATCCAGATCTATCTGGGCGGAGAAGATGGATACCAGCCAGACCTACGGGTCGAGTTGCCCGGGCATTCCGCGGTGGATGCCACCATGTGCGATTTCTTCGACCGGGGAAGTCCCGACGTGCTGGTGACGAATTGCTTTGAAGACGCAATGTATCTTGACCATGGCAGCTACATCTATACCCATGACGGCCAAGGGGTCTCTCCTGAAAGAAAGGTCATCCTGCCCACAGTCCGCGCCCACGGCTGCGCCATCGGGGATTTCCGGAAAAGTGGGTATCTCGATATCGCTTTCGGCGGCTTCCGCAACCGGGAGCTGCGCATTTTTCACGGCAGCGAGGCGGGATACAGCCTGGACAGGTGCACCCGGATCGTGCTGGGCCCCCGCGAAGCGGGATATGAACCCTACCATTACAAAAAAGGCGACCCGTGGACCTGTGGCACCACGCCGGAAGAAGAAGCTCTCCTTCCCGAATACGGCCAGGTCCGGTGGCTGCTGGCTGCCGATCTGAACGGCGATGGCTGGCTGGACCTGTTTGTCTCTGAGATCCTGGGCCCCCGGTGCTTTATCCTGTGGGGAGGACCGGAAGGCTTTTCCAAGGAGCGCATGACCGTGCTGCAGACGGACGGCGTCGCTTCAGCTACGGTGGCAGACCTGAACAAAAGTGGATACCCCGATCTGATCCTGGCCCAGCACATGTCCACGCGCAAAAAAGTGCGTCATGAATCCTATATCACCGTATACTGGGGCGGCCCGGAGGGCTATGCCGAAAACCGAAAGATGCAGCTGCCGGCCAGCTGTGCCAATTCCGTCACCGTCGGCGATTACAGCGGGAGCGGCTGGCTGGATATTTACGCCACCTCCTATAACAACGGCCGCTGCCGCGATCTGCTGTCTTATCTGTACAAAAACGATCATGGCCGTTTCCATATCCGCGATGTCCAGTACCTGTTCAATCATTCCGGATCAGGCTGTGTATCCGGTGATTTCAATGGCGATGGGTACACCGATCTGGCGGTGGCCTGCCACAAGGAATATGGAAATCACTGCTCCCACTCTTTCGTGTTCTGGGGCGGGCCGGACGGCCTGTCCGAAACGAGGAAGACCGTCCTGCCAACCGTCGGCCCGCATGGCATGAGCACTGTGGATCCCGGCAACATCATGGACCGCAGCGACAGGGAATACTATTACTCAGAATACAAACGTCTGCCGGCCAGCGCCACCGTTCACACGATCCGATGGGAAGGGACATGCACCTCGACGAGCTGGGTGGAAATAGCACTCCGGGCAGCCGAGAACGAGGACGGATTGGAAAAGAAGGCCTGGCAGCCCGTCGAAGCGGGTGCCGACCTGGACTGCTTAGAACTCTGCGGCGTGATCCAATACCGGCTGTCACTCTGCGCCCATTGCGGCTGCGGCACTCCCCGCGTGACCCGGGTGACGCTCAGCTTCACAGAGCATCCATAATGTATAAAAATATAAAGAAATATCCCAAAATGTAAGCCGATCCTGTCAAAAGCATTGATGTTTACACTTCAACAAATATAATGGAGGCAGCAGTTCCGTTTGACCAATAAAATAAAGGAGGAAAACAAAATGAAGAGACTGCTTGCCATGTTACTCGTGCTGATGCTGGCACTGACTGCCGTTTCGAGCCTTGCGGAGCCCACCGAGAGCGAGACCCCGCTCAAGCTGCAATGGAGCCAGGCCATCGGCATCGATACCCTGTTTGAATCCCCCGCCCGCGACCAGCTGAGCCTGTATCCCTACATGGTCTTCGACACGCTCATGTATTGGGACGGCACCAATTCCGAGCATGTGCCCGCCCTCGCGACCGAGTGGGGCAGCAATGAGGATTACACCGAATTCACGCTGACGATCCGTGACGGCGTCAAGTGGCACGACGGCGAGATCCTGACTGCGGAAGATGTGGCCTTCACGATCGAGTATTACATTGCAGACCCCAACTCCAGCGGTGCCCGCCGTTTCCAGTATGTGGAAGGCTATGACGCCCTGAAGAATGGCGAGGCCGAGCACCTGTCCGGCATGACCGTGGAAGGCAATGTGATCACCCTGAAGCTGGCGAAGTCCTACCCGCTGTTCCTGAGCGGCATCTACAGCACGATGATCCTGCCCAAGCACCTGCTGGGCGGCCTGGCCTGGGCCGATATCGACAGCAATGACTACTGGAAGAAGCCCGTCGGCTGCGGCGCTTACCGCATCAACGAGGTCAGCTTCCCCGACTACTTCACCTGCGTCCGCTTTGAGGATTACTGGGGCGAGCCCGCGGGCATCAAGAATGTTCAGTTCGTCAGCTACCAGACCGGCGGCAACGACGCGGCTGTCGCTGCCATGATCAACGGCGATATCGACTTTGCGACCCGTCAGCTGATCACCGACCGTTCCGTCGCCAATAACATGATCCGCCAGAACGCCGACCTGAAGGCGCTGTCCGTGAACGCCCACAACGTGCGCTGCTTCGTGTTCAACCTCAATCAGCGTGCCGACGGCAATATGAAGCCCGATCTGCAGAAGAAGGAAGTCCGTCAGGCCTTTGACCTGCTGGTGGACCAGAAGACCATCGCCAGCTTCTATGGCGGCCAGGCCATCGACTCCGCGACGCTGGTCAACCCCAACGCCTTTGAGTACAACACCGATATCCCCTATGTCTCCAAGGATGCCGCCAGAGCCAAACAGCTGTTGGAGGAAGCCGGCTTCGACTTCTCCCAGACGATCGACATCGCCTACTATTACAATGATCAGACCACGGCAGACATCATGGCTCTGCTGACCCAGGACTTTGCTGAGGCCGGTGTCAAGGTGAACACCTACCTGCTGGAAGGCGACCTGGCCACCCTGATCTACACCACCTGCAACTATGACCTGCTGTATCTGGCCGGCGCGAACAGCGACGCAGAACAGTCTGCCTACTACTTCCAGTGCACCAGCTGGGGCACCTACAGCTTCATGGGTCAGCTGGAAGAGCGCACGGCCATGTTCGACGAGCTGATGAACACCTACAACACCACGGCGGACGCCGAGCTGCGCAAGGAGCTTTCCTGGAAGATGCAGGCGCTCAACTATGAATATGCCTACATGCTGCCTGCCTATGTGCTCAACCAGACCGTGATGTACAACACCGCTTCGGTCCAGCTCCCCGAGGCCGCGCTGGAAGCCGGCGGCGTGAACTACTGCTGGAGTCAGTGGAAGATGCTGAAATAACCGCAGTACAGTGATCTTCAGGCAACACGATGCGGGCTGCTGCACGATCTGCAGCAGCCCGCTTTTGAAAAGAGGGTATCCATGTTCAAGTATATCCTGAGGAAACTGCTGGCGCTGATCCCCAAACTGCTGGTCATGTCCGTGATCCTGTTTTTCGCGCTGGAGCTGCTGCCGGGGGACGCATTGTCCAGAACGATGCCCCCTGATCAGTACCAGGCGCTGTCAGAGGCGCAGAAGGTGGCAGCACGGGAGGCCCTGGGCCTGAACGCGCCGCCCGTCATCCGGTATTTCCGCTGGCTGAACCAGATCTTCCACGGAGACTTCGGCTATTCCGCCTCCACCGGGCAAAACATCGGCACGATGCTGGCGGGGCGCTTGCCATATACCATCGAGCTCTCATTCTATGGTCTGCTGCTCGCCACAGCCGTCGGATTGCTGCTGGGCTTTCTGTCCGCGGTGATGAAGAATACGATCGTGGATTATTTCTGCACGACAATCAGCGTATTCGGCATTTCCCTGCCGGAGTTCTTTTTCGGGATCGTGTTCATCATCCTGTTTTCCGTCCAGCTCAAGTGGCTGCCTTCGGGCGGGCGTATGCCAGTCGGGGCCCACGGCTTTTTCAGCAGGGTGCCTTATCTGGTGCTGCCCGTCATGACGATGGCCATCTCCCTCACGGCCGCCCTTGTGCGCTACACAAAAAACTCCATGATGGACGTCATGGGCAAAGACTACATCAAGACCGCCAGGAGCAAAGGCCTGCGGGAGACGACTGTCAGCTTCAAGCACGCGTTCAGGAATTCCCTGATCCCGACCATGACGCTGATCGTCATGCGCCTGCCGCGCCTGGTCGGCGGATCAGCCGTCATCGAAATGGTCTTCAATTATCCGGGGATCGGGAACATGGCGCTGACCGCGGTGAACGCCGGTGATATCCCCGTTGTCATGATCACCACGATGACGACGGGCGTGATGGTCCTTTTATCCAGTACCCTGGTGGACATCGTGACGGCGATGCTGGACCCGCGTATCCGTCTTGGGTGAGGAGCGAGCACAATGACGATTCGGAAAAAGACCAGAAATACTTCGCTGGCCAAACGCAGCTGGCAGAAGTTTATCCAGAACCGCATGGCCATCCTGGGCCTAATCGGCCTGGTGCTGATCATCGCCGCCTGCCTGGCCGCGCCGTTACTGACCAATTATGACCCGACGCTGATCGACCCCAGCATCCGCGGGCTCAGCCCGAGCCGGGAACACCTGCTGGGCACGGACCGCCTGGGGCGCGATATCTTTGCCCGTATCCTCTACGGTGGGCGCTGGTCTATCATGATCGGCGTCATCGCGGCCATGGGGGCCAACCTGCTCGGGGCGGCGCTGGGCTGCATCGCCGGCTATTACGGCGGCAAAGTGGACAGCGTGCTGGTCAGCATCCAGGAGATGCTTTCCATTTTCCCCGGCACGCTGATCAACATGCTCTGCATCGGCTTCATGGGAAAAAGCGTGCGCAATCTGCTGCTGATCTTTACGTTTACCGGCTGGCCCGGCGTGATGCGTATCGTGCGCGGCAGGATCCTGTCGCTGAAGCAGGAACCCTATGTGGAAAGCTGCCGCGCCAACGGGATCGGGGGCATGTCCATCATGTTCCATCATCTGCTGCCGAATACGCTGGGACCGATCATCGTAAATTCCACGATGAATGTGGCTGGTTATATCCTGTCGGAGGCCGCGCTGAGTTATCTGGGACTCGGCGTACCGGACAATGTGCCCACCTGGGGCAACATCATCAACGCGGCGAAGCGCCTGGATATCGTGCAGACCCTGCCCATGCTGTGGCTGGCGCCTGCCGCCGCCATCTGTCTGTTTGTGCTCAGCATCAACTTCTTTGGCGATGGACTGCGCGACGCGCTGGATCCATCCAGCAAGTAGGGGTGTGCCTATGCAAGAGAATGATCACATCCTGCGCGTTCAGGATCTGAAGACAGATTTCAAAGTCGGCAGAAGAACGGTGCACGCGGTCAACGGCGTCACCTTCGATGTGCGCCGCGGGAAAACGCTGTGCATCGTCGGCGAATCGGGCTGCGGGAAAAGCGTAACGGCCCATTCCATCATGCAGCTGCTGCCGCCCAACGGCACCATCGCCGGAGGCACCATCTCCTATTACACCCGGGATGGCGCATGCGAGATCCTCAGCAATTACAAACGCAGCGGCCCGAGGATGCGCGCGATCCGCGGCAAAGAGATCTCCATGATCTTCCAGGACCCGATGTCCACCCTGAATCCGGTATATACTGTGGGCAGCCAGATCATGGAAATGCTGAAGAAACATGAAAAAGTCAGCAAGGCCGAAGGCAAGGCGCGCATCATCCGCCTGCTGGGAGAATTGGGCATCCCGAACCCCGAGATCCGCTACGATCAGTATCCCCACGAGTTTTCGGGCGGCATGAAACAGCGCATCATGATCGCGATCGCCATGATCTGCAATCCGACGCTGCTGATCGCAGACGAGCCGACGACCGCTCTGGATGTGACCATCCAGGCACAGATCCTGGACCTGATCAGGAAAATGCAGGAAAGCTACGGAACGTCCGTGATCCTGATCACCCATAACATGGGCATCGTGGTGGAGATCGCCGACGACGTGGCCGTCATGTACATGGGCCGCATCGTGGAGTTCGGCTCCGTGCAGCAGATCTTTTCACATCCCGTCCACCCCTACACAAGGGCCCTGATGAGGTCCGTCCCCGTGCTGGGCATGAATAAGGACCAGGAGCTGGCCGTCATCGAAGGCACGACACCCGACGCGTCCACCGTATTTACCGGCTGCGAATTCGCCGAGCGGTGCGAATGTGCCCGCCCGGAATGCTTCCATCGTTTCCCGAAGGATACGGAGATCGAAGCGGGACACCGCGTCCGCTGCCTGCTCTATGAGGAAGGGGGCGAAGAAAATGGCTGAACAGCGGGAAAAGCTGCTGAGCATCCGGCATCTGACCATGGAGTATCAGCCGAACCGCCGCCTGTTTGAAGCGAAAAAGCCGAGCGTCAAGGCAGTCAGCGACGTCTCCCTGGATATTTATGCCGGTGAGACTTTCGGCGTCGTCGGCGAATCCGGATGCGGGAAGACTACACTGGGCAAATGCATCGTCCGCCTGCTGAAGCCGACGGCGGGAGAACTGTTCTTTAACGACGGCGGGGAGATGAAAGACCTGCTCCGGCTCGACAAGAAGACCAGCTTTGCGCTCCGGCAGAAAATACAGATCGTTTTCCAGGATCCGTACGCCTCGCTGAACCCGGTGCATACCATCCAGGAAGCCTTTGACGAGCCCATGCGCGTGCACGGCATCGGCGGCGGCAGCAGGGAGAAGCGCACCGAGATCATCGCGAATGCCCTCACCCGCGTCAACCTGCAGCCGGATTATATGTACCGCTATCCGCACGAGTTTTCCGGTGGGCAGCGTCAGCGGATCTGTGTGGCCAAAGCGCTTGTGATGGAACCCCGGCTGATCATCTGCGACGAGCCCGTCTCCGCGCTGGACGTATCCATCCAGGCGCAGCTGCTGAACCTGATGCGCAAACTGCAGCGCGAAACGGGCGTGACCTTCTTCTTCATCGCCCACGATCTCAGCGTCGTGCAGTATATGTCAGACCGGATCGCCGTCATGTATCTTGGACATGTGGTGGAGCTGGCAGACGCCGGGGACCTTTATGCGCGCCCTCTGCACCCGTACACGCAAGCGCTGCTGAGCGCTGTGCCCGTGCCGGTCCTGCAGGCAAAAAAGGAACGCATCGTACTCAAAGGGGATGTGCCCTCCCCTATGGATCCTCCCACAGGCTGCCCCTTCCATCCGCGCTGCGCGAACTGTATGGAGAAATGCAAAACAGAGAAGCCCGAACTGCATGAAGTCGAAGCCGGACACTTCGTGGCGTGTCACCTGTATCAGCAGCATACATGATCATTGAGGAGATGAAAGACAAATGAAACCAGGCTACGTGCCCGCCCTGGGCACACCGCTCGATGCGGAAGGCAATTTCCTTGCGGACAGCTATCGCCGGCAGATCCGGGATCAGATCGACGCAGGCGCTGTCGGATTATTGTGCATGGGCTCCATGGGCATCCAGGCTTTCCTGCGCTCCAGCATATGCCCGCAGGTAGCGCGCACCGCTGTGGAAGCGGCGCAGGGGATCCCCGTGTTCGTCGGCGCTATGGACACCTCGATCGCCCGCGTCAGGGAACGAATGAGAGAGATGGAATCGCTCGACGTTGCGGGGTTTGTGCTGACCGCGCCCTATTACAGCCCGGCAAGCCAGCAGCAGATGATCACTTTCTTCAAAGGCGCGGCGGAGGGCACAGCGCACAAGGTCCTGCTGTATGATCTGCCCGGTGTGACGCAGAGCAAGATCACCTATGAGATGGTCCTTCAGATGCTCAGGGAGATCCCCAATCTGGCGGGCATCAAATCGGCTGACCTGCAGATGTTCAGGCGTCTCAAGCTGAATCTCGAGGTGCCGGAAGATTTCATCATGGTCTATTCCGGGCTCGACACCTTTGACATCGCCTATCATTGGGGCATCACGAACTGCCTGGACGGCATGCTGAGCTGTACGCCGAAAAACAGCAAAGCCCTGTTTGATGCGCTGGCAGCTGGTGACAAAGCTACTGCCGCCCGGCACCTGAATGCGATCGTTGCCCTGCGCGATCTGTTCGTAGCGCACGATCTTTGGCCTTCCTATACGGCAGCGATGAATGTCCTGGGCTATGCAGGCAGCTACGGCCCTGACTACACGGGCGTTTTAGCATCTTCCGAGACTGCGGTCATCCGCAGCGCCCTGGCTGAAATGGGAGAAATCGATGGGGAGGGATCTCTTTGATCTACGGCACGCTTGACCAGTCAGCGCGGTATACTGGCATGCTTCCGGGCATCGACCGCATACTGAAAGAAGCTGAGCACTTCACCCCGCATGACGAATTCGGAAGGACAGTCCAGCTCGATGGGGAAAATGTATATCTGATCCTGGCCGAATATGATACCCACGAAAAAGCACAAGGATGCATGGAAGCGCATCGTGCCTACATTGACGTGATGTGCATGATCGCCGGGGAAGAAACAATCTACGTGAAGCCCGCGCAGCGCTTAAGCCATGTGACCCAGCCATATGACGCGCCGAAAGACGCTTTATTGGCGGAGATCGATGACGACTGCAGTGCGATCCGTCTGCAGGCCGGAGATTTCATCATCCTTTTCCCGGAGGACGCCCATGCACCGGGCTGCGGAACAGAAACGTCATCCCATGTGAAAAAGATCATCGGAAAGGTCAGGTTATAAAGAACAGAATGGGCACACTGTACATTCTGTTGATCCTGCTCTTGCGCGTGGTGCAGAACTATTGCTCCAAGCGCTCCAGCCAGTTGTTTCCCGCTACGATGATCGGGCAGATCCGGTACATGACCTGCCTGTTTGGCGGAGCCTTTCTTCTGGGCGCGGCGCCGATGGCGCTCGATTCTTCAGCGATGTCATTGGACCATGTCACCGTTGGGGCCGCCGTCGCAGCCGGCGTATCGATGGCAGCGGCGCAGCTGTGCATGCTGCTGGCCATGCAAAGCGGTACTATGGTGATCGTGACCGCATTTTCAACAGCCGGTCTGATCGTCCCCTGCATAGCCGGCGCGCTGTTCATGGGAGAACCAATGTCTGTCTGGCAGTGGTGCGGCGTCGTGCTGTTCATCCTGGCTTCCTGGCTGCTGGGCCGGTCGGCCAGAGAACAGAATACGCGCTTCAGCAAAAAGACAGTCCTTCTCCTGATCGGAGCCCTGCTGGCAAACGGTACGACCATGCTCAGTCAGAAACTGCTGACGTTCCTGCGGCCGGACAGCAGCGCAGCGGCATTCTCGTTCCTCAGCTTTGCCATTCTGGCGCTCGTCTTTTCTGTGATCCTTCTGTCAGCGAGAGTCCGAGGGAAAACCGAGCATCTGGATCGCAGGCTGTATCTCCCGGTCTTTTTGCTGGCCGCAGCGCTCTTTGCCATGAACGTGCTGGTGACGAAGGCCACCCTCTATGTGCCTTCAGCTGTATTATTCACTGTGCCGAACGCCGGGAACAATGTGATCGCTGCCATCATGGCAGCCCTTTGGGTCAAGGAGAGGATCACGCCGCATGCGCTTGCAGGACTGGCGCTGAGCATTCTTTCCGTCATTCTGGTGCTGGGGCTTGTTGGATAAAAAGGAGAATGAAACATGGATTACTGGACGCAAAGCAATGAAAACATATTTGTGGCCGGACACAAGGGCTGGAACGACAAGTATCCGGAAAACACCATGGAGGCATTCCGCGCCGCGGCAGCATTGGGCGTCGACCAGATCGAAACAGACGTGCGGCTCACAAAAGACGGACAGCTGGTGCTTTTCCATGACCAAACGCTGGAAAACCTGACAGACGGCAACGGAAGGGTCATCGACCACACCCTGGCCGAATTAAAAAGGCTCAGGGTCAAAGGCACAGGGGTCATCCCGACACTGAATGAGCTTGTGGAGCTGTTCAGGGATTACCCGGCACTGACGCTGGACATGGAGCTGAAGGAATCCCCCGAAGAAAACGGGGCGGCCGTGGCGGTGGACACATGCGACCGCGTGCTGCAGCTGCTTTCAGATGCCGGGCTCGAGGATCGTTTCGTCGTGAACACCTGGAGCGGTCAGCTGCACGAATATATCTACCGAACCTATGGTCACAGATACAAACAGCATGTATACTATCCGCAGAGGTGCCTGGGGCACTGTGAGCTGGACCCCTATTCCTATGCCTATTGCACCTGCGTATTCGGCGTACCGGAAGGAGAAGTGACCATTGAGGATGTGCATGATCTGCACCGCAGGACCGGTGTACGAATCTGGGCGGGTACGGATGCCAAGGATGAGCCGTCCGTCGATCTTGCGGTCAGGATGGGCGCGGAACTGATCACCTGCAACAATCCTGACGTGGTGCTCGATATCCTGCGAAAGAAAAACCTTCACCGCTAAAGAAGCACAAAGGGAGGACGCCGCCATGGCTGAACATGTCTACGCCTTTCGGGATGATATTCCGGCGATCGATATTTGGAAACCTTCTTTGCCGCAGCCGTGGATCCATTATCTTTCCAACGGAGAGATGCACGCCTTCATCTCCCAGGCCGGCGGCGGATTTACCTGGTGGCGGGACGCGATCGCCTGTCGGCTGAGCCGATACCGCATGCATCACCTGCCGGCTGACCGGCCGGGCTTTTACCTGTATGTAGCGGAAGAAGGCCAGCCCGCGTTCTGTCCGACTTACCAGCCGACCCGCACACCGCTGGACAGCTGGCAGTGCTCCTTTCAGCCGGGGATGGCCGTCTTCAGCTGCAAAAAAGAGGATCTTTCGGTCAGCCAGGAGCTCTATATTACGCCCGATGAAAACCTGCTGGTATGGGATGTGACGATCACCAACCACTCTCGCCAACTGCGTTCGCCTGATCTGACCGCCTATGTCGAGCTCTCCCAGCTGGACTGGATGAACGAGCAGCTCTACGGCTACTACTGGCGGCACATGCTGAAGACCTGGCAGACGGATGACGGCTTGCTGTATTACCTGTATCAGCACCGGGGAGCGAATGAGTATCTCCCGGCGCCGCTGGTGTTCTTCGGTACCTCGGAAAAGGTGCACTCCTTCAGCACGGACAGGGCGGCCTTCATGGGCAATTACCGGGATGAAAGCGACCCCCAAGCCATTGAACGCCATGCCTGCGGAAATGAGACGATGCTCTCCGGAGAACCCTGCTTTGCCATTCAGGTACACAAAAGCATCCAGCCCGGCGAAGCGGTGCGCATCAGCTGGTTCCTCGGCGTTGCGAAGGAAGGGCTGACCTCTTTTCAGAACGCCGATCAGGAGGCGCGACGGATGGCTGCACTGGGAAAGGACCTGAACTGGCTCGATCAGCAGAGAAAAAAGCTGTCTTCGGGCTGGCTGCAGTATTTGGGTAAAGGCTGCTGCCGGCTGCCGGACGAGCAGCTACAGAGAATGATATCCATATGGGGACCGATCAACTGCATGACCACCGCCCGGTATTCCCGCGCAGTCAATGTGGAAGCCCCGGGAATACGCGGGCTGGGCTTCCGCGATACGGCTCAGGACATGCTGCCCATGTGCCATCGTGCGCCGCAGATGGCCAGAATGATGCTCGCGCATCTGCTCTCCAAACAGTTCCCGACCGGGAACGCCGTACACCTGATCCCCCTGAATCCGCATGCGCTGCCGGATGCCAGAACCAGGTGCGACAGCCATCTGTGGCTGCCGATCCTGCTGTATACATATCTGGCTGAGACCGGAGATTTCGAGTTCCTGAACGAAGAAGTGCCCTGCCTGTCGCCTCAGGATCATCTGAGCGCATGCGACCCGATGACTGTCTGGCAGCACATGATGGCTGCCGTCCGCTTCACCGAGACGCATATGGGAGCGCACGGCCTGCCGCTGACGCTGAAGGGAGACTGGAACGATATCATCGGCAAGTTTTCGGAAAAGGGAAAGGGAGAATCCGTTTTCGCGGCAATGCAGTACCTGGTCTGCCTAAAGCTGCTGAAAGAAGTTGCGGCATATCGCCATCTTCCAGAGGAGAAGCATCTTGCGCAGCTGGCGAACCGAATAAAATCGACTATTGAAAAGAACGCCTATAACGGCGCGTGGTGGTATCGCTGCTTTGACGATGCGGGATCCCCCATCGGCGGGCCCGACTCCGCCTACGGGAAGCTGTGGCTGAATCCCCAATCCTGGGCCGTCATCAGCGGTGTTGGCACCCGGGATCAGCAGCTTTCCGGAATGCGGCACGTGGATGCCGAGCTGAAGACGATGGTCGGGCTTCGGCTGATCTCACCAGGCTTTGCCACCTATCCGGAGACGAACGATCCATTCACGGGCTATAATCCCGGCAATGGTGAGAATGGCGCTGTCTTCTGCCACGCCAACGCCTGGGCCGTCATCGCGCAGGCCCTTCTTGGCGATGGCGACCGGGCATGGGAGTATTACTCCCTGCTGGCCCCGCAGAAGGCGTTGGAGCGCGTGGGCCTGAACGTCTATAAAGCGGAACCCTACGCCTGGGCCAGCAATATCGTGGGGCCGGACAATCCCAAGCACGGCTGGGCCAATGTGACGCATATCACCGGTACGGCAGCCTGGATGGAAATGGCGGCTTATCATTACCTGCTGGGCATCAGACCCAACCTCAATGGTCTGCAGATCACGCCGGTCATGCCACGTCAATGGCGGCATATGGAAGTCAACTACGATTATCGCGGGACGATGATCCGAATGTATGTGGAGAACCCGGATGCCCTTTCCAGTGGCGTGAAAAAAGTGACAATCGACGGCATTGAAGCGGCAGGCGGCTTTGTTGACTGGAACACATTGCATGGAAAGCAGGAAGTGCGTATCGACGTGCTCCTTGGCGATAAGGACGCCTGATCAAGGAGGAAAAACGATGTTGAACCAAATCAAGATCATAGCGTTTGACCTGGACGGCACGCTGACACAGCACAAATCCAAGCTCGGCGAAGAAAACCGGCATATACTGGATCAGCTGGGTCAGCGATACAAGCTGCTCATGGTCGGCGCAGGGACGTGTCAGCGGATATGGGATCAGATGGACCATTATCCCATTGACATCATCGGAAGCTACGGCATGCAGTTCGCAGCCTATGATACAGAGCGGCAAACCCTGGCCCTGCAATGGGACGAGCGCGCCCCAGTAGATCGTGAGGAAGTGCTGCGGCGGGCTGGAAGGATCAGAGAACGATTTGGTCTGTATGACTACACCGGCGACACGCTGGAGTTTCATCCTACAGGCGCGCTGACCTTCCCCGTGCTGGGCACCAAAGCTGCCTTGGCCGATAAACTGGCTTACGATCCGGACCGCAGCAAGCGCAGACTCATGTATCCATTCGTCAAAGCACAGTTCCATGACTATAACGTCATGATCGGCGGCTCGTCTTCTTTCGACATTGTTCCCGGCAAGTACGGAAAGCTGAACGCGATCCGTCGGTATCTTACAGAAAACAGCTTGAATGAACAGGAGATCGTGTACTGCGGAGATGATTACTGCGAGGGCGGCAACGATCATGACGTGTATGCCAGCGGCATCCCGTTCGTGAAAGTTGATCACTACGATCGCTTGGGTGACATCTTGAGAGAAAATGAGGTGCTATGAAAGCGCAAAAGCCCAAGGATTTGATATAGATCTTGCAAGCAACGTGGTTAGCTGTCGCTCCACCAGGGGAACGGGTACGGTTCTTGTTAGCGAGTATTCAAAGGCGTGAAACTTCAATTCATACTGTCGATTCTGAAACATCATCCATCCGGTACGCTGATTATCTGGCTAACAAAGTCCACTTTAGCACGGTAAAGCGCAACAGATTGCAACCGGTTAATCCTTGTCTCCACAGTGTTTTCGTTAGTGGGATCTGCAGCATCCTTGGGATATGATCACCGCACAGGGCAAATGATGAAAGGGAACTGAATACATCTGTTCTGATACGGCCTGATCAGCAACGTGGCCGCACATATCATGGCTTACATGCGCAGCCATGCCAAAGAAAGAAAGTCCGTTTCTTTCTTTCTGCGCGGCATAGCTCTGTACAGTGTCATTTCTTTCTTTAGATGTAAGCGTACTTGCGTTTCTCCGGTGCATTTCGCGTTTGCAGACTTTGCCGTTGCCCCGTCGGGCAGCGACAAAGCCTGCGCTTCGATATGTCCGATGTGCTCCTTACGCCCACCCTGATGTAATCCATGAATCGCCCTCGGCTCCTTACGCCCTTTTTATGGGGCGGGAGCCAAGGGCTGCGAGCTAGGCCTGACGTCAGCGTGTGTGCAACCCCAAGCTCCAATGAACGGTTCGTGTGCGGTCATATAAAGCCGCCGAAGAGCGAAGCGTGCGTCATCCCGATCAGTAACAGCCAACCGATACGCTGCCTGCTTCCCGTCGCCTGGACGGTGACGGGAAACAGACAGCGTATCGTATACTGTAAAGCCGCGGGGCTGGTTAAAAGCCCCGCGGCTATACATATGTACGGAGAAACGTACGAATAAGTGATCAGCAACATCATTGCTCAGTACAGGCCCATGCTCGGAGCCCCTGTCTCCTGCCCCCATAAAAAGGGGCAGAGAGAGACGGGGGCGTGGCTTGGATTACATCAGAGAATCTGAAACGCAGTAGGGGAGATCTTCGGAGAAACCGCTGTTTAGCTTAGATTCTTTGATGCGGCCTACAGCTAAAGAAAGAAAAAGGTGCTGATCGTTTCATGCCTGAAGGGAAAAGAAAGAAACGAACTTTCTTTCTTTTAGGCTTGCCTGCTGGGAGCTCGCATATCCGGCTTATATAGAAAAGTGGGGTATTAAGCTCTGAAAGGTTTACAATAGGTTCTTGATCCTGGTGCGATGCGATAATAATCAAACAGCTCTTTGAGGCAGGTGTTGTTTTCCTTTGCCTTGTCAAATTGGCCTTGTGTCAGGTCCTTGTCTCGCAGAAGCTGATCGATGGTAAATTCTGTGCCTGGCGTCAGGTTATCTACGTAATCCAGAATCAGCTGTGGAACCGTTTTCTTCGAACTGCTCCTTGTCCTGAGCTTTGCCAGCCCGATCTCAAATGGTTCAGGCAATTCTTCGATTCGGGCATCCACGTATCGCTCTTTGGCAATTTCAATCATCTTGGCATTTCTCTCGGCTGAGGTGAATACGTAGTATGTGTAAGGCTCGACGCTGGTTGGATTGCGAATCGTCCCTCTGAACAGGTTCTGCTCAGTATCGGCCACCAGGTCTTGGGCTTTTCTGCTCTCGAATTGGTTGTGCGCGGCACAGAATACGCTGATTTCATGGGAACTCTCTTCATAACTCATGGATCTCAGACGTTCAAGAAGTTCGGGATGATAGGATAATGCCATGGCAATGTAATACATCGGGGGCTTCAGGAACAGACCGACCTGGGCAATGCAGTTACGGTCGTTCAGGTCGTTTCGCCCCTTGATATTTCCGAAGTGCTCGATCCTGCCCGCATGATCCGCCAGATCACATGTCCCATCCAGCTGAGGATCTACAAACATATCTTCGGCGAACTGATATGTGAAGATCGGGATATTTTTGCTGTACAGATTGTCACGGTTAAGATACTCGATGATCGCGGCCATCTCTTCAGGAGCACGGTCCCCCTTCAAGCGGGCCCTGCTCGTAGAAACGTCGACGAATTTTAAATGCAAATTATTTAGTGAGCGGCGGTATTCATTGCCCAGCTGCTGATCAACGAAAAAATAACGCCGGTCATACATAGGGGATGCATCCGCTGTTCCATCCAGAACGACAGCGTGGGCATTGATATCGGTCAGCTTTGCCGTGTTGTCAAGTACGATGCCCAAAGCGCTGTTGCGTATACCGTTCTTCTTCTTCATCGAAGTAAACAGTGCGCCACATGTCATGGCTTTGTATACCGCTCTGATGATGCTGTAACAGTTTTTGTCCTTGAAGAAGCAGAGCTCCCGTTTGTTACTGTCAACGAACCTGAAGAAGCGGCCATCATCGTCTGTCAGTGTTTGCTGGATCGGGGAAATATATGTATATACACATGGAACATCGCTGGGGGTCTGAGTGAGGTGGGACAGGTCGGCTTCAAATGTACGCATCAAGTTTTTGAGCTTTGCTACAACCTTTTCCCATTGACCGATGCACCAGGTTTTCTCAAGCTTGTCAGCACTGTCCTTTATCCCATCTGAAAGAGCCGAGTCTACATCATTGAGGCTGGTGCTCGTGATGGCAACATATTCTTTAATGGGCGGTTCCTCGTCGAAGATGACCAGACCGCGCTGGCCGTGAGACCATGTCAAAAATTCCTCGTTGATCTCTTCGACCGAGCAGCTGAAATATCTTTGGGCCGTCATCAGTAATACCGGGCGGGTGTATTTCTGCATTTCGGCCTCGCGTTTTGTATCAGCGGTCATCATGCATGTTTTTGTGTCCTTGTGTTCTGCGATGTATTTGGACAGAAGCCCATAGTAACCTTTTTCGGGTTCAAGATACTCTTCCAGGCGCTTAATTCGGTCGGTCACTATTAAAATGCCATAATGATTGCTTTTGTTGAGCATCTCTTCGGGATCCCCATGCAGAGATTTCAGCCAATCAGGCGTTTCTTCCTGTGCAATGGCGGCTTCGAGTTCTGAGTATAGAAGATCATCATCGATGGCATGATCAATGATGTAGCTGATAGCTGTGCTCTTCCCGGCACCACACATCAACGGGAGCACATCGACCTTTTTACTGCACTCGTTGGGGATGAAAGGGTTTGTATCTGGCAGGAAGTCATCAGTTTGCTCTGCTGCAACTTTTTCAGGTTCTTCGGTGGGTTCATCTTCTTCCTGCATGATCATTTCTGGAGGCTTTTCGGCCATCTTCATGATCTCATATGCAATCCTGAGGATCGTATTATAGCCCCAGCGCAGTTGAAGCTGTACCCCGTCGCTTTGTTTTGCGACCTGTTCTGCGTCAGCTTCCAATTCAGCTGCTCTTTTCAGCAGCACCCCAAGGAACTGTTTGTACAGTACCGGGTTGCTGTGCGTGTACTCTCTCAGGTAATCATATGGCAGGGAGGTATTTTCGAAGTCTTCACGCTTATATACTTGCAATCCCTTTTCAAACTCCTCAAAGGTGATGGCTGTTGTTTCTTCAGGCATAAGGCCTCCTGTTCTGCGGCATCGCGCTTATATGGAAAAGTGGGGTATCAAGTCACCTTGCCAGGACAATCATAGCATAAAGCAAGGGGCTTCAAATTAACTCATATTTTATCGCAGATCGGAAATCAAATCAACTGGTAATGTGATTTGGCAAATTGGGGCCAAGAAAAAGAACTATTTTCTGATGCGAAAATAGTTCTTTGCGGGTTTCTGTTTTACTACCATTTTACCGACACGGTTTTATGATCAAAGCGAGAAACGATCGACGTTTTCTCCTTCCTTTTTTGTTAAAAACAACGCGACTTGAACCGACACGGTTTCCCGCCGCATTTTGAGTGCGGTGCGTCTGCCATTCCGCCATGCCGCCATTAATGGGCATTATAACATAAGGGATTTCGTTTGGCAATCAGAATTTTTGCTGCCAACGGCGGCGGAGCGACGCAACTATTCCATTTTCATCTTCTGCCTTCGGCGGAGGGCGGCTCGATCAGGCCCGCGGGCAAACACATCCGCACCGTGTCCGATCCTGTTTTTTACAGCAGAATGACCCAAAGGATCTTCCAGACGATATGCGCACCGGCGTGGGCGATCACGGCGTACTGAATGCCATACCTGCGATAGAGGGCTCCGAAGACCAGTCCGGCAACGCCGTTCAGGAGAAAGCACCGGAGCACGAGCATCGGCGTCAATTCGCCAAACATCTGCAGCGTCGACGGCAGATGGCTCGCCGCAAAGAGCACCGCGGCGATGACGTTGGCCGCAATGATGACGCCCGTGGGGGGAGCCGCTTCCCTGCGGCAGAAAACCTTCCATCCGATCAGGGCGATGAGCGACATGAGAAACAGTCGCAGCAGGATCTCTTCGATCACGCCGCCGTAGAGCACCGAGGCCATCCAGTAGGCAAACGTGGGCTTTGACTGATATATGGCCGCGACCTGCGGGATATGGTTCCTGTAATAAAAGAGGTCCGCGCACAGGACAAGGCCGGTCAGCAGCGTCAGCCCGAGGGTCACGAGCAGCGGCCTTTTTTCAAGCCTCAGCGGCCTCATGAGGCCGATCTTTTCGGAAAGGATATAGCCGAAAAAGCCGGTGACCAGCGCATACATCAGGGTCTGCAGGGCGGTGCTCAGATAAAACAGGTTCCGGTCGTCCCCGATCTGCGCCTGGATCTGATCTTTCACATCCTCCGTCAGCTCCGCCCAGCTGTAGACCCCCGTGAAGTACCCGGCCACGATCGCGATGGGCGCCAGTGCCAGGGCGAACTGCAGCGGCTTTTTGAATCTGTTCAGGAGCTTCGTCATTTTTAATCGCCTCCCCAGATCTCTACGCAGAAACCCTTGTGGCCGCACTGGCTGCAGGTCAGCTTGCGGGCTGTGGGGGTGTGATTGGCCCAGAAGGCCTCCTTCAGGGTTGGCTTGAAGGCCTGATGGCATTCCGGGCAGATGTATTTCACGTGCCCGAAGTAGTACCGGCTGATCAGCGTGCCCCAGACGGCGGCCACCAGCACCCAGACGACGAAGGGCCACCAGACACCCTTCACGATCCAGTAAATGATGGAAAACCACTGCAGCGCCGTAACGGGGATGCCGGTCAGGAGCATCATCAGATGCATCCTCTTCAGTTTCTTTTTGCTTTCCATGATGACGGCCATGTCGCCGATCGTTTCCAGGGAGAAATCCGCCTTGCCTTTCAGCCCGTTTTTCAGCTCCCGGAGCTTATCCAGCTTTTCCTGCTTGTCAGAGATCTCCTCAGAAAGGGCTTGCTCCTGCTGTTCGATCAGCAGCGAGATTACCTTTTCGGGATGCTCCTCCTTCAGGATCTGGGAGATCGCGTCGATGGGCAGATCCATCTCCCGCAGGAAGCAGATCACCTTCATGCGCCTCAGGTCGTCCTCCGAATACAGCCGCCTGCCGCCTTCGGATAGCTCCGTGGGGATCAGGATGCCCCGGGTATCATAGTACTGGACTGTGCGGACGGTCACGCCGCAGAGCTTGGCCAGCTCCCCTGTCGTGTATTTTGACACAGCCTTCACCTCCTTTCGCCCTGCATTTTGCCACATGACGCAGCGTCACGAGCAAGCCCTGACGCAGGGGGATTTTCAGAAAAAAGCAAAATAATTTGAAAAAACTGCAAATTTCCATAGGTTTCCCGCAGACCATCCTATCACGCCCGGCGCGTCGTGTCAAAGGCGGCTGCCGTTCCTTGACAGCAAACGGCGGCATATACTATAATATTCTGCGCATAGATAAGTATAGTGAAAGGAGGGAGTTTGCCGTGATTCCCGCCTGTGATCCCGGTCAGAGTGCCGTAAAAGATCAGCTGCAGGACGCCCTGCTGCGCGGGGAACGGAGCACCGTCGCCGCTCTGTTGGAAAGCGGTGCTCCCGATGCTCTGGTTCGGGCAAAAAACAGTTTTTTGAACGACCTGACCGACCGCTACCTGGCCGGTTCCCTCCCCTTTTGCCAGCTGACCGCCGCCGCCCAGGCTGCGAGCGCGTTCCCCGCGCCCGACCTGCCCCCCGTCGCCTGCTGCGGAGCCGCCCAGGGCAACACCAGCGCGGCAGGAAGGGACTATACCCTGATGCTCCTCTCCATGTGGGGCGTCCCCGTGCTGGATCTGGGAGTCGATGTGTCCCCCGAAGCCTTCCTTTCAGCTGTCCTGGAGCACCGCCTGCGCTTTGTCGTCTGCGTGCTTTTTACCCCTGGTGACGCGGAATGCGTGCGCCGGATCCATGAACTGGCGGAGGAGCACGGCTGCCGGAAGGACTTCAGCCTGGTGGTCTGCGGGGCCAGCCCTTCTGAGGACAGATCGCTGCTGAGCCTCCCCGCGGACTTTGTGACGCACCGCGCCGCAGCGGCTGCGCAATGGGTGATGAACGCATGGAAAAGATAACCGTTTATTCCGGGGACTGTTTCCCCCTCCGGCCTGACCGGGAAGAGGTGTTCCGCTGGCTCCAGTGCAGCGCAGAGCAGCCTTGCTATGGAGCCTTTGCAGCCGTCTGGGACCGGGCCGTCGCCCTGCTGTCTGAGACCGCCGAGCCCCGGGCCGCCGCCCTCCGGGAAGCCGAGGACCGCCTGAGCATCCTGCTGACCCTGGGCCAGCGCCCCGAGGAAGCCGCGACCCGGCTCTTTTATAAGCAGGATTACATCACCGGCAGCATTTTGAACGTGCTGTGCGATGAGCTGCTTTTCCAGATGGACGGCCTGGCCTTCGAGCTCCTGAAGCGCGACCTGGCCCGGGAGCGGCTGTCCGTTTCCGCCCGGGAGGAGCCCGGCATCGACTATCCCATCGAGGACCAGCAGTCCTGTCTCGCCCAGCTCCGGCCGGTGTTCCCCGGCGTGAGCATATCGGAGCACGGGATCATCTCCCCCGCCAAGTCTATGATGTATCGGGTGATGCTCTCCCACCGGGACTGCGGCCACGTTTCCCTGCATGACTGCTCGGTCTGCCCGCAGACCGACTGCCTGTACCGCCATGTGAAGTGAGGCGCGATGCTCCGCTTCGCCTTCGGAGCACGGTTCGTGCTCCGTTCCACATCCAACCGCTATTCAGTCAGGAGGCCGCACCATGAAATGCTATGAAGGCACCATCCTCACCGTCAACGAGCGCAACGACGTCTGCCGCTACCTGGTGGAGGACCAGGGGCGCATCCTCTACACGGGCGACACGCTGCCGGAAAAGTACGCCGGTGCGGAGCGCGTGCAGCTGGGACAGCGGGCGCTGATCCCCGCCTTTGCGGATACACACCAGCACTTTGCTTCCTTTTCCACCTTCTTGGCCGGGCTCAACGTGATGGACGCCTCCTCCAACGAGGAGATCAGCGCTATGCTCCGGGACTTTGCCGCCCGCAGCAAAGGCAAGAAACTGATCGCCTTCGGAGCATCACCCTACTCGGTGCGGGAGCACCGCCTCATCAGCCGGGAGGAGCTGGACGCCGTTTGTCCCGACCGGGAGGTCATGGTGGTCAAGTATGACGGCCACGCCTGCATCGTCAATACGCCCCTGCTCAACCGCATGCGCAGCAAGGTGGAGCACCTGCGCGGCTACCACCCGGACACGGGCGAGATGAACCAGGAGGCCTTCTTCAAGTTCTCCGACGATATCACCAGCTCCCTGTCCCTCGTGGACCTGATGCGCAATATGCAGTCCGCCGTGGACTATATGGCCGCCCGCGGCATCGGCATGGTGAACACGGTGAGCGGCGTGGGCTTTACCATGAACCTGGACATCACCTTTGAAAAGCTGTTCGCCAAGTCCCTGCAAAACGGCTTCCAGCTGCGGGTCTTCCCCCAGCCCATGGACGTGCGGGTCGCTCTTAAAAGGAAGCTGCCCCGCATCGGCGGCTGCTTCGAGTGCGCGCTGGACGGGTGCTTCGGCTCCCACGACGCCGCCCTCAACGCCCCCTATACTGACGAGCAGGGCGGCGACGGCGTGCTCTATTACAGCGATGAGAAGGTGATCGAGTTCTGCAAGGCGGCCAACCGCGCGGGGCTGCAGATCGAGATGCACGCCATCGGCGACCGCGCCTTCGATCAGGCGACCCGGGCCCTCAAGGCGGCCCTGGACGACTATCCGCGCCAGGATCACCGCCACGGCATCATTCACTGCTGCCTGCCCACCCGGGAGGGGCTGGAGATCTGCCGCGACTACCAGATCCAGATGCCGGTGCAGAGCGCCTTCATCAACTGGAAGCAGGAGCCGGACGAATACCTGGAGAGCATCCTGGGTCCGGAGCGCACCCAGCGCCTGAACCCCCTGCGCACCTTCCTGGAGCACGGCATCCTGGTCTCCTTCGGCTCCGATGCTCCCTGCACCGCGCCGGACCCCATCGTCTGGATCGACAAGGCCGTCAACAACGCCAACGCCGACGAGGCGATCTCCGTTCGGGATGCTCTGCGCATGTGCACCATCAACGGATACCGCGCGACCTTTGATGATCGGGAGCGCGGCAGCCTGGAACCGGGTAAGGTCGCCGACATGGTGCTCCTCTCCGGAGATCCCTACACCGTCCCCAAGGAAAGCCTGAGCACGCTGCGGGTGGAAAAGCTGATCCTGGGCGGTCAGGACTACCAGAGCTGCCAGCGCCCCGTGGCCGCCGCCGTGCTCTCCGGCCTGCTGAGCCGCAGCAAGGCCTACTGATGATCATTCACGATCGATCATTCCACTGATCGGCGGAAACCATCGAATAAATGAGGCGAAATGATTGACAAACGGGGGCCGGCGCAGTATCTTGGTAGCGATATCCCACGAAGGAGGACACCGCTGTGAACAACAGCTTTCTGATCGCCGGGCAGTCCGTCGCGCCTGTGATGCTGCTGATCGTCCTCGGCATGCTCGTAAGAAAGGTCCATTGGCTGAACGAGGACGGCGCCGCCGCCCTGGACAGGCTGTCCTTTCGGCTGCTGCTGCCCCTGGCGCTGTTCAAGAACATCTATAACAGCGATTTCAAGACCGCCTTCGACCTGAAGCTGGTGCTGATCGCCATCGGGCTGGTGTTCCTGTCCTTCGCTCTGGCGGTGGTCGCCTCCCTGAAGGAGAAGGATCCGCCGCGCCGCGCGTCCCTGGCGCAGAGCATCTTCCGCAACAACTGCCTGGTGTTCGGCCTGCCGATGATGACGGCCATTTACGGGCCGGACGAGGTCGGCATGTTCAGCCTGATCCTGGCCTTCGTGATCCCGCTGAACAACGTGCTGGCGGTGGTGCTCATCTCCATGCTCACCAGCCAGAAGATCACCGTGAGCCAGCTGCTCAAGCGCCTGTTCACAAACCCCTATGTGGTCTATACCATCGCCAGTCTGTTGGTCAAGCTGACCGGGATCGTGCTCCCGCAGCCGGTCACCAAGGTCGTGTCCGACCTGGCGGGCGCCTCCACCCCCCTGGCGCTGATCAGCCTCGGCGCGGGGCTGCGCCTGGCCTCCCTTCGCCATGACGCGGGCACCGTGCTGTACGGCAGCTTCATGCGCCTGGCGGTGGGCCCGCTGCTGCTCCTCCCGCTGATCGTGCTGCTCGGCGTGCGCGGCGCGCCCATGACCGCCCTCTATTTCATCATCGGCACGCCCTGCGCCGTGGCCAGCTATATCATGGCTAAGGAGATGGACGCAGACGGAGAGCTCGCCGCCCACCTGGTGGTGGTACAGTCACTTTTGTGCATCGTCACGATGTTCGTATTCCTGTCAGCCATGGGCTTACTTGGCTGGATATGATATAAATGCCCGCAACGTTAAGGACCGCCGGAAAACCCGGCGGTCCTTGCGTTTTGGGCTGGAGCTTTACTCCGGCACCCTGACAGTGGCTACATATTCGACGCCCTCGGGAACGGGGAGGCCGGGATCCGAAGTCACGACCTCCGGCTGTCGGCCCTGTTCCTCCAGGCCCATGACGAAGTGGCAGAGGGCGATGCCGACGTCGATCCTCTGCAGGTCGCCCGTCTTGTCGCTGACAAAGCCCTTGTCCTTTTTCTCATAGAAGTGGCAGCCCTGGTCCGTGACGATGATCCTCCAGGGCTGTTTGTTGACCGCGGAGGGCGCCCAGCGGACCATCTCGATCAGGTCCGCCATCGCCGCCTGCTTTTCCGGGGCCAGCGGCGCATCCCAGTGCCCGTCAAAGAACAGCTTTTCCGCGGGCAGGCGCGAATCAGCGCCGACGCCCTTGCGCATCAACGTCTCCCGGAGGGAGCGGTTCTTCGCCGGATACCCCAGGGGCGTGACGCAGGGCATCATCTCCCCCTCGGCCAGTCCGGCGGCCCGCTCGAACAGCTCGCGCTTCATGGTGCCGCCGATCCAGGTGGTGCCGATGCCCAGCGACCAGGCGCAGAGCACCAGCTTTTCAAACGCATAGCCGTACGCCTCTTCCGCGTGCGGTCCTTTGGGAACGATCCCCGCAGCGTACAGGGTATCCCCGGAGAGCACGGGACTCGACAGGCCGTGCTCCTTCGCGTCCAGGAGCACGAACCGCACCGGGACCCCGAAGGGATTCGTGATCGACCGGGCGATTTCCTCCAGCTGCGCCCTGTGCTCCGTGCTCAACGGCTTCCCGTCAAAGGTGCGGACGCTCTTTCGGCCTTTGATCGTTTTCAACAATTCGGACATTGGAAGTCTCCTGTTTATAACAAATATTTCACGCACGCTTCAACGTCTTTCATATCCGCAGTGGGCTCAAAGCGGGCCACGACGTTGCCCTGGCGGTCGATGATGAACTTGGTGAAGTTCCACTTGATGTCAGGCTTCTTGGCCCAGTCCGGGTCCGCCGCGGCGAACATCTTTTCCAGGAGCTCCTTGTAGGGGTGCTCGCCAAACCCTTCAAAGCCCTTCTCGGACTTCAGGTAGGTGTACAGCGGCAGCTCGTTTTCTCCGTTCACGTCCGCCTTCTTCATCTGCGGGAAGGTGGTGTTGAAGTGCATGGTGCAGAACTCGTGGATCTCGTCATCAGACCCCGGAGCCTAGCCGCCGAACTGGTTGCAGGGAATGTCCAGGATCTCCAGACCCTGGTCGTGGTAATCGCGGAACATCTGCTCAATAGGCGCGTACTGGGGCGTGAAGCCGCAGCCGGTGGCAGTGTTGACCACCATGATGACCTTGCCCCTGTAATCATTGAGGTCGAGGGTCGCGCCTTTGCCCGTGATGACTTTGTAATCGTAGATCATTGCCGCTCCGTCCTTTCATTTATTCAGCAGCGCTTCGACCAGTGCCCGCTTCTCATACAGCACACAGCCGCCCTCGTGGTCGTCCGCCTCGTCAAAGATCTTCAGCCATTCCCCGCTGGTCAGCTGGCGCACGGGCGCCGCGTCCACCGTCGCGTGGTTGCAGCGGGAATAGCAGCCCGCGCAGTGCAGGTTGCACTGGCTGGTGATGCTGGCGATCAGGAAAGCCGGGATGTGCTCCCCCGCGTCCTCCGCCTTCCGGCGCTTTTTGGACGCGGCGCGGCTGGCCAGGGCGAACCGGGCCATGTACACGCTCTCCTTGGGGTTTTTCAGCGTCGCCTTGATGATCTCCCCCACAACCCGTTCGACGCCGTGGGTCATGTAGGACTGGATGTCGAATGCCTGCTCCATGTGCTCTTTTTCCTGTTATTGCAATTCGTAAGTGACTTCGCCGCCGCTGACGGTGATCAGGACGCCGTTTTTCGCGTTCTGGGTCTGCAGGATCGTGATCCCGTAGCGCTTGAGCAGCCGGATGACCCGAGGATCGGGCGTGTCCGGCTCGTCCTCCGTGTTGGTCGAGATCACGGCCACCGACGGGGCCACCGCGGCGATCAGGCGCTCGCTGGTGGCGTCGCCCTCCCCGTGGTTGCCGATCTTGATCACGTCTGCGTGCGGGATCAGGCCCGCCGCCAGCAGGGATTCCTCCTCCGGGAACTCCATGTCGCCGGTCAGCAGGATGCTCCCGCCGCCGCCCTCGGCCAGGAGCACGAGGGAGTTGCTGTTTTCCTCCTCCGGGTCCGTCATTTGCTCCAGCGGGCCCAGCACCCTGAGCGTGCCGCCGTCCAGCGGCAGCTCGTCCCCGGACTTCAGGTATACGGGCTCCAGGTCAGTGTTCTTGAGCGCCTTCAGGACAGGATTCACCTTGTCTTCCTTCTTAGGCGCGAAATAGGCCGTTGTGTAGACCTTTTCCACCGCAATGTCCGACTCCATCAGCGCTTTCAGGCCGCCGGTATGGTCCGAGTGGGAATGGGTCAGGATGACGCCTGTGAGGCGGTCGACCCCGTTCTCCCTGAGCACCCGGTACAGCTCGTCGAACCCCTTTTTCAGGCCGGTGTCGATCAGATAGGTGCTGCTGCCTGAGCGCAGGAGATGGGCGTCCGCCTTGCGGACGTTGATGGACAAGAGCGTCATCTTTTCCGGCGCGGGCGTATCCGCGCCCGTCGTATCTCCGCCGGCCGCGACAATGGCGGGCATGGGCAGGGCAAGGGCCAGCAGCAAAGTCATGATCCGTTTCAGCAGCATCGTTCTTCTCTCCTTTCGCTCCCGCAAAGCGGTTCTTTCGTCATCATCGGTCAGCCCAGGCGCTTGCCGAGCAGCTCATAGAGCAGGACATACAGCGTCTGCGCCTTCTCCGGGGGCAGGTCGATGCAGGAGGCCACCTTGCCGGGGACCTCTTTCGCCCGCTCCCGCAGGGCCCTTCCCGCTTCGGTCAGGGTGATGATGACCACCCGGTCGTCCTCCGTGCTCCGGCGCCTTTCCACCCAGCCGGCCTGCTCCATTTTCTTGAGCAGCGGCGAGAGGGTGCCGTTGTCCAGCATCAGCTTTTCGCCGATCTCCGAAACGGAGATCCCGTCGTGCTCCCAGAGCACCAGGAGCACGATGTACTGTGTATAGGTCAGGCCCAGCGGCTTCAGCCACGGGGTGTACAGGTTCGTCACGCTGCGCGCGGCGGCGTAGAGCGGGAAGCACAGCTGGTTGTTGAGCTTCATCGCCTCGTCGTACGGATGTTCCACTGCTTCTCCCCTCCTTTATGTTTGATTCAAAAATATTTTATCATACATATTTCGTGCTGTCAATGAGACCGATTGTAACAAAAATGACCCTCACTCCGGTTTGGGGGTCATTTTGATCGTCAGGTTATTCAGGTTCAGCGAATAGGTGTAGCGGATATCGTCGGCCATGGCCATGACCACGCGGATGCCCAGGGCGTCCTTGCCCTCCCGGGGCGTATAGCTGACCGGGTCGAAGGAGCGGCAGTCGTCCCGGAAGCGCAACACCCAGCGGCCGCCCTTGTGCTGGATGCGGACGGACAGGTGGTTCTTCCCGTCCGGCGCAAAGCCGTGCAGCACCACGTTGGTCGCCATCTCCTCTACGCACAGGGCGATATGGTTGGCCGTCTTTTCACTCTGCCCATGCGCTCTGCAGAAGCGCTCCGCAGCCTCCGCGGCGGTCACCGCGTCGGTCACGGTGTGGATCTCCGTTTCCAGCAGGTTTTCGGGCGCCACGCCGAAATCCCGGTTCAGCAGCAGGTAGGACTGGGCCTTCAGGGTAAAGCCCCCGGTTTTGCGCCAAACGTATATCGCCGTCAGCAGGAGGGTCAGCGCCTCCCCCGCCACAAAGTACAGCCAGACGCCCGGCACGCCCCAGGGGATGCTGAACAGCAGCCCGCAGAGCGCCGGCAGCGCCGCGCCTTCGAGCACGGAGATGGTCTCGGTCAGGACCACCCGCCCGGTGCCCTGGTACAGGCTCTTGAGCGCGTTGTTCACGCAGCAGAAGCTCAAGCCCAGCGCGTAGAGCCGGAGCCCCAGCACGGTCAGGTCCCGGGCCGTGCCCGCCTTGGGGATGAAGACGCCCACCAGCACCGGGGCGGCCAGGGCCAGCGCCGCGCCCACCGCGATGCCCAGGATCACGCCGTACCGGGTCAGCAGCTTCAAAAGCTCCCCGAGCCCGCGGCGGTCCTCCTCGTGGAACAGGATGCCGGACAGCGTCAGGGAGACGCCGCCCACCCCGGTCGAGATGCAGTTGCTGGCATTGCCGATGGTCATGAGCACGGAATAGGCCGCCACCGCGTCGCTGCCGCCGGCCCGCAGAAGGATCTTGTTGAGCAGGAAGACCAGCACCACCGAGGAGGCCATATTGAACACCGCGGGCACGCCGCCGGCCAGCAGCTCCCGGATCTTCGGCGCGGTCACGTACCTGAGCGAGAACCTGAACACGCATTTCGGTGATAGGAAGTATATGAGAGCAATGACCATGGCCACGTAATAGCTCAGGGAGGAGGCCAGGCCCATGCCGAACATGCCGCCGTGGAAGACGAAGACGTTCAGCAGGTCCAGGGCCACGTCCGACACCGTCATGCCCAGCACGGCCACGATCAGCAAGCTGCTCTTGCCCGCCATCTGCAAAAAAGGCACCAGCACCAGCGCGCCCATGGAGCCGGGCGCGCCGATGATGAAACCCGCCAGGTAATCCCGCGTCTGATCGAACAGCTCGCCCTCTCTCCCCGCGCCCATGGCCGTAGCCAGGGGATCGCGGAACAGGAGCACCAGGAGCATGAAGGCCAGGGACAGGCCCAGCATCAGCGCTACGGCGGAGGAGTAGCCCCTGTCGGTCTCCTCTTTGGAGCCGCTGCCCAGGGACCGGCTGCAGGCCACCTGAACGCCCGCCGCCAACATGCTGCCGATGGCGCCGATCACCAGCAGGACCGGATTGGCCAGCCCGTAGGCGGCGATGGCCTGCACCCCCAGGCAGCGCCCGATCACGATATTGTCGATCAAAAGGCATAAAGAAACCGTCAGCGCAGACAAAGTCTGCGCTGCCAGCATCTGTTTGATCAGTTTGCGTATCATTCCGTTTTCCCGTCAGGCATCTTCTTGAGGATGGTCATTTCGACCGTACGTCCCCGAATGGACACCTTCACCTCGTCCGCCACATGGGCGACCACGGACTTTTCCAGCTCGTCCCAGGCTTCCCGGGCCGGGCCGTCCTCTTTTTCCGCCTGGGCATGCAGCGCGCCCTTGTACCGCACCATGGACCATTCCCAGTCCAGGGCGGGCTTGGAAGAGTGGTCGTACATGCCGGGCAGCAGCAGCGGGTTGGTGAAGGCCACCACGTCCTCGTCCTCATTGCGGTCGAAGAGGTCGCGCAGCCGGCCCATCAGGCCCCGGGCGGACTCATTCCTGCCGCTGCTCGCAGTGGAGAGGAGCCGCTCCCGCTTGCCGCTGTCCATGCGTGTTTCGACCTGCAGGTGCAGGCCGTACTCATGATCCTGGGTCTCGATCCAGAACTTGCCTTCCGTTTCCCCGGTCAGGGAACCCATCAGGCCCATCATTTCCTCGGTCAGCAGGCGCAGGTGTAGGGCATCCTTGGCGGGCAGGTCATAATAGGCCGCCGTCTTTTCGGCCTGCTCCAGCACCGCGCCCATCTGCAGTTCCCGGCTGGAGACCTTGACCACATCTGTCTTCATTCAGGCTGCCTCACTGGATGTCCAGGATGTCGGCAAAGCCCGTCACATCGAAGACCTCGCGGACGATCTCGTTCACATGGGTGACCGTCATGCCGCCCTTGCGGCTCATGATCTTATGGGCGGAAAGCAGCACGCGCAGGCCGGCGGAAGAGATGTAGGCCAGGTTGGCAAAGTCCAGGGTCAGCTTCTCGGCCCCGTCCATTTCCGCGTTCAGTTCCTTTTCAAGCTCCGGGGCGGTCATGGTATCCAGACGGCCCTCCAGGGCGACCTGCAGGTGGGAGCCTTCCTTCTTCTTGGTGATCGTCATCGTCATTTCCTCCTTCAGTTCCAGGGCGTATAGCGGTACAGGATCTCGGACAGGTGGCCGTTTTCGTCAAAGGTGACCTCGGTGTTGTCCGCAAAGGAATGGATCTCTTCGTTCAGGTACCGGGTCAGCAGGTCCTTGAGCGTGAGCTCGGTGGGGTCATCCGCCTCGGGATTGCTCCAGTCCATGAAGCGCAGGGTGGAATCCGCCCGGACCTCGATCAGGAACAGGTTCTTGTAGAAGCGGTTCTCCGTCTCGGTGACCGCGTAGTAGTAGCCCGCTTCGTTCTTGTACAGGTACAGGGTGTTGTACTCGCCGGTCAGCTCGTAGCCAAACTCGTCCTGGCTGATGGCCTTGATCAGGAACTCGTCCGAACCGGTCTGCAGGATGTCGCCCGCTTCCAGGGACTCGATCTCGTCCGCCACATAGGTCTCCTGCTCGCAGATCTGCAGGTACAGGGTGGCCTTTTCCATGTCCTCATCGCTGGCAAAGCCGTCAATGAAGGCCGTGAAGGTCTTGCCTGCCACCAGGTTGCGCAGCGCTTCGGGCACGATGGGCTCCACCGTATCCGCGTACGCGCCTGCCGTCATGGAAATCAGGAGCGCGGAGATCAGGAACAGTGCGATCAGTGTCTTTTTCATTATGATGGATCCTCCCATTATATTTTCTTTTTCAGGCACAGGATGTTGCTCCCGTCCCTGTATTGGTAGCTGACTTCATCCATGGTCTTGCGCACCAGGAAGATGCCCAGGCCGCCGATCGCACGCGCCTCCGTGTCGAGGGTCGTGTCCGGCTCTTCCTGCTTCAGCGGGTCGAAGGGAATGCCCTGGTCCTCAAAACAGATCGAAAACATCCGGGAGCCCTCGTCAAAGCTCAGGCGCACGGTGGCGCTACCGGGCCCGTCCGGATAGGCGTACCGGGAGATGTTGCTGAAGATCTCGTCGATCGCCATGTCGATCTGCATTTGGGCTTTCATGGAGCAATCCAGTTTTTCCAGTGTCTCATCGATCCACGCGGTCACCCTGGGGATGTTCTCGATCAAAGCAGGCAGTGTCATCTCCTGCATGGTCAGTCCTCCTTTTCAGCGGCCTGCGGGCCCCTGTATTCCAGACACAGCATGGTCATGTCGTCAAACTGCTCGGCGTCCTGGACGAAATCGTCCACCGCCGCGCGCACGTTTTTGAGTGCCGCCAAGGGCTCGGCTTCCGGCGCGGTGTTGAGCGCTTTGACCAGCCGCTCCATGCCGAACAGCTCCTCCTTGGCGTTGGTGGCCTCCGGCACGCCGTCGGTGTAGACGAACAGCCGGGCGCCGGGTTCGAGCTGGAGCGAATACTCCTTGTAGCGCATCCCCTCCATGCCGCCGATCACGAAGCCGTGCTTGTCCTTGCACAGCTCGTAGCTGCCGCCGGGACGGCGGATCATGGGATACTCGTGCCCCGCGTTGGCGGCAGTCAGTTTGCCGGTGGAAAGCTCCAGGATGCCCACCCACACGGTGACGAACATCTGCGGCTCGTTGTTGGAGAAGATCGCGTCGTTGGTCTTGGCCAGGATCTCCGCGGGCGAACGTCCCAGCATGGCGACGCTCTGCAGGATGATCTTGCTGGCCATCATGAACAGCGCCGCCGGCACGCCCTTGCCCGATACGTCGGCGATCACCATGCACAGATGGTCGTCGTCGACGAGGAAGTAGTCGTAGAAGTCGCCGCCCACTTCCTTGGCGGGATCCATGGAGGCGTAGATGTCGAATTCCGGCCGGTCGGGGAAGGCGGGGAAAATGTGGGGCAGCATGGCCGCCTGGATCTTGGTCGCCAGGGAGAGCTCCGTGCTGATGCGCTCCTTCTCCGCCGTGACCTGCTGGATGGTGCCCATGTACTCCACGGTCTTGTGCGAGATGCTGGCAAAGGCTTCCGCCAGCTCCTCCACCTCGTCGCCGGTGCGCAGGCTGTCATCCATCTTGAATTCCAGGTTGTCCTCGTTCAGCTCGGAGATCCGCCGGGTGATGGTGTTCAGCGGCTTCACGATGCGCTTGCCCAGGATCAGGGCGCTCGCCAGGGTCAAAAGCGTCACGAGGATCAGGAGCACGATGACGGTGCGCTTGGAGTTGCCCGTGTTTTCCTGATATACCTGGACCGCCTCTTCCTGGATCCTGGCCGAGCTGGCCGTCAGCATCGCTTCCGGCTGCTTGCTCAGCTCCGCGTCAAAGGCAGACACCAGCACCCAGCCCGTCGCCCGGATGGGCGAGGAGGTCAGGTAGTACTGCCCGTTCTGCAGCGCTCCCTGCTCAACGCCGGTGCGCTCGCCCTTCAGCGCGGTCTCGACCGCCTTGGCCAATACCGGCAGGGAGGACAGGCGCAGGTCGCTGCCCCGTTCCGCTTCCGGCAGGGGGAAGGCCTCGGCCAAGGGCGTCAGCACGGCGCAGCCGTTCTGGTTGACCAGCAGGCGATATTCGCCCTCCACCGTGGAGGAAGCCAGGACCTCCTCCATCTCGGCCAGGAACATGTCCGTGCCCACGACCGCCTGCAGGCTGCCGTCCGGGCCGTAGACCGGCATGGCGCACTCTACGCAGTAGGCCCCGGTATTGGCGTCCGGCTCACCGTCGGTGAACACCAGGCCGCCTTCCCGCACCGCCTTCTGGTACCAGCCGCGCTGGCGCGGGTCGAAGCTGCGGAGCTTGCCATCCCTGAACCAGGTGGACGAGGTGGCGCTCACCGACAGGTGCGCGCCCTCCGGGATCCCGATGTACACGGTGGCCACATCCGCGGCGGGACAGAGGGAAACCAGCGTCTCCGAAAGGTTGGAGAAGAGACCAAGCTTTTCCACGATGGCCGGGTCGGAAGGATCCACGCCCTCCGCATACAGCACCTTCGCCTTCCACTGGCCGTCATCCGCGGGATCGGGCGACTCATAGGGCACCGGATCGTAAGCGTCCGGATCAGCCAGCAGGCTGGTCACGCGGTCCGCCACGAACCGCACGCGCTGGGCCGCGCCGTCAAACATCGCGTTGGCGATATCGGCCTCCACGCGGGTAGAGCGCTCCAGGGTCTTCTCGACCACGGCGTCCATGACCTGGCCCGTGATCTCCCCGATGGCCGCCTGCTGCTGGGCGTTGGATTCCGACGCCAGATCAGTCAGCATGTTGCTGTGGTGGATCGAGACCGCCATGTAAGCCGCCGTCAGCAGCAGCACCGTGAACAGGATCAGGTTGAAGACCTTGTTCTCGATCCCGCCGATGACAAGATTCTTAATTCGTCTCATTCATTCTCCCCTTCCGGGATGGTATTCTTCCGGCCTGCCTGGGATGCAGGCAGGCCGGACGGGCTGGGTTTTAAGCAGCGGGCACGAAGTCCAGTTCGCTCAGGAAGTCGATGCACATCTGGGTCTGGGCGTCGGTCAGCGTCTGGTTCTTGGCCGAGGGATTGGGGGTCATCAGGAACTCGATGGAATATCCCTTGTACACGGACAGGATATCCACGAAGTCGGCGTCATCGCCCACTTCCTTGGCTACCAGCAGCTTGGTGCCGTAGGCGGTCTCCTTGTAGGAGATCTCCACGTCGTTCATTTCCGTGAAACTCTCTTCGAGGGTCGCCAGCGCTTCCGCGGGCAGGTCGTTCATCCGGTCCACATTGGCGTACATCTCGTCAAAGGCGATGGTCAGCTGCAGGGTGGGCTTCTCCGTGTCCGCGGAGGAGATGAAGGCGGTGATCCTGGAGCCCAGGGTGTTGATCAGCTGCATGGTATAGCCTTCGGGCAGCTTGCACTGCAGGGAGAACTCGCCGTTCACGTTCAGGGAGCCCATCTGCTCCTTGACGGGAGCCGCCGGCTCCTGGATGACTTCGCCCATCACGGCCACGTAGTTCTTGCTGACATAGCCGGTCTTGCCGGTGGCGGGGTCGATCGCCTTGTACCACTTGTTCGTCTCTTCGATGGCGGTCAGCTCCGTGCCGTCCGCCAGGGAGTAGATGCGGTCCGCCGCCACGCCGGGGCCGACGCGGAAGTTGACCCAGCCGGAGGTGCGGCTGGCCTGCACCCTCAGCACCAGCGGAGCCGCCAGGGAGCGGGCGCTCTTGAGCTGCTTGTTCAGCTCTTCCAGGTTCCTCTTGCGCTCTTCTTCCTTGGCCCTCTTATCCGCCTGCTGGTCGGCATCCTTGGGCTTGCTCTTGACCAGGTAGCGGGTCATCACGTAGCCCACGCCGTCCTTGCCCTTGGAGAACTTGATCACGGACCAGTCCGCGTTGATGATCACGGGGCTGAGCACGGTCACCTTCGTGCCGTAGTCCAGCTGGCCGATCACGTTCTTGCCGGACTTGGGCTCGCTGCGCACATTCAGCTTGCCCTTGTTCTTGGTGGAGACATACATGGTCTTGGGCCAATCCTTCGGGTCGATGCCCATGATCTGCTCATCGGTCATGTAGCCGGGTTCGCTCTCCATCAGGGCCGTCGGCACCATGGACAGGAGCATCACCGCGATCATAAGCAGGGTTACGATCTTCTTTGCCATAGAATGAACCTCCTATTTTCCCGTGCGCCCGCAGCGCGCGGATGATATCAACAGTAACAGTTCGCGCTGGGTTTTACTCGCCCTGGTAATCGTCAGCGTTCATCAGGTTTTCAAAGACCAGGCCGTCGCCCGCGTGATCGGAGCAGTCCCAGAGCAGCTGACCCTGATCGTTGAAGGAGAAGGTGGCCACGCAGCCCTCTTCGTTCACGTCCTGCGCGGACACGAACTCGCCCTTCTCGTCATAGGTGTACACAGTCGCCAGGCCCACCGCGCCGATGGTATCCGTCGCGGGGTCATAGGTCCCCTTGAACATCCAGTCCGTGCTCTCAAAGGCGCTGTTGGCCCAGTGAACGTCGATCACATAGATGTCGTCGGCGTCCCACACGATGTTGATCTCCGCCCGGTCGCACTGGTATTCGCCCTCAAAGCGGCCGATCTTCACAAATTCCATGCCCGCGCCGGCGTCTTCCTTCTGGTCCTTCCAGATGAGGTGGCCGTTCTCCAGGATCTCGAAGCTGGCGGCGCCGTCCTCATATTCCACGGTCCAGGCTTCGCCCGCCTCATGGGTCTTGGAGCCGAAGGCCGCATCCTCCAATATGCCGGTCTCCGGGTCGTAAGAGGGTGAATATTCCCACACCAGCTGTTCGTCCATCATATCGCCAGTCGTCTGCCGGATCATCACCCGGAAGCCGTCATCCTCACAGTATGCCTCCAGCAGCGTTCCGCCGCAGGCCCAGTTGGTGTCATAGCGCAGGCTTTCGGGATACTTCTGGGCATACCCGGCTTCTTCCTCGGCCAGGGCAGCACTCGCGCACACCAGCATCAGCGCCAGCGCCATAATCATCCATTTTGTTGTTCTCTTCACGTTTCTCACTCCTTCCGTAGGATCTACGGTCCTCTTTATAGTTTATCGCACGGCGGGCTTTTTGGCAAGGTTTTTTGGGCATTTACTTGTTAAAATCCGGTTTCGTTCTGAGGCCAGCGCATAAGGACGGAAGGAAGACCGAACGCGGGATACTGTCATTTCATTAAAGTGCAATATTTACAATAAAATCAGCAATTTATCCTATTTGCATGGTATTTTAAATATGCTATGATAGGTACACAAAGCCGGGAGCGGAGATCCCGGACCCTGACGAGACCATAGCTTGCAACTGACGCCCCTGCGAGGGATCAAAGGAGGAAAACCAATGAAGGAAATGAAGATCTACGCCTTTGCCGACGAGGCCTCCGCGCAAATCGACGGACAGATCGCCGCCATGCGCCGCAACGGCCTGAACGGCCTGGAGATCCGCGGCGTGGACGGGCAGAACATCGCCGATATCTCCCTGGAGAAAGCCCTGGAGGTGCGGCGCAAGCTGGATGACGCAGGGCTGATCGTCTGGTCCATGGGCTCGCCCATCGGCAAGATCTCCATCGACACGGAGGACTTCACCGAACATCTGGACAAGCTCAAACACGTGCTGGCCCTGGCGGACGTGCTGGGCACCAGGAACCTGCGCATGTTTTCCTTCTACGTTCCGGAAGGACAGAAGGAAGCCTGCCGCGGCAAGGTGATGGACTGGATGGGCCGGATGCTGGAGACTGCCGAGGGCAGCGGAATCCTCCTCTGCCACGAGAACGAAAAGGGCATCTACGGCGATATGGCCAACCGCTGCCTGGACCTGCTGAACACCTTCCCCCAGTTGGGCGGCATCTTTGACCCCGCCAACTTCGTGCAGTGCGGGCAGGACACCCTGGAGGCCTGGGAGTTATTGAAGCATCGAATCAATTACCTGCACATCAAGGACGCCCTGGCCGACGGCCGCGTGGTCCCCTCCGGCCACGGCATCGGGCACGTGCCCGAGATCCTGAAGGCCTTCCGGGCCCAGGGCGGGGACGCCGCCACGGTGGAGCCGCACCTGAGCGTGTTCGACGGTCTCAAGGACCTGGAGCAGGACGGCCAGAAGACCGAGATCGACGCCTTCAGTTACCCCAGCAGCGACGCCGCCTTTGACGCTGCCTGCGACGCGCTGAAAAAGCTGCTGTAAAGGAGAAACCACCATGGAAAACAAGATCCGTTTAGGCATCATCGGCATCGGCAACATGGGCAGCGGCCACGCCTGTTCAGTGGTGGACGGCAAATGCCCCGATTTTGAATTGAAGGCAGTGGCGGATATCAATCCCGCCCGCCGGGAGTGGGCGGCGGAACGCCTGGGGAAGGACGTGGCCTTCTTTGACAGCGCCGAAGCCATGCTGGACAGCGGCCTCGTGGACGCGTGCATCATCGCCGTGCCCCACTACGATCACCCCCGGCTGGCCATCGAGTGCATGAAACGCTCCATCCACGTGATGGTGGAAAAGCCCGCCGGCGTATACACCAAGCAGGTGCGGGAGATGAACGAGATGGCGGACCAGCACCCCGAGGTGGTGTTCGGCCTGATGTTCAACCAGCGCACCAACTGCGTCTACCGCAAGATGCGGGAGCTGGTGCAGTCCGGCAAGTACGGCCGCATCCGCCGCACCAACTGGATCATCACGGACTGGTACCGCCCCCAGTGCTATTTCGATCAGGGCAGCTGGCGCGCCACCTGGGCCGGCGAGGGCGGCGGCGTGCTCTTGAACCAGAGCCCCCACCAGCTGGACCTGTGGCAGTGGATCTGCGGCCTGCCGATCAAGGTACAGTCCCACATGAAGTTCGGCCAGTGGCATGACATCGAGGTCGAGGACGACGTGACCACCTATGTGGAGTACGAAAACGGCGCGACAGGCGTGTTCGTCACCACCACCGGCGACGCCCACGGCTCCAACCGCTTCGAGATCCAGATGGACAAGGCCAAGCTGCTGGTGGAGCACAATCAGCTGTACCTCGAGGAGTACAGCGTCTCCGAGCCCGAATGGAGCGCGACCTGCAAGGAGCCCTTCGCCAGCATGCCGGCGGAAAAGCATGTGGTGGAAACGGACGGCCAGAACCCCCAGCACGTCGGCGTGCTGAACGCCTGGGGCGGCGCGATCCTGCGGGGCGAGCCGCTGGTGGCCGACGGCCGCGAAGGCATCCGGGGCCTGACGCTGTCCAACGCCATGCACCTGTCCGCCTTCCTGGGCAGGGAAGTGACGCTGCCCATCGACGAAGACCTGTACTATGAGGAATTGAAAAAGCGCATCGCCGTCTCCCGCCGCAAGGAGACCGCCGCTGGATCGGTAGTGGCCGACCTGAGCGACACCTGCGCCGGGACCCACTGATCAGAAATACAACAGCCCGCGAGGCAGAACGATTGCTTCGCGGGCTGTTCGTATTATGGTTCATTACCTATTCTTAGATCAATAAAGCTATGCATCTATGCATGCTGTAAGGGAACACCCTCATCCGTCAGGCTGCGCCTGACACCTTCCCCCGAGATCGGGGGAAGGCTCTTTCGGGTTCTGCTGCTTGATTGAGCGAACAAACGCATTGCGATTGCTATCATTTGTAAAAATCCAGAAAGAGAAGGCTCCAAAAGCCTTCCCCCGATCTCGGGGGAAGGTGTCGCGCCAAAGGCGTGACGGATGAGGGCGTTCACGCGCTTGTTCAACAGCCCCTGTCCGTATTCTTGGCGGTTCATTGGTCCGCCGTTTCCTCTTCCTCCGGGGCAAACAGGGTGCAGCCCATGGCCCGGTAGTGGACGATCCTGCCGCGGATCGCCTCCGGGCGCACGTCAAAGTAGGCGGCCAGGCAGGGGACGCAGTAATAATCCGTGGTCCCGCGGTTGATCAGCCGCTTGGTCACCGCGATCTCGTCGGCCGTGACGGGCCCGCCGCACTTAACGCAGACCGGCGCGCTCATGCCTTTTCGATCGTGCAGGTCAGCACCCGGCAGCCGTGGGCGGGGACCGTCATGTTCAGGTAGTCGCGCCGCATCCCCAGGTCCTCGCCGGTCAGGGCGTCCCGGAAATGCAGGGCGAAACCGCTGGTGGCGGGCAGGCCCGCGTCGGCGAAGATGAAGGGCACCTGGCCCGGCTTGGGCGCGAAGTTGAAGAAGCCCACGGCGAAGCGGTGGCCGCTCAGGTGCTTGAAGAGGGTCAGGCCCGTGTCCGGGTATTCCTCCCAGCCGCCGGGGACGTCCGGCCCGTTATAGATCATCCGCCCCTGGTAGACCGCCTGGGGCACGCGGCCCTCCGCGTCCTGGTCGATGGCCAGCAGCCCGGGGTTGAGGACCAGTTTTTCCGCAAAGTCCGGCATGGCGCGCACGTCCGCGCCCAGCATGAGCGGAGCACCCAGCATGCACCACAGGGCGAACTGGGTCTGGTACTCCTGGTCCGTGCAGGCCTCGCCCAGGGCCACGTTGCCCTTGCCGTACATGCCCACGGTCAGCATGTCGATATCGTTAAAGCAGTTCGCGCCGCTCATGCAGAAGTTCGGCAGCTGGGAACGGGCGATGGAAGAGAAGGACTTGAAGTTGTCCTGGATGTCCCCCGTGGAGCGGTACATGTGCACGCCCAGGGACTTCATCCACTTCCAGGGCTCGTTCGTGCCCCAGTTGCAGGCGGCGAACAGGATGTCCCGCCCCGTGGACTTGAGCGCCATGGACATGATGGCGTACCGGTTCTGCCCGTCCGCGTTGGCCGGAAAGTTGCAGAAATCGTATTTCAGGTAGTCCACGCCCCACTCGGCAAAGGTGGCGGCGTCCTGGAACTCGTGGTCGTAGGAGGCGGGATACCCGCCGCAGGTCTGCACCCCCGCGCAGGAATACATGCCGAATTTGAAGCCCAGGGAGTGCACATAGTCCGCCAGGGCCTTCATGCCGTGGGGGAACTTGGCGGGGTCCGGCACCAGATACCCCCGCTCGTCCCGCTCCCGCAGGCTCCAGCAGTCGTCGATGACGATGTACTGATAGCCCGCCTCCAGGTACCCCTTCTCCTTCATGATGCGCGCGGTTTCCCGGATCAGCTCATCGGAGATGTTGGTCCCGAAGGTGTTCCAGCTGTTCCATCCCATGGGCGGTGTCGTCAGCAGCATAGTGGTTCCTCCTCTTTTTGTTGACGTTCTGAAACATCAGGGTTTTGCGCTCACTTCTGCACGCTTTGGCGGTACTGCTCCGGCGAGACGCCGACGCGGGTCCTGAAGGCTCGGTAATAGCTGGAGTAATCCATGAACCCGCATTGGTAGCAGGCATCCCTGGGCTTCGCGCCTCGGCGGATCAGCTCCTGGGACACCTGGATGCGCCGGATCATCAGGTACTGGTGCACGGAAATGCCGGTATAGCTCTTGAATTCCCTCAGCAGGTAGTATTTGCTCATGTGGAAGACCCGCGCCAGCTCGTCCAGGGGCAGCGGCTCCGTCACGTGCAGGTTGATGTAGCGGATCAGCGCGCCCATGCCCTTGCTGTAGTCGTCCTGGGGGACGGCATCCAGGCTGGTCATCATGCTCATGGCCTCCAGCAGCAGGGCGGTGAAGCGGCAGCGCGTCATCAGCTTTTCCTCGGGCCGGGAGAGGCCGGAAGCGGCGATCACGGCGTCCGTCTGGCGCACCAGCTCCCGGAGGTCCTTCTCCTCCACGTGGAAGCGGTAGTGGTCATCCCGGGTCATCCGTTCCAGCGTCCCGGGGATGTCGCAGTCCGCCGTGCTGACGGAGTTCAGGAACTCCCGGGTGGCGTACAGGTAAAACCGCTCATAGGGCACCTGGGCGTCCAGGTGGATATTGCGGTGCATCACGCCGGGCGGGTAGACCAGCACGTCCCCCCGGGAAAGCTGCACATCCATGCCCTCCACAATGATCCGGGTGTGTCCCGAAAGGAAAAAGAAGAGCTCAAAGAAGGGGTGGCTGTGGTAGACCACCGCCTGCGCCTGGCTGGTCACATGGTGGTAGGCCTCGAATTCCCGTCCGGGCGGCATCTGATCCTCAGGGTCCCAATGCTTATAAGCGCTCAAGTTCATCACCCGCCCCATTATAGGGCAAGTTTTGCAATAAAGCAATCGCCTTTCTGTAATTGCTGCATTTACGGGTTTCATCTGCCTGATGCTTGCAGGCATAAGGCAGCAAACGGGCAACGCATTGTAAGACCAACGGAAGCGATTGACAAAACAAGGGGCGCTTGCTATGATTCCACCGAAGGCAAAGCCGTTCAGACGGCCTTCATTGCAGCGAGCTCCGGGAACCGGAATGCCATCGCTGCGGAGGATTTTCAACGCATTGATCAGCATTCCAGCCGCCGATAAGCATCAGCGGCTGGATCTGTGACGAGGTTATTCAGATGAATCAACGAAAAAGTGGCGTTCTGCTGAAGCTGTTCTTATCTATGCTCTACATCAGCGCCTTCACCTTTGGCGGCGGATTCGTGATCGTCACCTTCATGAAGCGGAAATTCGTGGATGAGCTGCACTGGATCGACGAAAAAGAAATGCTGGACATGACGGCCCTGGCCCAGTCCAGCCCCGGCGCCATCGCCGTCAACGCCGCCATCCTGGTGGGCTGGAAGGTCGGCGGCTTCCCGGGCATGCTCGCCGCGGTGCTGGGAACGATCATCCCGCCCATGGCCATCCTGTCCGTGATCAGCCTTTTCTATCAGCTGTTCGCCGCCAACCGCTATGTGGCCCTGGTGCTGAAGGGAATGCAGTCCGGCGTCGCGGCGGTGATCCTGGATGTATCGCTGAGCCTCGGCAAGAATGTGCTGAAGGACAAGGTCTGGGCCCATTACGCGGTCATGGCCTGCGCTTTCGTCGCCACCTTCTTCTTTAAGGTCAATGTGATCTACGTGATCCTCTGCGCCGCTGCGGTCGGCGTAGTCCTGGCGGTCACGAGCCGGAAAGGAGGGAAGGCACAATGATCCTGCTGCAATTGTTTCTCAGCTTTCTGCAGATCGGCCTGTTTTCCATCGGCGGCGGATACGCGGCCATCCCCCTGATCCAAAGCCAGACGGTGGATGTGCACCAATGGCTGACATCCGAACAGTTCATGGACCTGGCGACCATTGCCGAAATGACGCCAGGGCCCATCGCCATCAACGGCGCGACCTTTGTGGGGCTGAAGGTCGCAGGCTTCCCCGGCGCGGTCATCGCCACGCTGGGCTGCATCCTGCCCTCGATCATCATCGTTTCCCTGCTGTCCTACGTCTATTCCCGTTACCGTCAGCTGGCCATGCTCCAGAGCGTGCTGTCCAGCCTTCGCCCCGCCGTGGTGGCCCTGATCTCCGCCGCGGGCCTGAACATGCTTTTGCAGGTGGCCTTCGGCAGTGGGAACGCCCTCGCCTGGGAAAATGTCAACTGGGGTGGGGTCCTGCTGTTTGCTGCTGCCTTCTTCGCCCTCAGAAAATTTAAGGCCAATCCGATCCTGGTGATGCTTCTGTGCGGAGCGGGCGGACTGATCCTGGGGGTTACAGGGGTGCTAACCTTCTGAAACACTCCTGTGGAGGGAATAATAGCCCCGGTAAGTTATGGATCATGAAAATGGATAACAGAAAGCTCACAGAATAAAAAACGCGGGCCGCAGCCGGATTTCCGCTGACAGCCACACATTGTATCGCCGTTTTATCGTTTTACGGTTTTGACAAATCTTTTATCCTGCCGACCATGGCCGCCCACAGTATCGAAATATGATCCAGGGAAAAAATCCGCCTTATGATCCGGATAGCCTTGATCATCTGCCGCAAACCCGCTTGACATTCAACGAGTTTAGATAAAGGCTGTCAGCTCAAGCGTAATATGAAAAAAAATAATCGCCGGCAGTCCTGAAACTGTCGGCGGTTGTTCAACTTCTTCTGTGAAGCAGCGATAGCACTGCATATTCAGTCTCTGACACTCATTCCTCGCCAAGGTGCTGGAGCACATCCTTCTGCTCCGGCACGCTGGTGATGCCGCCGTGCTTCTGGGTGGAGAGGCTGGCGGCGGTGCAGGCGAAGCGGACGATTTTGGACAGTTCCTCTTCCGTTAAATCGGAAGGGGATTTCTTATAGGTAAGGAACTGGCTCATGGCGCTGCCGCCGAAGATGTCGCCCGCGCCGGTGGTATCCACCACGCGGATGCCGGAGGGGCTGGCGACCGTTACCTGATGGGAAACGGTGGCGGCATAGCAGCCCTTGGGGCCCAGGGTGATGTAGGCAAGGGAGATCCCGTATTCGTTCAGCAGCTTCCTTCCGCCCTCCTCCGGAGTCAGGCCCCACAGGAATTCGATCTCCTCGTCGCTGATCTTCACGATGTCGGCCTGGCGGAGGCTCCACTCGATGGCGGCCTTGGCGTCCTCCTCCCGCTTCCACAGGGGCTTGCGGAGGTTGGGGTCCAGGCTGATCAAGAGGCCGTGGGCCTTCGCCAATTCAATGGCTTTCCGGGTGGCGGAAGCGGCGGGCTCATTCGTCAACGACAGGGTGCCGAAGTGGAACACCCTGGCGCTTGCGATCAGGCTTTCGTCGATCTCCTCGGGCGTCAGGCAGGTGTCCGCGCCGGGCTTTCGGGCGAAGCTGAAATCCCGGTTGCCGCTTTTATCCAGGGAGACGAAGGCCAGGGTGGTGAACACGCCCGGGTCGAGCAGGACGCCCTCTGTCCCGATGCCGGCGTCCTCCAGCGTTTTGACCAGCAGGCGGCCGAACATATCGTCTCCCACCTTGCCGATCATGGCGGTCTTACAGCCGTACTTCGTCAGGGCGGCCAGGAAGTTCCCGGGCGCGCCGCCGGGATTGGCGGAGAGCACGGGATAGCCCGCTTCGTTGATGGAATGAGGCGCGAAATCGATCAGCAATTCGCCCAGGGCCGCGACGTCATAGGTTTTCATGGTTCACTCCTCCGAAAACAGGCTGTACTTGGTGATATCCATCACGGCTTTTCCGTCGGCCTCAAAGGAGATGCCCCGGGCGGAAGGGTCGGTCAGGATGGTGGCGGTCATGACCTGTTCGCCGTCGTTGATGAACACTTCGATGCTGAACCGGTCCAGGATCACATGCAGATGGATCTCCCCGCTGCGATCGGCCACCTGGCAGCGGCGCTGGTGGATGTAGGCGCGGCGGGAGCCGGAGAACTTGCGGTCGATCTTCAGAAGCGATTCGTGGGGACGGTAGCTGAGAATGGAATAATACTGATCGTCCTGGGCAAAGCGCATGGTGAACTTGTGGTACGGGTTGGCGGCGTCCTCCGGGCGGATCTGGATGTCCATCTCCACGCTGCGGCCTTCCACGCCGGACAGGGTCATGCACTCGCTCACAGGCACGTTTTTGTATTCCACCGGCTGGCCCCTGTAGAGGGCCAGCTCCCGGATGGGCTGCTGATACAAGCGCCTGTTGCGGATGGACAGTTCCCGGGGCAGGCTCATCTGGCCGAACCATTGCCGGTCCTCGTAGCCGGTATTTTTGCTGGTGTCCCAGTTCTGCATCCAGCCGATCATCACCCGCCGGCCGTCCGGCGTCAGCAGAGTCTGGGGCGCGTAGAAGTCGATGCCGTAGTCGATGGCCTGGTCGAATTCCGCATGGAACTTCCCGGTTTCCTCGTCGAAGGCGCCGATCTGGCACACCGTGCCGTTGCCGTTGTGATACTCAAAGCCCTCGGGCAGCATATCCTGGGGGCTGACGAACAGCACATGCTTGCCGTCCAAAGGGAAGAAATCCGGGCACTCCCACATGAGGCCGAGGCGGCCGTCGTTTTCCGCCAGGATGCTGAAAAAGCGCCAGCGGAAGCCGTCGTCGCTGTCGAAGAGCAGCAGCACGCCCCGCTTGTCCATGCGCCGGGCGCCCACCACGCAGCGGTACCCGCCTTCCGGCCTGCGCCAGATCTTGGGGTCGCGGAAGTCGTAGGGGCTCAGGCCCTCGGGCAGATCGTCCATGTCCAGCACGGGATTTTTTTCATACTTCTGATAATCCACGCCGTCGCCCACGGCCACGCACTGAGTCTGGAATTCCTTGGCCTTGTCGCCGCCCTCCTTGCGCACGCCGGTGTAGAGCAGCAGCTGCCGGCCGTCATTCAGCTCCATGGCGCTGCCGGAGAAGCAGCCGAAGGAATCATAGGGCGCGTCCGGGGCCAGGGCGGCGGGCAGATAGGACCAATGGAGCAGATCATGGCTCACGGCATGGCCCCAATGCATGGCATCCCACTGGGTGTCGTAGGGATTATACTGATAGAACAGATGATACTGCCCGCGGTAATAGGAAAAGCCGTTGGGGTCATTCATCCAGCCCACCCAGGGCGGGCGGATGCAGGGATCTTCCCGCCCTCCTCCTTCTCATACGCCCTGGCAAAGATCAGACTGTGGTTCATCATAAGGTTCATCCTTTATTTCGTGTATTCCCGCAGGTCCGTGAAGGAGACAGTGTTGCTCTCCGCGTACAGCCGGACGGGCTTGCCGCTGACGCCGTACAGGCGCACGGTCAGGGAGGCGTCGTCCAGCCAGAAGATGCTCACGGAGCCCTCCTGGAGGTAGGTGAAGGCGTATTCCTTGCCCGCTTCCAGCTGCACGTCGGTCTCGGTGATCAGGGTGCTGCCCTCGTTGAACTGCAGCTGCAGCTTCTGGGCGGTGGGATCCAGCGTGATCAGCTTATACTTTTCCGCCTGTCCGTTGTAATCGAAGGCCAGGCCGAAGCAGCCCTTGCCGGTGTAGGTGAATTTGCCCTTCAGCAGGAAGCTTTCATACACGGTGAAGGCCTCCTGATACTTATAGCGGGCGCCGGCCTGCACCGTGATGGCATCCTCCTCCACGGCCAGACGGCGGCGCTTGGTATACTGATCTGCGATGCTTTCCACAGGCGCCAGCTTGAGATCGCCGTTTTCCATCTGGACGATCTTCTGCACAGCCAGGTTGCCCGCCCAGCCGGAGACTTCGGACGTGGAAGAAGGCGATTCGCTGCGGCGCGCCCAGCCCACCATGAAGGCGCCTTCGGGGCTCTCCACATGCTTGGCGGCGTAGAACAGCTTGCCGTCCAGCCGTTTGGCCTCGCCGTAGGGGCCGTAGGGCGTATCGGACACGGCGTACCACAGGGTATCGTCCTGGGCGGAATAGGTCAGATAATACTTGTCCCCCAGCTTGAAGGTATCGCTGCATTCCAGGTTCCAGAAATTGCCCACGCTGTTGGTGAAGATCACGCCGTCGTAGGTGACGCGGGACAGATCGCCGCTGAGGGAGTATTTCAGGATGCGGGCCGCACCGTCCTGGGAGGCGGTAACAGTCAGGGTGATGGTGTCGGCCGCCGCGTCGTAATAGGCCTGGGGATCGCGGAAGTCGCGCTTCTGGCCGATCTCGGCAGGCGGGGTGATGTCCCAGCCCTCCACCTTTTCAAGCTGGGTGGGGCTCGATCCCTTGGCCAGCATGATCTTTTCCATATACTCGTAGGTATCGGCGGAAGCGTGGCCGGTGTAGAAGAACAGGTACTCGTCCTTCACCTTCACGATGGAGCCGGTGCCCGCCCAGCCGTCCTGGCCGCCACTGCGGCTGGACTCGATGATAGGCGCATCGTACTCCGTATAGGTGACAAAGTCCTGGGTGGTGGCCAGGTAAATGGAATGGTTGTAGCTGTCGCCGCCCTCTTTGAGGTAATAAATGTAATAGGTGCCGTCCTCATAGTAGGGCATGGTGTCGCCCACGTAGGGCTGATTGATGCCGTCGACAGCGGGACGGAAGAAGGCTGTGTATTCGTAGGCCGCTTCCTGGCTGCCGGGAGTGCGCAGGGCGGAGAAGTCCTTGTCCTCCACATTCTCGGCAAAGGCATCGGCTTCCGCCTTTGGCGCTTCGGTGGCCGCAGGCGCGGCTTCCGTGGCCACAGGCACGGACGTAGCTGCGGGCGCAGCTTCCTTGCTGGCGCAGCCTGTCAGTACCAGGCAAAGTACACAGAGGATCGCCAGCGCCGCCCAGTAATTTCTCTTCATGCGTATGCCTCCTGAAAGAAAGGGCTGTTGCACAACCTGGTGAACAGCCCTCATCCGCTTCGCATTCGCTCAGCACCTTCCCCCGAGATCGGGGGAAGGCCTTTGAGAGACGACATCTATGAATCATCGGATTGCTTTGCGACTTCATATGATTTTGCACGCGGATGATGGCTTTCATGCACTGGTGCAACAGCCCGTTTGGGTTAGTGATTACATGACCTGCATCTGATAGATCGTCACATTGCTGAACTCAATGGTCACTTCATCCAGCTTGGACAGGGCCTCGGAACCGAACTGGAACAGCAGTTCGAAGTCCATATCCATGATGAAGGTATCGGTGGTGGCAAAGCGGAAGGTCTGGAACTCGGTGGTCAGGTCCATGCCCTCGGACACGCGGGGATCCCAGCCGCCCATGGGGTTCAGGAACACGCCGCAGGAGACGGGCTTGTCCGCCTTGGCAGTGATCTCCACGATGTAGTAGCTGTCGGAAGCCAGGGTCAGGGGATTGCCGCCGAAGCCGCAGATCAGCTTGTTGTGCCAGTCCACGGTGCCGCCGTTGTCGATGCGGTAGAAGAAGCTGCCGTTGTCGGTCCAGATGGTGCCGACGCCGCGCTCGTTGTCCTCATCGGTGCCGTTGAAGGTCTGCCAGGGATAGGCGGTGTTTTCCTTGTTGGCGGTGTTCGGGCCGAAGGGCATGAAGGCGTCGATGGTCTTCTTGGTCTCCTTGTCGCCCTCCATCTTGCCGAACTCCACGCTGCTGATGGTGATCACGTTATTGGTGGCGCCTTCCGGAGCGTTGCCGATCTGCAGGCGGATCACGGGATCATCCACATCGGCCTCCGCCACGAACACGTTGGACACCACGGCGTCTTCCCCGGCGGACAGGCCCAGGCCGTTGAAGTTGGCGCGGTTTTCCCAGCTGCGGGCAGCGCTTTCCACCAGCGCTTCGCCGCTCTGGCCGTTGGCCGCGTTGACGGTGAAGCGGTAGTAGTACTTCTGGCCCTTTTCGATCTTGACATCGCCCAGGGTGATATTGGCCTTGACGCTCCACACGCCGCCCTCAGCGGGATAGTTTTCGATGGTGTACACAGCCTTGCCATCCGCGAAGGAGACGCTGGCGTTGGCGCCGTCGCCCACTTCCGCGTTCAGGCCTTCGTTCTTGGTGAAGTCAGCGGTGTAAACGGGCACTTCATGTTCTTCGCCGGAGATCTCGTACAGCTCGATCTTGTCGATGGTCACGGTGAAGTCGGTGGGGGTAGTATCTTCGGCGTTGTCGGGGTTCGGGGTGATCTTGCCCAGGTTGAAGAGCAGCTCGGCGCTGCCTTCACCGGCGGAGGAGAAGCTCAGTTCCAGGGGCTTGACGGTCTCTTCGATGCGCACGTTGAACGCGCCGCCGAAGGTCTCCCAGCCCTCAGCCTGCTCATTGCGGGCCAGGATATGGGCATAGGTGGGCTTGGTGGACTTGGCCCAGATCTTGATCTTGTAGTCAGCCGCCTTCAGGGCATAGCCCGCCTTGGACAGCTGGATGTCGCCATCGCTGTTGCCGGGGTTCTGGATGTCGATCACATAAGCGCCGTTCTTGAGGGCCGCAGCGGCCTGGGCGGCTTCGCCGATCTTGGCTTCCCAGCCGTGGTTGTCGGTCACTTCCACGGTGCCGAAATCGAAGGTCTTGTACACCACTTCTTCGCTGGTCTTCTTGGTGACGGTCAGGGTCGCGTAATCCTCGCCGGTGACGCCGTTCTTGTCGGTCACGGAGTAGACCAGCTCATAGTCGCCGGGGTTTTCGGGGGTCGCTTTGCCGTTCTTGAAGTTCAGCGCCGGGGTGGCGTCGATCATGATCATGTCGGTCAGGTCGTTGCCCTCGGCATCCGCCGCGGTGATCCCGGCCAGGGCGTCAAACTCGGTGCCGGCCATCACGCTCTGGTCATGCACACCCTCAAAGGTGGGTTCGGATGCGGCGGAAGCCAGCATCGGGACAGCCAGCAAGGACAAGGCCAGCAGCAGAGCAAGGATCTTTCTCATCTCGTTACGCATAAAGATGTCCTCCTTCTTTATTTCGCGATGTAGCGGTCGTAAGCGTCCTGATAGACCTTCTGGATGCCGGCAAGGTTGACCTTGCCGTTCAGGTCGTTCTGGAAGTTCTGCCAGGCAGCGTCAGACACGCCGCCCTTCATCAGCCAGGCGATCAGATTGGTGCGGACGTAGTCGTTCAGGTTGGTCTCATAGTTGGAGAGGGTGTTCAGCTCTTCGAGGGTGAACTGCAGGTTGGGGCAGGGCTTCACGTTCTCGGCCACGAAGGGCTTGGCGCAGAGCTGCAGGCGCTCCAGGCGCAGCTGGGCGCGGGGCTCCATGTGCACCACGTTGTTCCAGGCGTATTCGCCCAGGTTGATGATGCCCAGAGGCGCGTTCTGCAGGCGCAGCTC
>CADAPM010000011.1 GCA_902789795.1 uncultured Eubacteriales bacterium
GGATATCAACAAGCGCGTGGCCGAGGCCCTGCACCACACAAGCCTGACGGGCCTCGAGACGGTGTTCCCCGGCGACCTGTCCGGCGGCCAGCAGCAGCGCATCGCGCTGGCCCGCGCCATCGTCACCAACCCGAAGGTCATGCTGCTGGACGAGCCCCTGTCCAACCTGGACCCCAAGCTGCGCGAGACCATGCGCTTTGAGATCAAGGCCCTGCAGCGCAAGTTCAACTTCACCATCATCTTCGTGACCCATGACCAGAGCGAGGCCATGGCCATCTCCGACCGCATGATGGTCTGCGACATGGGCAAGATCATGCAGATCGACACGCCGGAAAACCTGTACAACAAGCCCTGCAACCGCTTTGTGCACAACTTCCTGGGCGAGAGCACCTTCATCAACGTGACCGTGAAGGACGGCAAGGCCTACCCCAAGGGCCACATGGAGCAGGCCCTGGACCTGCCCGTGCCCCCGGATGCCGCGGCGGAGATGGTGGTCGCCACCCGCCCCAACGAGATCGCCCTGACCGGCCCCGGCGAGGGCGGCTTTGCCACACACATTGAGAAGCGCATCTTCCTGACCGACCGCACCGAGTACCTCGTGCCCGTGGGCGAGCAGCTGCTGAAGGTGCAGACCCCGCACCGCGTCACCTTCTCCCAGGGCGAAGCCTGCTGCGTCCACCTGGTGGAGCCCATGTGGTACCCCGCCGACGACGAGGCTGCCGAGAAGGAAAGGGCCCGGAGACAGCTGGTGTAATAAGACATTTGATAAAGACAAGGCCCGTCTGCGAAAGCAGGCGGGCCTTTTGAGGTGGTTGAGGTATAAGAGAGGTGGTTTTAACGGGCATTACACCGTTTACGCGCAACAGGGCGGGCGGGCCAGTGTCCCGCCCCTACAGTTTGACCATTGGTTGTTTCCGTTCCGACAAACAGGTTTCTACCCGTCATGGAAGAGGCGCACCAATGGTAACCTTGTAGGGGCGGGACACTGGCCCGCCCGCCCCGTAACGCGTAAATTCAATTCATCTTATCCGGCCCTCGTGTATTTGGCTATTTTTGCAATCCCATTTGATCCAAACCTCACCGCGCCGAATCAAGGTATTTCTCATTCACGTGCGCGTAGAAGACCCGCTTCGGGTGATGGGCCATCAGCAGTTCCCAGTCAGCCTTTAATTTCTCGTTATTTTCATAGGCGTCCAGGTATTCGATCGGCTCCAGGTCGCCCACAAAGCAGTCCCCGTCGTCCAGGATCACGGAAACGCTGTCATCGCTGTGGCTGGGCGTGGGTATGATCTCCCCGGCGATCCCCATTCCGGCCAGGAATCTCCGGCTGTCCTGACAGCGGATGAGCTCTGCGTTGGTCTCGTCGATCGGCTCGAAGGGGAGGCCGTCTCGGGCAAAGATGCCGTCCGAAAAATGGACGGAAGCCGTCTGGACGTCCAAAAGCAGCAGCCGGACGCCCTGCTTCATCAAGCTGCCGATCAGGCCCATGTGATCCGGATGATAATGGGTGGCCAGCACGAAGGCGATATCCTTTACCTGAAGGCCGTGGGCCTTGAGGGCCTGATAGAACGCCCGCTGCGTGCCGGCGTAATCGGTATCGACCAGAAGCCCGCCGCTGCTGCCGGGGATATAAAATGTGTTCGTGTTGCCGTACTTGAGTTTGATCATGGCGCATCTCCCGAAATTCCGTTTTACCGTCCCTGCGGTCACTGCAACTATAGCATAACCCGAAGACTTTTGAAAGAGAAAAGCCATGATAAGCATCAACAATCCCGCTTTTCATCCGGCCTGAACTATGCTATAATCCTGCTGAAGCGAACGGCAAAAACAACGGAAGAACAGGGAGGCGCGATCATGCAGTATCCACCCATCATGAAGGGTTTTCCGGAGCTCCTGCACGGCGGGGACTATAACCCCGAGCAGTGGCTGCGCTGGAAGGACGAGATCTGGCCCAAGGATATGGAGCTGGCGAAGGCGGCGGGGATCAACACCCTGTCGGTGGGCATCTTCTCCTGGGCGGTGCTGGAGCCCCGGGAAGGGGAATACGATTTCAGCTTCCTGGACGAGGTCATGGACCTGCTGGCCAAGAACGGCAGGAAGGCCGTGCTGGCCACGCCCAGCGGAGCCAAGCCCCAGTGGATGGCGGAAAAGTACCCTGAGGTGCTGCGCGTGGACGCGGAGCGCCGGCGGGCCCTGTACGGCACCCGGCACAACCACTGCCTGAGCTCGCCGGTGTACCGCGAGAAAGTGCGGGCCATCAACACCGCCCTGGCCGAACGGTATAAGGATCACCCGGCCCTGGGGCTGTGGCACGTCTCCAACGAGTACGGCGGTGAGTGCCATTGCCCGCTGTGCCAGGCGCGCTTCCACGAATGGCTCAAAGAAAAGTACGGCACCATCGAGCGGCTCAACGAGTCCTGGTGGAACTCCTTCTGGAGCCACCTCTATCCCTCCTTTGAGGCCATCGAGAGCCCGTCGCCCATCGGCGAGTGCGATAACCCGGCCCTGACCCTGAACTGGCGGCGCTTTACCTCGCACCAATTCCGGGATTTCTATGAGTGGGAGATCGCGCCCCTGAAGGCCATCACGCCGGACGTGCCCTGCACGGCCAACCTGATGGCCGCCTATCCCGGTATCGACTACTTCGACCTGGGCCGCGCCCTGGACGTGTCCTCCTGGGACAACTATCCCCAGTGGACCGGGGACAGCCGGGACGCGCGCGTACTGATGGACGCCGCCTTCAACCATGACCTGATGCGCGGCGTCGGCGGGCAGAAGCCCTTCATGATGATGGAATCCTCGCCCAGCGCCGTGAACTGGCAGCCGGTCAACCGCCTGCGCCAGCCCGGCGTGCTGATGCTGCAGGGCCTGCAGGCCATCGCCCACGGCTCGGACAGCGTGCAGTATTTCCAGTTCCGCAAGGGCCGCGGCGGCGCGGAGAAATTCCACGGCGCGGTGGTGGACCACGTGGGCACCCGGGAGACCCGCGTCTTCCGCGAGGTCGCCGAGGTGGGCCAGCGGCTCAGGCAGCTGAAGGCGGTGACCGGCAGCGCGCCGGAAAGCCGCATCGCCCTGATCTACGACTGGGAGAACCGCTGGGCCCTGGACCAGGCGGCCTTCGGGCACAAGAACCACCAGAAATATGAGGAGACCGTCCGCGCCCATTACCGCGCCCTGAAGGGGCTCGGCCATGACGTGGACCTGATCGACCAGACCTGCGGGCTGGAGGGCTACACCGCGGTCATCGGCCCCATGACCTACCTGCTGAGGCCCGGCTTTGCCGAGCACGTCCAGCACTTCGTGGCGGAGGGCGGCGTGTACGTGGGCACCTATATCTCCGGCTGGGTGGATGAGGACGACAAGGCTTTCCCCGGCGGCTGGCCCGGCCCCCTCAAGGAGGTCTTCGGCCTCTGGGACGAGGAGACGGACACCCTGGACGAGACGCAGCACAACCACTTCGGCTGGAAGGGCAGGACCTACCAGGTGGACGATTACGCCGCCCTGGTGCACACCCGCGGCGCGGAGGTGCTGGCCCTGTATGACGAGAACTTTTACCGCGGCTATCCCGTGCTGACCCGCAACGTCTACGGCAAGGGAAAGGCATATTACATCGCCGCCCGCACGGGGGAGGATTTCCTCCGGGACTTTTACGCGGACCTGCTCAGCCGGTGCGGGCTCGATCCCCTGGTCAAGGGCCTGCCCGAAGGCGTGGACTGCGCCAGTCGTGCGGGAGATGCCGGGCGCTTCCTCTTCCTGATGAACGGCAATCCCCACGCCGTCACCGTCTGCCTGCCGGGCGGCGTGCGCGCGGAGGACGGCGAGGCCGTCTGCGGCCTGACGGAGCTCAGGCCCTGGGAGGTCCTCGCGCTGCGGCTCAACGAAGGAGCGTAACGGGCGATGAAAACGCGCTATCCGCTGCTGCTGGTGCACGGCTTTGCCATGAAGGACACGTTTTTCATGCGCTCCTTCGGGAAGATCGACCGCATCCTGCGCATCCAGGGGTATCAGGTGTTCACCAGCCGGATCGACGCCGTCGGGAGCGTGGAAAGCAACGCGGCGCAGCTGAAGGAGGAGATCGAAAGGATCTGCACGGAGACCGGGGCGGAGAAGGTCAACATCATCGCCCATTCCAAGGGCGGTTTGGACGCCAAGTGCATGATCCAGGACCTGGGCATGTCGGGGCGGGTCGCGTCGCTGACGACTTTGTGCACGCCCTTCCGCGGTTCGCCCATCGCCAGCTTCATCCTGCGCTTCCCGGAGTTCGCGGTGCGCTACGCTGCCTGGTGGGTCAACCTGGCCTACCGCATCCTGGGCGACCGCTCGCCCGACAGCTTCACGGCCTGCCAGGAGATGCGCCGCGTGACGGACGAGAACACGGAGGCCCTGAACTGCTCCGGGGACGTCTTCTGCCAGAGCTTTTCATCTGCGGTGCGCAAGGGCGAGAAGGGGCAGGACTTCGTCATGAGCATCCCGCTCATGTTCTCCCGCTGGATCGAAAAGGCGCACATCACCGACGGCCTGGTGCCCCGGGATTCCGCCATCTTCGGCGAGTACCGCGGCGACTGCGTGGATGGCTCCGTATCCCATACGGAGATCGTGGACTTTATGACGGCGGACAAAAAGCGCGACCAGATCTACGCCTTCTGGTCCGCCCTCTGCGAAGAACTGGTGAATGCGGGGTACTGACAGATGGTCCGAAACGCGGTTCTCTCCGACGCCGAGCGGCTGGCGGAGATCTATGCCTGGTATGTGGAGCGCACGGCCGTGACCTTTGAGTTCGCAGCCCCGTCCCCGGAGGAGTTCCGGGAGCGGATGCGCGGGATCATGGCCCGCTACCCCTACCTGGTCGTCGAGGAGGAGGACCGGGTGCTGGGCTACGCCTACGCGGGCCCCTTCAAGGGCCGGGCGGCCTACGACTGGTCCTGCGAGACCACCATCTATCTGGACCGGGAGGCGCGGGGACGCGGCCTGGGCCGGCAGCTGTATGAAGCGCTGGAAGCGCAGCTCCAGGCCATGGGCATCCTGAACCTGTACGCCTGCATCGCCGTGCCTGACCAGGAGGATGAATACCTGACCCACGCCAGCGAGCGCTTCCACGCCCATCTGGGCTACCGCCTGGCAGGCACCTTCCGGCAGTGCGCCTGCAAGTTCGGCCGCTGGTACAGCATGGTCTGGATGGAAAAGCATCTGGGCGAGCGCCGGAACGACCCGCCTTCCGTGCGGTGGCGGACGGAGGAACGGCAGCGGGACTGCTGATGGACCGAATATAAGCAACGAAAAAGGCATCCTGATGGCCCGATGGGGTCAGGATGCCTTTTCGTATGCCGTTATTTCCTTCTTTTCAGCGCGTGGGACGCGGCCAGCAGGCGCAGGGAGGCGGCATAGCGCCTGAGCCTTACGGCGGCCGCGTTGGGGAGCAAAGGCCGCGGTACGGCGGGGCGGTAGACGCGCTTGACGGCTTCCGGAGCCGTCGTCCCCCTGTCCAGGACCGCCGGCGGGGCGGAGGGGTCCGCCGCGGGGCGCAGCCGATCGAGGCCCTCGGTGACGATGTAAAAGTAGGAGGGGATCTCGTCCCCGGCCGCGTCGTACAGCCGGTGGGGCAGGATGCAGGCGTTCTTGATGCCCCGGATCCAGGCGGCGGCGCCGTGCTCCCGCAGCAGGGCCTCCCAGGCTCCGGTCAGGGCGGACAACCGCGCTTCGGGCAGGTCCGCTTCGCCGGAGACGTACAGGTATCCCTGCTCCAGCCGGCCGGCCACGCGGTCCAGCAGGCTCAGCACGCTGTCCTCGCCCGCGTTCAGCAGGTCGGTGAAGGGCATTTGCTCGGTCTCGCCCAGCACGCGCCGCAGGGTCGCCTCTGACTGCCGGCGCAGCACGCGCAGGATGGCGATGCCGTCCAGCAGGGCTTCCGGCGCGGTTTCGGCCTGTTCCAACAGGCGGCGGGCCTGCAGGGTGCAGGGGTCCTGGGCCGCGGGGCCGTACATCTTTGCCCGGTCGTCCTCCGCCGGGTCAAAGGCCAGGCATTCGCCCAGGTGCGCCCAGGCGCCGAGGCGGGGCACCAGGTCGTCCGCGTTCATGATATGGGTGATGGGGTAGCCGTCCGCCGGCAGAGGGCGCCCCGGATGGGCCACCGTGGGGGAGGCAAAGCCGAAGCCCCGCAGGTATTCCCTCCGCACGCCGTCCTGCAGCAGCCGGTCGATGAAGGTCTGCATCGCCGCGCCGCCCTGGCTGTGGCCGCATACCCACAGTCGGAAGGGGCTGCCGGGCTGCTTCAGCCCGTCGATGATCTCCCGCAGGCTCAGGTCCGGCTGTTTTAGGACGCCTGCCGCCCAGGGAAAACGGATCTGGGGCAGCTTTTCGATGAACTCCTGGGCCAGCTGCAGAAAGCCCTCGTGCAGCCCGTCCCGGACCGCCATGCGCAGGTTGGCCTCCCAGTCGCCCAGCTGTTTGCCGGTGCCCATGAAGCCCACGGCCACGATCATCTGCTCGCCCTGGGGCCGGATCATCACGATGGCCTTGAGGGAGGCGGACTCCTGCTCGGGCTGGTGCAGGCTCATGACCTGCTCCACCGGATTCAGGGCGGACATCTTGAGCCGCGCGAACTTCTGCAGGGCGGCGCGGGTCAGGCCGTTCAGGGGCGTACCGGAGCTGTTCAGCATTTCTCCGGTGATCACGCTGCGGTTCACCAGGAAAGAACAGTCCTGCCAGCCCGCCTGCAGCCAGCATCCGGGGTCCATAGTATAAGCCGCCGTCGCCAGCTCGTAGGAGAGGCGTACGGCGGCGGGAGAGAGCTCCGGCGCGTCGCCGGAAGCGGGGAAAAGGCAGGCAGTATCGGACAGATCGACGCCCGTCATTGGGGCCTTAACAGGCATAAAACGCTCCTTGTCAGCTGAAATAAATACCGGTAAAGAAGGGGATGCTCATGAAATGCCGAGCCATGGCGCTGCCGGACAGCAGGTCCTTGACCGCGTCCAGCGGGACCACGGTCAGCGCCAGCGGCACCAGCAGGAAGAACAGCGCCAGCAGCATCGCGCCCCGGGCGAGGCCGAACAGGCCCGCTGCCGCCCAGTCCACCCCCCGCAAAAGCGGGAAGTGGAACACGTAGTTGGCGAGGCTGATGATGAGCGCCAGCGCGATGTAGACGCCGAACACACAGATCAGGTAGCTCAGGATGCGGATGGCTGAGGCCAGCACCGCGCTCTGCACGTAATCGTTGACCGTTCGGTCGGATTCGATGCGCGCGCCGCTCTCCAGGTTGCGGCGCAGGATCGTGGCCAGGGCGTCCGGCAGGCCGGTGTTTTCGACGACCAGGTCGATGGTCTCCGGCGAAATGCCGGTCACCGGCGTGTTGGCCAGCTCCACGTCGCCCACGCGGGCCAGGGCGTCCGTGTAGGTGAGCAGCTGGGAGGTAATGGCCGTGTTGCCCGCTACGGCGTCGGACAGCGGCACGCTCAGCGGGTACGCCAGCAGCACCGCCAGGATCAGCGCGCCCGTGTTCAGCACGGTCTGCACCGCCCCGCGGTAGATGGCGTAGGCAACGCTCAAAAGCAGTACGGCCAGGATGGCAAGGTCAAAAACGTTCATGAAATGGATCCTTTAATCATTTGCTCAAGGCGCGATCACGAGATAGCCGTGGTCGGCGGCGTATTGGATGGCGGCGGCGTTATCCGTCACGAAGATCAGCCGCTCGCAGCCGTCGAAGGCGTCGCTGGCGAGGTCAATATCATTGCCGGAGAAATACACCGTCCGTACGCTGCTGTCGGCAAAAGCTCTCGCGCCGACGGTGTTCAGCCGGGACGGGAAGGACACGATGGCGGCGTCCACCCCCAGGAAGGCCTGCTCCTCGACCGTTTCCGCGTCGTCTGGCAGGTCCAGGGTGCCGGGATCCGGGATGTTCCAGCCCGTCAGACGGAAGCAGAAGCCGTCGTCCGTCAAGCTGGCGCTGACAGTGGCGGGGCCGCCGTTTTCCAGCATGACGCCGTCCCGGCTGATGGCCCAGATCAGCAGCCTGGGTTTGATATTATAGCTGGAAGAGACCCAGCTGATTTCGTCACCGGACATTTCCCAAAGCGCGCCATCATATCCCGTGTCCTCATTCAGGTTCCAGACGGTTATATCCTGGTTGAAGGCATCATCCACCAAGGTGTATACAGGAGTAACGAACCCGCCAGTTGGTCCGTAATCGGAGAGCCCCCAATTTTTCCATTCCTCTGTGTAAATGTAGTAGTTGGCGTCCAGAGAAGTGCAGCTGGCCGCGTGGGCGCCGCTTTTGAGCTCGTGGGATTCGACGCTCTGCATGATGCTGCTGTTCAGGCAGAAGAATTCATGGCCTTCCCAGCCGCTGACTGGGCTGCCTTCCCCGGGCATGGCGGAATTCGGATCGTCCCAGGTAGGATCCGCCTGATACCATTTCCCGTCGATATTCAGCGTGTTCCACGCATGAGAGCTGCTGAGCGCCCGCTCGACGGGGATGCCGGCCTCCTGGCACAGCAGCAAATAGTCCTTGCTGTAACTGTCGCAGACACCGTAACCGCGGAGGATGGCGTCGGGGCCGTAAAAGCTGTAGGATCCGTCATAGTACATGTGGTGCGTCAGCCAGTCATACAGGTTCAGCGCAGTCTGCCAGTCTGTGGACGCTCTGCAGCTGCTGACGACCTCTGCCACCTTTTTTTCGATCGTTTGGGTGCCGCCGACAGTGAAATCGATGTATTCCCATGCGATATTATTCTCGCCCTGATACACGTCCACCCAGCAGGCATAATGCCCGGCGCTGTAAAATGTATACGCGAGCTGCGCTTCTTCGGTTTCCTCTCCATAATATGTATACCCGGAAGGATCCCGCTCCACATCCTGGATCGCCCATATATATTTCAGACCGGATGGATCCTCCACGCCGGTCACGGTCGCAGTCAGAGTCACCGTTTCGCCGGAGGTCAGATCACCGGACAGGTCGATGCCCACAGACGGCGTGGCTTCCTGGACTGATTTGATGGATTTTACTTTCCTTGTCTTCAGGAGCTCCTGATGCCTTTTGAGCGATTTCAGCATCTCCTGCCGCCTCGGGTTCGTCGGGCCTGCTATCGCCGAAGCTGCGAACAGGAGCACGAACACTGCCGCCAGGATCATGACTGCTGCTGCTTTCTTCACTGCGGTCACCTTCTCCGTTCATCAATGTGGGGTCAACTGAAAAGTATTTTATCATAGAAACCCCGGCGGGTCAATCGACACGCGGCGGTCTGGGGGATGTCCGTTCTGGACCATTCCGTCTTTTTTTCCAAATCCCCTGTACAAAACTGTGTCGGATATGTTATAGTTATTGCCGCAATAATCATGCCGCGCAGAATGATCCGGTATGAAGAACATATCGGTCGCTGGAGACGGCGTGAATAAGGAGCAACGAGTATGAAGCATGAGGACATTATCTCCCAACTGACCCTGGAAGAAAAATGCCACCTCCTGTCGGGGCGGGATTTCTGGCAGACCCAGAGCGTGAAGCGCCTGGGCGTGGGGAACATGACCCTGTCTGACGGCCCCCACGGCATCCGCAAGCAGGAGGGCGCTGGCGACCAGCTGGGCCTGAACGGCTCCCTGCCGGCCACCTGCTACCCCACCGCGGCCACCATGGCCAACAGCTGGGACCCCGAGCTGGGCGAGCAGCTGGGCGAGCACCTGGGCGCGGAGGCGGCCAGCCAGGACGTGTGCGTTCTGCTGGGCCCGGGGCTGAACATCAAGCGCAACCCCTTCTGCGGCCGCAACTTTGAATACTTCTCCGAAGACCCCTATCTGGCGGGCAAGATGGCGGCGGGCTACATCCGCGGCATCCAGAAGAACGGCGTTTCCGCCTGCCCCAAGCACTTTGCCGCCAACAACACGGAATTGAGGCGCATGGCGTCCAACTCCGTCATGGATGAGCGCACCCTGCGCGAGATCTACCTGACCAACTTCGAGATCGCCGTGCGCGAGGGGCACCCGAAGTCCATCATGAGCTCCTACAACATGGTGAATGGCGTGTACGCCAACGAGAACGCCCACCTGCTGCAGGAGATCCTGCGCGACACCTGGGGCTTTGACGGCTTCGTGGTCTCCGACTGGGGCGCCTGCAACGACTTCGTGGACGGCGTGCGCGCCGGCTCCCACCTGGAAATGCCCACCACCGGCGGCGACAGCCCCAACCAGCTGATGAAGGCCGTGTACGAGGGTCGCATCAGCGAGGATGAAGTGGACGTCCGTGTGGATGAGCTGCTGGACGTGATACTGTCCACCCGCAAGGCCGTGGACCCGCTGAAGGGCAAGCCCTTCGACAAGGAGGCCCATCACCGCTTCGCCATGAAGTGCAGCGAGGAGTCCATCGTCCTGCTCAAGAACGAGGGCGGCATCCTGCCCCTGAAGAAGGGCGCGAAGGTGGCCGTCATCGGTGAGTTCGCCCAGAAGGCGCGCTACCAGGGCGCCGGCTCCTCCGTGGTCAACTGCACCAAGCTGGACAACACCATGGACGTGATCAAGGACTACGCCTTCGACGTGGCGGGCTTCGCGCCTGCGTATCCGCGCCACGGCGCGCCGGATCAGGCCCTGATCGCCGAGGCGGCGGAGCTGGCGAAGAAGGCGGATTATGTGCTCATGTACATCGGCCTGGACGAGATCGCCGAGTCCGAGGGCCTGGACCGCAGCACCCTGGCCCTGCCCGAGTGCCAGACCCAGGCGCTGAAGGCCGTGGCCCAGGCGAACCCCAACGTGATCGTGGTCATGTCCGCCGGTTCCGCGGTGGAGATGCCCTGGCTCGACCAGTGCAAGGCCCTGGTGCACGGCTACCTGTGCGGCCAGGCCGGCGCAGGCGCGGTGCTCAAGGTGATCCTGGGCGACGTGAACCCCTCCGGCAAGCTGAGCGAGAGCTACCCGGTCAAGTACGAGGACTGCTCCTCCGCGCCCTACTTCCCGGCCAAGGAGCGCAGCGTGGAATACCGCGAGGGCCTCTATGTGGGCTACCGCTACTATGAGACGGCCCAGGTGCCCGTCACCTTCCCCTTCGGCTTCGGCCTCTCCTACACCACCTTTGAATACAGCGATCTGAAGGCCACGGACAAGGAAGTCACCTTCACCCTGACCAACACCGGCTCCCGCGACGGCGCGGAAGTGGCGCAGCTGTACGTGCACGCCAAGGCGCCCAGCGTCTACCGCCCCGCGAAGGAGCTCAAGGGCTTCGCCAAGGTCTTCCTGAAGGCGGGCGAGAGCCGCCAGGTGACCATCCCGCTGGACGACAAGGCCTTCCGCTACTGGAACGACAAGACGGACAAGTTTGAGGTGGACGGCGGCGAGTACACGCTGATGGTCGGCGCTTCCGTGGCGGATATCCGCCTCTGCGCAGACGTGACCGTGCAGGGCACCGACGCGCCGAAGTGCGAAGACCTGAGCAAGCTGCCCAGCTATGCCAGCGGCAATATCAAGGCCGTGTCCGACGCGGAATTCACCGCCCTGCTGGGCCACGATATCCCCGACGGCAAGTGGAGCGGCACCATCCAGCCCAACGACGCCATCGCCCAGCTCTACTACGCCAAGAGCCTGAAAGCGCGCCTGGTGTGGAAGATCATGGACGGCATGCTCAAAAAGTCCATCGAAAAGGGCACGCCGGATCTGAACATCACCTTCATCTACAACATGCCCATCCGTGCCATCGGCAAGATGGCGGGTGGCATGGTGAGCCAGGAGATGTGCGACGGCATCCTGGACATCGTGAACGGCCATGCCATCGGCTTCTTCAAGGGCCTGGGCAAGCTGATCGGCGGCTTCTTCAAGCAGCAGAAGATCGCCAAGAAAGCCAAAGCCCTGGAATAAAACCAGGTTTTTACAAAAAGAGACGGGTCCGCCCGTCTCTTTTTACATCTTTCAGCGTGATAACGCACCGGAAATGTGTTATACTGTTCCCGTAATCCTGGCAGGTAAGCTGCTGCTGTGCAGCGGAAAACGGAGGGAACCGGAATGAAAAGGATCCTGGCACTCGCATTATGCCTGGCGCTCATGCTGCCGGCCGCTTCGGCCCTGGCGGCGGGGGATATAATGGGCACCCTGGCCGGTCTCAATTGGAGCTACAGCAGCGGCGCGGGCGGCTGGTCCACAGACCTGCGCATCCGCGCGGACGGCTCCTTCAGCGGGGCGTTCCACGACAGCGAGATCGGTGAGAGCGGCGAGGGCTACCCCTTCGGCACGGTCTATACCTGCTCCTTCACCGGCCGGATGAGCCTGGCGGGGCAGGCGGGCGAAAACTGCTGGCGCATCCGCATCGACGCGCTGACCCCGGACCAGGGCCAGGCCGAGACCATCGAGGACGGCGTCCGCTATGTGGCTGCGGCCCCCTACGGGCTCAGCGCGGGGGATGAGATGCTGCTCTACGCCCCCGGTACGCCGGTCAGCGCCCTGTCGAACGACATGGCCTACTGGGCGCACATCTGGCTGCAGGACGAGCCCTCCGCCGCGCTGGAGACCTGGTTTCTGTGGAGCGAGCTGAACGGCAGCGGATTCGTGGGAGAATAAGACAATTCGGAGTTCGGAATTCGGAATGCGGAATTAAATGATAAAAAGCGCTGGCTTCGCCGGCGCTTTTTGATGCTGCCCTCCGGGCATCCTCAAAGCATTATCTAATTCCGCATTCCGAATTCCGCATTCCTAATTAACCTCGTATCCCTCTTTCTCCAGCGCTTCCAAGGCCCGGTCCAGGTTTTCCTTCTTGACCAGGATGTAGTCGGTGTTAAAGGTCGAAACGGCGAAGATGCCGATATTCCGGGCGGCGAGGATGGCGGAGATCCGGGCCAGGATGCCCACCAGGGAGAAGTCCAGCACGCCCTCGATGCGGAAGGCCCGCCAGCCGTCGCTGCGGGCGAGGGTGCGGGCCGGCGCGGCCTCCGTCTCGCAGACCAGGGAGAGCTCTTCGTCGGTCTTTCCGATAAAGCAGAGACCGGCCTTCAGGTCGATATCCGCGGCGTCCGCCACCTGGCAGATGGTCAGTTCAGCGTCCAGCACTTTCAGCTTCATGGCGTTCCTCCGGGCGGTCGTTTTATCTATTCTACCACAGCCGGGAGCGTCCGGCAATCTTCAATCACATACTGTTCCGCTTGGTTGAAGGATTTGAAAATCGGGAGTATAATAATCAAAGACGGTCCTTTCGCCCTGAGGCGGAAAGGGAAAGGAGGAAATCATATGTCTAACAAAGAACTGGATCGCCGTTCATTCCTGAAGGGCCTGGGTGCCGGCGCTGCGAGCTTCGCGGTGGCCAGCATGCTGCCCGCTGTGCCTGCTCTGGCGGACGATCCTGCGATCCCTGAGCATCCCTGGACCTGGCATCCCATCGACAAGCAGAAGGCGCTGGAGTACACCTACAAGCGCTGGTACCAGGTGGGCGGCTGCGGCGGCGGTGCCGTCGCGGGCATCATGGAGCTGCTGGCGGAGGAGTACGGCTATCCCTATAACATGATCCCGGCCAAGACCATGTCCCTGGCCGCGGGCGGCTACGGCTGCCAGACCCTGTGCGGCGCGCTGGCGGGCGCCTGCATGATGATCGGCTTCTTCTGCGAGCCTGCGGTGGCCGGCCAGCTGCGCAACCAGCTGTTCGACTGGTACCGCAAGGAGCCCTTCCCCACCTATCAGCCTGAATACAAGGCCATCACCACCGTGGCGGAGGACATCACCTGCAACGCTTCCGTCAACAAGTTCATGAAGGCCAACAACCTGCAGATGGGCGACGACGCCCGCAAGGCCCGCTGCGCGGCGCTGACCGGCGAGGTCGTGTGCAAGACCATCGAGCTCTTGAACATCCAGTACGGCTATGAAGAGGCCGCTCCCGTGGTCGAGGAAGCCGCTCCCGAACTGGCCGCCAACGAGTACATCGGCACCAGCTCCACCAGCCGCGGCGAGCTGAAGGTCAAGGTGACCATGGACGGCGACAAGATCGCGAAGATCGAAGTGCTGAGCAGCAGCGAGACCCCCGGCATCTGCGACCCCGCGATGAACACCATCCCCGACGCCATCGTCAAGGCCCAGTCTGCCTCTGTGGACGCCGTGTCCGGCGCGACCGAGACCTCCAAGGCCATCATGGCGGCTGTGGAAGACGCCCTGAGCCAGATCAAGAAATAATAACCCCATCAATCCCGGAAGCCGCCCGTTGGGCGGCTTCTTTCAATGCCGGGAGACAAACTGTAACCCCAGGGGTTTTGAAGAGGGACGTGTTCCCCTGTCGAAGCTGAGCGAAAGCCTTATCTTGACATTTGTTTCACCGGGGAAGTATACTGTGGGGAGGAATATAACACTTCCTGTGAAAGCAGAAGGAGGGCGGTCACTATGGCTCAACTGAATTATGAGGTACTGAAGGCTTCCGGCTATAAGGGATACATCCTTGAAAAGGCGCCGGAGAAGGTGATGCAGTTCGGCGAAGGCAATTTCCTGCGCGCCTTTGTGGACGATTTCATCGACATCGCCAACGAAAAGTCCGGCTATAACGGCAAGGTGGTGCTGGTGCAGCCCATCGCACCGGGCCTGGCGGACCTGATCAACGCGCAGGAGGGCCTGTACACCCTGTACCTGCGCGGCAGCGAAAAGGGCGTCAAGGTGGATGACAAGCGCGTCATCTCCGCCTGCAGCCGCTGCCTGAACCCCTACGGCGAGTGGGACAAGGTGCTGGACTTTGCCAAGAGCGACGACCTGGAGATCATCGTCTCCAACACCACCGAGGCGGGCATCGTGCACGACACGGAGAGCGCCTTCGGCCAGAACCCGCCGATCTCTTTCCCGGCGAAACTCACCCGCGTACTGTACGAGCGCTTCACCGCGGGCAAGAAGGGCATCATCATGCTGTCCTGCGAGCTCATCGACAACAACGGCAAGGAGCTGCTCAAGTGCGTCAACCAGTACATCGACGACTGGAAGCTCTCGGACGAGTTCCGCGCCTGGGTCAACAACGAGAACATCTTCTGCTCCACCCTGGTGGACCGCATCGTGCCCGGCCGCATCCGCGACCCGCAGGAGGTCGCCCGCCTGAACGAGCAGAACGGCTATGAGGACCCGCTGACCGACGTGGGCGAGGTCTTCGGCATCTGGGTCATCGAGGGCCCGGAGGGGCTGGAGGACCGCCTGCCCTTCAAGGCCGCGGGCGTGCCCGTGATCGTGGTGCCCGACGTGACCCCCTACAAGAAGCGGAAGGTGCGCATCCTGAACGGTGCGCACACCGGCTTCGTGCTCGGCGCGTACCTGGCGGGCTTCGACATCGTGCGCGACTGCATGCATGACGACACCGTGCGCGGGTTCATGAACAAGATGCTCAACGAGGAGGTCATTCCCACCCTGCCGCTGGACAAGAAGGACCTGGACGACTTCGCCGCGGCGGTGCAGGACCGCTTCAACAACCCCTTCGTGAACCACGAGCTCATGAGCATCTCCCTGAACTCCACCTCCAAGTGGCGCGCCCGCAACATGCCCACCTTCCTGGACTATGTGGAGAAAAACGGCCAGCTGCCCAAGTGCCTGACCGCGAGCCTGGCGGCGTACATCGCCTTCTATTCCAACGACATCCAGGAGCTCAACGACAAGGGCCTGGTCTGCCGCCGCCCGAAGGGCAACGACTACGTGGTCTCCGACGACCGCTGGGTGCTGGAATTCTACGCCGCCCGCAAGGACGCCGCCCCTGAAGCTCTGGTGCACGATGTGCTGACCAACGAGCAGATGTGGGGCCAGGACCTGACCCAGGTCCCCGGCCTCGAGCCTGAGATCGTCCGCATCCTCAAGCTCATCCGCGAAAAGGGAGCGCTGGAAGCGTATAAAGAGGCTATTGCGTAAAATCGATTACGTTTTCATAAGTGTGAAGAGTGAAGTGTGAAGAGTGGAGTGAAGGAAAAAACTCTTCACCTTCGGTTCAGAGTTTTCAGGTTTTTGTTAGATCGTGCAAATAGAAGGAAACTGCGCTTGCGCAGTTTCTTCCACCACTTCACTCTCCACTCTTCACACTCCACACTTGATTTGGAGGTTTCTCTTGAACAGACTATTAAAGATCACTCCCCGCGACATGGTCGCGGTGGCGCTGGAGCCGCTGAAGGCGGGGGAGAACGTGGCTTATGGCGGCGGGGAGATCGCCCTGACCGAAGACCTGCCCATGGGGCATAAAGTGGCCCTGCGGGACATCAAAGAGGGCGAGCCGGTCATCAAGTACGGCTATCCCATCGGGCGGGCGCTGGCGGATATTCCTGCCGGCGCGCATGTGCACACCCACAACCTGAAGACCCTGCTTTCCGGCGAGCTGGAATACACCTGGAACCCCATCGAGGTGCCAGAGAAGCACCTGCCGCCGCGCACCTTCATGGGCTATCCGCGGGCGGACCGCCGGCCCGGCATCCGCAACGAGCTGTGGATCATCCCCACTGTCGGCTGCGTGAACGACGTGGCCAAGACGCTGGCGCAGATGGCGCAGGACCTGGTGGGCGGGAGCATCGAAGGCGTGTACGCCTTCACCCACCCCTACGGCTGCTCCCAGCTGGCGCTGGACCAGGACAACACGCGCAAGGCCCTGGCGGACTTTGCCGTGCATCCCAACGCGGGCGGCGTGCTGCTCCTGGGCCTGGGCTGCGAGAACAGCGGCATCGCCCAGATCACGCCCTACATGGGGGACTATGACGAGAGCCGCGTGCGCATGCTGGTGTGCCAGAGCGTGGAGGACGAGCTGGCCGCAGGCATGGAGCTGATCCAGGAGCTGGCGGCCAAGATGCGCGGGGACAAGCGCGTGCCCTGCCCGGCGGACCAGCTGGTGGTCGGCCTCAAGTGCGGCGGCTCGGACGGCCTGTCCGGCATCACCGCGAACCCCACCATCGGCGTGTTCTCGGACCTGCTGACGGCCATGGGCGGCAGCACCATTCTGACCGAAGTGCCCGAGATGTTCGGCGCGGAGACCATCCTCATGTCCCGCTGCGGCACGGAGGAGCTCTTCCAGAAGACGGTGCACCTGATCAACGACTTCAAGGGCTATTTCGAGAGCTATCACATGCCCGTGTACGAGAACCCGTCTCCCGGCAACAAGGCGGGCGGCATCACCACCCTGGAGGACAAGGCCCTGGGCTGCACCCAGAAGTCCGGTTCCTCCGCGGTCAAGGGCGTCCTCGGCTATGCCGAGCGCGTCACCGCCCCCGGATTGAACCTGCTGAGCGCGCCGGGCAACGACCTGGTCGCGTCCACGGCCCTTGCCGCCAGCGGCGCGCAGCTGGTGCTCTTCTCCACCGGCCGCGGCACGCCCTTCGGCAGCCCCGTGCCCACCATCAAGATCGCGTCCAACACGCCCCTGGCCACGAAAAAGCACAACTGGATCGACTTCAACGCCGGCCGCCTACTCTCCGGCATGACTCTTCCCCAGCTGGGCGAGGAGCTCATGACCCTCGTCCTCGAGATCGCCTCCGGCGAAAAGCTCGCCCGCAACGAGGAGAATGGGTTTAGGGAGATTGCGATATTTAAGCAAGGAGTAACATTGTAAGTGATAAGGGATGAGTGATAAGTGATAAGTTGTGGATGAAATCCTTCGCTTTGCTCAGGATTTCTCTGATTTGTACGGCGTGTTTTCCTGCTTGATCGTTTTAGTGGAGAAGTTTCATGAGTGGGATCGCATTGATCAAAAGTAAAAGATTTGCCATCCGTATCGTGCGTGTATATGACTATTTATGCAAAATCAAGCATGAATATGTTATGTCCAAGCAGCTGCTGAAATGCGGCACATCCATAGGGGCGAATCTTGCGGAAGCTGAATATGCGATCTCACGAAACGACTTCCAATCCAAGGTCTACATCGCACTGAAAGAAGCTTCAGAAACTCTGTACTGGCTGGAGCTGTTGAAGAACACGGGATACCTGACGGCGGAACAGTACGCAAGCTTGCGGACAGATGCGGATGATATCCACCGAATACTGATCTCATCCGCAAAGACACTCAAGTCATCGTCGACCGATGCTTGAAAAAGCGAGCTTAAATCAAAGAAATCTCGAGTAAAACGAGAGATTTCCACCTGAACTTATCACTTATCTCTTATCACTTATCACTGAAAAAAGTTCCGAAAGGAGCTTAACATGGATATCTTGGAAGCTCTCTCCCTCTCCGGTCTTGTCCCCGTCATCGCGATCAATGACACCGAGGACGCAGTGCCCTTGTGCAAAGCCCTGTCGTCTGGCGGTTTGCCTGTGGCGGAGATCACCTTCCGGACTGCGGCGGCGGAGGAAGCGATCCGCCGGGTGCACGAAGAGCTGCCGGAGGTCGCTCTCTGCGCGGGCACGGTGCTGAGCACCGATCAGGCGGAGCGCGCGGTCAGGGCCGGCGCGGCGGCCATCGTCTCCCCGGGCTTCAACCCCGAGGTGGTGCGCTGGTGCGTCGACCGCGGCATCCCCGTGTGCCCCGGCACGTCGAACGCCACGGATATCGAGATGGCGCTGTCCTTCGGGCTCAAGGCCGTGAAGGTGTTCCCGGCGGAAGCCATCGGCGGCATCCGGCTGATCAGGGCCCTGGCAGCGCCCTATGCGGACATGCGGTTCATGCCTACCGGCGGCATCAACGAGCAGAACATGCTGGACTACCTGAGCTTTGAGAAGGTGCTGTGCTGCGGCGGCAGCTGGATGGTGCCCGGCGACGCCGTGAAGGCCAAGGACTGGCAGCGGATCACGGACCTCACCCGCAGCGCGGTCAGCAGGATGCTCGGCTTCGAGCTTCGGCACATCGGCATCAATTCCGGCAGCCCCGAGCAGGCCCGAAAGGACGCGGAGCAGCTGGCCCGGCTGCTGGGCTGGCCCGTGAAGCCCGGCGAGACGAACTTCTTCGCCGGTGACGCCTTCGAGTGCATGAAGGAGATAGGCCGCGGCAAGCATGGCCACATCGCCGTCGCCACCAACGATATCCGCCGCGCCCGGTGGCACCTGGAGCAGCGCGGCTTCGTCTTCGACGAGAGCAGCATCAAGGAAGCGAACGGCAAAATGACGGTCATCTACCTGAAGGACGACATCTGCGGCTTCGCCATCCACCTGCAGCAAAAGTAAGGTATTACGCCTGCGGATCATCGGTATGCACCCGCGGGCGTTTTTGTGAGGACGAAAGCATGACGAGTTACGACGGCCCGGATCTCTTTGCCCACCTGTTCCCGGGCTTCTTTGAGGACACGGGCATCCGGGCGCTCCCGGCGGGAGAGACTTTCGTGGAAATGATCCTGCCGCTGCGCGAAGGCGCGCTTCGCCCGGCACCGCAGCCTGACGGGATCGCCTATGGGATCTACGGCGGCGATCCTGCGCCCCTGCTGGAAGCGGTGCGCCAGGTCGAACCGGATTGGGTACAATACTTTGGAAACGGAGACCGGGTGCTCTGCGGGTTTGATGGAACCAGGCCGGTCAGCTTTTGCCTGCTCACCGATTTCGGACGCTACCACGGCCTGCGCGTCGGCGGCCCGGGCTGCGTCGGCACGCTGCCGGGCTATCGGGGCCGCGGCATCGGCCTTGGCATGGTGGCGGAGGCGACGGCGCTGCTGGGGGCGGAGGATTTCGACCTGTCCTACATCCACTATACGCATCTCGAGCGCTGGTACGCGAAGCTCGGTTACCGCACCATCCTGCGCTGGGACCGGCAGGGGATCGTCGGCTGAACAGCCGCATTAAAACAGCCCGCACAGCGGGCCCGAAAAGGAGACGGCATGAGGATCATCTTTGTCCGGCACGGAGAGCCGGATTACGAGAAGGACTGTCTGACGGAGACCGGGAAGAAGCAGGCGGCGGCCGCGGCTGTGCGCCTGGAGCGGGAAGGGATCACGGAGATCTATTCCTCGCCCAACGGGCGCGCCGCGCAGACGGCGGGCTTTACCGCGGAGCGCCTGGGCCTCCCGGTGGAGACCCTCGATTATATGCACGAGATCTCCTGGGGCGGGCCTGGGATCCCGGAGGAGGGCCATCCCTGGACGCTGAGCGACTGGATGATCACCCGGGAGGACTTCGATTTCTACCACGCGGACTGGCGGCAGCACCCCTGGTTCAGGGACAACGTTGCCGTGCAGTATCAGAACCGGCTCGCCGCCGAGTTTGACGCGCTGCTCCTGCGCCAGGGCTACCGGCATGAGGGCACGCGCTATCTCTGCGAGACGGACCGGCAGAAGACCATCGCCGTCTTCAGCCACGGCGGTTCCGGCGCGTGCGTGCTGGCCCACCTGCTGGCGCTGCCCTTCCCGTACGTCTGCACGGTGATGCCCTATGACTTCACCTCGGTGATCATCCTGGAGTTTCCGGTGTGCAAGGGCGAGTACGTCCACCCGCGGATCGAGCTGTTCAACGACTGCGCCCATATCCGCGGCCTGTCCGACGGGATCAAATTCCAAAAGGATTCGGAGCCGGGAGAGCTGCCGGGCTGATCGAGTTCTGTTTCGACCATCACAAACCCTTGAAAATGTTGAGTTTTCGAGGGATTTTTCATTTTCTGAGGAAGCGCATATGTTCACTTGGGAGCGGGAAAAATGGATGGGATTTTGTTACGCTATTCATATCAAAATGCAGGCATTTTGTGTTGTAGCATAGGATGTGACAAGATTGGTGTGGCATAAAGCCCGGAAATCGTGTATAACAATGAGGTAGATTCAAAAGACCCATCCCGAAAAACTATTTTGAAAAATTTAAGTTTTGGTGCTGCACATCGTCTAAATGATTGAGGAGGTGATCAACAGTGGGAATGATTCAGGCGCCGAATCAAACCCCGGCAGACCGACTTGATCGAATGGTGCAGCAATATGAAAAGGACTTGCTTCGAATCTGCTGCATATATCTGAGGAATCGTACTGCTGCGGAGGATGTGGTGCAGGAAACATTTTTGAAGGCATTCAGAAATATTGATTCTTTTCGCGGTAAAAGCAACGAAAAGACTTGGCTGATCCGAATAGCCATCAACTGCTGCCGGGATTACAGACGAAGCGCCTGGCATCGGTATATTGATTCTCGTGTTTCCATCGACCAGCTGCCCATCCTTTCCTCAGCGCCGCCAAGTGATGATCATATTGCGCTGACCATGGCGATCATGAAGCTGAAGCCTAAATATATGGAAGCCGTTCTGCTGTATTTTTATGAGGGCTATCCCATCAAGGACATTGCAAATATGTTAAACCTGACGGAGGCTGCTGTTTCCAGCAGGATCCATAAGGCAAAGCAAAAACTAAAGGCTGAACTGGAAGGAGGCGAAGGCAATGAAAAGTGATCAGGAAATCATGCAGCGCATTCGTGCCGCGATTAACGACTGTACTAAAGGAATAGATGCCGCGCCTTCGCTGCAATACCAGATTGCGCGAAAAGCGAAAGGAGAAGAACGCGTGGTCAAGAAAATATCTGCTTCTGCGATCCTCGTTATTACGCTTGTTATTGTTTCCATGACCGCTGCTCTTGCAGCCGGGCTTGGGTTATTTGGCGAACTGGCACAGAACCCGCGCGGGGACAGCAGACTTTCAGAAGTAGAAAAAGTAGCCGATCCTATCGGACTTGAATGGACGACAGAAGATGGTATCACCATCCGTATCGAGCAGGCATATTACGAAGGGAACCGTGTGTTTATTTCATATCGAAAGAGTGGGGATTGGACTTCAACCGTCCTCCATGATGGCGCTCCGGAAGGTGTGAGCACATGGGATTGGGTTGAAGAAAACATGATCGTTGCACAAACGATGATCAGCGATGAACCCGAACGTCAGAAGGCATTCCTGCAGCTGGACGGTCATGATCGGCGATGGATTGAATGTACAGATAAAGGGTTGCTTGATGGGCTGAGTCTGGCAGACGGCACCTATCTGGATATTATTGGCGGGGATAATATCGTCCAGGAAGACGGCAGCGTCATCGGATGGAAAGAATGCGAAATTCCCGAAGACTGCCTGCAGGAAACGCTGACTTTCCAGGCAATGCTTTATCGCAATCACAGCATCATGTACCAGGACGGAACCACGTACCGGCAGTCGTCCGAGAAAGGTGAGAATACAATCTTTGAGTTTACTTTGACACAGAACAACGATCTGACACGGCTGAAAGGCAGCGGAAATGGCCCGAATTATACAGCTGTAGCTGAATTGATATCTGGGCATATTGATTTGCGTGGAAGAATCACGGTCACCTGCCCGGATGCATGGATTCAAGTCTATAAGACATGGGAAAATCCAGATCAAATTGACATGATCGAAGATTGGTACCTATACTTCAATGGCGAGATGATATCAGAAAACGGGTTGCAAGGTGTTGGAGTGAACGGAGAAAACCAACTTATGTTTGAGGTAATGTTTGACGCCATGGATGATTTGACTGGTATTACCCTGGTACCTGTTTACCAGAACCATCAACCGCACATGGAGGAAGCGATCACACTCAACATAGAGTAAAAGACGTACACACGCCCACGAGGTCCATCACCCCGTGGGCATTCGTGTTATTCGGTTTCTTTTAACATGGCCTTATAGGCCCAACAGCATCCTCAGATGAACCGCCCGGTCACGCTGCCGGGCGCGTTTTTGATGTCCTCGGGGGTGCCGGCGGCCACGATCTGGCCGCCCTGTTCGCCGCCGCCGGGGCCCATATCGATGATGTAGTCCGCGCTGCGGATCACGTCCAGGTCGTGCTCGATCACGATCACGGTGGCGCCGTTGTCGATCAGGGTCTGGAACACGGTCAGCAGGGTCTGCACGTCCAGCGGGTGCAGGCCGATAGTGGGCTCGTCGAACACGAAGACCGCGTCGGTCTGCAGCCGGCCCATCTCGCTGGCCAGCTTCAGGCGCTGGGCCTCGCCGCCGGAAAGGCTGGGGGTCTCCTCGCCCAGGGTCAGGTAGCCCAGGCCCAGGCTCTTGAGCACCTCGAGGCGGCCATAGACCGTCTTCATGTCCTTGCAGAAGTGAAGGGCGGTGTTCACGTCCATGTCCATGACCTCGGGCAGGGACTTCGCGTCGCCCGCCTTGTTGACGTGCCGGATCTGGTAGGCCTCCTTCGCGTAGCGGGAGCCGCGGCACTCGGGGCAGGGGATGTCCACATCCGGCAGGAACTGCACGTCCAGGCTCACCGCGCCGGTGCCGTCGCAGACGGGGCAGCGCAGGTCGCCGGTGTTGTAGGAGAAGGCGGAGGCCTTCCGCCCGCGGGCCTTGGCGTCAGGCGTCCGGGCGTAGATCTTGCGCAGCTCGTCGTGCACGTTGGCGTAGGTGGCTACGGTGGAGCGGATGTTGATGCCGATGGGGGTCGCGTCGATCAGCTTCACGTGGGCGATGCCCTCGGCGGTGATCGCCTTTATGTGCGGGGGCAGCGGTTGGCCGGACGTCAGCGCAGCCAGGGCCGGGACCAGGCTTTCCAGGATCAGGGTGGTCTTCCCGGAGCCGGAAACGCCGGTGACCACCGTCAGGCGGCCCTTGGGCACGTCCACGGACAGGGGCTTCACCGTGTGCAGCGCGCCGGTCTCCAGGTGGATCGCGCCCTGGGCGAACAGCTCTGCCTCCGGAACGCGCTTGCGGGTGATGTCAGCCGTGCCCGCCAGGAAAGGCCCGATGCGGGAGGCGGGGTTGTCGGCGATCTCGGGGATCGTGCCCTCCGCCACCACACGCCCGCCGGCCGCGCCGGCCTCCGGGCCCATCTCGATCAGCCAGTCCGTTTCCTTCAGGATCTGGGTGTCGTGGTCTACCAGCAAGACGGAGTTGCCGTCCGCCACCAGGTCGTGCATGACGCCGGTCAGGCCCACGATATTCGCCGGGTGCAGGCCGATGGAGGGCTCGTCCAGCACGTACAGCACGCCGGTGGTGCGGTTGCGCACCGCCCGGGCCAATTGCATGCGCTGGCGCTCGCCGGTGGAGAGGGTGGACGCGGCGCGGTCCAGGGACAGGTAGGACAGGCCCAGGTCCATGAGCCGCTTCGCCACCAGATCAAAGGAGGCGCAGATGCTTTCCGCCATGGGGCGCATCTCTTGGGGCAGGGAGGCGGGCACGCCGCGCACCCATTCGCAGAGGTCGGAAAGCGCCATCTGGCATACCTCGGCCAGGGAAAGCCCGCGCAGCCTCGGTGCCTGGGCGGCGTCGGACAGGCGGGTGCCGCCGCAGTCGGGGCAGGTCTCTTCCTTCAGGAATTTCTCCACTCGCGCCATGCCCTTTTCGTCGGTGACCTTGCTCAGGGCGTTCAGGACCGTCTGGGTGGCGCTGAAATAGGTGAAGTCCATCTCCGCCGCGGTCATGTGGTCCTGGTTCTTGGGGCGGTAGAAGATGTGCTTCTTGACCATCGGGCCGCGGAGCACGATCTCCTTCTCCTCGTCGGTCAGGTCATGGTAGGGCACGTCGGTGCGCACGCCCATGGCGCGGCACACGTCGGTCATCAGCGACCACATCAGGCTGTTCCAGGGCGCGACCGCGCCGCCGTCGATGGTCAGGGACTCGTCCGGGACCAGGGTGCGCTCGTCCACGGTGCGCACGATGCCCGTGCCGCCGCAGCGCTTGCACGCGCCCTGGCTGTTGAAGGCCAGCTCCTCGGCGCCGGGGCCGTAAAAGGAGACGCCGCACTCGGGGCAGACGGTCTCCCGCCCGGCGGCCACGTCCATGGAGGGCGGGCAGTAGTGCCCGTTGGGGCAGCGGTGGCTGGCCAGGCGCGAGAACATGAGGCGCAGGCCGTTCAGGAGCTCCGTGCCCGTGCCGAAGGTGGAGCGGATGCCCGGCACGCCGGGCCGCTGGTGCAGCGCCAGGGAGGCGGGCACGTACAGCACGTCGTCCACATCCGCCCGCGCCGCCTGGGTCATCCTGCGGCGGGTGTAGGTGGACAGGGACTCCAGGTACCGCCGGGAGCCCTCGGCGTACAGCACGCCCAGGGCCAGGGAGGATTTGCCCGACCCCGACACGCCCGCGATCCCCACGATGCGGTTCAGCGGCACATCCACATCGATATTTTTCAAATTATGCACCCTCGCCCCGCGGATGAGGATGGACTTAGGATTGTCGACAGATTTCATTTGTATACTCCGGTTATGAATTGCAAGCGTAAAAAAGTAGGAAGGAAGAAGGAGAAAGTAGGAAGTAGAAAGTAGGAAGTAGGAAGTAAAGAATGTTTTGCAGTGGAATTTGTAACGCCGAGTGCGGGAGTAGAATTACTTCCTACTTCCTAACTCCTACTTCCTACTTAACTGTTTTATACCTCTCCACCCTCTTTCAGCCCTTTCTTTAACAGCTCAATCACCGAAAGGTCCGCCGGCAGCCACTCTACGCTGTCCAGCTCGTCGGCGGTGAGCCAGCGGGCGGATTCGTGCTCGAGGAGGGTCAGGCGGCCGGAGAGGATCTCGCACAGGTAGCAGCCCATGGACAGGTGGAAGTCCGGATAGTCGTATTCCACCTGGGCGAGCTTTTTTCCCACGGCGATCTCGGTGTCCAGCTCCTCGCGGATCTCGCGGGCGAGGGCCGCTTCCGGGGTCTCGCCGGGCTCGATCTTCCCGCCGGGGAACTCCCACCCGTCCTTGAAAGCGCCGTAGCCCCGCTGGGTGGCAAAGATGCGTCCGTCCCTTTCGATGACGGCGGCGACGACCTGTATCGTTTTCATCGGCTCTATCCCTTTATCACAGATTGTTCAGGATCAGCGTGAGCCCGCTGCCTACGAGCACCAGGATGATGCACATGCGGACGCTGCGCTCGCTCAGCTTCCCGGCGCAGCGGATGCCCAGGAACAGCCCGAGGAGCATGGAGGGCATCAGGATGAGCCCCTGCAGGGCCAGAGGCCCGGTGAGCAGGCCCGTCACGGCATAGATGATGACGCGCAGGACGTCGGTGGAGGCGTACACGGCGGAGAGGTTCGCTTTCAGCTCCTTGCTGTCCCGGGTCGTCTTGGTCAGGGCAGCGGCCATCAGCGCGCCGACGCCGAACATGCCGCTCAGGACGCCCGACAGGACGATCGTGATCCAGTGCATGACCTTGGCGCGGCCGGTAGGCGCGGCGGGGGCCTTGTCCTTGCTGCGCAGCATGTCCAGGCTCAGGGCGAGCACCACGAAGCCGAAAATCAGCTTGACAGCGCGGCCGTCCATATTCCTGAGCAGCAGCGCGCCTGGGACCAGGAAGAGCCCGGATATCAGGGCCGCGGGCAGCCAGATCTTCTTGTCCAGCCACTGACGGTGCTTCCAGGTCATGGTCACGTTGGCGGGCAGCGTGAGCATGGAGTCCACCGGGGTGATGACCGCGTTATCCTTGAAAAAGGCCATAATGCCCGCGTGGATCAGGGAGTTCCCGAAGCCGGCGATGCCCTTGACGAAGTAGCCGGCGAATACTGCGATCTGCCAGATGATCATGCTGCCTCCAAATCAATCTCTCGCGCCGACGATATTGCGCACCCACACGCCCTTGCGCACCAGGTGCAGGCCAAAGAAGCACTTGACCAGCTCCGCGCAGTTCACGCACACCAGCATCCACACGATGTACATGTCGGTATACCGGCTCAGCACGAAGGCGACGGGGATGCACAGCGCCCACAGGCAAACCGAGTCGAACAGGAAGGTGATCCAGGTCTTGCCGCCGGAGCGCAGGGTGAAATAGCAGGCGTTGTTGAAGGCGTTCAGGGGCATGAAGAGCGCGTTCACGATCATCAGCCGCGTCGCCAGGGCGCGGATGCTCTCCTCCGTCTGGTAGACCCGCGGGAAGAAGGGCGCGGCGCACACCAGCAGGATGCCGGTGCCCACGCTCATCAGGATCGACATCACGATCAGCTTGCGCGCGTGATCCCGCGCCTCGTCCAGGCGGTTCGCGCCCAGGCGCTGGCCCAGGATGATGGCGATGGCCGTGCCCATGGAGATGAACACCACGCTGAACAGGTTGGAGATGGTGGAGGAGATGTTCTGCGCCGTGACCACGCTGAGCCCGCGCATGGAGTAGCACTGGTTCAGGGTGGCGATGCCGCTGGACCAGAGCGCCTCGTTGATGAGCAGCGGGAAGCCCTTGCGGAAGAACTCCACCGCTCGGTCCAGGGGAATCCTGAGCGTGCGGTACAGCCCGACGACCCAGGGGTTGCGCTCCTTGTGCGCGTGGGTCCAGGTCACGACGATGAGCAGCTCCACATAGCGGCTCAGCACCGTGGCGATGGCCGCGCCGTCCACGCCCAGCTGGGGGAAGCCCCAGTGGCCGTAGATCAGCAGCCAGTTGCCGATCAGGTTCACCAGCACCGCGATGATGCCGGCGCGCATGGGCACCAGCGTCTCCCCGCATTCGCGCAGGCTGCTGGAGTACACCTGGGCCAGCATGAAGGCCGGCAGGCCCGCCAGCATGATGCGCAGGTAGGATTCACCATATTTGAGGGTGCTCATAAGGTCGCCGCCCTCGGCGGATTCGTTCAGGTACAGGCTGATCAGCGGCCCGCCCGCCAGCAGGAACACCGCCGCGGCGCCCGCGCACAGCAGCATCCCGATCCACAGCTTGTAGCGGAAGGTCTGCCGGATGCCCTCCTGATCGCCCTGGCCGTAATACTGCGCGGTAAAGATGCCCGCGCCGGCGAGCCCGCCGAAAATGCACAGGTTGAACACGAAGATCAGCTGGTTGACGATGGCCACGCCGGACATGGGCTCCGTGCCCACCTGCCCGACCATGATATTGTCCAGCAGGCTGACGAAGTTGGTGATGCCGTTCTGCACCATGACCGGCACCGCGATCCTGAGCACCATGCGCAGGAACGACCGGTTGCCGAGATACTTTTGCTTAAGGTCAGTCATGCGGACTCCTTTAAGTCAGGTAGGAGTGAGGTAACGAATAGTGATAAGTGATAAGAGATAAGTGATAAGTGGTGGTAGAAATTGCGCAGAGCGCAATTTCATCTATTTCGCACGCAGTGCCGCAACAATCGTCCAAACTCCGTAACGCAGTGAAGGAGTTTGTTCCTGAACTTATCACTTATCTCTCATCATTTATCACTGTTTTCCTGCATTATGAGAGCGTCGTCACACTAAGCTCATCCCCGCACTTCTCGATCGCCTCTTTGTGGCCGATGACGCAGGTGGCGGCGTCGGCGGCGAAGGCGTCGAGGGCGGGGAGCCAGGCGGTCAGGTCGTCGGGGGTCATACTTAGGACGCGCTGGCGGTCGGCCTGGCGCTTTTCATCCGTGATGCCCTTGAACCAGCGCAGGTCGGCGATGCGACCCTTCTGGCGCGGCGTGCTCAGGGGCTCGCCGCCGCCGATGGTGGAGATGATGTAGGGGGTCAGCGTTTCACCGCTGTCCTTGAACCCGCGGATGAAGTCCGGGATCGCGCGGTAGGCCTCCAGGGTGTGGGCCGGGTTCGGATCCCGGTAGGAGGAGGCGGTCACGGCGCCGGAGGCGCGCAGGCTGAAATTGACGCCGTAAGCGCCGCCCTGCACGCGCACGGTGTTCCACAGATAGCCGAAGCTCAGAATGTTGGAGAGCACGGCGGCGGTGCTGTTGTAGGGCAGGCCGCCCTGGTACAGGGACCAGCCCATGGCCGCGTAGGCGATCTGGGCGGGCACCTGGAAGGCCTCCCGCAGTGGCGCTTCATAGGCGATGGTCCGGGTCGCCGGCGCGGGCGTGCCCCGGGTCAGGCCGTCCAGCAGCAGGCCGGGGTCGATGGCCTCGCCGGTCACGCTGACCGTCAGGCGGTCAAGGCAGACGCTCTCGCTAAGGACGCGCTGCCACAGCGCTTTCAGGCCGGGCAGGTGCCGGGGCAGGTCCGCGCAGATCTCGTGGGAGCGCTTCACCAGCGTCACGCCGTTCAGGTATTCGCCCGCGGCGGCCGCGGCGCTGTAGTGGGCGCTGACCCGCTGCGCGGCGTACCGGCTGCCGCCCATGATCACGGACTGGCGCAGGTCGTCGTCGGTCTGCAGCAGGATCTCGCGGATCAGCTGGTCGCTGGAGAAATCCGTCTCCGTCAGGATCTCCCGGAACAGCTGCGCGGCCTTTCCGGCGTTCTCCTTGAGCGCGGAGAAGGAGGCGGTCAGGCAGATGGCGCAGCGGTCGGGCTCCTCGTCCTTGGCCAGGGCTTCCAGCGCGAAGTCCAGGGAGCCGGTCACCAGCTTCAGTTCCCGCTGCAGCTCGGTCACCGTGTGCCGGGCCGTGGGCAGCTCGCCCAGCAGGTCGGGCAGCAGGGCCAGGTCGCTGAGCTCGGCGGGCGCCAGCTCGCCCAGCAGGTAGTACATGTTCACGTGCACGATGCCGGGGCAGGGCGCCTGGTGATAGAGCACCGTCACGCCGTTGCACTCGGACACTTCCGTCATGGTCTTTTCGGGTACGGGATCGACCTCGGTCAGGGCCAGCTGGGGCAGGGTGGCCCGGGCCTCCGGGCTGTCGGGGGTCTGCTGCCAGGTGAGCAGGCGCTGATTGTCGCTGACGAGCTTCTCGAACGTGGTATCGTCCATCTGTTCGAGCCGCGCTTCCAGGCGCGCCTGTTCTTCCTCGCGCAAGCGCTCGTCCATGGCGGGATCCGGGGTCAGGACCACCTCGAGCGTGTCCTCGGGGGAGAGGAAGATCTGTTTGAGCAGCTGCTCATAGCCGTCGGTCTGTAGCATGTCCCGGAGCGCCTGCAGCTCCCGGTCGAAGGTCAGGTACAGGGCGGGATCGCCGCCGTACAGCCAGGCGTTCTGCGCCATCACGGCCCGCACCAGGCCCTGGGGCTCGGTGGGCTCCTTCAGGCGGAAGGCCAGGCGGTTGATGGAGGCTTCCAGGTCCTTGCGGTCCACGCCGTTTTTGACCAGGTCCTCCGCAGTCTTGCGCAGCGCGGCGCGGATGGCGTCCAGATTTTCCGGCTCCGTATTGCGGATCCACACGGCGGAATAGGTCTGCTGGGTGCCGTCCTGCAGGGTGGCGCTCAGGTCCTGGCCCAGCTCAGCGTCCAGGATGGCGCGTTTGAAGGGCGAGTCGTTCCCGCCTGCTACCGCGTCCAGCAGTACGGAGACCGCCAGGTCCTCGGTCTTGTCGGCCCAGCTGTGCAGCAGCCGCGCGAACAGGATGTGGGTCTTGTCCGCGGGGTCCTCGTCCTGGGCGATGGCGTACTGGGCGCGCACCTGCCGGGCAGGCCTGCGCTCCTGCGGGATGAGCTCGATCATCCTGCCGCTCACGCTGAAGCGGTTCAGGTAGCTCTCCAGCAGGGAGAAGGTCTCCTCCGCGGGGATATCGCCGTCCAGCCAGATCCGGGCGTTGTCCGGATGGTAATAGCGGCGGTATGTGTCGATGAACTTGTCATAGGTCAGCTCCGGGATCACCGTCGGGTCGCCGCCGGAGTTGAAGCCGTAGCAGTTGTCCGGGAACAGCGCGGTGGCCGTCACCTGCTCCATGACCTCGTCCACGGAGGACATGGCGCCCTTCATCTCGTTCAGCACCACGCCCTTCAGGGACGCGGGCTTGTCCCGGCCCTCGGCCTCCACGTGCCAGCCCTCCTGCATGAAGATGCAGGGGTTGCGCAGGATGGCGGGGGCGAACACGGCGTCCAGGTAGACCTCCGTCAGGTTCAGGAAGTCCCGCTCGTTGCGGCTGGACACCGGGTACATGGTCTTGTCCGCGAAGGTGATGGCGTTCAGAAAGGTGTTCATGGAGCCCTTCAGCAGCTCCACAAAGGGCTCCCGGACGGGAAATTTGTCGCTGCCGCAGAGCACCGAGTGCTCCAGGATGTGGAACACGCCCGTGGAATCCTCCGGCAGGGTCTTGAAGGTCACGCAGAACAGCTTGTTCTGCTCGTCGCTTTTGCACCAGCACAGCTGCGCGCCGGACTGTGTATGGGTCATCTCGATCAGGGTCGCGCGGATCTCGCTGAGCTCCCGCACCCGGGTCACGGTAAAACCGTGGTATCGATCGCCTGTTTTAAACTGCATGAAGGGCCTCCTGTCAGGTCATTTTTCCCGGCCGTCACCGGCCACGAAAACGCCCCTATTGTAGCAGGAAAAGGGTAAATAAGCAATCCCCGGCGGGGCCCAGTTTTTACTTGTCAATCCACCCAGGATTGTGTAAAATAACGGGGAATGAGAGCCTTGCGGATGAGGGCTGTCTGAACCTGTACATGAGCGGAATGAAGGCGGTGAAAACGGGGATGAAACGGTGGCTGGCGATGGTGCTGACGGCGGCGCTGGTGTTTACCAGTGCCGGCTCTCGCTTATCCCGCGCGTCGGAAGCCGCGCCGGAGGCGATAGAGGAACCTGCCGTCATTGAAACGGTGCCGGAGATCATTCCGGACGAACTGCCGGTCGAAGCCCCGGTGCAGGAGTCTGCGGTGCAGCCGGATGAGGGGGAGGAAACGGCCCTGCCCGCGGCAGAGGAACCGCCCGTGCCGGAAGCGCCCGCGGACCTGGAGCCGGAACCGCCCGCCGAACCGGAGACGCCGGACGAGGAAGCCCCGGCGGAGGAAGCGGTCGAAGTGCCTTTGGAAGAAGCGATCGAACTGCCGGAAGATCCCGTTGAACCGGAAGAAGTACCTGAGCTCCCGCCTGAGGCAGAGGAACCGCCGGAAGCAGAGGCCATCCCCATCGACGTCACGGACATCACGAAGGACCTGATCGTTTCGGAAGAGCCTGCCGAAGGCACGGAAACAACTGATATAACAGACATAATAGATATTGACGAGATGCCGGAAGAAGCTCCGGAAGCGGAGGAAGCCCCGGAGGCCGCGCCTGACGCTCCCGCGCCTGAACCGGAGGAAATTATACCCGAAGAACCCCTCCTGGACATCGGGGAGGACGAGATCATCGCGGAGTTCGAGGCGGAGCTGGAGGCGATCCTGCCGGACCTCAACTCGGACAACGCCGATGAGCTGCTGAACGCCTATGTGGAAAAGCTGCTGGCGGCGGCGGTCCGGCACCCGGGCCTGCTGCGCGCCATCCGGGTGGACGGTCGGCTGGACGAGGTGGGCTATGCCCTGTACCAGAGCCTCAAGCCCCGGATCGAGGCCATTGCGGCGGGCGACCAGAGCAGCACGGTCCTGAGCGTGGGCTATGCGGATCTCGGCCTGCCCACCCGTTTCACCGCCGCGGAGCTGGGCCTGGATATCCAGACCACGGAGGATATCTACGCCGGCGTGGACCTGGTTGCCCAGCAGCTGAAGGTCAATTACGCGCTGGTGCAGCTGGCCCTGCTGGCCAACTGCCCCTACGAATTGTACTGGTACGACAAGAGCATCGGTGCGCGAACGACCTCGACCCCGGGCATGCGCGTCCGCCGGGTGAACGGCGAGTACGTATACGAGATCACCTCGGACTACACGGTGCGCATGACCGTCTCCGAGGACTACAGCGCCGAGACCTACGCGGTGGACACCTCCGTGGGCCAGAAGGTGCGGCACTCGGTCAGCACCGCCCAGCAGATCGTGGAGAAATACCGCAGCCTCAACGACCTGGAGAAGCTGGAGGCCTACCGCGACGAGATCTGCCGCCTGGTCAGCTATAACGGGGCTGCCGCCGGCGGGGGACAGGCCTATGGCGATCCCTGGCAGATCGTGTATGTCTTTGACGAGGACAGCGGCACCAACGTGGTGTGCGAGGGCTATGCGAAGGCCTTCCAATACCTCTGTGACATGACTGATTTTGACGGCGATGTCAACTGCTATACCGTCCAGGGCCGCATGGACTGGGGCACCGGCGAGGGCGCGCACATGTGGAACATCGTCACCATGTCCGACGGGCAGAACTACCTGGTGGACCTGACCAACAGCGATGCGGGCACCCTGGGCGCGGACGGCTCCCTCTTCCTGACCGGAGACGCCGAGGACGCCGACGGCGCGCTGATCTTCCGCAATGAGAAGGGTCAGCCCATCCGCTACCAGTACAACGCGGACACCACCAGCCTCTATACCCAAGAGGAGCTGACCCTGTCCGGAAAGAAGTATGAAGTCACCTGCCACCTGGACCTGTACCCCTATCACACGCTGAAAGAGGTCCCGGCGGTCCCGCCGACCTGTGAGACGCCGGGCCGCGCCGCCCACTGGGTCTGCGAGCAGGACAGAGGCCTTTATGCCGACGCCAGAGGCGCGGAAGTGGTGACGGAGGAAGCCCTGGTCCTCCCCGCTTTGGGCCATGCCTATGGGGACTGGACCGTGACCGCCGCGCCCACCTGCGAGGAGGACGGCGAGGAGCGGCGGGTGTGCGCCCACGACCCAGCGCACGCGGAGACGCGGCCCGTGCAGAAGCTGGGACACCAGCTGACCTATGTGCCCGCCCGGGAGCCCACCTATACTGCCGAAGGCGCGGTCGGGCACTGGGTTTGCGAGACCTGCGGCAGCCTGTTTGCGGACGCCGAAGGCACCGTCCCGCTGTCGCCCGAGGACATCCCCGTCCCGAAGAAAAAGCGGCCCGCCGATTCCGCCCAGCGCCTCAGCGCCGCGGACATCAGCGCCCTGACCGGCTGGCGGATTGCGCGGATCGAGGAGCTGCTGAACGATGAGGAAACGGCCGCTTTTGCCGCCCTGCCCCTGTACGACCAGCTGACTGTTCTGGCCGCTGTATTGACCGGAGACGCCCGCCCCGCAGAATCGGCTCCAGCCGCCGAATTAGCGGCTCAAATCTCCGCAGTCCCGGACCGCATTGAATCCTTCCGCGCCGTCTATCCGTCCGTCCGGCGCAAGCTCTCCATCCCCTTCCCCTCCCCGGCCCGGGAAGTACGCTTGGTCAGCACCGCCGATCCTTCCCAAACAAAGCTGCTCCTGCTGGCGGTGCAGCAGAATGGTCAAATGCAGGTAGCGGAGATCAAATGATAATCTGAGCCTCCCCCAGGTGACCGGGGGAGACTTTGTTATGCCCGCGTTATGCAGATAGCAACAAAAGAGGACGCCGCATTTTGCGGCACCCTCGAAGCTTTGGTGCTTGAAAGCTGGGTGTGTTACCCCTTCACCGCGCCGGCGATAAAGCTGTCCTGGATGCGGCGGCTCAGGAAGATGTAGACTATCAGCGTGGGGATGGTCGCGATGGACAGGGCAGCGCCAATGGGGCCCCACTCTGTCGTGTACTGGCCTGACAGGGCCTGGACGCCGACAGGCAGTGTTCTCCACTGCGGGGCGGTCACGAATACGTTAGCGAACATCAGCTCGTTCCAGCATTGCAGGAATGTGTAGATGCCCACAGTGGCAACTGCCGGGGTCATCAGCGGCGCGATCACGCGGAAGAAGATGCCCCATACGCCGCAGCCGTCCAGGAAGGCGGCTTCGTCCAGGTCATAGGGGATATCGCCCATGAAACCGGTGGCGATCAGGATGCCCATGGCCAGGGAGAAGGCAGAATAGGGGATGATCAGCGCCCAAAGCGTGTTGAGCAGGTGAACCTTGGACAAAGTCGTGTACAGTGGTACGATGGACGCGTGGATCGGAACGGTCAGACCCAGCATGAAGAACTTGTTCATGCGCTTGCGGTTCTTCCATTCCAGGCGGGTCATGGCATACGTGGCCATGACGGAGGCGACCAGCGTGATCATGATGGTGGAAACCGCGACGATCAGGCTGTTCAGGAAATAGCGCGGCATGTTGCCCGTATTCAGCGCCCGGTCATAGTTGGCCCACACCCAGTATTTGGGCAGGCCCATGACGTTCTCGCCGAAGATCTCGGGATTGGTTTTCAGGGAGAAAGTCAGCATCCAGTATACCGGGAACAAGCTGATCAGCGCCCAGATGACCAGGATGGCATAGGCGGTTGCGGACTGCCATGTGATCTTCCGCGGGGCGTCGGGAGCGCGGTAAGCTTTTTTACTCATCTTCCCTTCTCCTCCTTAAACGCCATATTGATCAGCAGCGCGAACACGAAGCACAGTACGATCAGCATGACCGCGATGGTAGAGCCCATGCCGTAACGGTTGCGCAGGAACAGCATGTTGATCATCAGCGTGCTGGGCACCTCAGTGGCATGGTTCGGGCCGCCGTTGGTCAGCACGTAGATCAGGTCGAAGGATTTGAGCGAGCCCGTGACCGCGAAGATCACGCTGACGCGCAGGATTGGCCGGATATAGGGGATAACGATGTAACGGCTGACCTGGCCGGGCGTGCACCCGTCCAGCATGGCGGCCTCGCTGAGTTCGGGCGGCACGCCCTTGATGCCCGCAAACATCAGCAGCATGTGATAGCCTACGTACTGCCACAGGATGGGGACGAAGGCCGCGCCGAGGGCCGTATCTTTGCTGCCGAGCCAGACGCGCGTCCACTTCTCCAGCCCCAGCGAGCGCAAAAGCAGGTTCAGCACGCCGTAATCCGGGTTGTAGATCTTCAGCCATAATTGACCGATGACCACCGTGGAGATCAGGACGGGCATAAAGAATACGGACAGGAAGAAACGCCCGCCTTTAACGCCGCGCGCCAGGCGCAGCGCCAGCCACAGAGCAAAGGGCAGCTGGATGAAGCAGGAAAAAACCGCCAGCAGCATGGCGTTTTTGAGAGCCCGTGTGATATTGATGGACTTGCTGGTGAACAGTTCCACATAGTTCTTGAAACCGATGAATTCCGGAGTCGTCAGTCCGTTCCAGTTGTGGAAGCTGTAGTACGTGGACACGATGATCGGGGCGATCAGCACACCGACGAACAGGGCCAGTGCGGGCAGAAGGAATATAAATATATTCAGCTTGTAGCTAAACGGACGTTTCATCGTTAGCCTTCCTTTTCAGTAAAAAGGAGGAAAGGCGGTCCTTTCCGGGTCCTTGTGCAACCCTTCGAGGACCGCCCTTCCTGAAAACTATGACTCGAGATCAAGCTCGATCAGTTGCCCAGATCGTTGGCCAGGCCTTCGGCATACTCGGCAGGAGTGATCTCGCCAGCCCAAGCCAGACCGATGTAGTCCAGATAGGTGTTGGCGGCGTCGGCGCTCAGGAAGTTGTCGCCGAACAGGACCATGTCCTCAGCCTTGGCAGCCATGTCAGCCGCAGCCTGGATCAGGTCGTTGACCTTCGCTTCGGGATCCGCAGCCCAGCAGGGCAGGTTGGCACCGGACTTGTAGTCGGCGTCAGAGAAGAACTTGGCCAGTTCGAAAGCGGCCTGCACAGCCAGTTCCTTGTTGGGGGAGGATTCGGTCACGGCCAGGGTGTTGTTGGGGCCGCCGATCATGGCATACAGGGAAGCGTTGTCGGGATCCAGCACCGGGAAGGTACCGGCCTTGACGGCAAACTTGGCCTGCTCGCCGATGTCCTTGTTGTTCCAGGAGCCGTTCTGATAGAACGCATACTTGCCGGCGATGAAGTTGTTCTTCACCTCGTCGTTGCCCAGAGCGTCAGCGCTCGGATCGAAGTAGCCCTTCGCCTTCATGTTCTGGAAAGCTTCGATGGCTTTGACGACGCCGGGGTCATTCCAGGAAGCCACGCCGTTGTAGATGTCCTTGAGCTTCTGGCCACCGATGGACTTGATGGTCAGGGGCTCGACATACTCAGACAGGCACCACAGTTCCTTGCCGGAAACGCCGAAGGGGATCTTGCCGGCGGCAACCAGTTTGTCGCAGCAAGCCATCATGTCTTCGTAGGTGGCGGGGATATCATCGTAGCCGACTTCCTTCAGGATGTCCAGGTTCGCATACAGGGTGACTAGGGACATGGTGTAGGGAACGCCGAACATTTTGCCGTCATAGCGGACGTTCACGGTCATGGGTTCAGGCAGCTCATTCTTGTAAGCTTCGTATTCCGCATCCACGCAGTAAACGCGCTTGGCATTTACGAATTCGCCCAGGAAGCCCATGCCCCAGGTGAAGAAGATGTCCGGCAGGTTTTCGCCGGAGCTCATGGCGGACTTGATCAGGGTCTTGTAAGCTTCGTTTTCCGTGGCGACATGTTCGATCTTCACACCGGGATGGTCAGCTTCGAACTTGGCAATAGCGTCCACGAACGCCTGATGGCTGGAATCGCTCTCGGTAGCAATGGACCACAGGGTCAGGGTCACATCCTCAGCGAACGCGGCGGTCACAGACAGGACCATCATCGCTGCCAGAATCAGGGCTAACGCCTTCTTCATAATAGGGTTCCTCCTTTTATGCGGCTTTGCCGCTATTTTCTCAAGGCGGTCTTCCCGCCGGGAGATCATTTTATTCAGTCATAACAGTAATAAACCTGAATGGCTGAAGATGGAAGATAAGTTTCAATCACTATCATTATATCCGATAGCCGTCGTCATTTCAAGCAGAAATGTGTCATTTGTTGCTCTGACCTTCTCAAAATTTGACAAACTAGTGATCATTCGTTGTTTTTTGTTACCTTCCGCACGGTCCCGCCGGGGATCAGGCGGGCGGGGATGGTGCGCGTTTCGGGCGGAGCGCCCTCGATCTGGTCGATCAGCAGGCAGGCGGCGGTCTGGCCGATCCGGTCCGCGTCCTGATCCACTGTGGTCAGGCGGGGGAAGAAGTTGCTGAGCCACCCGATGCCGTCATAGCCCGCCACGGACAGGTCCTCCGGGACCCGGAGCGACGCGGCCCGGGCGGCCTGCAGCGCGCCGGAGGATGAGTAGTCATCGCTGACCAGAATGCAGGTGGGGCGGTCCTCGAGGCGGATCATCCGCTCGGCGGCCTCATAGCAGCTCTGGGGCTCGTTGTAGGCGCACTGGCCCAGGTATTCGGGCGGCACCTGCAGGCCGTGCCGGGCAGCCGTCTCCAGGAAAGCGCTGATCCTCAGGTCGGTGACGGCGCTGGCGGGGCCGTGGATGTAGCCGATCTTGCGGTGGCCGCAGCCGATCACGTATTCCATCAGCTGGGTCATGCCGCCCCGGTTGTCCGCCAGCACGCAGCCGCGCCCGGGGAAGGGGTTGTCGATGGTGACCAGCGGGAGCTCGGATTGGATCAGCATCTGGACCTCCTCGACGGAGAAGTCCGTGTTGGCGATGCATACGCCGTCCAACTCGCGGGATCGGCAGTGGTCCAGGTAGGTGATCCTGCCCCCGCCGATGCGGTGGCCGATGAAGGTGATGTCGTACCCGCGCTCCTCGGCTTCCTTCTTGAAGCTTTCCAGCACCACCGAGAAGAAGGGGTGGGTCAGGCCGGACTGGCTGTCGTCCGAAAAGAGGACACCCAGGTTGTAGCTGCGCTTGGATTTGAGCGCCCGGGCATGCACGTTGGGGGTGTAGTTCAGCTCCCGCGCCGCTTTGATCACGGCCTTGCGGGTGCTCTCGCTGACGTCCGAATAGCCGTTCAGCGCCTTGCTGACCGCCGACATGGACAGCCCTACATGTTTTGCAAGATCGCGAATCGTGACGGACATCACAATGCCTCCTGCGGTAATCTAAAACGTTTTCGAATATAAAATATCACAACGCCGACCGATTGTCAACCGTTTTTTACAGGCGATTTTTGTTTTTTTCCGGTTTTCTGTCCGTCTCGTCACTGTTTCAGGGCAAAAACCTTGATTCTGTCAGGGTTTTGTGCTATAATCCAAAATATATAAGGGAAATAGGATCATTCCGGATGAAAAAGAAGCGGCATGCCGCAGTTTTTGTGGTACGAGCCCGCTGAAATGGGGAGAATAGATCGATCGACAGGCCCGGGCGGCAGACGGTGCCGCCAGGGGGAAACATTGAACAAGGAAAGGGGCGGAACATGGAGCAGAAGCAGCTGCTGGCCTTCATCCAGCGCATCATCAGGACCAGCCCCAATGAGTATGCGGCCCAGCAGGCCCTGGAGCAGCTCATCCGGGCCCTCGGGCAGGAGCCGAGCGCGGAGGAGATGGCGCTGTTCACCATCGCCAAAGCGGGCATGCAGAGCAGCTTCAGCGTCATGCGCGAGCAGCTTCCCGAGCCTTTGGAGGACGCCGCGCAGCTGAGGACCGCCGCGCAGCGGGCGTATCAGCAGCACCTAAAGAACGAGGCGGTGGAGCCTGATTGGAGGCACTGAAGGCCGTGGCGATCAAGACGTACATGGATGACGGCCTGCTGGCGGCGGACCATACGCTGATCAGGTGCAGCCGGTCGGGGGAGAGCGTCACCGTGCCCTCCCGCGCGGGCGGGCTGCGGCTCACCGAAGCCGGCTCCGGCGCCATCGTCACCCGGAACACCAAGCGCCTGGTCCTGGAGGAGGGGTATATCCGGCTGAACGCCGCCTGCGTGATCCCGGATCAGGAGCTCGCCAGCATCGAGCTGCCGGCCACCGTGACGGAGATCGTGCCCGGCTTCCTGCGCAGCGCGGACCTGCAGGAGATCGAGCTGTGCCAGCAGGCGGATGAGCGTACCATTGGGCAGCTGCAGGCGGCCTCCTTCCCGCTGAAGGACGGGCAGTCGCTGTTCGTCCCCGCCCTGACCGGCACCCGGGCCCTCGATAATATCACCGCGGCGGCTGCGTCCCTGGCCCCGCCGCTCCCGGCCCTGGGCAGGGAGATGCGCGTCCTGTTCGAGTGGGAGGACGGCGTGGGGCTCACAGCGCCCCGGACCTGCTATGACCTGACCGGCCGCGCGGACCGGATGGATGAATGGACCGCGGTGATGGACATGATCCGCGCGGGGGATCTGGGCTGGCAGCACCTCCAGGCGGAACGGCGCAGCGACTACCGGATCAAGAGCCACGGCTTTCACATCCCCTGGGGCAAGCTGTGCTTTGCCCTGTGCCCCACGGCGGACCTGGCGCCCGGCGCGGGGGAGCGGCTCAAGGTCCGGCTGATCGGGCACAAGCTGTTCACGCCTCGGCTGCTGCCGATCCGCTGGCAGGGCCGCCAGTATTACCTGTACAGCCGGAATCACCTGGCCGCGAACAGGAATGCGCCTTACTGGCGGGAGGACGTGGGCGTTTTTGACGGGAATGGATTGGTGACGGAGCAGAGCGCCTCGGAGGCGGTCTATGCCAAGGCCCGGCTGCTCATGTTCCTTTGAGCGCGGAGAGAGCGTGGGGAGGTGAAGCGCGTGGCCGGTGAGAGCATCGAGGCCGAACTGCACAGGTTCAAGGCCGGTATGTTGATCAGCTATCCCTTTTACGGGGATATCCTGCTCCGGCTGCCCATCCTCCGGGACGATACCGTCCCCACCGCCTGCACGGACGGGCGCGCCATCCGCTGGAGTACCAGTTTTTTCCTGCCGCTCTTGCCGGAGGAACAGCGGTATGTGCTGATGCACGAGGTCTTTCACACCCTGCTGGGCCACCCGCTGCGCGCGGCGGGGAGGGATCCGGCGGTCTGGAACGTGGCGGCGGACATCATCGTGAACAATATGTGCGACGCCCTGGCCCACACCGTGGCGTCCAACCCCGCGCTGCGGCTCAAACGGCCCGACAGCGCCGTCTTCTGCAGCGTTCCGCCTGAGGAGACGGCGGAGAACCTGTACGGGAAGATCCTGTCGGACAACCGGCAGAGGGAGCGCGGCGGGCTGCTGGTGCGCCGGGATTACCGTAAAGCCCCGGATGCCGGGAACGACCGCCTGATCCCGGCGGACATCCCCGTCCCCGATCTGCTGAAGGGCGCGCCTGGCGGGCCGCCGCTCAGTACGGAGGAGCGGGAAGCCGCGGAGCAGCTGGCCGCCTCCCTGATCCGCCATGCGGCATCCGAGGCCGGGCACAGCGAATACGGGTCCTTCAAGATCCCCGCGCCGCTGCTGAAGCTGGCCAAGCCCAAGCCCCTGAACTGGTGGAAGGCGCTCAAGGATTTCCTGAGCGAGGCCCAGTCCGACGAGACCTCCTACGCCACGCCGGAGCGCAAGTATCTGCACATGGACCTGATCCTGCCCGGGCACGGCCTGTCGGAGAACGGCGAGCTGGAGAGCGTCTGGGCCTTCGTGGACAGCTCCGGCTCCATCGGTGGGGAGGACCTGAGCCAGTTTTTGACCCAGCTGTACCGGATCGTCAAGGATTTCCGGTGCGAGATGAACGTGGCCTACTGGGACGCGCGGGTCACGGACGTGTATACGAAGCTCCGCGGCGGAAAGCAGGTGGCGGCCGCCCGGCCCGGCCACTCCGGCGGCACGGACATCAACTGCGTGTACCGCTACGTCCGGGATCACCACCTGCATCCCTGGGTGGCGCTGATCCTGACCGACGGTTATTTCGGCACCCCGGATCCGCAGCTGAAAAGGACGCTGCGGGCGGACCGAACCATCCTGGTGCTCTGCAACCGATCGGAAAACCCTGTCTATGAGACCATTGGCCGGGTCTGCCGGCTGACCGACTTGTGAGGAGGATGCCATGAATATCCGCGAATTCCAGGAGACGGTCGAATTCAATATTGAGCACAACATCAAGCACTCCATCCTGGGCCTGGGCGCGCCGGGCGTGGGCAAGTCCGAGGTCATCCGCCAGATCGGGAAGAAGCACGGCTTCAAGGTCATCGACGTCCGGCTGGCGCAGATGAGCGAGGTGGAGATCGGCGGCCTGATCTATCCCAATGCGGAGCGCACCCGCACGGTCTGGCTGGCGCCGGATATCCTGCCTAACGAGGAGCGGGACGGCAAGAACACCATCCTCCTGCTGGACGAGATCACCTCCTGCGCCAAGCGCGTGCAGGTGGCGGCCTATCAGCTGATCCTGGACCGCCGCATCGGCCAGTACACGCTGCCAGAGGGCACCTTCGTGGTGGCGCTGGGCAACCGGGAGGACGACGACGGCGTCTACATCCACCTGGCGGGCCCGCTGGCGGACCGCTTCGAGATCCACTACATCGACTCCGATTTCGAGAGCTGGAAGGACAATTTCGCCCTCAAGCACGGCATCCACCCCTATGTCATCGACTACCTGACCTTCAAGCCCTCCGACCTGCACACCCAGGACCCGGACAGCGGGGTCATGGTGTTCGCCACCCCGCGCTCCTGGGAGCGGGTCAGCGATATCCTGAATATTGACAGCGACGTCACCAAGCCCGTTATCCGCAACAAGATCATCGGCAACGTCGGCGTGGCGGTGGGCACCCAGTTCGTGGAGTTCTGCAAAAAGCAGCGGCCCGTCATAACCGTTCAGGACCTGCTGAGCGGGAAGCGGCAGCCCCCCGAAGCCCCCGAGGAGCTGGCCCTGCTGGTAGACCGCTTCGCCCACGAGGCGGATTTCCTGACCCGCGCAGACGGCAGGCCCTTGACCCAAGAGGAGCAGGAGCGGCTGGAGCAGGTGATCGAGGCCTACACCCGCCTGCCTCAGGCGGAATACACCATGCTGGGCCTCAAAAAGCTGTTGGACATGGACCGGGAGACCGTCAAGGCCGCCTTCGCCCGGATGGACAGCCCGGCGGTCAACAGCTTCATCGAGCATAACCTGTACGCCCTGGGCCTCGAAAAGAACAACCCCGACCGGAGCGACCAGAAGAATAACTGGATGAGCTTGTGGAAGTAATACCGCAAATAAAATCAGCCCTGCCGATCGGCGGGGCTGATTTTGTGCTTCTGTTCAAATGTAAAACTCAGAACGACGAGATCCCGTAGCTGTTGACCATGGCATCCAGCTTGATGCCGGCCTTGCACAGGGGGCAGTCGTGGGAGGGGCGGCTCTCGTAGTCGGGCAGGATCGTCTTCTTGGTATAGACGCTCTTGACGGGGAAGCCCTCGCATTCGTCCACGCAGCTGAAGATGCAGCTGATGCCTACAGGGATGCCCATATAGTAGCGGATCGCCTCCACGGCGGCCTGCACCGTGTAGCCTGTGGTCACGGAAGCGGCCAGGACCAGCACGTGCTTGCCCACGATCATGGGCGCGATGTTCTCGCGGAAGATGAGCTGGCTGCCCGAGGTGTGCTCCGGCGTCGTCACGTAGATGGTGCGGTGGGCGTTCATGTTGGTATAGCCCGCGCGGGTCAGCTCGCTGGCCATGCACGCGCCGATCACCTCGGTGCCATCCAGGCAGAGGATGGTATCGATGATGGTGGAGGCGGAATAGGCCGCGCACAGCTGCTTGGCCACCTGGCGCGCCTCGGACAGGCGGTGCTTGGTCATGGTCAGATCGACGTAGTAATTGATGTGGCTGTGACTGGTGGCAAAGTGGCCCCTCGCCAGGCGCAGCGGCACATTGTTGGACCCGCTCCGGGTCTCCACGAGCTGGATAGCCATCTTTCAGATCCTCCTCGTCTATAATGAATATCTGATGGACTGCGTGTTTATTTGCGCTTGCGGCTGGCGGCCAGGTAGTGGCCCAGCTCGCTGAACTTCTCCATGGTCAGGCCGCAGCCGCGGGCGATGCACTCCTGGGGCTGGTCGGCTACCCGGCAGTTGATCTTGAGGGCGATGGACACCGCGTCGGCCAGGCCGTCCAGCAGGGCGCCGCCGCCGCTCAGCACGATGCCATTGTCGAAGATGTCCGCCGCCAGCTCCGCCGGGGTGCGCTCCAATACGGAGTGGATGACCTCGATCAGCTCCTGCAGCGGCTCTTCCATGGCTTCCAGCACCTCGTCGGAGGTGATGCGCAGGGTCTTGGGCAGGCCGCTGATCAGGTCGCGGCCGGTGATGTCCAGGTACAGGTCGTCGCGCCTTGGCATGACGGAGCCGATGCGGATCTTGATCTCCTCCGCCGTGATCTCGCCGATCAGCAGGTTGTGCTTGCGGCGGATGTAGCGGGCGATGGCGTCGTCAAAGGAGTCCCCGCCCAGGGGCACGTTTTCGCTGACCACGGCGTTGCCCATGGAGAGGACGGCGATGTCGGTCAGGCTGCCGCCGATATCCACGATCATGGAGCCGTAGGCTTCGCCAATGGGCAGGTCCGCGCCCAGGGCGGCGGCGATATTGCGGTTGATGATCTGGGTGCGGCGCGCGCCGGTCTCAAACAGGGAGCCGGACAGGGTGCGGCGCTCGGATTCGTTGAGGGTGGAGGGGACGCTCAGGACGATGTGCGGGCCGTTGATCAGGTGCTTGCCGTTGGCGGCAATGACGAAGCGGAGCAGCATCGCGCCGACCAGGTGCAGGTCCTTGCCCACCGAGCCGTTGCGCAGCACGCGCTTCACCTCGATGCTCCCCGGGGCGCGGCCAAGCATCCGGTGCGCCTCCTCGCCCAGGGCGATGATCGCGCCGGTATCGCGGTTTTGGGCCAGCACTGCCGGCTCCTTATAGATGATCCCGCGGCCGCGTCCGTAGATCAGGACGTTGGATGTGCCCAGGTCGATACCCAGGTCGGAAGAGTGACGCATGAACCGTCTCCTTTACCTTGCCCGCGCTAAGAAATCCGCATTCGTCGGGCAGTTTTCGCGTGCCCCGCCCCGAAATGGGCTTTTCTGGGAACGCGTATCTTGTTTTATTCTGCAAAAAGCGGATAAATCCTTCTTTTTGCCCTTTCAGTGGGAACGATACCCCACTTTTTTGGTGTTTGGCGGATCAAACTTGCTTCCCGGCGCCACTATCGGCCAGAGCGAGGATGCCGGCGCGGATCCGTTCGTTCACCTTTTCCGCCGTTTCCGCGGACAGGCCCTCGGCGGCCAGGTCCGAAATGTCGATGGGCGGGCCGTAGGTGACGTGCACCGGGCGGAACAGCTTGCAGGGCCGGTCGATCAGCACGGGCAGCAGGGGCACCTTGGCGCGCAGCGCGATGAAGGCGCAGCCTGTTTCCATATGCTCGAGCAGGGTATCGGGGCAGCGGGTGCCCTCCGGGAAGATGCCCAGCACGTGGCCGTCGCGCACCACCTGCACGCATTCGCGCATGGCCTTCAGGTCGCTGTTGTGCCGGTCCACCACGATCATGTGCAGCTTGCCCAGGATCCACTCCCCGATCTTGGTCTTCACCAGCTCCTTCTTGCCCAGGAAACGCACCTCATACTTCAGGATGCCGGTGCCGATGATCAGCGGGTCGAGCCAGTGCTTATGGTTGGACACGAGGATGAAGGGCGCCTCCAGGTCCGCGTAGGCGCGGCCGGAATAGCGCACGGGGTAGATCGTGTGTCCCAGGAGCCAGGTGAATCCCCGCGCCATCGTGAACCAGAAGGTCCGCTTTTCCCGCTTGGATGCTTTCTTTTCAGACATGGAGGGCCTCCTTCTGCATGGCAGTGCGGACCAGCGCCAAGATGGCGTCCACCGTCTCGTCGAAGCTCAGGTCAGAGCTGTCCACGACCACGGCGTCTTCGGCCTGGCGCAGGGGATCCGCCTCCCGGTGCATGTCCTGGTAGTCCCGGGCGTTCACGGCTTTGAGCACTTCCTCGAAGGTGTGCTCCTCGCCCTGCTCCCGGTACTGGAGCAGGCGGCGCTGGGCGCGGGCTTCCGCCGAGGCGGTCAGGTAAATCTTGACCGGCGCGTCCTTGAGCACTACGGTGCCGATATCCCGGCCGTCCATCAGCATGGGCGTGGATTCGGCCAGCTTCCGCTGGGCCGCCACAAGCTGCGCGCGCACGCCCGGGTGCTTGGAGACGGCGCTGGCCGCGTCGGAGACCTCCGGCGTGCGGATCAGGCCGGTCACATCTTCGCCGTTGAGCAGGGTCTGCTGGGCGCCGTCCGCGTAGCGCACGCTGATCTCCGCCTGGCTCACAGCGGCTTCGGAGGCCGCCTGGTCATGGGGGTCGAGGCCCAGGCGCTGCACGTACAGGCCGGCCGCGCGGTACATGGCGCCGGTATCCAGGTGCAGGATGCCCAGGCGGCGGGCGACCTCGTCGCTGATGGAGGATTTGCCCGCGCCCACCGGCCCGTCGATGGCGATCAGCAGGGGGCGGGGTTGGATGGAGGTATGTTCAGAGGACATAGGGTCTCCTCCCTGTTTCAGTTTTTGACGGCTCACGGCCGCAATTTCCTTGGCGTTTCACCGTCTGTAACAATTATAGCACGAATGCGCCGCTTATACAATATTTCACCCGTTTCATTGAAAAACGCGGCATTGCGTGGTAGGATAATCATATAGAAAAATCGTCGTACAGCGAAAGGGCCCGTCACGGGCCCAAGGGGAGGGACAAGGGTGGATCTGCAGCAATTGCGCTTTCTGGTCACTGTCAGCAAGACGCTGAATTTCTCCAAGGCGGCGGAGGAACTGTACATCTCCCAGCCCACCCTGTCCCACCAGATCCGCAGGCTGGAGGATGAATTGGGCGTCCGCCTCCTGGAGCGCTCCACCCGGAATGTGGAACTGACCGCCGTGGGGCGGCAGTGCGTGAACCTGGCGGAGCAGATCGTGGAACTGTCGGACCAGATCATCCAGGTCACCCAGGATGAGAGCCGGCGCTTCGCCAAGCGGCTGAACATCGGCGTGCTGGCGGTCTATCCCCAGCTGAACATCAGCTCCGTGATTACGGAGTTCACGGCCCTGCACCTGAACGAGACCATCAACATCCGCTTTGACTGGAGCGCGAAGCTGATGGAGCGCCTGCTGCAGAAAAAAACGGACGTGATCATCTCCAATGTGGATATCGACGGGCTGGAAAACGCGGTCCGGGAGCAGCTGGAGATCCACCCCTTCATCGCCGACTGCCTGTACCTGATCGTCAGCGAGAACAATCCGCTGGCCGCTCAGGAGACGGTCACCCTGGAGCAGGTGCTCGGCCAGCGCCTGTTCATGCCCGGCCGCACCAGCAGCGCCAACATGTTCCTGGTCAAGGCCGTCACGTCCGCGGGCTACCAGCTGCCGGACTTCGTGGAGTGCCAGAGCATCATGAACGCCTTCAACTTTGTGAGCACCGGCAGCGGCGCTTCCGTGCTGAGCGGCCATGTGTCGGAATCCTACATGCGGCCCGGCATGAAAAAGTTGAGGATCGTGCCCGAGATCGCCACCTATACGGCGGTCATCACCCGGAAGGAGCTCTTGAAGCGCCCGCTGGTCAATGAGTTCATCCGCTTTTTCCTGGAACGTCAGGAATAAGCTTCTGTGATTTACCGATCGGGAAGATAAATGCCCGATCGGTTATTTATTTAGAAGTTAAATAAAATTATAATAAATCCGTATTTCACAAATCCTCATTGGGTTGGTATAATGCAATCGTCAAAAGGGAAGAGCGTTCCCGCAGCTTTACAAACATCGTTACCAGAAAGGAAGGAATCCCATGAAAAAGATCATTGCTGTCGCACTGACCCTGATCATGTGCCTGGGCGCCGTTTCCGCTATGGCCGCGACCAAGTACATCACCATCGGCACCGCCGGTACCGCCGGCGCGCTGTATCCCATGGGCATCGCCATGGCCCAGACCATCACCGACCATGTGGAAGGCATGTCTGCCACCGGCGAAGCGACCGCCGCTTCCATCCAGAACCTGCGCGACCTGCACGAAGGCAACAGCGAGCTGGGCATCAGCCAGTCCGAAGTCGCCTACTACGCCTACAACGGCCAGATGGACTACGAAGGCAACGCCTTCACCGACATCCGCGCCCTGTACTCCACCATCTACAACTACCTGCAGGTGTTCGTGGCCGCTGACAGCGATATCAACAGCATCGCGGACCTGAAGGGCAAGACCGTGAGCATGGGCTCTGCCGGCTCCGGCGGCGAAATGGCTGCCCGCGCCCTGCTGAGCGCCTATGACCTCGACTACACCACCGTGAACGCCCAGTTCATGGGCGAGAGCGACGGCGCCTCCGCCCTGAAGGACGGCAAGATCGACGCCATGATCGCCACCCACCCGCTGGCCTCCGCCGCCCTGACCGAGCTGACCACCTCCATGAACGTGAAGATGATCGAGATCCCCGCCGGCGACAAGTTCTATGAGGTCTATCCGCTGTACACCCCCTATGTGGTCCCGGTCGGCACCTACAACGGCGTGGACGTCGAAGTGACCACCCCCCGTTCCCGCATCATCATGTGCACCTCCACCAACTCCGGCCTGACCGACGATGACATCTACAACATCGTGAAGGCCGTGTGGGAAAACCGCGACGAGTGGGCCGGCTCTGCCAAGTCCGTTGAAAAGCAGGCCGTCATCGAGCACGTGCTCGAGGAGATCGCCATCCCGCTGCATCCCGGCGCTATCCGCTACTTCGAGGAGATCGGCATCACCGTTCCTGAGAACCTGAAGTAATCTGTCACAACCGGACTGCCGGAAAGCGTCCGTTACCAACAGCGAGCACTTTCCGGCAGGTTTTTTATACCCAAAACGGCTGTAAGGAGGCCTTACAATGCAAGCAACCCCGGCTAAACCGCAGAAAAGCGGCGCGGCGAAGATCATCAGCTGGGTCCTGGCGGGCCTGTGCATCCTGGTTTCGCTGTTCCACATCTTTGTGGCCGTCAATTCTTCCATTTCCGTGGTGCAGCAGCGCGTCATCCACGTGATGGCGATCCTGCTGGTGTACTTCCTGACCAACATGGACAAGCTGATCGCCAAGTCCAAATGGCGCACGATCGTCAACGGCGTGCTCTTTATCCTGGCCGTCGTGCTGGCGGTGTACTTTATCAAGGGCAATACCCTGTCCGCCCTGTCCCAGCGCGGCGTGCGCGGCATCACCCAGACGGATATGGTCTTCGGCATCATCCTGATCGTCACCATCCTGTTCGTGGGCTGGCGGTCCGTGGGCCCGGCGCTGACCATCCTGTCCCTGATCTTCCTGGCCTACGCCTACTTTGGTCGCTCCATGCCGGATATGATCGCGCACAAGGGCTACTCCGTCAAAAAGATCACCGACTACGTGGCCTGGACCAGCGAGTCCATCTTCGGCAGCTGCATCGGCGCCAGCGCCTCCTTCGTCGCCCTGTACATCATCTTCGGCGAGCTGCTCAACTCCTTCGGCGCGGGTCAGTTCTTCATTGACATCGCCTACGCCCTGACCGGAAAGATGAAGGGCGGCCCCGCGGAAGCCAGCGTCGTGTCCTCCGCGCTGATGGGCTCCATCAACGGCTCAGCGGTGGCGAACGTGGTCACCACCGGCACCTTCACCATCCCGCTGATGAAGAAGGTGGGCTACTCGCCCGAATTCGCCGGCGCGGTCGAGGCCGTGGCCTCCACCGGCGGCCAGATCCTGCCGCCTGTCATGGGCGCCGCCGCCTTCGTCATGGCGGACCTGACCGGCATCCCTTACTCCACCATCATCATCGCGGCCATCGTGCCCGGCCTGCTCTACTACCTGAGCCTGGGCATCGCCGTTTACCTGCAGGCCTGCAAGAAGGGCCTGGACAGCGAGGAAGCCGGCCGCCTGCCCGTGGTCAAGGAAGTGCTCAAAAAGGGCTGGTACCACGCGATCCCCATCGTGGTGCTGATCGTGGCCCTGCTCGGCTTCGGCCTGAGCCCCAACACCTCCGCCATCTATGCCATGGCCTGCCTGCTGGTGATCGGCATCATCAACAGCCTGCGCAAGGAAAAGCGCCTGCCCATCAAGGAGATCGGTGAAGCGCTGGTCTCCGCGGCCAAGACCACGGTGCCCGTCGCCATCGCCTGCGCCTGCGCCGGCATCGTCATCGGCATCGTCAGCATGACCGGCATCGGCGTCAAGTTCACCACCATCGTCTTCCGTGTGTCCGGCGGCAACCTGTTCGCCATGCTGCTGATGATCATGCTGGCCTGCATCATCATGGGCATGGGCCTGCCCTCCACGGCGGCCTACATCATCGCGGCCTCCATCGGCGCCCCGCCCGTCGCCATGTCCGCCTATGCTGCCGCAGGTCTGGCCAAGAGCAGCACGGGCAAGACCGGACTGCTGGCCTTCATGCTGGGCCTTGCGGGCTTCGTGATCCCCTTCTTCTACGCCTACCGTCCGGCGCTGCTGCTGGTGGACGCCCCCGCGGGCGAGGCGATCTGGTGCGTCATCGTGGCCACCGTCGCGACCATCAACATGTCCGTGGCCGTCATCGGCTACCTGAAAAAGAACCTGAACCCGGTCATCCGTATTGTGCTCGGCGTAGCCGCCTTCCTGCTGGTGCTGCCCCTGACCTGGGGCGACGTCGCCGGCCTCGCCATCAGCGCCGCCATCTACGCCTACTGCTTCTTTGGAAATAAACTGACTGCAAAACAGTAACTGGAGGTAACACCATGTATTATTTAGTCCATCCCACCACTTCCCTCGAAGGCGTCGTCAAGGTTCCCGGCTCCAAGTCCCAGACTGCCCGCGGCCTGATCCTGGGCACTCTGGCCAAGGGCGTGACCCGCGTGCAGCACCCCATGCTGAACTGTGACAACTATGACATCGCCGAATGCTGCCGCCTGTTGGGCGCAGACGTGGATACCTCCAACGATGAAGAGTGGGTCATCACCTCTCCCGGCCTGGAAGGCCTGCACGTGCCCGCCAACGTGCTGAACGTGGGCAACTCCGGCACCGGCTTCTACTTCATCACCACCCTGGCCGGCATGCTGAAGGGCAAGAGCGTCGTGACCGGCGACTACCAGATCTGCTACCGCCCCATCAAGCCCCTGCTGGACGCCATGCGCGAGATGGGCGCCAAGTGCACCTCCACCCGGGACAATGACCTGGCGCCCCTGATGATCGAAGGCCCGCTGGAAGGCGGCCACACCGTGCACCTGGGCGGCAAGAACGTGCAGTGGGGCATCGGCCTGATGGTCTGCTGCCCGGCCCTGGACGGCGACACCACCATCATCTATGACACCACCCTGGGCGAGCGGCCCTATGCCAACCTGACCATGGACTGGATGAAGGCCGCCGGCGTCCACCTGATCAACAACAACTACGAGAGCTTCGTGATCCCCGGCAACCAGCAGTACCATCCCTTCACCAAGAAGACCGCGGCTGACTGGTGCTCCGCCAGCTATCCCATGGTTGCCGCCGCCATCATGAAGGAAAAGAAGACCATCCGCCTGGACGGCCTGGACATCAACGACTTCATGGGCGAGCGCCACTATGTGGACTGGATCAACGAGATGGGCGGCAAGGTGACCGTGGTGGACGAAGGCCGCGCGCGGTGCCTGCGCTGTCTGTCCTGGGCGCGTACTGCACCTCCGGCAAAATGCGGCTGTACAATATCGCCGCCTGCCGCATGAAGGAGACCGACCGCGCCAAGTCCATCGCCTGCGAGCTGCGCAAGATGGGCGCGAAGATCGAAGAGGGCGAGGATGACATGATCATCTATCCCTCCAAGCTGCACGGCGCGTCCCTGGATGGCCATCATGACCACCGCATCGTCATGGCGTCTGCCTGCGCTGCCCTGGCCGCCGAAGGCGACAGCTTCATCTGCGACGCGGAGAGCGTCAACGTGTCCTTCCCGCGCTTCTTCGAGGAAATGCGGAACATCAAGGCGACCATCGAGCGCCTGTCTGAAAAGTAATAACCAGAACAACAAGGAGCAGAGCGCAGCGCCCTGCTCCTTTTTGCTGTCCCGGCGGAAAGGATTGTCTTGCTCCTGTCCCGGGTTGATGTTATAATCAGACAAGAGGCCCGGTGAGACCGCTGCGGCTTCATCGGCACTGAGGAGGACATACCATTGAGGTTACAGAAATATCTGGCGGAATGCGGCGTCGCCAGCCGCAGGCATGCGGAAGAGATGATCCGCGCCGGGCGCGTGACCGTGAACGGCACGACCGTCACGGAAATGGGCACCCAGGTGGAGGAAGGCGACAAGGTGATGGTGGACGGCAGGGCCGTGCGCCAGGAGAGCACCAAACGCTACATCATGTATCATAAGCCCGCCGGCGAGGTCACCACGGCCTCCGATCCGGAAGGGCGCAAGACTGTGCTGGACCATTTCGCCAACCTGAAGCAGCGCCTCTATCCCGTGGGCCGGCTGGACTACGACAGCGAGGGTCTGCTGCTTTTGACCAACGACGGCGAGCTGACCAACCGGCTGCTGCACCCGCGCAACGAGGTGGATAAGACCTATGTGGCCCGGGTGGGCGGCACCGTGACCCGCGAGCAGGTGAAGACCCTGAGCGGCGGCGTGGTGCTGGACGAGCGCCGCACCTCTCCCGCCCGGGTGCGCGTCACCAAGCAGGAGGCGGAATACTGCTATGTGACCGTCACGATCCATGAGGGCCGCAACCGCCAGGTGCGCCGCATGTTCGAGGAGGTCGGCCTGCAGGTGCTGGCCCTCAAGCGCGTGGGCTTCGGCCCCCTGACCCTGGGCGAGCTCAAGCGCGGCCAGTGGCGGGACCTGACGCCGGAGGAAGTGGCAAAGCTGAGGGACCTCGATGCCTGACCCCATCCTGCGCTCCGCGCGCTGGGTCGCGGCGGGCTATATGGCGCAGGTGCTGCGGCCGGGGGACCTGGCGGTGGACGCCACCATGGGCAACGGCCACGATACCGAGCGCCTGGCGGAGCTGGTGGGCCCCAAGGGCCGCGTGATTGCCTTCGATATCCAGGCCCAGGCCGTGGAGAGCACCCGGGCGCGACTTGAGGCTGCCGGCCTCCTGAACCGGGTGACCCTGGTGCAGGACAGCCACGCGAACATGGCAGCCCATGTGGATCAGCCGCCCAGGCTCATCGCCTTCAACCTGGGCTTCCTGCCCGGGGGAGACAAGCAGGTGACGACCCTGCTCGATTCGACGTTGGCCGCTGTGCGCGCCGCCATGGAGCTGCTGCAGCCCGGCGGAATGCTGCTGGTGTGCAGCTATCCTGGCCACGCCGAGGGCCAGCGGGAACTGGACGCCCTGCGGGACCTCTTTGCCGCCGTGCCGCCCCAGGCCTTCAACATCCTGGAGCACCGCTTCCTGAACGCCGGCCCCGGCGCGCCGGTGTGCTTCGCGGCGGAAAAGCAGATGATTTTCTGATACAGTATTGACGAACAAACAGCCTCCCGTGAGGATTGATCACGGAAGGCTGTTTTTGTTGCTATATTAGCGCTCAGTTATCCGCCAGGTTATACCCGTTCTTCATGTGCTTGCTGGCTTCCAGCAGGATCTTGTTCAGGGTGTCGGTGGTCCGCTCCTTCGCCATGGCCGCGAGCTTCTCGTTGGCCTCGGCGATCAGGGCTTCGTCGCCCGTTTCCGCGATCTTGCGGTCATATTCGCGCACGATCTGCCGCCCCTTCACGGCCACGGCGTTCTGGTAGCGCTCGATCTGCTGGATGCCGGCAGCGTAGATCGGATCGACCAAGGCGCCGATCAGGCGGCTGCCCCAGTAAAAGTTCTCGGTGGAGGTGTCCAGGGTCACGTCGCTCAGGTACTTCGGCATCCGGGCGGCGTTGGGGTAGACCGGCAGCAGGGCGGAGAAGGTGGTGGAGCCGAAGCAGACCCACTCCAGGGCCTTGACGGGCTCCGCCGCGTAGCCGCGCACCTGGCAGACCGTGGTCACGCCGGTGCGGTTGATGCCGATGGAGCGGTACTTGCCGCGCACGCCGGTGTCCTGGCTGGTGTAGGGGTTAAAGGGCGTACCCTGGTAGTGGCCGGAGAGCAGGTAGTGCACGTCCTCCACGGCCAGCTTTCTTTCGGGGCGCAGCGCCCAGGGCAGGTCGTCGCTTTCCGGGGTGAAATCGGCGTTCTCGCCCTCCCAGCGGCAGGCCTTGGGGGCCAGGTACCGGCCCATGAACCAGGCGCGGGGCGTGTTGTAGACGTGGTCCATATCCGTGTGGGAGCCGAAAATGTCCCGCGGATTGAACCTGCCGTCCTGGTTCAGGTCCAGGAAGTTGTCCGCGATGAACTCCCGCAGGTCCGCAGAGCACAGGTGCGCTTCTTTGGCCCCGAAGGCATCCTCCAGGTCAAAGCTGTCCATGCCGAACTGGTTGGGCATCATCACGCACACGTCGTCGGGCACGCGCTTGGCCATCCAGTGGTGTCCGCCGATGGTCTCCAGCCACCAGACCTCGTTCTCGTCGTTGAAGGCGATGCCGTTGGACTCATAGGTGCCGTACTTTTCCAGCAGAGCGCCCAGGCGCAGGACGCCTTCCCGGGCGGAGCGGATGTAGGGCAGCACCAGCACCACGATGTCCTCTTCGCCGATGCCGCCGGGGATCTCCTTCTCCCGGCCATGGGCCTTTTGGAGCTCCACCAGCGGGTCCGCCGCAAGCACGCGCGGGTTGGAGGTGATGGTCTCCGTGGCGGTCATGCCCACGTTGGCTTCGTTCATGCCGGTGGCGGCCCAGAGGCCCTCCTTCTTATCCACGTTGGGGCAGGCGGTATAGCGCAGGGGCTGCTCCGGCAGCTCGACCTCCACATGGGAGATGACGCTCTTATACTTTTTCGGCTGTTTGTCCGGCGTCACGACGATGAGCTTCTTGACGTCAAAGTGTCCGTCGTCCGTGCGCGCGATCATGGTCGAGCCGTCGTTGCTCGCTTTTTTTCCGACCAGTACGGTTGTGCAGGGCATAATGATCTCTCCTTCTGAATCAAATGATACAGGCAGTATTTTAGCACAAAGCCTCCGTCCCTTCAACCCGCGGGCGTAAACAGGGCGTCATGCGGCTGCTTTTGCGGTGTACTTTTCTTTCCTGTGCAAATGTATCGTAGTTTTTACTTGATTTAACGGTCAATCAAGGGTATAATGGGCTTAGATTACAGATTATTTGATGACCGCGGAGGGCAGATATGACCGAACGTGTACTGGAAACGCTGGACAGGGTGCATGTGAACACGAGGGTGCGGGAAACCGGCTTTGAATCAGAATACCATCACTGCCACAGCTTTTGCCAGCTGTTGTACGTGGAGACCGGCGTCTGCCAGTTCCTGATCGACGGGGTGATCTACGACCTTCATCCCGGCGATTTCATCCTCGTGCCGGCCATGGCCCTGCACAACACGCGCTATGAAGCGGGCCGCTGCAAGCGCACCATGGTCTTCTTCCGGGAAGAGGATATCTCCGAGGAGGTCATGGCGACCATGCCCCAGGGCCGGGAGTTCCTGCGCTCTGTGCGGATCTTCCAGACGCCCGCCGGCAACCGGGAGCTCATCCAGAGCTGTCTGGAGCAGATGCTGAGCGAGGAAAGGATCAACGACGAGCGTACGCCCCTGATGCTGAAGGGCCAGCTGGCGGGCCTGATCCTCTTCTGCGGGCGGGTGTGCATCCTGCTCAACGATCCGCCCGAGGATATCCGCTCCTCCGACCGGCAGATCCAGGCGGCGGCCCAATACATCAACGAGCATTATACGGAGCCCCTGACCACCGCGGATATCGCCCGGGTGGTGGGCTTCAGCCCCAATTACCTGAGCCGCAAGTTCCACAGCTCCGCCGGCATCGGCCTGCACGAATACCTGGTGTTCGTGCGCCTGCGCCACGCCGCCCTGGAGCTGGCCACCACCCATGATTCCATCACGGCCATCGCCCTTCGGTGCGGCTTCTCGGACAGCAATTACTTCAAGGACTGCTTCAAGAGCAAGTATGGCGTGACGCCGAGGGAATACCGCAAATCTGTATAAAACAGGGGAGGCAGCATGTTCAAGGATAAGGTGGCCGTCATCACCGGCGGCGCCCGGGGCATCGGGAAAGCGGTGGCGGAGGCCTTCCGAAGGGAAGGCGCGATCGTACACATCATCGACATCCTGCCCGGGGACTGGTTCGTGGGCGACGTAGGCTGCCGGGAGGACCTGGAGCGCTTCGCCGAAGCCGTGATCCGGCAGTCGGGCCACGTGGACGTGCTGGTCAACAATGCCCTGCCCCTGATGAAGGGATTGGATGATTGCAGCTACGAGGACTTCTCCCGCGCCCTGGCCGTGGGCGTCACCGCGCCGTTCTACCTGACCAGGCTGCTGGCGCCGCACTTCGGGCCGGGGGCGGCGGTCATCAATATCTCCTCCTCCCGGGATCGGATGAGCCAGCCTGGAACCGAGAGCTATACGGCGGCCAAGGGCGGCATCGCCGCGCTGACCCACGCGCTGGCGGTCACCCTGGCGGGGAAGGCCCGGGTCAACAGCATCTCCCCGGGCTGGATCGACACCACGGCAGCGAGATCACGGGGCCGGACGCCACCCAGCAGCCCGTGGGCCGGGTCGGCAAGCCGGAGGACATCGCCGAGGCGGTGCTCTTCCTCTGCTCGGAAAAAGCCGGCTTCATCACCGGCGAAAACCTCTGTGTGGACGGCGGCATGACGCGGCTGATGATCTACCACGGCGACCACGGCTGGACCTACAGCGGGGGAGAGGGCTGAGCCGCTGGTCTGTTCCGAAAGAAATCAAAAATCCGGATCTATTTGCATGGATCCGGGTTTTGTTTTTTATTCTTCACAGAGAGTTAGGGAATGGCGGAAAGAGAACGAAGTTAACCGCCCTCATCCGCCTCACTGCGCTCGGCACCTTCCCCCATAAACGGGGGAAGGCTTTTGGAGGGGTGCTGTTTAGGACTAAACGCCTATGATAGCAGTGCGTTTGTTTGCTCAATCAAGTAGAGGAACGCGCCAGAGCCTTCCCCCGATTTCGGGGGGCTCTGAACGCCCGGAGATCGGTCCGGTGGACCGATCTCAGTGAAGAGCGGGCCGGCAGGCCCAGGTGTGTGTCAGGCGATAGCCTGGCGGATGAGGGCTGTCAACTCGTTTTATTCAGCCAGTGCCTCTTCCGCTGCTTCCCACTCGGTGTAGGCGGCGTCGAGGGCTCGTTTCAGCTCCGTATAGCGGGCGGTGGTGGCGTCGCTGGCCTCCTTGTCCTGATAGGCCTCGGGGGTCTGCATGTACTGCTCGTACTCCTGCAGGGCGGCCTCGGCCTTGCTCACGGCCTGCTCGGCCTGGCGCAGGCGCTTCTTGGCCTCCTGGACGCTCTTCTGCTCGTCGCGCAGCTTCCGTTTCTCCTTGCGCTGCTCGGTCAGGGTCTGGCCGGCTGCGAGCGGATCCTCCGTGGGGTCCAGCTCCCGGGCCTTGGCCTGGAGATAGTCGTCGTAATTGCCCTGGTACATCCTGAGGCCGTCGGGCGTCAGCTCCATCACGCGGGTCGCGAAACGGTTGATGAAATAGCGGTCGTGGCTGATGGCCAGGATCGTGCCCTCGAAGCTCTCCAGGGCCGATTCCAGCACCTCGCGGCTGTTCATGTCCAGGTGGTTGGTGGGCTCGTCCAGGAGCAGCAGGTTGTCCTGGCGCAGCATCAGCTTGGTCAGGGCCACCCGGCCCCGCTCGCCGCCGGACAGGGTCTTGATTTGGGCGAACACGTCCTCGCCGGTAAAGAGGAACTGGCCCAAAGCGGAGCGGATCTGGGTCTGGTCCATCCGGGGGAAGGCATCCCAGACCTCGTCCAGGATGGTCTTTTCCGGGGACAGCCCGCGCTGGTGCTGGTCGTAGTAGCCGATGTCCACGTTCGCGCCGTAGACCACCGCGCCGCTGTCCGGGGCCTCCTCGCCGGTGATCAGCCGGAACAGGGTGGTCTTGCCGATGCCGTTCTGGCCGATCAGCGCCACCCGGTCGCCGCGCCGCAGCTCGAAGGAGAGGCCGTCAAACAGCAGCCGGCCGTCAAAGCTCTTGCGCAGGCCGCGGACGCTCAGCACGTCGTCGCCGGTGCGCTGCCGGGCCGTGAAGGTGAAAAAGACCTGCTTTTCCTCCTCGGGGCGCTCCAGCAGGGTGATCTTGTCCAGCACCTTCTCCCGGCTTTCGGCGCGCTTGATGGACTTTTCCCGGTTGAAGGACCGGAGGCGGCGGATGACTTCCAGCTGCCGCGCGATCTCCTTCTGCTGCGCGTCATAGGCGCGCTCCCGGGTGAGCCAGCGCTCGGCGCGCAGGTCCAGGTAGCGGGAGTAATTGCCCGGGTACTGTTCGGTGCGGCCGAAGGCCATCTCCACGATGCCGTCGCAGACCTTGTCCAGGAAGAAGCGGTCATGGCTGACCACCAGCACGCTGCCGGGATAGTCAGCCAGGTAGCCTTCCAGCCAGCTCAGGGCCGCCAGGTCCAGGTGGTTGGTGGGCTCGTCCAGGAGCAGGATATCGGGCCGGGACAAAAGCAGCCTTGCCAGGTAGAGGCGCGTGCGCTCACCGCCGGACAGGAGCTCTGCGTCCTGCTGCTGCATATTTTCGTCGAAGCCGAGCCCCCTCAGCACGCCCTGGATGCGGGAGCGGTAGTCGTAGCCGCCCGCGTCCTCAAAGGCCGTGTTGAGCCGGGTATACTGTTCTCCCAGCCGGGCGAGCTCCTGCTCGTCCGAGCCCGCCATGCGGGCCTCCAGGTCGCGCAGGCGGGCTTCCATTTCCCGGACAGGCTCAAAGACCGCGTCCATCACCTGGTACACGGTCTGGCCGCTGATCAGGGGGGACTGCTGGGCGAGATACCCCAGCCGCAGCTGCTTGGCCATGCTGATGGTGCCGCTGTCGGCCTGCAGTTCCCCGGTCAGGATCTTCAGGAAGGTGCTCTTCCCGCAGCCGTTCACGCCCACCAGGCCGATGCGCTCCCGCTGCTGCAGGGTGACGGACGCATCCTTCAGGATGTCCGTCCCGCCGAAGGCCTTGGCGACGTGCTGTGCCGAGAGTACGATCATGTCTAAGCTCCTACAAAATCAAAAGGGATATGCGTTTTTCAGGAATGATCAACGCATATCCCTTGAGTGGCTTGTTATGACTGCGCAGCGCGGTGCTTCATCAGGCGACGATCATGATGATGATCGCCAGCACCACAAATACTGCGGCGGAAATCTTGGTGATCAGCGCAAGCTTGCCCTCCAGGGTAGACGTCTGATTCTTCCCGAAGAAGGTATCGCTGTTGCCGCCAGTCAGAGCACTGACGCCGTCGCTGTCAGACTTCTGCAGCATGACAGAGCCGATCAGAACGATCGAAGCGATAGCAATCAAAATTTGAAGCACTAACATATCCAAACCTCCGTCTATACTGCGTTCATCAGAACTTGAGGCTGTTCAGGCGGATGGACGGACCCATGGTGGAGCTCATGTACAGAGAACGCACATAGGTGCCCTTCGCGGTGGCGGGCTTGGCCTTGATGATCGCTTCCATCAGCACGCGCAGGTTCTCATTCAGCTGCTCCTCGGTGAAGGAAGCCTTGCCGATGGGGCAGTGGCAGATGGAGGTCTTGTCCACACGATACTCGACCTTACCGGCTTTGATATCGTGGATAGCCTTGGTGACGTCCTGAGTCACGGTGCCGGACTTGGGGTTCGGCATCAGGCCTTTGGGGCCCAGCAGACGGGCGATGCGGCCGATAACGGGCATCATGTCGGGGGTGGCGACGCAGGCGTCAAAGTCGAACCAGTTTTCGCTCTGGATCTTGGCGACCAGGTCAGCATCACCGACGTAATCCGCGCCGGCGGCTTCGGCTTCCTTCGCCTTGTCAGCCTTGGCGAATACGAGCACCTTCACCTTTTTGCCGGTGCCATGGGGCAGGACCACGGTGCCGCGGACCTGCTGGTCAGCATGGCGGGGGTCAACGCCCAGGCGGATGGACATTTCGATGGTCTCATCGAACTTGGCTTTGCTGAGCTGCTTGACGAGGGAGACGGCTTCTTCCGGGTCGTACAGCTTCGTGGCGTCGATCAGCTTTTTCGCGTCGGTATATTTCTTACCGTGTTTCATTTTATATTCCTCCTCGTGGTGATAGCGGCACGATGTCCTCCCACTTTAGTTGATTATTCCTCTGCGACGGTGACGCCCATGGAGCGGGCGGTACCCTTGACCATGCTCATGGCGGCCTCGATGCTGCCGGCGTTCAGGTCGGGCATCTTGGTGGTCGCGATCTCGCGCACCTGAGCCTGGGTCAGCTGGCCAACCTTGGTCTTGTTCGGAACACCGGAGGCCTTGGACAGGTTCAGCGCCTTCTTGATCAGCACGGGAGCGGGCGGCGTCTTGGTGATAAAGGTGAAAGAACGGTCAGAATACACGGTGATGACGACCGGGATGATCAGGCCTTCCTGATGCGCGGTACGGGCATTGAAATCCTTGCAGAAACCAGGGATGTTCACGCCAGCCTGGCCCAGAGCGGGACCGATAGGCGGGGCGGGGGTTGCCTTCGCGGCAGGGACCTGCAGCTTGATGACGGCGGTAATTTTCTTTGCCATGGGGTATGGCACCTCCTTAAGACTTGTGGTATTGGCGGCAGGGGCGCACCCGCCTCCCACCGGGGAACAAGAAATGAGCTTCGATCCGGCTTAACCGGGGCGCCTGAAACTCATTCGTCGGATTCCAGTTTGTCGACCTGGTCCAGGTCGACCTCCACCTGCATTTCGCGGCCGAGGAACATCTTGACGCGCACGGTCATCTTCTCGCGCACGGTATCGATCTCCTCCACCATACCGGTGAAGTTTTCGAGGGGGCCGGACAGGATGCGGACTTCTTCGCCCACCTGGATCTTGTAATCGACCCGGCTGATGGGGTTGTTCAGCATCACGTCCAATTCCTCGGGCGTCAGCGGCACGGGCTTGCTTTCGGGACCGACAAAGCCGGTCACGCCGCGCGTGTTGCGGACCACGTACCAGCTTTCGTTGGTAATGATCATATGCACCAGCACGTAACCCGGGAACGTTTTGCGCTGTGAGATCTTGCGCTTGCCGTTCTTGATCTCCACGACCTCTTCCACCGGCACGCGCACATCCTTGATCAGGTCCTGCATGCCGTTGTTCTCAACGGCCTTTTCCAGGTTGTCCTTGACCTTGTTTTCGTAGCCGGAATAGGTATGTACCACATACCATTCAAGCGTTCCGGGACGATCGCTCTTGTCTGCCATTTTGACGCTCCTCGTCTAATTAAGTAGGGGGACCTGCCGGCCGGATGTGCTCCGGCCGGCGTTTGGACTGATCAGATCCTGATCAGCAGCCTGACCAGCTCGCTCGAGCCGAGGTCCAGCAGGCCGATTACAACACCCATGAACACGATGAAGGCCAGCACGATCAGCGAGTAGTTGATCAGGTCCTTCTTGGAAGGCCAGGTGACCTTCTTGAGTTCATGCCACATGTCACGGAACGGCCGGACAATATTCGCCGGCAGGTTCTTGAAGAAATTGACGAACTTGTTGCCGGAAGCAGCCGGCTTGTTCTCCGCTTTCTTCTGTACGCTCTTTTCGTCTGCCATGACTTATGCCCTCCCGTTACTTCGTTTCGCGATGAACGGTATGCTTCCTGCAGAAACGGCAGTACTTCTTCAGCTCAACACGGTCCGGAGTATTCTTGCGGTTTTTCTTGGTGTTGTAATTGCGCTGTTTGCATTCGGTGCACGCCAGCACAATATTGGCGCGGGCTTCTTTCGCTGCCATGGTGATAACACCTCTTTCGTGTGATAACACCTCTTTCGTTTGACTGCTCATCCCGGCCGGTTTAAGCCGGCCGGGCGGGGGAGAGGATTATTCCTCGGTGCGGGTAACGGAACCGGCGCCAACGGTGTGGCCGCCTTCGCGGATAGCGAAGCGGAGACCCTTTTCGATGGCGATCGGGGTGATCAGTTCGACTTCCATTTCGACGTTGTCGCCCGGCATGACCATTTCAGTGCCTTCCGGCAGCTTGATGGTGCCCGTCACGTCGGTGGTGCGGAAGTAGAACTGCGGACGATAGTTGTTGAAGAACGGAGTGTGGCGGCCGCCTTCTTCCTTCTTCAGCACGTACACCTGACCCCAGAAGTGGGTGTGGGGCTTGATCGTGCCCGGCTTC
>CADAPM010000012.1 GCA_902789795.1 uncultured Eubacteriales bacterium
GTTCTTATATCAGTTGATTATGGATGAACCCGATCCTGAGAAGGCAATGGAGAATTATCGGAAAGGGCTCATGCTGATCAATTCACAGGAAAACTATGAACACTACTTACACTCAGGGTTTCATGTGATTATCAGGGATGAGAGCCGAACCATACTGCAAACATTGGAACTGGTTGAAAAGGCATTCGGTTTGCAGGTAGTACAATCAAAATCCAGTTGAGACGGTAGTATTGATGTCAAGGAAAGACACATAAGTCCATCAAAAGTCCCGTATTACCGGGCTTTTCGGACATCTGGGCATCAGTGCTGGGGAGACGATTTGACTGCAAAAATCGCTCTGTCAGAATATATCAACCGTTTTGCTCGGAGGGTTGAGTAGGCCATTTAGATGTTATAGGGTTGAGTGCCCGGTTTAGATGTTTTTGTGGTAGGGTTGAGTTAGTGATTTGGATAGCGCAGGGTTGTGGCTGCGAGATAGATGTCAGTGCGATGGTTGGAAATGAAATGTCCAGCCATTCGCTGTTTATGGTAAAGACAATTTGGTGGAGATTCGCTATGCTTTTCTCAGGAGGTGGGTCATATGGATCTTATGAAAACAGGCAAATTTATAGCGGATCTTCGAAAAGAGAAAGGTCTGACGCAAGAGCAGCTCGGAGAAAAAATCGGAGTCACTAATAAAACAGTCTCCCGATGGGAAACAGGAGTATATCTGCCACCTGCAGATGTGATGCTGGTTTTAGGAGAACTTTTTAGTGTTAGTGTCAATGATATTCTTAGTGGAAAGAGATTAACCGATGATGAGTACAAGGAGGCCGCAGAGGAGAATCTGACACAGGTTATCAAAGCCAGCAGCTTCTCATTGAAGGATAAAAAAGAGTTCTTCAAGAAGAAATGGCTGAAAGAGCACATTGCTATTATGGTATTCATCGGGATTTGTATCATAGCTGTGTTCATAGCCGGTATTTTGATTAAAAATGTGTAATACTTGTTTCGATTACTCCTCTGCTGATTGCCGTTGCACACGCATGGAGAAACAATACCATGATGGCTTATGTTGAACGTAATGCCTATGATGGAACAGGTAACTAACTGACACACGAAGGCTCCCACACTGCCATCAGCGGCGGAGGGGAGCCAAGAAAGAGAGAAGAGAATATGACGTTCGAAACAGAGAGACTCATTCTGCGCCCGTGGGAGGAAGCGGATGCTGAGGAATGTTATAGATACGCACAAGATCCACAGGTTGGACCGATAGCGGGCTGGGCAGCGCATACCAGTGTTGAGAATAGTAGAGAGATAATAAAAACAGTCTTGTCTGCGCCGGAAACATATGCTGTGGTACTTAAAACAACAGGTCTTCCGGTTGGCAGTATCGGTCTTATGCTCGGAAAAGCCAGCAATATTGGCCTTCCTGATACAGAGGGTGAAATCGGATACTGGATCGGAGTTCCGTACTGGGGACAAGGGCTTATACCAGAAGCAGTCCGGGAGCTGATGAAATACGGCTTTGAAGAGTTGAAACTCGAAAAAATGTGGTGCGGATATTTTGATGGAAATGATAAATCAAAACGCGTTCAGGAAAAATGTGGCTTCCGGTATCATCACACGAAGGAAAACGTTCCTTGTGCCATAGAGGGATTGTTGCGAACAGAGCATATTACCTGTATTACAAGAGAAGAATGGTTAACAAGTAGTAAATAAAAACAGACGCATCAAGGCTCCCAAACTGCCATCATCGGTTGTAAGGGAGACACTAATGGAGGGGAAAAGGTGAAACGATGTATTGTAGCAACCGATATAGTCGCGTAATAGATATCAAGACATGGAGGATTATATGAGGACGTGTCGTCCAACATGAATTTCAAATATAAGAACGGCGACGAACTGGTGCTGACCGGCGGCTTTATCCAGAAGAACCTGAACGGCAATAAATCCATCTATATCGAGCGCGAGATCGGCCAGCGCCCGGTGCTGGCCTTTGGCAACAGCGGCAGCGACACCAGCATGATGAACTACGCCATCGATTCCAGGAACCCCTACAAGGCCCAGGCTTATATGGTGGTCGCCGACGACAGCGTGAGGGAATGGGGCAAGCAGGATTGGGAGGCCAAGTCGGCGGACTACACGGCCCAGGGCTATATCCCCATTTCCATGAAGAATGATTTTGCCAAGATCTACCCTGACACCATCACCAAGGCGGAAGAACAGTACGTGCCCGTTGAAACGGAGACCGAGGAAGCGGATAAGGCGGCCTGAGATAAATGTCCAGGGCATTGGCCCTGTATTCTGGTTCTTCACGTTTTCTTTGTGGATCAGCGCTCTATTGAAGAATGATTGATAAAAAATATAAGTGAAACCCTCATCCGTCAGGCTATCGCCTGACACACACCTGGGCCTGCCGGCCCGCTCTTCACTGAGATCGGTCCACCGGACCGATCTCCGGGCGTTCAGAGCCCCCCGATTTCGGGGGAAGGCATTTGGAGGGCTGCCTTATATGATTAAGTGTCTGCAATTGTCGTGCGTTTTTTCACTACATTCAAGCAGCGGAATCCGGAAGAGCCTTCCCCCGATTTCAGGGGAAGGTGCCGAGCGAAGTGAGGTGGATGAGGGTGGTCAACTTTGGTATTATTTCAGTTGTTCCGTCTAACTCTCCGTGAAGAACCTGTATTCTCAAAATAAAACTAAAGACAGCGCGCTGCAAGGTTTTGCAGCGCGCTGTTGTACTGTTTGTATTGGATCAGGCTTTGCCGTTGCAGCCGAGCACGTCCACGATCTTGTGGCGCACCATGTCGCGCAGGGCGGCGCGGGCGTCGGTCAGGTACTGGCGCGGGTCGAAGTGGTCCGGATGCTCCACGAAGTGCTTGCGAATCATGGCGGTGAAGGCCAGGCGCAGGTCGCTGTCGATGTTGATCTTGCAGACGGCCATAGTAGCGGCCTTGCGCAGCTGCTCCTCGGGGATACCGACGGCGTCAGGCATCTTGCCGCCGTACTGGTTGATGATCTTCACGAATTCCTGGGGTACGGAGGAAGCGCCGTGCAGCACGATGGGGAAGCCGGGCAGACGCTTGGAGACCTCTTCCAGCACGTCGAAGCGCAGGGGCGGGGGCACCAGGATGCCGTCCGCGTTGCGGGTGCACTGTTCGGGGGTGAACTTGTACGCGCCGTGGCTGGTGCCGATGGCGATGGCCAGGGAGTCGCAGCCGGTGCGGGTCACGAACTCTTCGACCTCTTCGGGATGGGTGTAGGAGGAATCCTCCGCGGAGACCTTGACTTCATCCTCGACGCCGGCCAGGGTGCCGAGCTCAGCCTCGACCACCACGCCGTGATCGTGGGCGTATTCGACCACGCGGCGGGTCTCCTTGATGTTCTCTTCAAAGGGCAGGCCGCTCTTGTCGATCATGACGGAGGTGAAGCCGCCGTCGATGCAGCTCTTGCAGGTCCTCCTGGACAGCGGCTTCCACCATCTTCACCAGATAGGTGTGGTTGGCATACTTGCGAGCGCCCTTGGACACCTGCAGGATCACAGGGGCCTTTTCCATAGCGGCCGCCTCGGTGATGCCCTGCACGATCTCCATATTGTTGACGTTGAACGCGCCGATGGCGTAGCCGCCCTCATAGGCCTTTTTGAACATTTCTTTCGATGTAACGAGAGCCATGATTGAAATCCTCCCTTGATACGATCATTTTACAGCACCTTTACAGGGTGTTGAAGAATTATAGCATTTCCAGCAAGGATGCGTCAAGGATTAAACTCAGATCTCCATCCCTACGACCATAACTGCTCCCATTGATCGTCGGTCAGTGTCAGGTCATAGGACGGATAGTACTCTTCCGACGGCAGGATGGCATCGAAGGCGTTGGCAGGCAGCGTTCCTACGGCGTCCTCGTTCACTTCGACCAGGAAGCCACCCTCCGGCAGGCGGGCGATGAGCCAGAGCGTATCCACGCAAGCGGCATCATCATAATCGTCGGAATATGAAATATACAGGGGAGACAGATGCTCATTCAGAATCGACGAAAGACTGTTTTCTATCTGATCATACCGATAATCCGGGAACCCGCAGCGGATCTTTTCAGTTTCCGCGCCGAAGGCCAGCTGATCACGGCGGAACCAGGCCTGCATGCCCCGTTCCTCGCTGCCGATCTGCAGGCAGACCCAGTCACCGTTCTCGCGAACAATGGTGCCGGCCAGGCGGGCGCAGGCATAGGCGAGAGGTTCACTGTCGGGAGCGCTGTACAGGGGCGCGCCGGTCTCCCGGACGCAGGCCCATTCACCGGCGTCCAGCAGGCGGATCAGATCCGCTCCGCGCATGGGAATAGGATCGATGTCCAGCCGGTCCAGCGTCCGTGGGAAGGCGGCGGCGCCGTAATGCCACAGATCATTGCTTGTTTGACTACCGCCGTTGGTCCCGTCCAGTAAATATCCATCATTGAAAAAATAGACGCCGTAGCCGTTGTTGACGCCGGATAAACGCCACTGCCCGTCAGGATACAGGTCCACATACAGCAGGCCGCCATCCACGCTCAGTTCCAGCGATTGATGGTCGCTGTGGATCGTGTTGAGACTCCAGGAGCGCTCCCACATGGGGGAAGCGACGACTTCACCATAGGAGCTGCCATCCCATTGGACGGTGCGCAGGCCCATCCGGCCGTCCGGACCGCGAACGGCGCCGATCAGCCTGTCAGTGAATATGCCCAGGTCTGTCCAGGTTTCACCTTCTGCCAGCATGAAATCCGCGCATCCGGCTGAAACTTGGCGGGAAAGCCAGCTGAAGCCGTCTTCAGTGAGCTCATTCGGCGCCATAGCAGCGATTCGGGCCGCCGCTTCATCCGTGACCGGGACCGGAGCGCGCTCCTCCGACTCCCATTCGATGTCCTTCCCTTCCCAGAGGGGATTGGCGAGCACGCTCACGTCTTTGATCAGCAGCCTGCCCTGATCCAGCCGGTAGAGCAGGACGGACACACGCGTCGTGGCGATCTGGCCGTTATAGGACCCGCCGCCGTATACCTCGGCTTCGCTGACGGTCCAGCCGGGATATACCGTGCCGATCTCAGCCAGGACTGCTTCCTTGCTGTAATGGGAAAGGGACATGCCTTCGCCGGGTATCCGAAGGACAGAATGATCCGCATATGCGGTCAAATCGAGGAACAAGCAGATGATAAGCAAGGCAGAAAACAGCTTTTTCATCGTGGTATCACCTTCTGCGTATGATGAGAAGCCAGCTGTGAATGCATCGCTGGCGATCGCGGGCGTTGCCATAGGGCTTCTATATAATCATTGTATATAAAAGCATTTTACGGGTCAATAGTACAATTGTAAATTCGGCTTGCACAGTTTCCTTGCCCAGACAAATTGATAACAAATCGTAACAATTTGGGCTGAAATACACCTTTTCAAACGCGTCCCAATCTGGTATAATCTTGTCAGACACAATGACGTGTCGGATAATAAAAGGAGGAGATTCCCATGAAAAAGCTTGTATCCCTGATGCTGGCCCTCGTGATGGTTCTCTCTGTTGCGGCCTTTGCTTCTGCTGAAGGGCTGAGCGTTGCGATGATCACCGACTACGGCGATATCACTGACCAGTCTTTCAACCAGACGACCTACGAGGCGGCCAAGGCTTGGAGCGAAGCCAACGGTGTTGACTTCAAGTATTACAAGCCCGCTTCTGACTCCGACCAGGACCGCATCACCTCCATCGAAAAGGCGATCAATGACGGCTACAACGCCATCATCATGCCCGGTTATGCGTTCGGCCCCGCCATCCAGGCTGTGGCTCCCGAATATGATGACGTCACCTTCATCGCGCTGGACGTGAGCGAAGGCGATATCGGCGACCTGGCTGCCGCTGTTCCCGCCAACCTGTACTGCGCTGTGTACCAGGAAGAGCTCTGCGGCTACATGGCCGGCTACGCCGCTGTGAAGCTGGGCTATAAGAAGCTGGGCTTCCTGGGCGGCATGGCGGTTCCCGCTGTCGTCCGTTACGGCTATGGCTTCGTGCAGGGCGCTGACGCTGCCGCTGCCGACCTGGGCCTGACCGACGTTGAGATCAAGTATGTGTACGGCAACCAGTTCTATGGCGACGCCGACATCACCGCTTACATGGACACCTGGTATGCCAATGGCACCGAAGTGGTCTTCGCCTGCGGCGGCGGCATCTTCACTTCTGCCGGTGAAGCGGCTTCCAAGGTTGGCATGAAGGTCATCGGCGTCGACGTTGACCAGAAGAGCACCATCGACGGCCTGTATGGCGAAGGCGTCACCGTGACCTCCGCTATGAAGGGTCTGGCCGCGACTGTCAACGCCGAGCTGGCTGCGCTCAAGGACGGCACCTTCCAGGGCGGCAAGGTTGAGAACCTGGGCCTGGTCGGCGAAGATCCGGACGCCAACTTCGTGCAGATCGCTCCCTCCACCCAGTTCGCCGACGGCTTCACCGTTGAAGACTACAAGGCGCTGGTGGCCAAGATGTTCAAGGGCGAGATCACTGTTTCCAACGCGATCGACGCCGCGCCCGCTGTCACTGCCGTGACTGTTGACTATCAGGGCAACATCAAGTAATCTGTATCCATGCTTCCGGGGATGATACCATCCCCGGATTTTTGACAAAAGCCCCTGTTTATCGACGGTTTTGTTCAATACAAAACGGAAAAACTGGGGCTTTTGTCAGAAATATATTCTGAAGTCAGGAGGAGATCGCTTTGGAAAGCCCATATGCCATTGAGATGCTGAACATCACCAAGCGTTTTCCCGGTATTATCGCCAACGATAATATCACGCTGCAGCTGCGCAAGGGGGAGATTCATGCGCTGCTGGGCGAGAACGGTGCCGGGAAGAGCACGCTGATGAGCGTCCTGTTCGGCCTTTATCAGCCGGAGGAGGGCATCATCAAGAAGGACGGTGTGGAGGTCCAGATCAAGGACCCCAACGACGCCAACGCTCTGGGGATCGGCATGGTCCATCAGCATTTTAAACTGGTGGAGTGCTTTACTGTGCTCGACAACATTATCATGGGTGTTGAGCCTGTCGGGCATCTGGGCTTTCTGCGTAAGAAGGAAGCCCGGGAAAAGGTGCTCGAGTTGTCCAAGAAGTACGGTCTGGAGGTGGACCCGGACGCGAAGATCGAGGACATCACCGTAGGCATGCAGCAGCGCACCGAGATCCTCAAGATGCTCTACCGCGATAACGAGATCCTGATCTTCGACGAGCCCACCGCCGTGCTGACGCCGCAGGAGATTGATGAGTTGATGCAGATCATGCGCAACCTTGCGGCGGAAGGCAAATCGATCCTCTTCATCAGCCATAAGCTGGCGGAGATCATGGCGGTGGCAGACCGCTGTACTGTACTGCGCAAAGGAAAATATATCGGGACAGTGAATACCAAGGATACCACCATGGAAGAACTGAGCGCCATGATGGTTGGCCGTAACGTAAACTTCCATGTGGAAAAGAAGCCTGCTCATCCAGGTGATGCGATACTTGAGGTGCGGCACATGACAGTAGCGTCCAAAACGCACAACAATAATGCTGTCAAGGACGTATCTTTCAAGGTTCGCCGGGGCGAGATTGTATGTATTGCCGGTATCGACGGCAACGGACAGTCAGAACTGGTCTATGGGTTGACCGGCCTGGAACCGCTGACATCCGGAGAGATAATACTGGATGGTAAAGACATTACGAAGGCATCCATTCGCAAACGTTCCGTGGCAGGCATGAGCCATATTCCTGAAGACCGTCACAAGCATGGCCTGGTGCTGGACTATTCCCTGGAATACAACATGATCCTGCAGACATATTTTGAGTCCCGCTTTACTGATAATATCGGTTTTCTTCGGAGAAAGAACATCCGTAATTATTCTGACAAACTGATTGATCAGTATGACGTGCGTTCCGGTCAGGGTTCCATCACGATGGCACGCTCCATGTCCGGCGGCAACCAGCAGAAGGCGATCATCGCCCGCGAGCTGGACAAGCAGCCCGAGCTTCTGGTGGCCGTTCAGCCCACCCGCGGCCTGGACGTGGGCGCCATCGAATACATCCACAAGCAGCTGGTGGCCCAGCGTGACGCCGGCAAGGCGGTGCTGCTGATCTCCCTGGAGCTGGACGAGGTCATGGACGTGCCGGACCGCATCCTGGTGATGTACGAGGGCGAGATCGTCGGTGAGCTGGATCCCAAGAAGACGACTCAGGAAGAGCTGGGCCTCTATATGGCCGGCGCCAAGAGAGATGAGGTGAAAGCATGAAAAACCTTCTGAAGCGGCCGGGCGTGCAGGCCTTTGTCGCCTCGGTCATCTGTATCCTGCTGGGTCTGATCATCGGCTATATCGTGCTGCTGTTCATTAACCCGCAGGGCGCCTGGCAGTCCATCACGGACGTGGTCCGCAACTTCTTCACCTGGTCGCGGCCGCCACAAAGGCTGAAGCAGTTCGGCAACACGCTGGCCAAGACGATCCCGCTGATCATGTGCTCGCTGAGCATCCTGTTCTCCTACAAGGTCGGCCTGTTCAATATCGGCGCGGCCGGGCAGTATGTGGCCGGCGCCTGCGCCAGCCTGTACGCGGCCTTGGCGTGGGGCTGGGGCTGGCTGCCCTGCATGATCTTCGCCATCGTGGCGGGCGCTCTGCTCGGCGCCATCGTTGGCTTCCTGAAATCCTACTGCAACGTGAACGAGGTCATCTCCGGTATCATGCTGAACTGGATCGCGCTGTATACCACCAACACGATCCTCTCCAACGTGAAGGAGACCGCCAGCCCCTATACGCTGTACCTGAACAAGGAGAATCCCTCCGCGCTGCTGCCGACCGCCGGCCTCGACCAGCTGTTCAATAAGAACACCTACGTCACCATCGCGGTGCCACTGGCGCTGATTATCGCCATTGCCGTCGCCGTCATCCTGACCAAGACCCGCTTCGGCTACGAGCTGCGCGCCACCGGCCTGAACAAGAACGCCGCGCGCTATGCGGGCATGGCCGAAAACCGCAACATCATCCTGACGCTGATGATCTCCGGCGCGCTAGCCGGCCTCGGCGCTTCCATGCTGTACCAGACCGGCTACATGCGCTGGGAATGCACCCAGTCCTCCGTGCCGGCCATGGGCTTCAACGGCATCGCGGCGGCCTTCCTGGGCGGTCTGAACCCCATCGGCGCCGTCTTCTCCTCCTTCTTCATCCAGCATATCACCGACGGCGGACAGTATGTGAACACCAATTACTATTCCTCCCAGATCTCTGACGTGATCTCTTCGGTGATCATTTATCTGTGCGGCTTCGTGCTCTTCATCAAGCTGACCATCAATCGCATGATCAAACCGAGTAAAGAAAAGAAAGGGGAGAAAAAGTAATGCTTCTGCTGATTCAATACACCCTGATCTTCGCCTCGGTTCTTCTGCTGGTCGCGCTGGGCGGCTGCATCTCGGAGCACTCTGGCATCATCAACCTGGGCCTGGAGGGCATCATGGTGGTCGGCGCGCTGGGCGGCGCATTGGTCATGAGCAACCTGTCGACCCTTCCTCCCGCCCTGATGGTGATCCTGGCATTGCTGGCATCCATCATCCTGGGCATGCTGTACTCCTGCCTGCTGGGCGTAGCGGCCATCCATTTCAAGGCTGATCAGACCCTGGTCGGCACCGCCATGAACCTGCTGGCCACCGCCGCCGCGACCGTGTTCGTGAAGGCCATGAATACCGCCATGAACCCGGACAACCATTCCTCCGAGATCGAGTATGTGGCCGGAAGAAAGATGTTCATCGTGAACATCAACGGCTTTGAGTTCAACTGGTTCATGCCGCTGGCGGTCATCGTGGTGATCCTGGTCTACCTGTTCCTGTACAAGAACAAGCTGGGTCTGCGCCTGATGGCCTGCGGCGAGCATCCCCAGGCGGCGGACTCCGTCGGCATCAACGTGTACAAAATGCGCTGGATGGGCGTGCTGATCTCCGGCGCGCTGGCGGGCATGGGCGGCCTGTGCTACATCCTGGCCGGCGTATCCCTCTGGAAGTTTGAAAACGGCGTCGCGGGCTTCGGCTTCCTGGCCCTGGCCGTGATGATCTTCGGCCAGTGGAAGCCCGGCCGCATCGCGCTGGCGGCGCTGCTGTTCGGTCTGTTCCGCGCCCTGAGCAACACCTACATGGGCTTCCCGGCGCTGGTGTCCCTGAATCTGCCCAGCAACGTGTACAACATGATGCCCTACATCGTGTGCCTGATCGTCCTGGCCTTTACCTCCAAGACGTCTCGCGCCCCGAAAGCTGAAGGCATTCCCTACGACAAGGGAAGCAGATAACAATTTGAAGGAAGGTATTTGTATCATGCGTAAGGTATTTTCTCTCCTTTTAGCGTCGATCCTCGTGCTGACGATGCTCCCCGTCCTGGCGGAGCCCGCCGCGGTGCTGGACACCGCCTTCACGGCGAATGTGTCTGAGATCCAGAAGTACGGCAACCTGGTGCTGGACGCCAAGGCGTCCGACCTGTTCAACGCCGGCTTCGCCTATGGCGATATGGTGGAAGTGGCCGTCAACGGCCAGACCTGCCAGATGCCGGTGGGCTCCAACTATTCCGACGTGGACCAGGGCAGCCTCATCTGCCGCGCCGTGTACGTCGAGGGCGGCGATGACTACATCATCCTCGCCATCAACATGGGCGACCTGGCGACCACGGCCGGCATCGCCACCAAGGAAAAGATCGAGGCCGATCCCGGTTATGTCTGGCACATGAACGAAGGCGTGACCGAGCCCGTGGCCGTCAGCATCACCATGGCGCAGCAGGGCGGCTACTACGATGAGTGGGTCATGCACCAGCTGCAGCGCACGAATAACCGCGAAGACTATGCCGAGCTGACGGACGCCGAGTATGCCAACTTCCGCGCGGTCACGACCACCGGCATGGGCGCGGGCAAGCTGTACCGCTCCTCCAACCCGGTGAACCCGGAGATCAACCGCAATAAGGAAGCCGATGCTGCCGCCAAGGAAGCGGGCGTCAAGACCTTCATCAACCTCGCGGACAACGAAGAGGTCATGCGCGGCTACGAGGGCTTTGCGGACAGCTACTATTCCACCCAGAACATCATCGCCCTGAACCTGGGCGTGGATTTCTCCGCGGATGAATTCAAGGCCGGCCTGGCCAAGGGCATCCAGTTCATCGCCGCCAACGAGGGGCCGTACCTGGTGCACTGCACCGAGGGCAAGGACCGTGCGGGCTTTGTCAGCGCCATCCTCGAGTGCCTGATGGGCGCTACCGCGGACGACGTCGTGAAGGATTACATGATCACCTACTACAACTACTATGCCGTTAAGCCCGACGGTGACCGCTACCAGGCCATCGCCAACAGCAACATTAAAAAGAGCCTCGCGACGGCCTTCGGCATCGAAGATATCGCCGACGCGGATCTGGCCGCCTGCGCGGAGCAGTTCCTGCTGAACATCGGCGTCTCCGCCGAGGATATCGCGAAGGTCAAGGAAAACCTGAAGTGATCCTTCCGGAACAGTAATGACATTGCAGGGGGCTGCTGCAAAACGATGTGCAGCAGCCCCTTCTTTGAGAGTGAAAGGAGTCCCCGCATGCCCGATCATCATAATCCGACCTGTACCCTGTTTCCCGGCAAGGAAAAGCGGGTCTATCAGGCCCAGACCTGGATCTACCGCAGCGAGATCGCCAAGGCGGAAGCCGCCGCCAAACCGGGCGACGTGGTGCGGGTTTGCGCGGCCAATGGGACCTTCCTCGGCCAGGCGTTCTATAACCCACAGAGCCAAATGTCCCTGCGCCTGCTGACCCGCTCCGAGACGCCGGTGGATGAGGGCTTCATCCGGGAACGGATCCACCGGGCGGTCGCATACCGCCGCCAGTTTGCCGATCTGACCAGCTGCCGGCTCATCTATTCTGAGTCTGACGGCCTGCCGGGCCTGGTGGCGGACGCCTTCGGGCCGGTCGTCGTCATCCAAATCATGTGCCTGGGCATGGACCGCTACCGCGGGACCATCGTGGACGCCCTCAATGAGGAGCTGCATCCCCAGGCGGTCTACGAGCGCAGCGACGCCCCAGTGCGCCGCCTGGAGGGGCTGGAGGAAACGACGGGCCTGCTCTCCGGGACCCTGCCGGAGGAGATCCTCATGCAGGAAAACGGCATCCGCTTCCGGGTGGACGTGGTGCACGGGCAGAAGACGGGCTACTTCCTGGATCAGAAGGAGAACCGCGCGGCCATCGCGCCCTTCGTCAAGGGCGGCACGGTGCTGGATTGCTTTACCCATACCGGCGCATTCGCCATGCACGCCGCCAACTACGGGGCGTCCCGGGTGACGGCGCTGGATATCTCTGAGGAAGCGCTGAATACGGCCCGCGCCAACGCTGAATTGAATGGATTCACAAATATGGATTTCGTATGCGCCAACGCCTTCGACTGGCTGAAAGCGAAGACCCAGACGGAGGAGCGCTATGACGTGGTGATTCTGGATCCGCCGGCCTTCACCAAAACCCGGGCCACCGTGGACGCGGCCCGGAGGGGGTATAAGGAGATCAACCTGCGCGGCATGAAGCTGGTGAAGGACGGGGGCTACCTGGTCACCTGCTCCTGCTCCCAGCACATGCACAAGGATGAATTTGTGCGCGTGATCCTGGAGGCGGCCCGCGACGCCCATGTGCGGCTGATGCAGGTCGAACTCAGGACCCAGGGCCGGGACCATCCGATCCTGCCCTCGATGCCGGAAACGGAATACCTGAAGTGCGGCATCTTCCGCGTCGACAGGATCTGAGCTATTCCTGACCCGATCCTTCCAGCTCGCTGCGCAGTCTGCGGCGGACGCGGCGGATATGCCGCTCAAAGTCCCCGCTGTTCAGCAGCGACGCGAGCACCAGCTGTTCAAACACCGGCACGGCGCAGGCGTAAAACCCTGCCCGTGCCGTATATTTTTCCAGCAGCTGCTCGGGCAAAAGCATATATCCGGCGCGCAGGGCTGGGGCGATGGTCAGGGAAAAGGTGTTCACATAGATCACGTTCCCTGCGCCGCTCATGGCAAACAGCGTGTCCTCCGGCTTCCCGGACACGCTGAACTCCGAGGAATAGTCGTCCTCGATCAGGACGCGGTCCGGCCGGGAGGCCCAGGCCAGGTATTCATGCCGCTTCCGGGCGTCGGCGGTGACGCCGCTGGGGAAGCTGCGATAGGGGGTCACGTGGAGCACCGAGGCGGCAGTGGCGTCCAGGGCGGTGCTCTCGATGCCCCCGCTGTTCATGGGCAGCAGCTCCAGCTGTACGCCGTTGGCCTGATAGACCAGGGCGATCTTCTCATAGGAGGGATCCTCTGCCGCGTAGACCCTCTCCCGACCCAGCAGGGTGACGATCAGGCCGTACAGGTACTCTGAGCCCGCGCCGATGATGATCTGCTCCGGCTTCACGCTGATCTGCCGGGAGCGGATCAGGTAGGCCGCCAGGGCTTCCCTGAGCTCCGGGCAGCCGCCGTTGGGCGCTTTTTCGAGGATGCGCACGTCGTAATCCGCCAGCACCTTTCGCATGTGGCGAGCCAGTACGGAGATGGGAAAGTGGGCGTCCGGCAGATCGGTGCGCACGGCGGGCGGGGGAGGGGCGCTCATGCTGCCGGGGCCGGTGTACTGGGCGCTGTCGCGGCTGAAGGTCACATAGATGCCGCTGCGCTCCCGGGAGACGGCGTATCCCTCCTGGCACAGCAGGTCCAGGGCGTGCTGGGCTGTGATGACAGAGACGCCCGCTTCGTCCGCCAGGACGCGCTTGGAGGGCAGGCGGGCTCCGGACGGGTAGATCCCGTCCAGGATGTTTTTCTTCAGGCTTTCATACAGCTGCAGGTAGGCAGGTTGCCTGCTTTCTTTTTTGATCGGTAACATAACTGGTATTATAAAATTCTCCTTAACTGGGTATTTTATGATGACCAGTTTTATTATATCCTATGCGCATCCTGAATGCAAGGAGGGATTTTCCGTGAGTAATGAGCGAAAAAATGAGACCCGCTGGGATGCCTATACCCTGACGGCCATTGGCGTGCTGGCCGCCGCCGTCTACGTCGTGACCCTGTTCCGCTTCCCGCTGCTGGGCAGCAAAGTGCATTTTGCCAACGCCGTCTGCCTGCTGGCCGGCCTGCTGCTGGGGCCGGTACCCGGGGGCCTGGCTGCGGGCTTGGGCTCTGCCATCTATGACCTGATGGCCGGCTATGGGGCGGAGACGATCATCACCTTCGTCAGCAAGTTCGCCATGGCCTGGGTCTGCGGCAAGGTCTTCCTGGCCTTCGGTCAGAAGCGCTTTCAGATCGACCGCCTGGCCGTTGCGTCCGCCTGCGGCGCCTTCACCTATGTGGCCCTCTACATGCTCAAGAGCCTGATCATGTACGGCTGGGGTGGCGTCGTCAGCCGCTTCCCCGCCTCCATCATCAACGCGGTGGTGGCCATCATCGCGGCGCCGGTCTTCTTTACGGCTGTGTGGCCGGCAGTCAAGCATATCCTGCACAGAGAGCACAAAAAGGACCAGGATCAGCATGCGGTGTGAGCTTTGCCCCCGGAAATGCGGGGCGGAACGCCATGAAACAACGGGCAGCGGCTACTGCCGCGCCGGCTGGATGCCGCGCATCGCCCGGGCGGCCCTCCACTACTGGGAGGAGCCGTGCATTTCCGGCACCCGGGGGAGCGGGACGGTATTTTTTTCCTCCTGCACCCTGGGCTGCAAGTACTGCCAGAATTATGAGATCAGCCACGGCGGCTTCGGACAGGATGTCAGCGTGGACCGGCTGGCGGATATCTTCCGGGAGCTGGTGGACCAGGGAGCCCACAACCTGAACCTGGTCACGGCGACACCCTACTGGCCCGCCGTGCGGGAGGCGCTGGACAAGTATCGCCCGCCGGTCCCGGTGGTCTGGAACACCGGGGGCTATGAGCGGCCGGAGACGATCCGCTCCATGAAGGGGTATGTGGATATCTTCCTGCCGGACCTGAAGCATGTTTCCCCGCGGCTGTCCGCGCTGTGCGCGGACGCACCGGACTATTTCGAGCATGCTTCCGCTGCCGTGCAGGCCATGTGCGAGCTGGCCGGCCCGCCGGTGTATGATGAGGAAGGCCTCCTGCAGAAGGGCGTCATCGTGCGCCATCTGATCCTGCCCGGCTGCACCGCAGACAGCATGCGGGTGCTGGATTTCATCGCGGAGCACCTGCCGGCCGGTACGCCCGTCAGCCTAATGCGGCAGTACACGCCCATCCCCCAGTGCACCATCAAGGGCCTGGATCGGCGCATCACCGACCGGGAGTATGACAGGGTGTACGCGCATCTGCAGCTGCTGGGCCTGGATGGCTATACCCAGGAAAAATCCTCCGCTGAAAGGGAATATACTCCGCCCTTCGACCTGACAGGGGTCTGAGGACGATTCGCCGGGAATGTGCCCGGCGATTTTTATAATTTGGGCAAAATCTGCACGAATATAACAGTTTCGACTTGACAAAAGCATAGGTTAAACGTATAATATACCAAGACGTAAAAGCGTCTTTCAATATTGTTCAAGGAGGTCTTTCTATGAAGAAGTTATTGGCTTTCCTGTTGGCATCCATGATGGTGCTGGGCTGTGTCAGCTTTGCGGGCGCTGAGACGGAGTTTGATCCCGAACTCGTCAAGGCGGCGCAGGAAGAGGGCACGCTGGTCGTATATGCTTCCTGTGAGGATGACTATATGAGAGCAGCATGTGATAAATTTACCCAGCTGTTCGGCATCAAGGTAGAGGCGCAGCGCCTTTCCACCAGCCAGGTCCCCACGAAGATCGAAGAAGAAAACGGGAATCCCTCGGCTGACGTCTGGTTCGGCGGCACGAACAACCCCTATGACACGATGGCTGCCAAAGGATTCCTGGACAACAGCTATGTACCTGCCAATGCGTCTCATCTGCTGAGCGATCTGTATAAGGATCCCAACGGCTACTGGTATGGCATCTATACCGGTATCCTGGGATTCCTGGTCAACAAGGATGAATTGGCCCGCCTGAATCTTGAAGCTCCCAAGACCTGGGACGATCTGCTGAAGCCCGAATACAAAGGGCTGATCTGGTTCTCCAACTACAACACCGCCGGTACCCCCATGGTGGCTGCCAACCTGATGCTGCAGAAGCTGGGCCACGATGAAGGCATCAAGTATCTGGTCGAGCTTGACAAGAACGTACAGATCTACACCAAGTCCGGTTCCGGCCCCTCCAAGAATGTCGGCACGGGCGAGTGCGTCATCGGCATCGGCTTCCTGCATGACGGCATCACCCAGATCGTAGATAACGGTTATGAAAACGTGGGCCTGATCGTTCCTGCTGACGGTACTGCCTGCGAGATCGGACCTGTGGCTGTTTTCAAGGGCGCGAAGCACCCCAACGCCGCTCACCTCTTCATGGAGTTCGCGCTTTCTCCCGAGTGCGTTGAGTTGGCGGACGACAATGGCTCCTATCAGTTCCTGGTGATCGACAATGCTGAGCAGCCCAAGGCTGCCGCTGAATTCGGTCTTGATTTGAGCGCTGTCTGGGACGGCTATGACTTCGCAAAGGCCAGGGCTGAATCCGATCAGAACAGGATCGACATCATCCAGGCGCTGGGCGATGCTGCGGATGACCGCTTCAAGACCGAGTAAAGTCTGATCAGGCATTCCCATTTTGTTTCCCTGCCCCGCTTGGGGCGGGGATACTTTTTAGAAAGGAGAGGTTGCGATGGCAAAAGGCCAAAGTGCTGAACTGGATCGGAAAAAACTGATGGCAGACCCGATCATGATGACGACCATCGTGCTGCTCATCACTTTTCTGACGCTGTTCATACTCTACCCGCTGGCCATTTTGTTGATAGACAGTCTGTATGGCACCAATGGCTTCTCGCTGGATACGTTCCAACGGATCTTCCAGATGCGGACCTTCCGTGTGGCTATTTCGAATACATTGAAGGTAGGGCTCGTCGTCGGCCTGCTGTCTACCCTGATCGGACTGCTGTACGCTTATGTGGAAGTTTATGTCCGAATGAAAAAGGTGACAGGCGGCCTCTTTAAGGTCGTTTCCATGCTGCCGGTGGTTTCCCCTCCGTTTGTACTGTCTTTGTCCATGATCATGCTGTTCGGGCGTGCCGGACTGATTACCCGCTTCGTGCTGGGCATATATGACAACAACATATACGGCTACTGGGGGATCGTGATCGTTCAGACCATGACGTTCTTCCCGGTTTGCTATATGATGCTGAAGGGCCTGCTTAAGAATATCGATCCCTCCATGGAGGAGGCAGCGCGGGATATGGGCGCTTCCCGCTGGAAGGTGTTTACCACAGTCACCTTCCCGCTGCTTTTGCCCGGCCTGGGCAATGCCTTCCTGGTCACCTTCATTGAATCGATCGCGGATTTCGCGAATCCTATGATCATCGGCGGCAGCTATGATACGCTGGCCACGACCATTTACCTGCAGATCACTGGCGCCATGGATAAGGAAGGCGCATCGGCGATGGCGGTCGTGCTGCTGTGCATCACCCTGGCGATGTTCGTGGTGCAGAAGTACTACCTGGAACGCAAAACGGCAGCTACCCTGACAGGCAAGGCCAGCCGGGCCAGGATGCTGATCGAGGACAAGTCCGTTACCATCCCTCTTACGCTCCTGTGCTCTTTGGGCGCGCTCTTTGTCATCATGATGTATATCTGTGTGCCCATCGGTGCGCTGTTCCCGACCTGGGGCTATAAGTTCACACCGCTGACCTTCAAATGGTTCCAGCAGGTATTCACGCGCTATCACGGCCTGCAGGCGTTCCGGGATTCGTTCGTCCTTTCTCTGATCGCATCGCCGATCACGGCGCTTCTGTCCATGATCATTTCCTATCTGATCGTCAAGCGGAACTTCCGCTCCAAAGGCTTCATTGAAGCCGTATCGATCCTGGCGATGGCAGTCCCCGGTACGGTATTGGGCGTGGGTTATATCCGCGGATTTGCAAATGGCCTGTTCCGAACGGGCTTTATGAGCAGCCTTTACGGTACGGGGCTGATCCTGATCATCGTGTTCGTGGTGCGTTCCTTGCCGACCGGCACCCGCAGCGGTATCTCCGCCCTCCGGCAGATCGACAAGTCCATTGAGGAAAGCGCCTATGATATGGGCGCGAACAGTCTGAAGGTCTTTACCTCCGTGACGCTGCCGCTGATCAAGGATTCCTTCCTGTCAGGTCTGGTGACCACCTTTGTCCGTTCTATCACCGCCATCTCGGCGATCATCCTGCTGGTGACGCCCAGCTACCTGCTGATCACCGTGCAGATCAACGAGTTTGCGGAAAAAGGTGCCTTCAGTATCGCCTGCGCCTTCGCCACGATCTTGATCCTGATCACCTACGGTGCGGTGCTTCTGATGAACCTGTTCATTAAGTTCTTCGGTACCAGCAGAAAAACAAAGGAGGTCGAATGACCATGGCCAACACGAAAGTCAAAGAGCCCAAGGGCGTCAAGCTGGATCATATCTCCAAGATATACAAGGACCCCAAGACCGGCAAGGACTTCTATGCCGTGCATGACGTGGATCTGGACATCGCGCCGGGTTCCTTTGTGACCCTGCTGGGTCCCTCCGGCTGCGGCAAGACCACGACCCTGCGCATGATCGCGGGCTTCGAGAGCCCGGACGAGGGCGAGATCTATCTGGGCGGGGAACCCATCAACGAGCTCACGCCCAACAAGCGCGATACCGCCATGGTGTTCCAGAGCTACGCCCTGTTCCCGCATTACAACGTGTTCGATAACGTGGCCTACGGCCTGCGTCTCCGGAAGGTGCCCAAGGATGAGATCAAGCGCCGGGTCACGGATATCCTGGCCCTGGTGGAGCTGACCGGCATGGAGCAGCGCATGACCAACCAGCTCTCCGGCGGTCAGCAGCAGCGCGTGGCCCTGGCCCGCGCCCTGGTGGTGGAGCCGGGCGTGCTGCTGTTCGATGAGCCGCTGTCCAACCTGGACGCCAAGCTGCGCGTGCAGATGCGCACCGAGATCCGCCGCATCCAGCAGGCTCTGGGCATCACCGCCATCTACGTCACCCACGACCAGAGCGAGGCCATGTCCATCTCCGACAACATCATCCTGATGAAGAACGGCGTCGTGGCGCAGATGGGCACCCCGCACGAGATCTACTACCGCCCCAACAGCGAGTTCGTCGCGGACTTCATCGGCGAGTGCAACTTCCTGAAGGGCACGGCGGACGGCAGCGAGAGCGCCGAGGGCCGGTATATCACCCGCGTCCGCATGCCCCAGGGCGAAGTCGCCGTCGTGACGGACAAGCCTTATGCCAAGGGCAGCGAGTGCGAGATCGTCCTGCGCCCCGAGGCCATCACGATCACAGATCAGGGCCAGCTGCCTTGCAAGGTCGAGCTGAGCTGCTTTATGGGCAGCTACCAGAACTATCACGTCCGCGTCGGCGATACGCTGGTCAAGATCACCGACAACTGCCCCATCAATAAAAAGGTCTTCAAGGTGGGCGATCGGGTGTTCATCTCCTTCAGCCCCGAGTGCGCGCACCTGCTGTAAAACCTAATCATTCCACAAAAAGGACCACCGGCGATTTGCTGCCGGTGGCCTTTATCTTTGATATGATCGGGATCAGTCTTCCACGCAGACGTGCCAGTTGCCGTAGGGATCCTTGACGGCGCCGGACTGGATGCCGGTCACGGTGTCGTACAGCTTCTGGCTCACGGGGCCGATGCCGCCGTCGCCGACGGTCATGACGTCGTTCTCATAGCGCAGCTTGCCCACGGGGGAGATGACGGCGGCGGTGCCGGTGCCGAAGCACTCTTCCAGCGCGCCGGTCTTCTGGGCCTCGATCAGCTCATCCACGGAGATGCGGCGCTCCTCCACGTCATAGCCCCAGTCCTTGCACAGGGTGATGACGGAGTTGCGGGTGATGCCGGGCAGGATGCTGCCGGAGAGCATCGGCGTGACGATCTTGCCGTTGATCTTGAAGAAGATGTTCATGGCGCCGACTTCTTCGATGTACTTGCGCTCCACGCCGTCCAGCCACAGCACCTGGCTGTAGCCGTCATCGTGCGCCTTGACCTGGGCGATCAGGCTGGCCGCGTAGTTGCCGCCGGTCTTGGCAAAGCCGATGCCGCCGCGGACCGCACGGACGTATTCATCCTCGATCCAGATGCCCACGGGGTTGAGGCCGCTGGCGTAGTACGCGCCAGAGGGGGACAGGATGACGATGAACAGATAGGTCTTGCTGGGGGCCACGCCCAGGAATTCATCCGTCGCGATAATGAAGGGGCGGACGTACAGGGAGGTGCCGGGATCGGTGGGGATCCAGTCCTCGTCCACCTTGACCACGGCCTTGATGGCCTGCACGAAGTCCTCCTCCGGGATGCGCGGGATGCAGAGACGGTCGTTGGAGGCGTTGGCGCGCTTGGCGTTCATGTCCGGACGGAACAGGTAGGCCTTGCCATCCACGCCCTTGTAGGCCTTCAGGCCCTCGAACATGGTCTGGCCGTAGTGGAAGACCATGGCGCTGGGCTCCAGGGAAATGGGCTGATAGGGGACGATGCGGGCATCGTGCCAGCCCTGGCCTTCGGTGTAGTTCATCACGAACATGTGGTCGGTAAAGATCTTGCCAAAGCCCAAGGGCTGGCCTTTGGCGGGCTTCTGCTTGGGGCAAGCAGTGCGCTCGATGCGGATGTTCAGCATGATTCAACTCCTCCTTATGCCTGATAGTTGACGCCCAGTTCCAGGGCCTCGATATTCTTTTCCAGCAGGTCGGCGTGGCGCGCGGACACGACCTTCTGCATGGCGGGACGGATCATTTCGTCCGGGATCACGTGGGTATTGGCGATGACGTGGCCCATCAGGATCATGTTCGCCAGGGTGTCATAGCCCTTTTCGGTGGAGATGGCGGTGGCAGGGATGGGGTAGACCTTCACGTCATCGCGATTGACCGCGCGCTTGACCAGGGAGCTGTCTACGAAGATGCAGCCGCCGGCGGGCACCTCGTTCTCGTATTTTTCGAGGGAGGGCAGGTTCATGGCGATCAGGATGTCCGGGCGGCTCACGATGGGGGAGCCGACCTGGGTGTCGCTCAGGATGACCGAGCAGTTGGCCGTGCCGCCGCGCATCTCGGGGCCGTAGGAGGGCAGCCAGGATACGTTGCGGCCCTGCAAGAGGCCCGCGTAGGCGAGGAATTTACCGGCGAACAGGATGCCCTGGCCGCCGAAGCCGGCGATCAAAACCTGTGTCGTGCTCATTTTGCCGCCTCCTCACTGTACTTGTCCTTGTATACGCCCAGGGGATAGTAGGGGATCATGTTCTGCTCCGCCCACTCCAGCGCCGCCTGGGGCGTCTTGCCCCAGTTGGTGGGGCAGGTGGAGATGACCTCGATCAGGGAGAAGCCCTTGCCCTCGGTCTGGTAGCGGAAGGCCTTTTCGATGGCCTTCTTGGCCTGGCGCACGTTCTTCACGTTGTTGACGGCGACGCGCTCGATATAGGCCGGGCCGTCCAGGGTGGAAAGCATCTCGCAGATGCGCACGGGATAGCCCACGGTGTTCACGTCGCGGCCGTAGGGGCTGGTCTGGGTGACCTGGCCGGGCAGGGACGTGGGGGCCATCTGACCGCCGGTCATGCCGTAGATCGCGTTGTTGACGAAGATGATGGTGATGTTCTCCCCGCGGGCTGCGGAATGTACGGTCTCCGCAGTGCCGATGGAGGCCAGGTCGCCGTCGCCCTGGTAGGTGAAGATGATCTTGGAGGGATCGGCCCGCTTGAGGCCGGTGGCGACTGCCGGGGCGCGGCCGTGGGCGGCCTGCACCATGTCGCAGTTGAAGTAGTTGTAGGTGAACACTGAGCAGCCTACGGAGGCGACGCCGATGGTCTGGCCGGTGATGTCGAGGCTGTCCATGGCCTCCGCCACCAGGCGGTGGATGATGCCGTGGGTGCAGCCGGGGCAGTAGTGCAGCGGGGCGTCCGTCAGCGCTTTCGGCTTTTCAAATACGATCATGCCTGTTTCCCTCCCTCATTGGCTTTCACGATGGCCGCCACGACCTCGTCGGGCGTGGGGATCATGCCGCCGGTGCGGCAGCAGAGGCTCACAGGCCTGCGGCACTTGATGGACAGCCGGACGTCCTCGATCATCTGGCCCATGTTCAGCTCCACGGATACGAAGGCCTTGCACTGGGCAGAGGCGGCCCGCAGGGCCTTTTCGGGGAAGGGCCACAGGGTGATGGGGCGGATCATGCCGGCCTTAATGCCCATTTCACGGGCGGTGTCGATGGCGTTCTGGCTCACGCGGGCGGCGATGCCGAAGGCGACCACGCAGATCTCGGCGTCCTCCATCCAGTAGCTCTCGCTCATCTGTTCGTTTTCCTTGATCTGGGCGTAGCGCTCGAAGCGCACCTGGTTCCAGGCTTCCAGTTCATGGGGCGCCAGGGCCAGGGAGTTGATGATGTTGGGCTTGCGCTTGCCTTCGGTGCCGGTCAGGGCCCAGGGCTTTTCCACAGTCTCCGCGCTGCGCTCGGGCAGGGACACGGGCTCCATCATCTGGCCCATGGTGCCGTCCGCCAGCAGCATGCAGGGGATGCGGTACTTTTCGCTCAGGTCGAAGCCCTTGAAGACCAGGTCGGCCATCTCCTGCACGGAGGAGGGGGCCAGCACCAGCAGGTGGTAGTCGCCGTGACCGCCGCCGCGGGTGGCCTGGAAGTAGTCGGACTGAGAGGGCTGGATGCCGCCCAGGCCGGGGCCGCCGCGCTGTACGTTGACGATGAGGCCGGGCAGGTCGCAGCCCGCCATGTAGGAGATGCCCTCGCTCTTCAGGGAGATACCCGGGCTCGAGGAGGAGGTCATGGCGCGTTTGCCGGCGGCGGCGGCGCCGATGACCATGTTGATCGCGGCAATCTCGCTTTCCGCCTGCAGGAAGGTGCCGCCGATCTTCGGCATGCGCTTGGCCATGTAGGCGGCCACTTCGGTCTGGGGGGTGATCGGGTAGCCGAAATAGTGACGGCAGCCCGCCATGATGGCGGCTTCCGCCAGGGCTTCGTTGCCCTTCATCAGGATTTTCTCAGCCATGTTCATACCTCACTTTTCAACGGTGATGACGCAGTCGGGACACATGGTGGCGCAGAACGCGCAGGCGATGCATTTGGACTGGTCGGTCATCTGCGCGGGATGGTGCCCCTTCTGATTGATCTCATCCCGGCTGAGCTCCAGGATGCCCTTGGGGCAGGCGGCGATGCAGAGACCGCAGCCCTTGCACAGATCCTTTTTGAATGTTACCTTCGCCATGGTTAAACTCCTTCACCAAATGGTTTTTTGAAGCGCGATGGGGAAAATCTCTCCAATATCATGAGGCAGGAGGGGAGCAAGGTCGCTCCGGACCGCCGTGAAGAGCAGGGGAAGGGCGCTGAGCTGTTCGAGCTCGCGGACGCTGTCTATGGAGGCCAGGATGGTCTCCGGCACGGTCTCGCGCCCTAAGTTGGTGTTGTTCACGATCCCGGTAAAGGGGAGCCCGCAGGCCGCCTCGATCTCGCGCATGATGGCGAGGGCGCTTTTCGCGTCCCGGGTCAGCGGCCTGGAGCGGTTGTAGACGAAAACGAACGCGTAGTTGTTTTCCTCCGCGATGGCAGGCATGTACCGTCCCAGGGCCAGCGCGCCGCGGTCGTCGCCGCCGATGTCCAGCACGGCATGGGTCTGGCGGTCTTCCGTCAGGGCGTACATCTCCTGGGGGATCGCCGGCACGTCCACGTTGCTGTTGGCGTAAGCCGAGGCGATCACGCGGATGCCCGCGGCTTCCAGCTCCGCCTGGGAATCCTTGGCCCGGTAATAGGGGTTCACGATGTCCAGGTCGCCCAGAGCGACCGGCAGGCCCAGGGACCGGAGGTACAGGGCGTAATTGACGGCGATGTTGGTCTTGCCGCTGCCGTAGTGCCCGGCAAACAGGGTCACGCGCTTCACGTTCACAGCATGTTCCTCTGGATCTTGCCGGAGGTCGTCTTGGGCAGGCTGTCGCGGAAGACGACGATGCGCGGATACTTATACGGCGCGGTGTGGGACTTCACGTAGTTCTGGATCTCTTTCTTCAGCTCCTCGCTGGGCTCGGTGCCCTTGGTCAGCACGATGCTGGCCTTGACCACCTGGCCGCGCACCTCGTCCGGCGCGGCGCTGACGCCGCACTCCAGCACGTAGGGCAGCTCCATGATGACGTTTTCGATCTCGAAGGGCCCGATGCGGTAGCCGCTGGACTTGATCACGTCGTCGATGCGGCTCACGTACCAGTAGTAGCCGTCTTCATCCTTGTAGGCCACGTCGCCGGTGTGGTACAGGCCGTTGCGGAAGGTCTCGGCGGTCTTTTCGGGATCGCGGTAGTATTCCTTGACCAGGCCGTTGGGATGGCCCTTGTCCATGCGGATGCAGATCTCGCCGGCGACGCCGACGGGCACGGGCTTGCCGTCGGGATCAAAGATGTCGATATCGTAATTGGCGACCGGCTTGCCCATGGAGCCCAGCTTGGGCGTCATGCCCACGGTGTTGGCTACCAGTACCGTGCCTTCGGACTGGCCGAAGCCCTCCATGATGGAAAGGCCGGTGGCCTCCTGGAAGCGGCGGAAGACCTCGGGGTTCAGGGCCTCGCCGGCGGTGGTCATGTGCTTGACGGAGGACAGGTCATACTTCATGATGTCCTCTTTGATCATCATGCGCAGCATGGTGGGCGGCGCGCAGAAGGTGGTGATGTTGTACTTGGCGAACATGGGCAGGATGTTTTCAGCGTGGAAGCGGTCGAAGTCATAGATGAACAGCGGCGCTTCGCACAGCCATTGCCCGTACAGCTTGCCCCACATGGATTTGGCCCAGCCAGTGTCCGAGATGGAAAGGTGCAGGCCGTTGGGATCCACCTGGTGCCAGTAATGGGCGGTCACGAAGTGGCCCAGGGGGTACTTGTAGCTGTGCACCGCGATCTTCGGATAGCCGGAGGTGCCGGAGGTGAAGAACATCAGCATGTCATCGTCTCCGCCGGGCGCGTCCTCGGGACGGTCATAGTGGCTGGAGAAGACCTTGTATTCCGTATCGAAGTGGTGCCAGCCCTCGCGCTCGCCGTTGACGACCACCTTGATGAGCGGGGCGTCGTACTGCTGCGCGGCGCGGTCGGCCTCGTCGGCCACCTGCCCGTCGGACGTGCACATGATGGCGCGGACGCCGGCGGCCTGGTAGCGGTAAGCGATGTCCTTTTCCAGCAGCTGGTTGGGCGCCAGGATCACCACCGCGCCCAGCTTGTGCAGGGCATTGATGATGAACCAGAACTGGTAATGGCGCTTCAGGATCAGCATCACCTTATCCCCGCGGCGGATGCCCAGAGACTTGAAGTAGTTGGCGGCGCGGCTGCTCTCGTACCGCACGTCGGTAAAGGTAAAGCGGCGCTCGGTCCCGTCGTTGCTGATGTGCAGGAAGGCCAGCTTCTTGGGGTCCTTGCGGGAGATCTTGTCCACCACGTCGAAGGCGAAGTTGAAGTGCTCGTCGTCATGGTAGCTGAGGCTCACCAGGGCGCCGTGCTCGTCCTCCACGGGGGTGATATAGTCTTCGTAGACGCGGTGCTGGTCGTCGCTGCGGCGTGTGCCGGTGGTGGACATATCCTGCCCCGCCTTGTGGGCGATGTATTCGGTGGGGTTCAGCACCATCGCGTAGAACTCGCAGTCCTCGCCGTCCACGGCAATCATGCCGTGGGGCGTGCTGGAATCATAGTAGATGGTATCGCCGGGGCCCAGGACCTCCTGGTGGGTGCCCACCTGCACCTTCAGATGCCCGCTGATGACCAGGTCAAACTCCTGGCCCTCGTGGGTGGTCAGGGGGATATCCTGGCGCTGGGCCGCCTCGCTGTATTCCGCGACCGTGTACAGCGGGTTGGCGATGCGGTCCTTAAAGGCGGAGGCCATGTTGTAATAGGTCATGCCGTGGGCCTTCTCGATGCGCTGGCCCTCGCCCGCACGCGTTAAGTCAAAGGTGCTCAGGGTCGGGCTGCTGCCTTCGATCAGGTCGGTCACGTCCACGCCGAAGGCCAGGGCGCACCGGTACAGGAACGCGAAGTTCAGATCGTGGGTGCCTGATTCACAGGCCAGGTATTCGGCGGCGGTCACGCCTGTCTTTTCCGCCATCTGGGCGGGGCTGAGGCCCTCCACCTGCCGCAGCTCGCGGATGCGGGCTGCCATTTCCTGCAAGGTCAGATCCAGGCCGGTAATCTCTGCCATATCGGCTCCTCTCCAGGGACGTACAAAAAAACCGTCCCAAAGAATGAAGTTTCTTTGAGACGGGATGATCCCGCGGTACCACTCAAATTGCGCTTTCGCGCCACTTACGTTCTCTGATCACCAGGAACGTTCAGCCTTCACGCGGCCAGACGGGAAAGCTCTACTGCTCCGGGGGACCCGGAGGTTCCTCTTTCCGGCTCGGAAGCGACGGCCTTCGGCACGCTCAGACGGCTTTTCACCTGCCGCCGTCTCTCTGGGTGAGCGCTGCGCCTGTGCCCTCTTCGTCACAGCCTTTACAAAATACTATATTAGCACGGATCTCAAAGAAATTGTGTATTTGTTTTGTTTTTTTCTTCGCTTACAGCAGGTTCCGCTGGATCTTACCGGAGATGGTCTTGGGCAGACTGTCGCGGAAGACCACGATGCGCGGATACTTGTAAGGCGCTGTGTGGGTCTTAACGTAGCTCTGGATCTCCTTCTTGAGCTCCTCGGTGCCCTCGGTGCCCTTGGTCAGGACGATGCTGGCCTTGACCACCTGGCCGCGCACGGGATCCGCTGCGGCATTGACGCCGCATTCGAGCACGTAAGGCAGCTCCATGATGACGTTTTCGATCTCGAAAGGCCCGATGCGGTAACCGCTGGACTTGATGACGTCGTCCACCCGGCCCACATACCAGAAGTAGCCGTCCTCATCGCGCCAGGCCGTATCGCCGGTGTGGTACATGCCGTCGTGCCAGACGGCCTTGGTGTGCTCCTCGTCGCGGTAATAGCCCTTGAAGAGGCCGCAGGGCACCTGGCGGTCGGTGCGGATCACGATCTCGCCGACCTCGCCCACGGCGACGGGCTGGCCGTTTTCATCCACGATATCCACATCGTACATGGGGGAGGGCTTGCCCATAGCGCCGGGCCGCGCCTTCATGCCGCAGAATGTGCCCACCGTCAGGGTCGTCTCGGTCTGGCCGAAGCCCTCCATGATGGAAAGGCCCGTGGCTTCGCGGAAGATGCGGTGTACTTCGGGGTTCAGGGCTTCGCCGGCGGTGGTCATGTTGCGGATGGACGACAGGTTGTACTGGGAGATATCCTCGCGGATCAGCATGCGCAGCATGGTGGGCGGCGCGCAGAAGGTGGTGATATGATACCGGGCGAACATGGGCAGGATGCTGTGGGCGTCGAAGCGGTCGAAATCATAGACGAAGACTGCGCCTTCGCACAGCCACTGGCCGTAGAACTTGCCCCAGAGGGCCTTGCCCCACCCGGTCTCGGAGATGGTGAAGTGCAGGCCGTCCCGCTCGCACTGGTGCCAGTAGCGGGCGGTCAGGTAGTGGCCCAGGGCATACTTGTAGGAATGCTCGGCGATCTTGGGATAGCCGGTGGTGCCGCTGGTGAAGAACATGAGCGCCGTATCGTTGCCGCAGGGCGCGTCCTCCTTGCGGTCAAAGTGGCTGCTGAAGAGGCTGTACTCCTCGTCGAAGTCGTGCCAGCCGTCGCGATGGCCGCCCACCAGCACCTTGGTGCGGACGTCGGGGCAGGTCAGGACGGCCTGCTCCACGTGCTCGGCCGCGCTCCCCTTGGCGGTGCAGATGATGGCGGAGACGCCCGCCGCGTTGAAGCGGTATTCGTAGTCGTGCACCTGTAACTGATCGGTGGCGGGGATGGCGATGGCACCCAGCTTGTGCAGCGCCAGCATGGAGAACCAGAACTGGTAGTGCCGCCGGAGCACCAACATGACCCGGTCCCCGCGTTTGATGCCCAGGGACTTGAAGTAGTTGGCGGTCTGGCTGGAGGCACGCTTGATATCCGCATAGGTGAAGCGGCGCTCGGTCATATCCTCGGAGATATGCAGCATGGCCAGCTTGTCCGGATAGGTGCGCCCGATCAGATCGACGGTATCGAAGGCGAAGTTGTACTTGTCCTCATTGGTGAAGGTGACGCTGGTGGGCGTGCCGTCCGGGGTCTCCGTGCAGCGGATGAAGCTTTCGCACAGCAGCTTTTCGCTGGTCCGGGCGCGGACGATGGTGCGGCTGGACTCTTCCTCCTCCGCCGTCTCGCCGGACAGGATCATGGCGATGAAGGAGCAGGGCGCGCCGTTGACGGCGATCATGCCGTGAGGCGTACCGGAATCGTACAGAATGGAGTCGCCCGCGGAGAGGATCTCCACATGGCTGCCCACCTGCACCTTCAGGCTGCCGGAGAGGATGTAGTCGAACTCCTGGCCGCCGTGGACGTCGGTGTGGATCGGCTTGTGCTGCTGCTCCTCGTCATAATCATAGGTGACGAGATAGGGCTCGCCCAGCTTGCCCGAAAAGCGCGGCGCCAGGTCTCGGATCAGGATGCCGTCGTCGTTGACCGTGGTGTAGCCCTGGCCGCTCCGGGTGACCTGATAGTGCCGGAGCATGGGGGCGCGGCCCTCCAGCAGCTCGGCCATATCCACGTCGAAGGCCAGCGCACAGTTGTGAATGAAGGAGAAGGGCAGGTCCTGCTTGCCCTGTTCGTAATTCAGGTACTCTTTAACCGTCAGTCCGGTCATGCCGGCAGCTTCTTCCGGGCTGATACCCAGGACGGTCCTCAGTTCATGGATTCGTTCGCCGACCTCTGTCAGTCTTTTTTCAACAGTCTCTACCATGCGATCCGCCTGCCTTTCAAAAAAATAAACCCGTCTCAACATGATCATTGAGACGGGATGATCCCGCGGTACCACTCAACTTGCACTTTCGTGCCCCTCACGCTCCATCAAGCGTTTTGCCCTGACGCGGCATTCACGGACCGGACTACTTGTCGCCGTTCGCCCGATCGGCTCGGAAGGGATAAGCCTGAGACGCCGCCTGTCTGCTCGCACCCACCGCAGACTCTCTGGTAGCCGGCCTGTCTCCGCCGTCTTCGTCACAGCCTTTGCTATGAACTTGTCACGAATGATAGCATGAAGTGATTGTTTAGTCAAGAGAAAAACACTCAAAAACCATAAAAAATGTTCGTGTATGGATGAAAGTTATTTGACTTCCGTCACCCAATCGTTCAGCATTGGCACGACCAGCACGATGGGCTTTCCCTTGTCGGAGAGGGTGAGGACGGGGAAGGCGGAGCTGGAGACGGCAGTCTCCTTGCTGCCCTGGCGGATCAGCACGGTCCTTTCTCCGTTCGTGCGGAGCGCGCCGGCCAGGCGGGTGCCAGTGGTGCCGTTCTTCAGAAAATTCCAGCACTTCGCGCCCTTGCCTGCGCGGCCCTGGGGGTCGAACATGGCGCCCAGGATGGCTTTGCCCAGGCCGTTGTCCGAGACCAGCAGCACCTCGTCCATGTTCTGCAGCGGGCAGGCCAGGATCAGCTGATCCTCCATTTCGAGCCGGATGCCCTTGACCCCAGCCCCGGCGCGGCCGATCTGAGGCACGGAGGAGAGAGAAAAGCGGATGCTCATGCCCAGGGCGGAGATCAGCAAGATGTCGCCCTCGCCGTCGGTCTCAAAGACGGTCAGCAGGCTGTCGCCGTCCTTCAGGGTCAGGGCGGCGAACTTGGAGCGCCGTACCCGGTATTCAGCCTTGGGGCTGCGCTTGATCATGCCCTTGGCGGTGATCATCACATAATCGGTGGGCGCGTCTTCTTCTCCTGCCTGGATGCTCAGGCCGACGCACTTTTCCTCGGCCGCCAGGTCGGCGATGATGCCGGACAGGGAGATGCCGCGGTCCTTGGGGCGGCATTCCTGGATCGCGGAGACGCTCAGCTGGTAGCAGTTGCCCAGGCTGGTCATCAGCTGGACCGTGGCGTTAGTGTCCGTATCCAGCACGTAGCGCGGCAGCTCCTTCTGCTCCTCCCAGTTGACCTTATCATAGATGCGCGGGTCGTAGCGCCGGAGCAGGCCGCTGTCGGTCAGCACCACCTTGGCCGGCTCGGCCGGCGGGGCTTCCGCCTTGATCTTCTGGAGCTCGACGGGCTTTTCTTCCTTCAGGAGGGTGGTGCGGCGGCCGTCGCCGAATTCCTGGGCGACCTGCTGCAGCTCCTTCTTGATGACCGCGATCAGTTTCTTCTCGCTCTTGAGGATGGCCTCGAGGCCGGCGATGGTTTTGAGCAGATCTGCGTATTCCTTTTTCAGGGCCAGGATCTCCAGGCCGGTCAGGCGCTGCAGGCGCAGGTCCAGGATGGCCTGAGCCTGGCGGTCCGTGAACTGGAAGCGCTCCATCAGGCGCTCCTTGGCTTCCTTGCCGGACTTGCTGGAGCGGATCAGGGCGATCACTTCGTCCAGGTTGTCCACCGCCACGATCAGGCCTTCCAGGATGTGCGCGCGGGCGCGGGCCTGTTCCAGCTCGTACTGCGTCCTGCGCGTCACGACAGCCTTGCGGTGGTTGATGTAATAGGTCAGCGCTTCCTTAACGCCCATCAGGCGGGGCTTGCCGTCCGCGATGGCAAACAGGTTCACGCCGTAGGTGATCTGCAGGTCCGAATACTTGTACAGATAGGCGAGCACCTGCTTGGGATCCGCGTCCTTCTTGATCTCGATGACGGCGCGGAGACCGGTGCGGTCGGATTCGTCCCGGATATCGTAGATGGAGGCCAGCTGGGCCTTCTTTTCTTCCCGGAGCTTCTGGATCTTTTCGAGCATCTGGGCCTTGTTGATGCCGTAGGGCACCTCGCTGATGGCCAGCAGGCTGCGCCCGGCGCTGCCCTGCTCGATCTCGACCCGCGCCCGCAGGGTCAGCTTGCCTTTGCCGGTCTCATAGGCTTCCTTAAGCTCGGGCGTGTCCAGCAGGATGCCGCCGGTGGGGAAGTCCGGGGCGGGCATCAGCGCCATCATGTCCTCCGTGGAGGCGTCCGGATTATCCAATAGCAGGCAGGTGGCGTCCACGGTCTCCCGCAGGTTGTGCGGGGGGATGTTGGTGGCCAGGCCGACCGCGATGCCGGTGGCGCCGTTGACCAGCAGGTTGGGGAAGCTGGAGGGCAAAAGCTCCGGCTCCTTCAGGGTATCGTCAAAGTTGAGGCGGAAGGGCACCGTGTCCTTTTCGATGTCCTTGAGCATCTCCATGGCCAGGGGCGTCATGCGGGCTTCCGTATAACGCATGGCAGCGGCGCTGTCGCCGTCGATGGAACCGAAGTTGCCGTGCCCGTCTACCAGGACGCCGCGCATCGAATAGGGCTGCGCCATGCGCACCAGGGCGTCGTAGACGGAGCTGTCGCCGTGGGGATGGTACTTGCCCAGGCAGTCGCCCACGATGCGCGCGCACTTGCGGTGCGGCTTATCGGGGGTGAGTCCCAGCTCGTGCATGGTATACAGGATGCGGCGCTGGACGGGCTTCAGGCCGTCTTCCACGCGGGGCAGGGCGCGCTCCAATATCACGTGCTCGGCGTAGGGCATCATGCTGCTGGGCATGACTTCCTCTAAAGGCATCTGGATCAGGATCTCTTCCTGGACCGGTTCCTGTGTTTTTCTGGCCATAGGGGTCTCCTCTGAGTTCAGCTGTAAAGCTTATATAGGCCCGCGTAGAGCCCGTTCTTTTTCATCAGCGTCTCGTGATCTCCAGCTTCTTCGATGCCGTTCTGGGTCAACACCCAGATCACGTCCGCGCTGCGGATGGTGGTAAGACGGTGGGCAATGGTAAAGGTGGTGCGTCCCTTGGCGAGCTCGCGAAGGGATTCCTGGATATAGCGCTCGGACTCGTTGTCCAGGGCGCTGGTGGCCTCGTCCAGGACGAGGATGGGCGGATCCTTCAGGAAGACCCGGGCGATGCTCAGGCGCTGCTTCTGGCCGCCGGACAGCTTCACGCCGCGTTCGCCGATATAGGTGTCGTAGCCGTTGGGCAGCTGGCTGATGAATTCGTCCGCGCCGGCGCGCTTGGCGGCGGTGATGGCATCCTCCCGGGTAGCCCCGGGGCGGCCATACATGATATTGTCGATGACCGTGCCGGAGAACAGATAGACCTCCTGCTGCACGACGCCGATGGCCTGGCGCAGGCTGGCCTTGGTCACGTCGCGCACGTCGTGACCGTCCACGGTCACGCGGCCGCCGGTCACGTCGTAGAAGCGGGGGATCAGGCTGCACAGGGTGGTCTTGCCCGAGCCGGAGGGGCCCACGACGGCCACGTTGGTTCCGGCGGGGATGTGCTCACTGATGCCGGTCAGCACCTCGTGGGCGGTATCGTCGCTGTAGTGGAAGGACACGTTTTCAAAGGCCACGTCGCCGCGCACGTCGGTCAGCGGCTTCGCGTCCGGCTTGTCCTCCACGTCGGGCTCCACGTCCATGATCTCGGAAAAGCGCTCCAGGCCAGTCAGACCGCGCTGGAACTGCTCCATATAGTCCACGATCCTGCGGATGGAGGTCAGCAGGGTGCCGATAAAGAGGATGTAGGCCACATAGTCGCCCGGCTGCAGCTGGTGCATGGAGAGCAGGATTGCGCCCACCACCACCACCAGGATGTACATGACGCCCTCAAAGGTGCGGGTGACGGAGCCGAAGCCCGCCATGGCGATATACTGCCGGATCTTCGCGTTCAGGATGTTCTGGTTGTTGACGCTGAATTTCTCCTGCTCCAAGGGCTCGTTGGCGAAGGACTGCACCACGCGCACGCCCAGCAGGCTGTCCTCGATGCGGGCGTTCATCTCGCCCACCTCGTGCCGCGCTTCCTTGAACGCCAGGCGCATCTTCAGGTTGAAGTGCCTGAGCAGCGCGATCATGATTGGCACCATGGCGAAGACCAGCAGGGTCAGCCACACATTCATGTTGAGCAGGATCACGAAGGAGACGGCGATCTTGACGCCCGCGATGAAGAACTCCTCCGGGCAGTGGTGGGCGAACTCCGCGATGTCGAACAGGTCGCTGGTGAGCCGCGCCATCAGCTGGCCGATCTTGGTATTGTTGTAGTAGCCGAAGGAGAGGCGCTCCATGTGGCTGAACAGGTCGCGGCGCATGTCCGCCTCGATGCGCGCGCCCATGAAGTGCCCGCGGGACTGCATGTAGTAAGCGCCCAGCGTGTCAATGACGCGGAGCAGCAGGTACAGGAAACCCAGCTTCAGCACCCAGGGGATGGTCAGCGTGTCCGGCGCGACCATGGCGCGGTTGGTGATCTCGCGCACAATGAGCGGGAACACGATCTCGCACACCGTCGTCAGCGCCGCGCAGAACAGGTCAAAGATCAAGGCCGCCTTGTAGCGGCCGAAATAGGGCAGGAACCGCCCGATCAGTTTGCGGACGGGCATCTGGCGGCGGGTGCTCTCGCTCATTGGCTCACCTCAAAAGTTCCGGGTCATGTCGTAGCGCTCGTAAAACTCTTTGCGGAAGTCCAGGAAACGGTCGTGGGCGATGGCGTCGCGGATCTCCTCCATCAGCTGCAGCAGGTAGCGCAGGTTGTGGATGGAGGCCAGGCGCGCGCCGGTGATCTCACCGACCTTCAGCAGGTGGCGGATGTAGGCGCGGGTGAAGTCCGTGCAGGCGTAGCAGTCGCACTCGGGGTCGATGGGGGTAAAGTCCTCGGCATACTGGGCGTTGCGGATCACCATGCGGCCGTTGCGGGTCAGCACGGTGCCGTTGCGGGCCACGCGGGTGGCGAGCACGCAGTCGAACATATCCACGCCGCGCAGCACACCCTCCACCAGGCAGTCGGGGGTGCCCACGCCCATCAGGTAGCGCGGCTTGTTTTCCGGCATGTAGGGCATGAAGGCCTCGAGCATTTCATACATGATGGGCTTGGGCTCGCCCACGGAGAGGCCGCCGATGCCGTAGCCGATCATATCCATGTCGGCCAGGGTCTTGGCGCTCTCGATGCGCAGGTCTTTGTCAAAGGCGCCCTGCACGATGCCGAACAGCGCCTGGTCCTTGCGGCTGTGGTGCTGCTGGCAGCGCTTGGCCCAGCGGTGGGTGCGCTCCATGGCATCCCGGGCGTGCTCCTTGCTGCAGGGGTAGGCCGAGCAGATATCGAAGGCCATGGCGATGTCGGAACCCAGCGCCTGCTGGATGTCCATGGAGATCTCGGGGGAGATGAACTGGAGCGAGCCGTCCAGATGGCTGCGGAAGGCTGCGCCCTCCTCGGTGATCTTGCGCAGGCCCGCCAATGAAAAGACCTGGAACCCGCCGCTGTCCGTCAGGATGGGGTGGTCCCAGTGCATGAATTTATGCAGCCCGCCGGCTTTTTCGATCAGCTTTTCACCGGGGCGGAGGTGCAGATGATAGGTATTGGAGAGGATGATCTTGGCTTTCATCTCTTCCAGCTCGCGGGGCGTCAGGGCCTTGACGGTGGCCTGCGTGCCCACGGGCATGTAGATCGGCGTCGGGATGTCGCCGTGGGGGGTGTGAAAGACGCCCAGGCGCGCGCCGGACTGAGCGCAGACGTGGAGTAATTCGTAGGAAAAGCCTTCTGCCATGCTCACTCTCCTATTTTGGGCCAGGTGTTCATGAGTCCGCGCAGGTCGCGCTCAAAGGGCTTGAAGATGGGGTTCTCGGGCATCGGCGCCATGAACACCATCCGCTCCTTCGTGGTGGGATGGGTCAGGGTGAGCCGCATGCCGTACAGGGCGATCTGCTCCTTGCCTTCCGGATGCCCATAGCGGTGGTCGCCGACCAGCGGATGGCCGGAGTGGGCCATCTGCACGCGGATCTGGTGGGCCCGGCCCGTTTCGAGGCGGATCGCGCAGAGGCTGCGCCCGTCCACCTGGCGCAGGCTCACGCCGTTCAGGACGGCCAGCTTGCCTTCGGCTTTCAGGTAATCGGGGATCACCCGCACCATGTTGGCCTCTTCGTCCTTTTTCAGGTAGTCCGTCAGGCGGAAGCGCTGGGGCGTCTCGCCCTCGGCCACGCAGACGTACTCGCGGTACATCTCGTGGGTGCGCACCTGCTCGGAAAGCCGGGCCGCGGCCTTGGAGGTGCGCGCGAACACGATCAGGCCGGAAACGGGCCGATCCATGCGGTGCACCAGGCCCAGATAGGCCTTGCCGGGCTTCTGGTACTTCTCTTCGATGTAGGCCCGGGCCTCGCTCAGCAGGTCGCTGTCGCCGGTCTGGTCGCTCTGTGTCAGCTGGTTGGGGCGCTTGAGCACCACCAGCAGGTGATTGTCTTCATAAACGACTGTCAATTGCTGATCCATGATCTACTCCTGGGTTGAGGGGGAAAAGGTATAGCGCCCGGACGCGCCGCAGGGCAGGATGCCGCCGGCAGTGACCGGCAGACAGACCTCCTCGGCGTCGATCCTGCCGCCGAAGCGGGCGTCGAGCGTGCGCTGGAGCACGTTGACCAGCACGGCGGGCTGGAAGCCGGTGGTGTAGCTGTTGATGAGGAAGAAGAGGGGCTGGTCGCTCAGGAGCTTTGCGCAGGATTCCACCAGCGGGAACAGCTCGTTTTCAAGCTTCCAGACTTCACCGGAGGGGCCGCGGCCGTAGCTGGGCGGGTCCATGAGGATGCCGTCATAGGTGCGCCCGCGCCGGATCTCCCGCTGCACGAAGGCGTTGGCGTCCTCCACAATGAAGCGGAAGCGCTCCTGGGGGAGGGCGTTCAGTTCTGCGTTGCGCTTGGCCCAGGTGACCATGCCCTTGGCGGCATCCACATGGGTCACGTGCGCGCCGCCGGCCGCGCAGGCGACGGTGGCACCGCCCGTGTAACCGAACAGGTTCAGGATCTTGGGCGTACCTCCGGTTTGAACACGCTTGTTGATCAGCCCTCGCATCCAGTCCCAGTTGACGGCCTGCTCGGGGAAGAGGCCCGTGTGCTTGAAGCCCGTGGGCCGGACATAGAAGCGCAGGTCCCCGTAGCCGATGATCCACTCTTCCGGCAGGGTCTTCCTGAACTCCCAGTGGCCGCCGCCGCCCGTGCGCAGGTAGTGCGCGTCGGCCTCCGCCCAGCGCCTTTCGGGCAGGGCGGGGGGCCAGATGGTCTGCGGATCCGGGCGCGCCAGGAGGTACTTGCCCCAGCGCTCCAGCTTTTCCCCGGATCCGGTGTCCAGGACCTCAAAATCGGTCCATTGCTGTGCTAAAAACATGCGTCAATTCACTTTCTTCAGGCAGACGGCAGCCTGGTGGCCGTTCAGGTCAAAGCTCTTTTCCTCAGCGTCGTCCAGCTTGCCTTCGGTCAGGCTGTCAGCCAGCACGGCGGTGCGGATCATGGCGCTGAACTGCTGGAGCGCGGCGTTGACGGCGGGCTCCGCCTCGACGCTCAGGGCGATGCGGTCCGTCAGCTCGAAGCCCAGATCCTTGCGCCACTGCTGGACTTTGCTGACCAGCTCGCGGGCGTAGCCCTCGGCGATCAGGCCTTCGGTCAGGTTGGTATCCAGGACCACGGTGATGCCGCCTTCGGACTGGGCCATCAGGCCGGGCTTCTGCTCGGTCTCGATCAGCACGTCGCTCTGAGCGAGCTCGATGTCGGTGCCGTCGATCTGGAACTTCAAAGTCTCGCCCTTTTCAAAGGCGGCGACGGCCTGAGCGCCGTCGGCTTCCTTGAGCCAAGCGCCGATCTTGCCCAGCAGGCGGCCGTACTTCGGGCCGAGGGTGCGCATCTGCGGCTTCAGCTTGTAGGAGACGAAGTCGTTGGCCTTGTCAGACATGATGACGGTCTTGACGTTCAGCTCGTCCTTGAGCACCGCCTGATAGGCGTCGTCCAGCTGCGCGCCCACCACATACAGGTTGGACAGGGGCTGGCGGACCTTCAGGGAGCTCAGGTTGCGGCAGGACGCGCCCAGCTGCTTGATCTTGAGCAGGGCTTCCATCTGCGCTTCCATCTCGGGATGAATGTAGGATTCGTCCGCGGTGGGGAAGTCGCAGAAGTGCACGCTCTCGGGCGCGTTCTCATCCACAGTGCGGGCCAGGTTCTGGTACATGCTCTCCGCCATGAAGGGGGTGAAGGGGGCCAGCAGCTTGCTCAGGGTCAGCAGCACGTGGTACAAAGTCGCGAAGGCCGCGTCCTTGTCCTCCTCGTGGCCCTTGCCCCAGAAGCGCTCGCGGCTGCGGCGCACGTACCAGTTGGACAGCTCGTCCACGAAGTCGGTGAGCTCGCGGGCGGCTTCGGGCACCAGGTACTGATCCAGGTCGTTGTCCACATTCTTGATCAGGGTGTTCAGCTTGCTCAGGATCCACTGGTCCATCAGGGTCAGGTCGGCGTCCTTGAGCGGGTGCTTGGCCGGATCGAAATTATCCAGCTGGGCGTACATGACGAAGAAGGCGTAGGTGTTCCACAGGGTGCCCATGAACTTGCGCTGCACGTCGCTCACGATTTCGCCGGAGAAGCGGGAGGGCAGCCACGGCGCGCCCTGGTAGAAGTACCAGCGCACGGCGTCCGCGCCCTGGGCGTTCAGCACCGTCCACGGGTCGACCACGTTGCCCAGATGCTTGGACATCTTGCGGCCCTCGGCGTCCTGCACGTGGCCCATGACCAGGCAGTTCTTGAAGCAGGACTGGTCGAACAGCAGGGTGCTGATGGCCAGCAGGGTATAGAACCAGCCGCGGGTCTGGTCGATGGCTTCGGAAATGAAGTCCGCCGGGAACCGGGCCTCGAACTCTTCCTTGTGTTCAAAGGGATAGTGCCACTGGGCGAAGGGCATGGAGCCGGAATCGTACCAGCAGTCGATGACGTCCTTGACGCGGTGCATGGGCTTGCCGCAGTGCGGGCAGCGGATGACCACCTGATCGATGTAGGGGCGGTGCAGCTCCGGCAGGTTGACCTCGCCGATGGCCATGTCCAGGAGCTCCTGCTTGCTGCCGATCACATGGGTGTGGCCGTCCTCGCACTGCCATACGGGCAGGGGAGTGCCCCAGTAGCGCTCGCGGGAGAGGCCCCAGTCGACCACGTTCTCCACGAAGTTGCCCATGCGGCCTTCCTTGATGTTGTCCGGCATCCAGTTGATGGAGCGGTTGTTCCGGACCAGCTGGTCGCGCACCGCGGTCATGCGGATGTACCAGGTGGGGCGGCCGTAATAGAGCAGCGGCGTGTCGCAGCGCCAGCAGTGGGGATAATCGTGCTCGAACTTCGGCGCGGAGAAGAGCAGACCGCGGGCGCTCAGGTCCTTGAGCACTTCGGGGTCGGCGCTGATGGCGCCGTTTTCCATTTCCTTCTCGGTGGGCTTGCAGCGCATACCGGCGAAGGGGGTCTCGGGCTTCATGCGGCCCTCGTTGTCCACCATCTGCACGAAAGGCATATCGTACTTCGCGCCGACGCGGGCGTCGTCCTCACCGAAGGCAGGCGCCTGGTGCACGATGCCGGTACCGTCGGACATGGTGACGTAGCCATCGCAGCAGACGAAGAAGGCTTTTTTGCCCTGGGCGGCGGCTTCCTTGGCGGCGCAGTTGTACAGGGGCTCGTATTCACGATACTCCAGGGCCTTGCCGGGCATGGTCTCCAGGATCTCGTAGGCCTTGCCGTCGGCGGTGGCTTCGTGCTTTTCGGTCAGCGGGGCGAGCACCGTGTCCAGGAGGGCGGTCGCCATGTAGTAGACGTTGCCGTCCACCGCGCGGACCTTGGCGTATTCCTCATCCGGGTTCACGCACAGCGCGATATTGGAGGGCAGGGTCCAGGGCGTGGTGGTCCAGGCCAGGAAGTAGGCGTCCTCGCCCTTGACCTTGAAGCGGACGACCGCGGAGCGCTCCTTGAGCGTCTTGTAGCCCTGGGCCACCTCATGGCTGCTCAGGCCGGTGCCGCAGCGCGGGCAGTAGGGCACGACCTTGTGGCCGAGGTACAGCAGGCCCTTTTCCCAGATCTTCTTGAGGCTCCACCATTCGGACTCGATATAGCTGTCGTGGTAGGTGACGTAGGGGTGTTCCATATCCACCCAGAAGCCCACGCGCTTGGACATGTCCTCCCACTCGTGCAGGTATTTCCACACGGATTCCTTGCACTTCTGGATGAAGGGCTCGATTCCGTATTCCTCGATCTGCTTCTTGCCGTTGATGCCCAGCTGCTTTTCCACTTCCAGCTCCACGGGCAGGCCGTGGGTGTCCCAGCCGGCCTTGCGCAGCACAGAGCGGCCCTTCATGGTGTGGTAGCGCGGGATCAGGTCCTTGATGGCGCGGGTCTCCACATGGCCGATGTGGGGCCGGCCGTTGGACGTGGGCGGTCCATCGTAGAAGGTGAACTTATCGCCGCCGTCGCGCAGCGTATAAGAACGTTCAACGATATGATTCGCTTCCCAGAATTCCAGGATCTCCTGCTCCCGGGCGGCGAAGTTCATATCCGTTGCGACTTTGTTGAACATAGGGCTTGTCCTCCTTTATGTGATACCAAACCGGAGTTTGAGATCATTACCGGCTTAGTATAAACCTCATTGCGCATTTATTCAAACATTTCCTGAAAAAAGACAGCCTCGGGCTGGTGCCCGGGGTTCGCGCCGTCAATCGTCGGCCTTCCGGCACACGATCAGCGGCACCTGCATCTCATCCGCGGTCAGGCCCGCGTGAGAGGCTGCCAGCGGATGGTCGTCATGCTTCCACAGCAGGCAAGTGTCCTTCAGGCTGACGGCGAAATAATCGCCGACGCTCTGCCTAAGCCTCGGGTGGGCCCTGCCGGGACCGAAAAGCCCGCTGGAAATGGCCTCGTCTCCCGTCATCAGCAGGAATTCTCCGGGGAAGGCCGCCTCGAACAGGGCCGGGAAGCGGGCCCTGTACTCTTCCCGCACATAGAGCGCCGCGGCGCGGGCTTCCACACAGGGAGGCCGCTCGAGGGCTTGCATCAGCTCGGGGTGATCCTCCAGGACCAGGTTCTTTACGTCGATCAGCCCGTGATCCGCGGTGATCAGCAGCAGGGTGTCCTGGGGGAGGGATTGGGCGAAAGCCTCCGTGCGGCGGTCGAGATCACGGATGATCTCACGCACTTCATCGGCATGCACACCGGTGTCGTGCATGGTGTGATCCGGCTCCGGCCAGTAGCCGTACAGGTAGTGCCGTCCCGGCGCTGTGCACCGGCTCAGGATGGCGGCTTCGATCTCGGGCAGCGTTTTGTAAGCCGGATCGGAGTAGGGGGAGATGCAGGCCGCGTCCGCCTGCCCCGCTGAGTTGATGCGCTCAAACACCGTGGTGTAGGGCATGAAACGCTCTGCGGCGGATCGGCCCGGGAGCGCCTCCCCGGTCAGGGAATCCCTGTTGGGGAACAGGTCCACGATACGGCCGAGCTCCGGAAACCAGAGGGACCAGCCGATCCACCCGTGCTCGGCGGGCGAGAGCCCGGACTCCAGCGCGGTGGTCGCGGCGGTCGTGGTCGGGGGAAAGGAGGCGCTGAGGGTCGTGACCAGATGCCGGCGCAGGAAGCTGTCTTCCGGCAAATGATCCCGGAGCGCCGCATTGCCGAGGCCGTCGAACAGCAGAAGGATGACGCTGCGGTAATGTCCGTCCTCGAGCAGGCTGTCCAGCGCGGGCAGGGGTTCATGGCCCGTGGGCGCGCCGAAGTACGCCGCGATGGAGGAGATCAGCGCCAGGCTGCCGTTTTGGTAATCAGGGCGGACCGGGGTCACTTGTCAGTGTGCTGCTGGAGCAGCTCGCCCGCCAGGTTGATCTGGTCGGAGATCAGCTGCAGCATCTTGTGGCAGCTCACGCCGTCTCCCATGCTGGTCATGTCGGGCGTGCGCCAGCCGGCCTCCAGGATGTTCCTGATGGCGGAGACCACGCAGTCCGCTTCCTGCCTGAGGTGCAGGGAATACCGGAGCAGGGACGCCACCGCCGCCACCGCGCCCAGGGGGTTAAGGTCATCATTGGCCTTGACGTTCTCCGGGATGAAGGGCTCCACCACGGTGATCTTATTCCCGATGCAGGCGTCGTGCAGCAGCATCGGCGCGCCGTGCAGGCTGGTGGCCAGGGTCAGGCACATTTCGCCCGCGTAGGCGGGGGTCACCAGCAGGCCCACGTCAGAGGGCGCCAGCAGCAGGGCCTGGACCGCTTCGGACGGGGTCAACTCCTCGACATTCTCCGCCTTGATCTCTTCCTGCTCGTGATCCAGCGCATCCAGGAAGAGCTCGGCGTCTGCGTCCGATTCCGGCAGCAGGTAGGACAGGCGGATGTTCTCGTCCTTCGCCTGGGTGAGCGCCGTGTGGAACATATCCTGGAGCGCATTCTTTTCTTGGTTCGCGCAGCAGGTGATCATGAAGCGCGCGTTTTCTTCTCCGCCCACGGAAAACTCGCGGGTCCGGGCCGGGATCCCCAGCGCCCGGAGCAGGAAGGGCTCCGCCTCGTTGTTGGGGTCGCCCATGAACACGGCGTCCGCCGCGGCGCAGGCGCGCAGCGTGTTCTCCGCCAGCGGCACGCCGTAGGCGCGTTCCGCCGCTTCGCCGATCTTGTCACGGACGATGGAAAACGTGTGCCCGAAGGCCACGGAGATATCCGTCAGCACTTCCTCGGCAAACCCGCACATGCGCTCGCCCACGGGACTGCCGGGCAGCAGGATGATTTTCGCTTGCATGGTCCATTCCTCCTGAATTTGATTACAATTGCCAGATCTCGACGCCCATTTCATCCCCGTCATAGGGCGGCACCCGGACGGCGATCAGCTCCTGCCGGGAGGTGGGCACGTTTTTGCCCACATAATCGGCGCGGATGGGCAGCTCGCGGTGACCCCGGTCCACCAGGATGGCCAGCTGGATGCGCTCGGGCCGGCCCAGGGAGAAGACCGCTTCGATGGCCGCGCGGGCCGTGCGCCCGGTATAAAGCACGTCGTCCACCAGGATGATATTGCGCTCCGTCACCTCGAAGGGCACGTTGGTGGCGTTCACGGTGGCGCCGTCGGTCAGGGTGGTCAGGTCGTCGCGGTAGCGGGTGATGTCGATCTCGCCCACGGGCACCTTGACGCCCTCGATCTGTTCGATGGTGGCGGCGATCAGCTGGGCCAGGGGCACGCCCCGGCGGCGGATGCCGATCAGACAGACGTTGCTCACGCCGTCGTTGCGCTCGATGATCTCGTGGGAGATGCGCGTCAGCGCCCGGCTGACGCCCGCGCTGTCCAGGATCTTTGCTTTGAATGTCGGCATGGTCACTTCTCCCATTCGAGAGGATAGGATGTTACGGGGTTGGAGAGGAAGCTGCCCTCTTTCCTCAGGGTGGAAAGGATGGTATCGATATACCGGGTCTCCGTCAGGGGAGTGACGGCAAAATCGTTATAGTCGGTCTTTGAGGAGATGCGGCAGGGGATGATGCGGAAGTCGGAGCCGTACATCTCGCCGCGGCGGTACTTGAAGCGCACCTGGAACAGGTAGGTCAGCATGTCGCTGGGCTTGTTGTTGCCGGCGAAGGAGAAATTGCCCAGCGAGTACACGATGTACTTGCCGTTATACTCCTCGATGGGGTTGATGCGGTGGCTGTGATGGCCGATGACCAGGTCAGCGCCTGCGTCGATGGTGGCCTTGGCCAGCTTCTGCTGGTTCTCGTTGGGGTGGTAGTCCAGCTCTTTTCCCCAGTGGTAGCTGACGGTCACGATGTCGCAGCCCAAGGTGCGGGCGTTGTCGATATCCGTCTGCAGGGTCCGGTAGATATCGTCGTACCCTCCGTTGAAGGTCTGGTAGGCCAGCATGCCGATCCTGATGCCCTTGACCTCATAGATGCCCAGGGTATTGGAGTTGGACACCACCACGCCGGCGGACTGCAGGGCGCTCATGGTGCTAGCGTAGCCGTCCTCGCCGAAGTCCATCACATGGTTGTTCTCCAGGGTAGCCGCTTCGACGGAGTTGTCGGCCAGGGTCTGCGCATATTCCGTCGGAGCCAGGAACAAAAACTCGTTCCCGCGCTTGCTGGAGGGGATGGTCACCTGGTCGGCCAGGGTGCCCTCAAAGTTGACGATGGTCAGGTCGTCCTCCGCCAGCACCTGCCGGATGTTGCGCATAAAGAAATCGATCTTGCCCCCCTGCCGCTTCAGCTCCTTGCCGAAGATGGAGGCAGCCATGTTCCGGTAGACCTTATAGTTAGTGCCGATGGTCAGATCGCCGGTGGCGGTGATGACGATGTAGGTGCTGCCGGAGGGGTTCGGCGTCACCGCGGCGGGTTCGGGCGTCGCGAACGGCAGGATCGGCGCGGGCGTGTCGGTCGGCACCGGAGTGACCGCAATGGTGTCTTTAGGATCGAAGAAGGAGGATTCCTCCTCTTCCTCCGCCGTAGCGCCGGCGAGGCAGAGGGTCAGGCACAGGAGCGCTATCAGTGCGCAAAGGATCTTACGTTTGTTCATTTATTTACTCCCAACTGCCAAACGAAGCGTTCGATGCGAAGGAAGGCTTCGGTCAGCTGTTTCAGGCCCGTGGCGTAGCAGCAGCGGATATGCCCTTCTCCGGAGGGGCCGAAGGCGGTGCCGGGCACGCAGACCACCTTTTCGGTTTTCAGGAGGCGGGTGCAGAATTCCTCGCTGGTGAGGCCGGTGGACTGGATGGAAGGGAAGCAGTAGAACGCGCCTTCCGGCGTGTGGCAGCTGAGGCCCATGCGCGTGAAGGCGTCTACCATCAGCCGCCTGCGCTGGTCATAGCTGTCCCGCATGGTCAGGATGTCCTTGTACCCGTTTTCCCGGCCGGTGCGCAGGGCTTCTTCGGCGGCGACCTGGCTCTGGCGCGGGGCACACATGATGGTGTACTGGTGGATCTTGTTCATCTGCGCCGTCAGCGCCGCGGGCGCGCACGCGTAGCCCAGACGCCAGCCGGTCATGGCGAAGGCCTTGGAAAAGCCGTTGATCAGGATCGTCCGGTCCTTGAACCCCGGCAGCGCGGCGATGGAGGTGTGCTCCGCGCCTTCATAGGTGAGCTCGGCATAGATCTCGTCCGAGATGACCAGCAGGTCGTGGCGCTCGATCACGGGTGCCAGCGCCTCTAAGTGTTGCCTGCGCATGACCGCGCCGGTGGGGTTGTTCGGGTAGGGGAAGATCAGCGCCTTGGTGCGGGGCGTGATCGCCTTTTCCAGAGCTTCCGGATCGATGCGGAAGCCGTTTTCCGCCCGGGTGGTCAGCGGCACGGGCGTTCCGCCCGCAAAGGTCACGCAGGGGGCGTAGCTGACATAGCCGGGATCAGGCACCAGCACCTCGTCGCCCGGCTCGATGCTGATGCGCAGCGCCAGGTCGATGGCCTCGCTGGCCCCGATGGTGACCAGGATCTCCGTTTCAGGGTCGTAAGATACGTCAAAACGCCGGGTAAGATACTCGGCGATCTCGGCGCGAAGGGAAAGCAGGCCGCGGTTGGCGGTGTACTGGGTCTCCCCGGCGAGCAGGGAATCCATGGCCGCGTTGCGGATATGGTAGGGGGTCACGAAATCCGGCTCGCCCACGCCCAGGGAGATGGCCCCCTTCATGGTGCCCGCGATATCAAAAAAACGGCGGATACCGCTGGGCGGCACGGCCGTCACGCGGGGGGAAAGGAAGCGCTCGCTCATGGGCTCACGACCAATCTGTGGTCCTTGGCCGCGGCTTCAAAGATCACGCCATCCTGCTTGTAGCGCTTGAGCACGAAGCTGGTGGCGGTGCCGGTCACGGTGTCGAGCACGCTCAGCTTTTCGCTGACGAAGGAGGCCAGCTCCTTGAGGGTCGCCGCCTCCACCAGCACCAAGAGGTCGTAACTGCCGCTCATCAGGTAGACGGATTTGACCTCGTCAAAGCGGTAGATGCGGCTGGCCACCGCGTCGAAGCCCATGTCCCGCTGGGGGGTCACCTTGACCTCGATCATCGCCTCCACGCGGTTGACGTTGATCCTGTCCCAGTTGACCACCGGACGGTAGCGCAGGATGGTGCCGTCCTCTTCCATCTCCTCGATGGCCTCGGCCGTCTCCTGCATGCTGATGCCCAGCATCACGGACAGCTTTTCCAGGGGGATGCGACAGTCTTCCTGCATCAGGTTCAGCAGCTTCAGTTTCAGATCGCTCATGATGATCCTTTCTTATCGGTATGGTCAGAACAGTCCTTCGATGGTGCCGTCCGCCTGCACATCCACCTGCAGGGCGGCGGGCTTTTTCGGCATGCCCGGCATGGCGATGATGTCGCCCGCGAAGGCCACGATGAAGCCGGCGCCGGCGGAGAGGCGCACATCCTTGATATGGACGGTGAAGCCCTCGGGCGCGCCGCGCAGGCTCATGTCATCGCTGAAGGAATACTGGGTCTTGGCGATGCATACGGGCAGGTCTCCATAGCCGTTCTTCTGCCAGGCGTCCAGCTTCTTCTGCGCGCTGTCGCTGATGGCGATGTCATCGGCCCGGTACACCTTTTTGCAGACGGCCAGCAGCTTGTCCCGGAGGGGCATGTCGAGAGGATAGGTGCGCTCAAAGGTATCTGCCGGAACGGTTGCCAAAGTGTGCATGACCTTTTCCGCCAGGTCCAGCGCGCCGTCCGGGCCCTTGCCCCATGCCTCGCTCAGGGAAGCGGTGACGCCCTGGGCCTCGCAGTCCTGCAGGACGGCCTCAAGCTCTTCCTCCCGGTCCGTGGTAAAGCGGTTCAGGGCCACGACCACCGGCAGCTTCCAGGTGTCGCGCACATTGCTGATGTGCCGCTGCAGGTTGCAAAGCCCGGCTTTCAGGGCTTCCATTCTCCGTTCGGGAGTGGCCGCGTCCGGCGTTTCCCCGGGCTGGAGGCCGTGCCAGATCAGGGCCCGGACCGTCGCCACCAGCACCACGCAGTCCGGCGAGAAATTGCCCGTCCGGCTGGCGATGTCGATAAACTTTTCCGCGCCCAGGTCCGCGCCGAAACCGGCTTCGGTGATCGTCACGTCGCTCAGGCTCATGGCCAGCCGCGTGGCGGCGATGCTGTTGCAGCCGTGGGCGATATTGGCAAAGGGCCCGCCGTGCACCAGGCAGGGCGTCCCGTACAGGGTCTGTACCAGGTTAGGCCGGAAGGCGTCCTTCAGCAGGGCGGTCATCGCGCCCGCCGCGCCGAGCTCGGCGCAGGTCACTTCCCGGTTGTCGTAGGTGGTGCCCACCACGATGCGGCCCAGGCGCTTTTTCAGGTCCTCCAGGCTTTCCGCCAGGCAGAACACGGCCATGACCTCGCTGGCGGCGGTAATGTCGAAGCCGTCCTCCCGGGGCATGCCGTCCTTGGGCGTGCCCAGGCCGTCCACGATGTGGCGCAGCTGGCGGTCATTCATATCCATGCAGCGCCTAAAGGCGACCTTGCGCGGGTCCAGGTTCAGCGGGTTCCCCTGGTGGATGCTGTTGTCGATCATGGCGCACAGCAGGTTATTGGCGGAGGTGATGGCGTGCAGGTCACCCGTAAAATGCAGGTTGATCTTGTCCATCGGCAGGACCTGGGAAAGCCCGCCGCCGCAGGCGCCGCCCTTGAGCCCGAACACCGGGCCCATGGAAGGCTCGCGCAGGGCGAGCGCGGCGTTCACGCCCTGTTTGCGCAGGGCATCCGCCAGGCCGATGCTCACCGTGGTCTTGCCCTCGCCGTAGGGCGTGGGCGTGATGGCGGTCACCAGCACCAGCTTGCCCTTGGGCTCATCGGCGGCAGGAGCGGTGACTTTGGCCATATAGGAGCCGTATAGATCCAGATCGTCCCCGCTCAGACCGAGCAGCGCGGCGATGTCCATGATCTTTTGCAGCTTCGCCTGATTGGAGATCTCAATATCACTCAGCATGGCAAACCTCAGAATTCACGGTTCTTGAGGGCGGACAGGCAGGAATTCTTGCTGTCCTCCAGGTGGTTCTGCATCAGAGTCTTCAGGGCCTCCAGGTCCTTCGCCTCCAGCAGGCGCACCATCTCGTGATGCTCCTCGTGGGCGTTCTGGCGGTGGGGGAGACTCTGGATCGCCACGGCGGAGAAGCGGATAATGTACTCCTGCTGACCGTCGATGACGCTCAGGATGCGCTTCTTGTCGGAGATGTGCTCAAAGCTGTCGTGGAACTGGCGGTTCAGGATCGCCAGCGCCTCGCAGTCGTCCTTCTCCAGGGCGGCGTCCATCTTCTTCAGGATCGCGTTCAGGTTGTCCAGGTCCTCCGGCTTCGCCTTTTCGACCACCGAGGGCAAGAGCAGCATCATCATCGCGTTGCGGATGGTGAAGATCTCGTCGATGTCGCTCAGGGTAAAGGCGTTGACGATGACGCCCCGGCGCAATTCATAGTGCACCAGACCGTCCAGTTCCAGCTTGCGCAGCGCTTCCCTGAGGGGCGTGCGGCTGATATGCAGCTTGTTGGCATATACCGTTTCGACGATCCGGGAGCCGGGGGTCAATTCCCCGGTGATGATCGCGTGCTTCAGGTTTTCATAGGCAATATCGCGGATCGGTTTATTTTCCAGTTCGTTCTGCATCGTCACTAATGTCATAGGCCCTCCCGTATTCAATAGAATACGCAAATTAGTTGCTGAAACAATAGTTTATCGCAAAAACGGCTCGTGTGTCAAGGGAGCAGGGCGCCGGCCTCGCGGTCGACCACCACGGTGAGATCAGGGTGCATCTGCAGGATGCTGGCGGGCACCTGCGGGGTCACAGGCCCGTACAGCGCATCGCGGATGATCGTCGCCTTGGCGCTGCCGGAGGCGATCAGGAGCACCTTGTGCGCCTGCATGATGGTCTTGATGCCCATGGTGTAGGCTTCCTTGGGGACTTCGTCCTCGCTCTCGAAAAAGCGCTTGTTGGCCTGGATGGTGCTCTCCTGCAGGCGCACCTTGTGGGTGCCCAGCTCGAAGGCTGCGCCGGGCTCATTGAAGCCGATGTGCCCGTCCACACCGATGCCCAACAGCTGCAGGTCGATGCCGCCGAAGCGCTGGATGATCTGGTCGTAATTGCGGCAGACCTCCTCCGCGTCGGGGTTGGACCCGTCCGGCACGAAGATATGATCCTGGCGGATGTTGATGTGCTCGAAGAAGTGCTTCTGCATGAAGTGCCAGTAGCTCTGCTCGTGGTCGTGACTGAGGCCCACGTATTCGTCCAGATTGATGCTGGTGACCTGGCTGAAATCGATATCGTCCTTGTTATACCAGTCGATCAGCTGTTTATAGATGCCTTCCGGGCTGCTGCCGGTGGCCAGACCGAGCACGCAGTTGGGCTTCATGATGACCTGGGCGGAGATCAGATTGGCCGCCTTCCGGGACATATCCTGGTAGCTGTTCGCACGGATGATCTTCATGACCTTTCTCCCTTCCTGATTCGCCAACTCCGAAAACAAAAAATGAACAATAGCTATTTTACAATAGTTTTTTTCCGTTTGCAAGCTTGAAGCGGCAGTAACTTTGCCTAATTTTGTAAAGGTTTTTCCGGGATTTACGGGCATATACATAACGGCCTTCTTCCGGCCGTTTTCGCCATTCCGATCATTTTGTGAAAAATTCCGGAAAAAGCGCTTGCATTTTCTGAAAAAGTGTGCTATATTATCACCCGTCGGCGATAAGCCGATGACCCAACGGGGCATTAGCGCAGTTGGTAGCGCACAACACTGGCAGTGTTGGGGTCAGGAGTTCGAGTCTCCTATGCTCCACTTTTTGAAACCCCTTGAAAATCAAGGGGTTTCAAAGTTTTTGGTGAAGCATGGAGCGGCAAAATGGGGGTTCCGTGCAATTTTTTTGCAAAAAAAGAAGCTTTCTCTATCGCTGAAAACGCCTGATTTAACAGACGCTATAGCTTAAGATAAGCGTGCAAGTTTCGTGCAAAAAAGTTTAAAGCAACGAGATTTCTGGTTTCAGTAGACAGTGAATAATATACTGCGCAATAGAATATTATGCACAAAGGATCTTGTGCATTTTCTCTCCGGCTTGGGCCACATCTTCGGCTGTTGAGTGAACATAAATGTTCATCAATACGCTGAGAGTACGGGTGGGGAGAGAAGTTTAGTCATCCTCATGCAAAAAATGTTAGAGTAGGTGTATTGTTCGACCATGCAGGCGACATATCTGCTGGGATATAAGATATATTTGGTGGCGCTTATAAAAATGATACTCAACGGCATCTTGGGGGCACTCTGCTAAAGAATGGAAAGATTTTGGATAGCAATAAAAGGGTTTGCTCATATCAGTATATTGAAAGGAGGAGTGAATAATGCGCGGGTTAAGAAAGCGAGAAAGCGTAGAATTTGAAAGATTTTTTGCAATCGTTCAGAAAGAAGCGCGTAGCAGAAATTGCGTTTTCTTTGCAGATGCCGGAGACGGCAATGATGTATTGCTTCCGGGGATTGAAGGCGAAGATATGAGCGGTTGGTTGATACCGAACGACCGTGCTGATGAGTTTGAGAATCAATGGAAAACACGCACAAGCAGCGAACTTGATGATTGGGACGACTTTTTTACGTTTGCTGAATGGAAACTGCAAAATGGTCGTTTACTAATCAAGTTTAATAATCATATGGTGAATATAGAATAACAATAGCAGGATTTGATCATGTGTTATAAGTATTATTCAGCAAAGAAAAGGCCGACTTAATGAAAAAGTATTTTTCTAATTCGTAGGACTTCTTCTTAAAGCTTATGGAAGGAGCAATACAATAATGATTGCAGATAGTGAATCGATATTTGAATGTATCAAAGCATATTGGCAAGCGTTTCCGAATAATGATGGATGTGGCCTATATGAGCCAGACGGAGTATTTTGTGTTGAATATGGCGATAGATTATATAAAATGCCGGAGAACGAAACAAAAAACGCTTTTATGGATAGAATAAAGCGCAGCAAAACGGCAAGGAAAAACCTCTTTTTCGACGAATGGCAAGAATATACGCCAGATCAGATAAAAGGTGCAGATTATTAAACGGGGGTGGTTGAATGGCCAGCATGACCGTTAAAATCAACGTCCGGCCCGGTTTCGGCGCGGATGTAAACGCGGCTTGCAGACGTGCATTGGAGATTTGCGGCGGCAAGGCCGAAACATATGCCAGGTTGAGATGCCCAGTTAATTCTGGCAGCTTGCATAACAGTAGCATAGTCAATCATAGTCAAAACTTATAGAGAACAGCAAACGAAAAAGCCGGGAAACTTAGTGTTTCTCGGCTTTTTCATTGGTACGCCCGGTGCGATTCGAACGCATGGCCTTCAGAGTCGGAGTCTGACACTCTATCCAACTGAGCTACGGGCGCATAGGGCAGTTTTCACTGCGCGGAAAGTGTATCACAAAAACGGGGGACTGTCAAGCGAGGGGCCTGGGCAAAACGCAAGGCGAAGGCGGCGCAAGTCTGCGCAGGGCCGGGAGAAGCCAGGCGCAATATCCAGCGCTTCATGACTTGCTCTGCACGGCTTCAAAGATGGTCGGTCGGGTCTCAGTCGGGCACCCGTCCCGGATTTTTGTCTGGATTATTTGCCGGAGGTATGGTAAAATAGAGCTTCAACAGCGGATGCGTTGAAAACTGTGAAGTGACCGTTTTTGTGGGACGATGCCGAATAATAAAGGCTCATAGTTCAACGCCTCCCGTCTGTAAACGAACCATTTCCCGGAGGAGCGCCCGCGGCGCGACCCCCGGATGACGATGAAGACCTGAAGGAGTATGATCCATGAACATGCAGCAGCCGACCCTGTTTGACGACCGGCAAAGCCAGCCCCTGGCTGCGCGCCTGCGTCCGCGGGATCTGAGCGAATATATCGGGCAGAAGCATCTGCTGGGGGAAGGGAAGATCCTGCGCCGGCTGATCGAGGCGGATACCATCTCCTCTATGATCTTCTGGGGCCCGCCGGGGGTGGGCAAGACCACGCTGGCGCGCATCATCGCGAACCATACGAAAAGCCGCTTTACCGACTTTTCCGCTGTCACCAGCGGCATCAAGGAGATCCGCGCCGTCATGGAGGAGGCGGAGAATGCCCGCCGTTTCGGGGAGCGGACGATCCTGTTCGTGGATGAGATCCACCGCTTCAACAAGGCACAGCAGGACGCTTTCCTGCCCTATGTGGAGCGGGGGAGCATCATCCTGATCGGCGCGACCACGGAAAACCCCTCCTTCGAGGTGAACGGCGCTCTTCTGTCCCGGTGCAAGGTCTTCGTGCTCAACGCCCTGAGCCAGGAGGATATCGAGGTGCTGCTCAGGCGCGCTTTGACGGACGAACGGGGCTTCGGCACCCAGCAGGTGGACATCCCGGACGACGTAATTGGGATCATCGCGGCCTTCGCCAACGGGGACGCGCGCATGGCTCTCTCCACGCTGGAGATGGCAGTGCTGAACGGCGACCTGGACGGCCAGACCGTGCACGTGACCCGGGAGACGGTGGAGCAGTGCACCAGCAAAAAATCCCTCCTGTATGACAAGAAGGGAGAGGAGCATTATAACCTGATCTCCGCCCTGCACAAGTCCATGCGCAATTCCGATCCGGATGCGGCGGTCTACTGGCTCAGCCGGATGCTGGAGGCGGGGGAGGACCCGCTGTACATCGCCCGCCGCATCGTGCGCTTCGCCGCGGAGGATGTGGGCCTGGCGGATCCCCGGGCCATGGAGCTGGCGGTGGCGGCCTATCAGGCCTGTCACTTCATCGGCATGCCGGAGTGCAGCGTGCACCTGACGGAGATCGCGGTCTATCTGTCCCTGGCGCCCAAGTCCAACGCCATGGAAGCGGCCTATATGGCGGCGAGGGACGACGCGGTCAATATGCTGGATGAGCCCGTGCCGCTGGTGATCCGCAACGCGCCGACCCGACTCATGAAGGAGCTGAACTACGGCAAGGGCTACCAGTACGCCCACGACTACGCGGAGAAAATGACCGCCATGCAGTGCCTGCCGGACAGCCTCAAGGACAGGAGCTATTACCACCCCACCGACCAGGGCCTGGAGCCCCGCTTCGGCGAGCGGCTGGCGTCTATCAAGGCCTGGAAGGAAGCCGAAAGGAACAAGAAGAAGGGCTGAGCCCGTTTGAAAATATAGCAGGAGGTACGTGCGATGGTTGTGGGCTTCATCATCTGGAGCGCGGTGTGCCTGGTCCTGGCGGGGCTCGGGATCTGGGCGTGGAACGCCAGGACACCGGTGGGCTTTTTCGCCGGGGTCGAGCCGCCCAAGGTTACGGACGTGCGGAAATATAATCGCGCGGTGGCCTGGCTGTGGTTCGGCTATGCCGGGCTGATGGAGCTGATCGGCTCGCTGCTCTTCCTGATCAAGGAAAAGCCGGCAGCCTTCCTGGTCCTGATCCTGGGCACGGCTGCCGCGACCATCCTGCTGGCGGTGATCTATATGAGGATCGAACGCAAATACAGACAGAAATAAATAGGGGCTGTTGCACAACCTGGTGAACAGCCCTCATTGTAAAGAGTGAACCACCGGCTATGCCGGTGGTCTTGACTTTTTGCAGATGATGCCGCCAAACATCTGGCAGCCGTCGTCCATCTTTTCCTTTATTCCTTCGCGTTTTTGTAAATCTCGCAGGCGATGTCATTTATCGCTTCGTCGGCGGCTTCTGTGACGTTGTTGTACATGATGGCAACGCAGATGTCTTTCTTGCGGGAAAAGACCCAGCTGGTCAGAAAACCCCAGTTCTCTCCGCCGTGGCCGGCAACG
>CADAPM010000013.1 GCA_902789795.1 uncultured Eubacteriales bacterium
TAATTGGCAATTCTCTGCTGCTGATGCCCGCATCAAGCTTAAACATCTTTATCCAATAATAAAGATATAGATGTTACAATATAGTAGGGGCGGGACACCTGGCCCGCCCGTCCAGTTGGCGTAAATACAGCATTGGGTATTTTATGATGGAACCAGAATTGCATACACTATCCAAATAGAATTTACGCGAAACAAGGCGGGCGGGCCAGGTGTCCCGCCCCTACGGTGTATCGGTGATAACCGGTTCCGTTGTTTCTCGGATTCTGGCTATGATAAGGAGGGTGGCAACTCTTCTTTTGGGTGGATGTCAGCGGCGACAGAAAGAACGGCGTTTTTACTAGGCAAAAGCCGGATCTGATTTCAAATTTGTCGAACATGAGAATTTAGTCGGTCATATCCTTTGAATCGGGCGGAAAAAAACACAATTTATCTATTGACAAACGCCTTTGTGTATGGTTTAATCTTTCTGGCCAAAAAGTTTAGTTTAAGTAAACTTCAGGCTGACTAAACAAAAAGTTTGAAATAACGATCCGGGAGGTGAGAGGATTGACGATCGGCGCGAAACTGAAGGGGCTGCGGCTCAGGCGGGGATTGACCCAGGAGGAGCTGGCGGACCGGTGTGAGCTCAGTAAAGGCTTCATTTCACAGGTGGAACGGGACCAGGCGTCTCCCTCCATCGCCACCCTGACGGACATGCTGGAGTGCCTGGGCAGCACGCTCAAGGAGTTCTTCAGCGATGACGGCAACGAAAAGACGGTCTACACCCGGGCGGACATGTTCGTCAAGGAAGACGAGGAGACCCTGCGCGGGCGCATCACCTGGCTGGTGCCCAACGCGCAGAAGAACAGCATGGAGCCCATTCTGGTGGAGCTGGGCGCCGGCGGCCAAACCCAGGAGATGGGTCCCCACGAGGGCGAGGAGTTCGGCTACGTGATCAGCGGCACGGTAACGCTGCTGACGGGCACCAACCAGCAGAAGCTCCACGCGGGCGAAAGCTTCTGCCTGCATCCCCGGACCGCCCATTCCCTGATCAACGAGTCCAAGCATTCAGCAAAATTCATCTGGGTCATCGACCCGCCGAATTTTTAACTGTCAGCTGATCCAATTATTATATAAAGGAGACCGCACATGCGCAAACTGATCGAATTCAGGAACATCGTCAAAAGCTTCGACGGGCAGGTGGTGCTCAAGGGCGTCAACCTGAACATCAACGAGAACGAGTTCGTTACCCTGCTGGGTCCCTCGGGCTGCGGCAAGACCACGCTGCTGCGCATCCTCGGCGGCTTCCTGGAGCAGGATGAGGGCACGGTGATCTTCGACGGCCAGTGCATCGACAAGGTGCCGCCCTACAAGCGCGAGATCAACACCGTGTTCCAGAAGTACGCCCTGTTCCCGCACATGAACGTGTATGAGAACATTGCCTTCGGCCTCCGCATCAAGAAGATGGGCAACGACATCATCCAGCAGAAGGTCAACCGCATGCTCTCCCTGGTGAACCTGGAGGGCTACGGCAAGCGCAACGTGACCCAGCTGTCCGGCGGCCAGCAGCAGCGCGTGGCCATCGCCCGCGCGCTGGTGAACGAGCCGAACGTGCTGCTGCTGGATGAGCCCCTGGGCGCCCTGGACCTGAAGCTGCGCAAGGAGATGCAGCGCGAGCTCAAGCGCATCCAGCAGGAGGTCGGCATCACCTTCATCTTCGTCACCCATGACCAGGAAGAGGCCCTGACCATGAGCGACAAGATCGTGGTCATGAACGCGGGCGAGATCGAGCAGATCGGCACCCCGCTGGAGATCTACAACGAGCCGGTCAACGCCTATGTGGCGCGGTTCATCGGCGAGAGCAACATCGTCACCGGCATCGTCAAGTCTGAGGACTGCGTGCGCATCGACGACCGGGATTACGAGACCCGGGAGTACCGCTTCAAGGAAGGCGAGCCCGTGGACGTGCTGATCCGCCCCGAAGACTTCGACATCGTGAAGCCCAAGGACGGCATCCTGCGCGGCGTGGTCAAGAGCGCCGTCTTCAAGGGCGTGCACTACGAGCTGATGGTGGAGACCAAGACCGGCGTTTCCAAGACCGTCAAGATGAACGTGGTCACCCAGCACGACATGCAGAACACCGCCACCGGTGAGAAGATCAGCGCCAACGACTTCTACGTGGACTCCGACGACCTGGAGAACAAGGAGATGACCGATCAGGACTTCATCTCCATCGCCAATGCCCAGGCCTGGGACGACAACGATCGCGACATCTCCCTGACCCGCGTGACCCACAACATCGAAAAGAAGCCCGGCGTGTACCAGATCACCTTCGCCACCGACAAGAAGACGGAGATCACCGTCAAGGTGTACGTGGTGCACCCGGAATACGTGGAGGACCCGCGCCACAACATCGGCATCAGCGCGCTGGACTTCTTTATCACCCCGGACGAGATCAAGGAGTCCATGGCCATCTCCACGGACCTCAAGACCTGGGCCAGCGCCGAGGCCTGGAACCTGCAGGACGACTCCCCCGTCGAGATCACGGACGTCAATTTCGACTTTGATCCGGCGACCGTGACCGAGGGCTCCTACGACATCACCTTCGCGACCCAGGGCCGCGAGTACAAGGTGGAGACCACCCAGCGCCTGGAGGAGGGCGACAAGGTGGGCCTGTCCTTCGGCCCCGATGACCTTCACCTCATGCGGAAGGCGGTGCACGAGATTTGAAATCCTTTTTCCGCATGACCTATCCCTACATCCTGTGGATCGGTCTCTTCATCGTCGCGCCGATGATCATGATCCTCCTGTACGCCCTTACCAAGGACGGCGGCAACCGGACCCTGATCTTCCAGTTCACCTTCGATAACTTCACCCGCTTCTTCAGCGACCCCACTTTCATGCGCGTGCTGTGGACCTCGCTGAGGATCGCCTTTCTGACCACAGTGTTCTGCATCCTGATCGGCTATCCCGCGGCGCTGTTCATCGCGAACCTCTCCGAGCGCGCCCAGACCATGATGGTGCTGCTGCTGACCCTGCCCATGTGGATCAACATGCTGCTCAAGACCTACGCCTGGCGCGGCATCCTGATGAACTTCGATTTCGAGAGCGAGGTCAAGGTGTTCATCGGCATGGTGTACGACTTCCTGCCCTACATGATCATCCAGATCCACACCTCCATCGCCAAGATGGACCGGGAGCTGCTGACCGCCGCCTACGACCTGGGCGCGAACCGGTGGAAATCCTTCCTGAAGGTGACCCTGCCTTTGAGCGTGCCCGGCATCATCAGCGGCATCACTCTCGTGTTCCTGCCGGCGGTATCCAGCTTCGTGATCCCCAAGCTGCTGGGCGGCGGCGATTACGTGCTGATCGGCAACCTGATCGAGACCTTCTTCATCACCACCGGCAACTGGAACTTCGGCTCCGCGATCTCCCTGATCATGGCGCTGATCATCATCGCCTCCATGTGGCTGACCAAGAAGCTCGACCGCAACACGCAGGAGGACTGACGCCATGAATAAGAAATCGCGCTGGTCCTTCCTCTCCAACGGCTACCTGCTGCTGATCCTGCTGTTCATCTACCTGCCCATTGCTTATATTGTACTTTTCTCCTTCAACGACGGCAAGTCCATGACCAAGTTCGCGGGCTTCTCCCTGCGCTGGTACGAGGCCATGTTCAAGGACCGCACCATGCTGGAGAGCATCCGCACCACGGTGGTGGTGGCGGTCATCGCCACGGCCGTCTCCACGGTGGTGGGCACCATCACGGCCATCGGCCTGTCCAAGGCGCGGCCGCTGATCCGCACCGCCATCCTGGAAATCAACAATCTGCCGGTCATGAATCCGGACATCGTCACCGCCATCGGCATGATGCTCCTGTTCATCGTCCCCGGCGTTTCCCTGAGCATGACCACCCTGATCCTGGCGCACATCACCTTCTGCATCCCCTACGTGATCCTGACCATCATGCCCAAGCTCCGCCAGCTGGACGACAACGTGGCGGAGGCTGCGCTGGATCTGGGCGCGAACCCCTGGCAGGCCCTGATCAAGGTCATCCTACCCCAGATCTATCCGGCCATCCTCTCCGGCGCGCTGATCGCCTTCAGCATGTCCTTCGACGATTTCGTCATCTCCTTCTTCACCGCCGGCGTCGGCGTCAGCAATATTTCCATGTACGTCTACTCCATGAAGCGCTACAACCCGAGTGTCAACGCGCTCTCCACCCTGATCGTGGTCGTCGTGACCCTGATCCTGGTGCTGACCAACCTGATCCCCGTTATCAAAGATAAAAGGACAAAAAAGGAGGAACAAAGATTATGAAAAAGGTATGGGCAATGCTGCTGGTGTTCTGCCTCTTGGCAGTCTCTTCGGCCGCGCTGGCGGATGGCGGAGTCCTGTATGTGTTCAACTGGGGCGAGTACATGGATATGGAAGTCATCCATAACTTTGAGAAAGAATACAATGTTGTGGTCAAATACTCCACCTTCGAATCCAACGAGGATATGTATACCAAGCTGATGACCGGCGCGGCCTACGACGTGCTCTTCCCCAGCGATTACATGGTGGAGCGCCTGATCCGCGAAAACAAGCTGCAGCCCCTGGACAAGAGCGTGATAACCAACGCCGAAGGCCTGGCCGAGGGCGTCAAAAACCTCGCCTTCGACCCGGACAATACCTACAGCATGCCCTATTTGTGGCAGACGGTCGGCATCCTTTACGATACCACCAAGGTGGATCCGGAAGCGATCGAGGAGCAGGGCTGGGACGCTTATCACAATCCTGAGTACGCGGGCCATGTCTATGTCTACAATTCTGAGCGCGACGGCTTCCTGCTGGGCCTGAAGGCGCTGGGCCTTTCCGTCAACACCACCAGCGAGGCGGATCTGGAGGCGGCCTATAACTGGCTGCGCGAGATGGACAAGACCGTCCGTCCTTCCTATGTCAGCGGTGGTCTACAGCGGCGATGCCGCCATGATCATGCTGGAAAACGAGGACATGAGCTACTGCACCCCGAAGCAAGGCACCAACATCGCGGTCGACAACATGGTTATTCCCGCGAACGCCGGCAATCCGGAAATGGCTAACCTGTTCATCAACTACATCCTCGATTATGAAAACAGCAAGCAGATCTCCGAAACGGTGGGCTACGCCTCCGTCAACGCGAAAGTGCTCGAGGATCTCTCCAGCCCCGGCGGCCTGTACGAGGGCAATGTCGCCTACATCCCCCGCAGCGGCTATGAGCTGGACGAAGTGTACTACGACATCCCCGACTCTCTGCGCGACACCTACTCCACCATGTGGATGAAGGTCAAGCTTCACGAATAAAAACGGATAAACAACAACGGCAGGACTCCGAAAGGGGCCTGCCGTTTTTAAGTGAGGAGGTAGGAGTGAGGAGGTAGGAGTTCAGGTGCAAATGCCGCCGCTTCGCTCTGGCATTTGTTCAATTGTTGTGGCCTGCCTGCGGCAGGCGATATGGTACGAAATTGCGCTCAGCGCAATTTCTACCGCAACTCCTCACTCCTCATTTCTCACTCCTAACTAATCCGTACTTCCTACTTCCTACTTCCTAACTCCTACTTGTCTCTCTCCCTCACCGCATCCGCGTAGAAGGCGTTCATTTCCTCCTCGGTGGAGAAGGCGCCCAGGAACATCTGGTTGCTCATGGCGCCGGAGAGGGCGTCGGGGACGCGGCCCACCATGCGCAGCTGGGCGGCGTACTTGGCGGCGAGCTCCTCATGGGACAGGGCAAAGGGCTTGCCGTCGCGTCGGCCGGCGAAAGCGCCGAAGTAGTGCTCGCCCACGGGCTTGGTGGAGCGGTCGAAGGCGATCATGTCCGCCCAGATCTTGTACACGTCGGTGGAGTTGGCGTAGTTCATCATATCGGGGGAGATGCCGCCGCTGGGGCGCATGTTCACCTCCAGGGCCACCACCTGCCCCGCCTTGCCGATGTGCTGGTCGCAGGTCAGGCGGAAGAACTCAAAGTGCACGAAGCGGCTGTGTACGCCGAAGCTCTTGGCCACGGCGCGGCCAGCGGCGCGCACGTCCTCCGCCAGGTCCTTGACGATGTAGAAGAACGTGTTGTCGTTGTTGTTGACGATGTCCATGATGGAGTTGGGTGTGACGTTGCCGGTCTCGAACAGGGGCTCGCCGTGGCTGTCGATGATGGCGTCATAGCTGATGACGGTGGCGGAGATGAACTCCTCCATGATGTAGGAGACGCCCGGGCGCTTTTCGTTGAGGAAGCGGCGCAGCGCGTCCTCGTCGCTGAGCTTGTGCGTGTCCGAAGCGCCGACGCCGTCGTCCGGCTTCGCGATGACCGGCCAGCCCACCTCGTGGACGAAGGCCATGCACCCGTCGAAATCGTCCACGATGTGCCAGCGCGCGGTGGGGATCCCGGCCCGCTGATAGTATTCCTTCATGCCGCTCTTGTAGCGGATGCGGGCGAGGTCGCTCTCCTGCCAGCCGCTGGTGATATGAAAGTCCGTGCGCAGCATGGCGTCATGGGTGAGCCAGTACTCGTTGTTGCTCTCCAGCCAGTCGATGCGGCCGTACCGGCTGATGAAGTAAGCCACGGCGCGGTAGACCTCGTCGTAGTTTTCCAGGGAGCCGACTTTGTAATACTCGTCCAGGCAGCCCCGCAGCTCTTCCGTCAGGCCGTCATAGGGGCTGTCCCCGATGCCCAGCACCCTGAGCCCGTTGTTCTTGAGCTCGCGGCAGAACATCCAGTAGTTCGCGGGGAAATTGGGGGAGATGAAGACGAAGTTTTTCATGTTGGCAGCCTCCTTTGCAGACATATTAGAAGCAGAAAGCGTAGTTTAGGTAGGAATTAGGAAGTAGAAAGTAGGAAGTAATTCTACTCCCGCTCCAGGCGGTACAGACGCTTCTGCAAAACAATAATTACTTCCTACTTCCTACTTTATCCTTCCTACTTTGTGTTTTGTCCTTGCTGATTTATTGGTTTTCCAGCAAATGCGGCACATGATACCTGACCTGCTTGTACCACCAGTCCCAGTCGTGGGCGGCGTCGTGGCCCCAGATGTCCACCCACACGCCGATGCCCTTTTCCTGGCAGATGTCGCGCAGGCGGAAGGTGGTGTCCTTTTCCTCCCAGGGGCCCTGGCCCACCACGATGATGCCGCGGTGGCGGTTGTACTCCTGGATGTAGGGGTGGTCGGCGGGCATGCCCGCCAGGTAGTCCACGGGGCTGTTCAGGTAGACCAGCTCGTCGGAATAGCTGCCGAAGCCGTAGGCGGCGGTGTAGATGCCGCTCAGGGCCAGCAGGCCGTCGAACAGGTCGGGCCGGCGGAAGAAGCAGTTGACAGCGTGGGTGGCGCCCAGGGAGCAGCCGAAGGCGATGAGCCCGGGGAAGCCGGACCAGCCGTTGCGCGCGTTCACCATCTCGCGGGCGAAGGGCACGACCTCGTTGAAGATGTAGTCCATCCACTGCTCGTGGCGGCGCACCCGCCAGTAGGGGTCGGAGCCGGCGCTCCAGGTCTCCCGGTCCATGGTGTCGATGGAAAACACCATCACCTGGCCGGCGTCGATCCACGGCGCCCACACGTCCGTCATGTGGAAGTTCTCAAAATCGAAGAAGCGCCCGTCCTGGCAGGGGATGAACAGCACCGGCCTGCCGGCGTGGCCGTAGACCTTCATCTCCATATCCCGGTTCAGGGAGGAGCTGTAGCGCTTGAAATACTGGGTCTCCATGGGGACATCCTTTCTCAGCGGGTCAGTGGTACATGATCGTGGGCAGGAAGATGGGGATCTGGCGCTCCCAGCTGGCCTCGCAGTGGGTGCCGCCGGGAATGATGCGGCTGGAGACGTACGCGCCCTGGTCCGTCAGCGCGTCGGCGCAGCGCTGGAAGTAGCCGCGCATGTGCTCCTGCCCCTTCAGCTCCTCGGAGCCGTAGTCCATGTAGACCACGGTGTCCGGGCCGAGCTCGGAGCGGCGGATGGTCTGCTCCATCTTGCACTGTGCGGCCCACACCGAGGGCGAGAGGGCCGCCGCCCGGGAAAAGACGTGGTTGAACTCGCTGACCGCGAACAGGCTCATGAGCCCGCCCATGGACGAGCCCGCGATCCAGGTGGTCTCCCGCCCCGGCAGGGTGGGATAGCGCTCGTCGATCAGGGGCTTCAGCGTCTCCACCATCCAGCGCATGAAGCGCCGGCCATAGCCGGTGATGTGCCCGAACCAGGGGTCGTCAAAGGTGTAGGGGGAATACTCGTTCAGCCGTCCATGGGGCGGGCGGTGGTTGCAGTCCACCGCGACGACGATCAGGCCGGTGCGGGTCCATTCCAGGTATTCGCCCATGCCCCAGCTCTTGCCGTAGGTGGCGTCTTCGTCAAAAAATACGTTATGCCCGTCGAACATGTACAGGACGGGGAAGCGCGCTTGCGGGTCCTCAATCGCTTCTTCGGGCAGGTAAACATACACGGTTCTCGGTTTCCGTCCGGTCACAGGCCAGACAGGGGTCGTCCATTTCTCGATCACTCGAGGTCCTCCTGAGCAGTACTGTCCCGCACTCGCGGGATGTAAAAAGTATATTACGCCGAAAAGCCGTTGTCAACGCAGACCAGCGGGAGAAAATGTCTGGCCTTTGTGCTTTTTTGGTGGTTTTTTGTAGGGGATGGGGATATTTTTGCGGTGAGCTATATATTCACAAAAAAGCAAGAATACCGTTTTAAGCAAGCCCCCATAGCATTGCCATGCCCACAAAATAAAAGAAACTGCGCCACGCGCAGTTTCCACCAAAACTTATCCCTTATCTCTTATCACTCATCACTTGCTCTGTCCGTGTTTCCTCAGCTGCCAGATGCCCACCAGGCTCGAAATGATGGTGAACACGTCGAAGGCAAAGGCGGAGTAGTTCATCAGGCTGAAATCAAAGATGGACCAGAGCACCTGGCCGAAGATGATGGCCCACTTGAGCACCCGGGCATCCTTCGCGTTCAGGAACAGGGTGAAGGCGATGGCGGCGATGGTGGGCAGCCAGCCCAGCAGCCCCAGGTTGTTGAAGGGCAGGGACAGGGCGATCTGCAGGACGATGAAAACCAGGATGACCGGGACGGTCAGCTGGCGCTTCAGGCTCCAGAGGTTGCGGACGATGCTGACCAGGTTGGAAATGAGCCCGGTCACGCCGCCCAGCATCGCGTTGGCGATGCCCATGATGAGCCACTGGACGCACTGCAGCTTCAGGATCCGGTCGCGCTGCGGGACAAAGCCGATCATGACCATGATGACCGCGCCGACCAGGGAAATGGCGTTTGCGATAAGGACCACGGGGAACTCCTTTCGGACGAGAAGAAAAACGCTGTCGAAAAAGGATTATACCACACAACCAAAGGAATAGGAAGCCCGAAGCCCAAGCTCAAGAGAAAAGAAAAGGCGAGGCTGTTTTAAACAACAGCTCCGCCTGGCGGAAAACGTTTCTCAGGTCGATTGAATGCCTGCGGGAAACACGATGTTCATACTGAATATATGATCCTCGGTACTGATGGAGTAGCGCCCGTTATATTTGTGGACGATTTTTTCGATGCTTCTGATGCCGTAACCATGATTTCTCTTGTCGGATTTGGAAGTGATCAGCCGGCCTTCGGACCAGGCAAGTTCGCCGGTGTAGCTGTTTTCAATCGTAACGATGACAAAACCGCGGTCACGCCGGACGTTGACCTGTATATTTTTGATCTCGTTCTCCGGCAGTTTGGATACGGCTTCGATCGCGTTGTCGATCAGATTGCCGAACAGTACGTACAGGTCGGTGGTACCGATCCCTGACGCTGCCGGAGAAGCTGGAAGCGGCGCTCAATTCTGACGAATACAAGGATCTGCCTGTGAAGTTCTGGTACAACGGCAGCGGCAGTGCTGACATGGCTCACGACAAACACCAGATCATGGCGCAGAAAGTGCTGGCAGACATGCCCGAGCGCTTTACCGACGGGGTGAACTACTGCTGGGTAGAGTTCAAGGGCGGCACCCACGCCTACAACTGCTGGCTGCCCCACCTGTATAACTGCCTGAGAGTATTCTACAAATAATCATTGGCAAAACAAAGCGAACGCCTTCCGGACAGGGAAAGGCGTTCGCTTTTTCTTGTAAGTATGATTATTGCAGTGTTTTCAGTTGGCGGGCCATCGCTGGAATATCGTCGGGCCCAGGCCCCATTTTTTGACCGCTGCGCAGGTGTCGGTCAGGCCCACGTAATAGGCGTCGACTTCGGAGAATTCCACCGTAACGATATCGGAAGCGCTGAAATAGCAGCGGTTCATCAGGTCGTTGGGTTTATGGCTCATCAGGTAGTTCACGTATTTCTGGGGGATCGAGCTGGACGGATTGGTCTCATACAGGTCGTACGCGCCGAAGCAGTGGAGCATTTCGTGCGCCAGGGTGGCGGGATTGTTCTCCCGGCCCCGGCCGTAGGGCACGATCACGCAGAATTCCGGAACGTATTTGTCCGGCTCTACCGCGTTATAGAGGACGGCGTTCGTCCAGGAGCGATAATCCTGGCTGTTCGGCGCGTTGAGATAGACGTTGTAGATGATGCTGTCCGCGCCGTATTCTTCGAGGAGCTTCCGCGAAGGGATATTCTCGTGGATATAGCCGACGATGGCGTTGGTGACCTGACGGTTGTTGACGCCGTGGATGATATCTTCCGTGAAGGTGTGCGTGTAGTACAGGTCACTGTGCTCGAGCCAGTCCCATACGAAGCCGCCGGGATCGGACCGGTAGCGGCGGGTCTGCTCTGTCAGCCAGGTACACCCGACGCTCAGGTTGAAGCGGTTGCGCAGCTGCAGCTTCTGATCGGCGGTTTTGCTGAGATCCCAGTGGGTGGTCGCGTCGTCGGCAAAGATGGCCACCACCACGGTCCGGTCTTCGATATGCTTGGCGGTGCCGTAGTTGCCGCAGTAAACGGGGTAGCCGGAGGCGGACTTTCTCGGGGTATAGGCGGTCTCCTTCCACGGTGCCAGGTACTTGTCGGGCACATAGCCGGTGCGGTCAAAGTACCGGACCTTTGCCCAGCCGTTTTTCATGCGCTCCAGGACCGTGACCTGTTCGCCCAGGGGCATGCGGATCTCGCCCGCGGCTTTGGAGGAGGCCGATTTCCGCAGCGTCACGTATTCCTTGCAGTTGGCAATCACGGCCCGGCTGCCGTCGGCAAAAGCAAAGGCGGGGATCAATAGCAGAAGGATGAAGAACAGGGAAAGGATGCGCAGTTTCATGAGATGCTCCATGGATGGTTCCGGATCGGAAAAGATCAAAGGATCACTTTCGCCTTCGACGGCTTTGCGTCGTCGTAAACGACCTTAAGCGTACTGCCTTTTTCGGGAACAGGGCGCCCGGCATGGATCCATTTGCCCCTGGTGTATTCCACGCCGTCCACGGTGTAGGCCACAGTGATGATGTACGGGAAAATGGCGCCGTCCAGGGAGTGCGTCCTGATGGGCTTGGTATTCACCTTCAGCCACCACTGCTTTTTAGCGGCGACGACAGTGCCTGTGGTCTCTCTTTCCATACGAGCTCCTTTCCGTGCCATATTTTCCTATTGCTGGTAGATAGCAAGCTCGCGGTTCAAAGTCCGCTGTTCACGTTCCAGGACTCCGATCTGTTGCTGAAGAGATGATTCTGTGTTATAGCGATCTCTGATACTCTGTTCGTCAGGAATCAGGAAGCCTTTGCTTATGCAATCGGGAAGAAGAAACTGTCTTTCCTTGCCGCCGGCTACAAAAAAGAGCGAATGATCATCATGCCGGGAGATCGTAACTGTACCAAACGCTTTGGTCTTCATGGTTTTTCCAGTCAGGTCGCAATCGGACAAGTCGTTCAGCTGATTCCGCAACAGATCTATCTGGTCCTGCAGCTTTTCCGTTTCAGCCTGCAGTTCAGCAGCTTTTTGTATGCGAAATGCTGTCTGCTGTGAGTTGGACGCCTTTGTGGAAAGTGGCGGTTCGCGCATACCATCGACCAAACCGTAGACTTCCAGGCAGTAGATCAAATCATAGGCCAAGACATGATAACTAGGATCCTTCCATGCGCAGGGGCGAGATGCATCGATCTCTAGGAGTTCAGGCGTGGCTTTAATGTGTTCCACAAGTTCATCGCACATGGCATAGTAATAGCGAAGCTTAAATGTCTGACCGGCGCCGATATCATTGATATAGCCCATATACCTTGCAAAATAATGGGCAGGCGTTGACTTGAACATGTAATTCTGTGCCGGTTTAATCATGGAAAGATAGGCAATCGCCGAGCGCATGTCTTGTGTATATTTCCATTTCCCGGGGAAGTGTTTTTCCAGCAGAGCATTGATCGCATCAACAAAGTTTAAGGCCTGATCCTGTTTTTGATCAACGTCTTCTGTATCAGTAAGCAGCATGGATAACGCATTACGGACTGCATCCTGCTCGATGTGCGCAAGTACCGAAAGACCGGTTGCAGGCTGCACGATGCGGTTGTTGATAAGATTGTAGCTGAGAGAAAAAGAGCGTTTTATCATTTCTGACAGGTCATCAGCAGAAAGATCCCAGCATTTTTGTACCTGTTCGATCGCACGCCATTTGTAAGTTTCATTATTGACCACGGGCTCATTCAATTCATCGAAACGAGCAATATAGTTGCGGAACAGGGCGTTGAGATTGTCTTTGTTCATGATGATCTATCCTTCCTTATGAAAACGATGCTGATTCTTATGGCAGTTAAAGCTGTTTATAGTAAGTTTCTATCATCTTTGCCATAAGTTGCCGGCGTTTGTTAAGAAAATCATCATAATCCTCAATCGTCATACTGATAATATCCTGTGGCAGTGCATTATCAGCCAGGTTCTGTTTAAGTGCGTCTAATTCCGAAATATTCCCGATCCTTAGTTCTTTATTTTCACACTGCAGAACAACTTTTGAAAAATATACTGCAGGCGCATCATCACTGATAGCTTTATTCACCTGTGTATCAAGATAAGTGTAATTGGTAACCTGATTGTAACGACCCTTTGCATCAATTCCATTCTTTTTGAGATAGGCCTTTGGGAATATATGGTGCACGTCTCCTGTAATGCTTACCAGATCAGATATCATTGTGCCGTGCACAAATAGGGAATTCTTATTTAGGTTGATTTGTGCTGCAAGGAAAGTGTTAAATGCCGGGCTGTTAACCGAGGTTGTCTCAAGGTTTTGCGGAAGCGTGACATTCCAGAAAGTCTCGGATAGAGCAGATCTTTCGGTTTCATCAAAGAATGTTAAAAAGCCTTTTTCTTCAATGGTACGAATATCCCTGCTCATTGCAGATTCGGGAGAATTAACATATCTGCCGGTTAATGTGGAAAGAACAAACCATTTTTGTATATAAGACCTGATTTGAGTTTTTTGAATCGAAGGATCATCATGAAGCTTCAAGTAAAGCATATAAGCAAAATCAAGAGTGTTATTTGAAGTCAGAAGTTTACTGGATTTAAAACCTGCACCTTTGATGGCCAAAACAAACTGGGAAAAACTGTATTCATTGATGAATGATTGAAGTCCTTTTTCCAGTTTGGTATATGAATCAGAAACAATCTCCTCTTTATATTCGCGTGTTTCAAAATCACGGCCAGACAAGAGGCTGACCAAATCTGCCAGGCGTCCACGGCTGAAACTGTACATAAATGCTACACGGAGCATATCGCCGTAATCGGGATCGTATATATCCTCAAAATTGTGAGCTAACCATTTGATTTTCTGTGCGTAGGATGTTGACGAAAACTCGGTGTCTTTCAGCATGGAAGTGTAGAAATCCGGCTTAACTGCCAAATGGCAGAAATAATCAACAACTTTCCGTAGCAGATTCCCACCGTGAGAAGAATCGGCAGCCATTTTTGACATAACAAAATCAGATTGGCTTAAAGCAGTTCCTTTAGAATTGATCCTGATGAAAATTTCTGTTACTTCATCAATATCAAGGGATTGATCTAATTCTATTACGCCAATTTGTCGAATGGCGATTTCTTTAAGCTTGGTTATTATACTAAAAAGCTGGCTAATATCTATATCGCTATTGACAGCAGTGTATTCTACAGCAAACGAGTAAACATCAAAATCCGGTTTGAAAATTACAGAAATATCCGGTATCCATTTCTTGTCTTTCAAATGAGAGGCATCTTGCACCTCAAAACGCTTTGTGGGGTCGGTTGCAACCGGATTAAAGGCAATTTTCACGCGATCTTTTTTGAAGTCATCATCAAGAACTTCCATGCCGGAAATTGCGGCCATTAGTGCAGTGATGCGTTGCTGACCGTCAATCAATACATGCTTGCCGTTAGACAGCTTTCCGTCTTTTGTGCGTACATCCGGGTTTTTCCAGGTAATGATATAGCCTGTCGGATAGCCATTATACAATGAATCTATCAGATCTCGCACCTGACTTCTCTTCCAGACAAAAGGACGCTGAATCTCAGGAATAACGATTTGATTGGCTTCAATCAGACCCAGGATTGAATTGATAGAATACTGCATCAGTGTGAATTTCTGTCCAATCATGAAAACGCCTCCTGCCTAATAAAGGAAATTGAAAGAGTCGTATGAATTACTTATTATTTTCCAATACCTGTCCGAAATAGAAGGCCTTTTGCTCCTTGTCCAGCTTGAAGTAGTCCGTCAGGTAGTTGATGACGTACTTGTAGCGGCTGCGGATGACTTTCTTGAAGGCGTTGACCTCGTACTTCCAGGAGTCGACGGACTTGGGGCTGGACTTCTTCCAGCGGGCGATCTGCTCTTCCATCAGCGGCTCCAGGGCGGAGACCCATTCGTCCACCTGGTCGAGGAGGTCCTGCTTGACGTACTTTTCGGTGAGGATCTTCGAGCAGATGGTCAGGAACTTCTCCTTCATCTGGTCGTTCTTGATCAGGGTGATGAAGGGCTCGTGATAGAACAGGCTGTTCTTGGAGTTGGCGGATTTCAGGAAGTAACCGAAGGGCGTCCGCTTGGTGTTCTGCATGGCGGCGTCCAGGTCGTACAGCACGTACTTCCACTTCCCGCCCGGGAATTTATAGAAGCGCTGGTTGCCGATGTCGCCGTTGCCCAGGATCACCTGGAAGGCCACCATGGTGAAATAGCTGTCCACGTCGAAGCGCTCCAGCACATAGTTCAGGTACTCCTCCTGGCGGAGGTCGTGCCGCTTCATGTAGCGGAGCAGGTCGGTCCATTCGTCGAGGGTGCCCCGGCTGACCTCGCCGCGGCCCTTGATGATGGTCACGTCGTGGATGGTCTGCTCGTCCGTGATGCCCTCGAAGGCGGCCAGGGAGTCTTTGTTGATGCGCTCCCTCAGGTTGTACTGGCCCCAGTACTGGCCGTTGATATAGACCACGCAGGGGACGCTCTCCTGGTAGAAGAGCCCGGTGCCCAGGGCCAGGCGGGTGAGCATGGCGTCCTTAAAGCGGGTCTTGTAGCTCTCCGTGCCGCCGGCCCGGAGGGTGATGGCCTTGTATTCGGTGTACCCTTCGCGGTTGGGGAAGGGGTTGAACTCAAAGGAGCTGGCGCCCAGCGCGCCGCGGGCGAAGAGGGAGATGGCCTTCTGGGCGTACACGCGGCTGGTGGCGCCGGTCACGCGGAAGGAGGCCTGCTGGTTGATCTCCTGCTTGTGCTCGGCGTTGTAGTATTCCACGTTGATGGGATATTCCCAGTCGCGGTAATAGTTGGCGGTCTTGCCGCTGCCGGGCACCAGGAGGCCGGTCTTGTCGCTGAAAAGGTATTTCTCGTCGGTCACCAGGCTGACCACGGGCACGTCCCGATTGACGCCTACGAAGTAGGTCTGGGTGATGGTCTCGCTGGGCAGCTTGCCCTCGGCGAAGGCGCGGACGCGCAGGGTGGTGACCCCGGTTCGGAGGCCCGAATACTCGCTGAACAGCGGCGACGCTGCGGTGGGCTCCTTCCCGTCCACGGTGTAGCGGACCTCCGCGCCCGGCTCTGTCGCAGCGGTGAGCTCCGGCGCAGAGGCGTAGAAGCCGCCGCTCACGCTCAGGTCCGCCCGGCGGGTGCGGGAGGGATAGCCCAGGTCGGTGTTCGCCTTGCCTTTGCTGGATTCGGCCAGGTACAGCCATTCTTCGCCGTCGCTCACTCGGCCGTAGCTGATATCCCCGTACTGGGCGTCCAGGGTGACCTGGTCCGCCAGAGCGCCGTCCGCGCCGTACAGGGAAAGGGTGCCGCCCTTGCGGGAGACGTCGATGGGGGCGTAGTGGGCTTTTGAGGTGTCCTCCACCTGATCCATGCCGGTCAGGATCAGGACGAAATAGCCGCCCTTGTCTGCCCTGCAGTTCGCGGGGAAGGTGTAGGACTGGGTCTTGCCCTTGCGCTCCCAGGTCAGCTTCCAGCCGCTCAGGCTGACGGCGGAGCCGGTGGGGTTGTACAGCTCGACCCACTCATAGGCCTTGCCGCCTTCGAAGGTGGCGGTGGACAGCATGATCTCGTTCAGCTGCACCGTGTCCTCCGCGGCTGCGGGAAAGGTGCAGGAAGTGAGCAGCAGGCAGAGCAGGGCCAGCCAAAGCGCGCGTTTCAGGTCATTTCTCACGGTTCGTGCCTCCATAGCATAATCTGTTATATCAACCAATGTGGGGATCTGTTATTTCTCCAAACCCTGTATCAGGTCAAGAAAGCTGTCGGGAGTATAGACCGGTACTGAACCGGCCTGGTAATGGACGGTATTCCTGGTCACGATGCAGTCCACCCCGGAACGGGCGGCGGCGGCGATCATCATCGCGTCCTCGTAATCGCCGTTGTCGATCCCCAGGGCGTTCTGACAGTCCTCCGACAGGGTGTCGAGCACCTCGAAGAGGGACAGGAGCTTGGCCAGCACGCTGCGGGCTTTCCTGTCCGCATTTTCCTGGCCGGCAAACTGCTTCCGGGCGAAAAAGTGGATGTCGGCCGCCTCTTTTGCCGTGATGCAGCCGGAGATCCTGCCGTTCGCGACCGCCAGGAAGATCGCCTGGCCGGCCGCGCACCAGGGCTCACGCGACTGCAGGACATCCACGATGATGTTTGTATCGATCAGCGCTTTCATGCTTCATTGAACCTCTCGGCCCGGGCTTCTTCCAGCGTCGTAGTCTGCGGCAGGATGCCAAAGAGAGATTCGGCGGTCTCGACGCGGCTCTGAAAAGGATTCGTGAGCTTGGCGACCACCTTGCCGTACTGGGTGATGAAAATATCTTCTGTGCCGGCCATCATCAGGTATTTGCTCAGATTGGCCTTGAATTCGGTCGCTGTGATCGACATGAGACAGCACCTCCTTATCTGTGGATCAGTATAGCAGAATCGGACGAAACAGTCAAGCAAATCGGCCTATTTGTTACAATGGTCAGTCCTGAATGTGACGGAGAACATAAAAAGCCCGCCGGGATGTGTTCCCGACGGGTTTAAGTGCAGAGAGGATTATCCCTCCACAGGGTTCAGTTTGCCTTCGAAGCAGATGGCGATGGTGCCGGGGCCGCAGTGGGCGCCGATGACCGGGCCGATGGCTTGGACGCGCACAGACTTGAGGCCGGGGATGTGCTCGAACAGGGCGTCGCGCACGCGGTTGGCCTCGTCCTCCACATCGGCCTGCATGATGACGATCTCCTGATCTTCGGGGTGCTCGATGTTTTCGACCACGTTGTCGACGATGGTGCGCAGGGCCTTCTTGCGGCCCTTCACCTGGCCCACGTTGACCATCAGGCCGTTCTTGCCCATGGAAATGATGGGCTTGATATCCAGCATGGAGCCGAAGAACGCCTTGGTGGGGGAAATGCGGCCGCCGCGCTTCAGGTAGACCAGGTCATCCACGGTCATCCAGGTCAGGAAGTGGAAGCGGCGGTCCAGGACGAACTGCTCGATCTCTTCCATGCTCGCGCCCTGCAGGTACAGGTCGTGGGCGCGGATGACCAGCAGGCTCATGGGCGCGGAGATCAGCAGGGTATCCACGATCAGGAGCTTGCGTTCCGGGTACTTCTTGAGCAGAATCTCCCGGGCTTCCCGGGCGTTGTTCAGGGTTGCGGACATCTTGGAGGAGAAGGCGATGAACAGGATATCCTTTTCCTTCAGGATGGGCTCCCAGATCTCCAGATAGGCTTCGGTGGGGAGCAGGGAGGTATTGGGCGCCGAGCCGGCCCGCATCTTCTGGAAGAAGGCGTGGGGGTCGTTGGTGCGGCCGTTATCGTCCATATACTCCTTGCCGTCGATGGCGTAGGGCATCTGGATGACCTGGATGCCGCGGGCGTCGGCGATATCAAAAGGCAGATCGCTGTCGCTGTCTGTCATGAATACATAATTCTGAGGCATGTGGCACTTCCTTTCTGGATTTTTTCCGGTGCCGCGGGAGCGCCGGAGGGAAATGTGTCAACATGTGTTCATTATATGCTTAAAGCGCGGAAAAATCAAGACGCAGAAAGTGTCAGGTGCGAATAAAGAAAGATTATGCTGCTCATTCCTTGCGCAGCGCCCGGCGCACGCGGCGGCCCACCAGCAGGGCCAGGGCCAGTTTGATCAGGTCCGGGATGATGAAAGGCCAGACGCACAGGGAGAGGGCGCGCGCCAGGGTGATATCCCCGGTGTAGACCCGGATGAACCAGGCGGTGCCGAAAGCGTAGCACAGCACGAGGCCCAGCGCCATGCAGGCGGCCTGCACGGGCAGGCGCTCGCGGCCGAAGCGCTCATACAGCCAGTCGCACAGGCCGGTGAGCAGGAAGCCCAAGATATAGCCGCCGGTGGGCCCGAACAGGGCCGCGGGGCCGCCCTTCGCGCCGGAGAACACCGGCAGGCCGACGAGCCCCAGCAGGATATACAATAGGATGGCCAGGGTACCCTTTTTCCAGCCGAGGATGGCCAGGATCACGAACACGCCAAAGGTCTGCAGCGTGAACGGTACAGCCGCGGGAATGGAGATCAGGGAGCAGATCACCAGCAGCGCCGCGCCGAGGGCGACCTCGGTCAGCGTGCGGGCAGACCAGAATTTTTTCATGGGATGGAGACCTCTTTCAATGATGTTTGGCGTCAAAGCCGCCGCCGATGCAAAAGTGTAGCACAAAAAAGAGGAATTGTAAACCACAATACCACGAATTGGTTTACAATTCCCGTGAGAATTAAGAAGGGGCTGCCGTGTGTCACGCGCCTACTATGATGTAACTTCTATATTTTTATTAGCAGATAGACATGTTTAAACTTGATGCGAGCATCAGCAATAGACCGAATCCCGGCGCTATGCGTCGGGATTCGCACCTGAACTTATCACTTATCTCTTATCACTTAACACTGATATAAACATTGATTCAGAAAGGACAATTCCCCAACTCCTCCGCGGGCTCTATGCCGCGAAAAACCTTGTCGCAGTAATCGAGCAGGACGCGCCAGTCCTCGCGGTCAAATCTGTGCCCGCCGGCATGGTAATGGATCAGATTTTCGCCGCCCAGCTTGTCGAAGGCCGGCTGCGCGGCCCGCCAGGTCAGCGCGGAGCCCCGGGGGTTCGACCAGGCGTCGTCCGTCCCCTCGATGGAGAACAGGCGCCTAGGCGCGACGAGGGCCTTCAGGGTGTGGGAGTCGAAGGGAAACTCCTGCTCGAGACCCATCTGCGTGGGATCCGGAGTGGGCCACCAGTGGGCGAAGTCCTTGGTCCACCAATAGGGGAACTTGGAGCCGATCCGCCCCAGGGATTCCACCTTTTTGACATCCTGGCAGAAGCCGTCCCGGTCCCCCAGGTAACGGAAGCACCCGCAGCCGCCCGCGCCGGAGCACACCGGGGCGCAGACGCTGTACCTTTCGTCAAAGATCCCGCAGGCCAGGGCCGCCTTCCCGCCCCGGGAAAAGCCGGTGCAGACCAGCTTGTCCCGGTCCACGTCCTCCCGGGTCAAAAGGTAGTCCGCCAGCAGGGACTGCGCCCAGGCCCAGACCCGCACCGCGCCCCAGTCAAACCCCGGGTAGGCCTCCTGGGCGGGGCTGCGGCCGCCGGCCTTGTCCTGCATCACCTGCTCGCGGTCGAAGCCGGCCAGGATGTACCCCCGCCGCACGGCCTCCTTATAGGGGCATTTCCGCCAGTCGCGCCGGGAAAACTGGTTCCAGGTGACCGCCGGATAGACGCCCGGGGCGACAGGCGCATAGATCACCGCGTCGAACGCGCCTGCGCCGTAGTCGATGCGCACGACCTCCCGCAGGACCTGCCCGTTCCACAGGACCTTCGACTGGAGGACCTTGCCCTCGCCCCGCACGCCCTCCGGCGCGCGGCCGTACAGGCAGTCCTCCGCCAGGCGCAGCCATTCCTCCCTCTGGGTGCCCCAATCCTGCTCCAGCTTCAGCTCCGGCAGCCTATAGTCCATGATGCGTCCTCCCCTGTGCCCGCCGGGCGCGCCCGGCGCTGTTTTTTGCTATTTTGAAACTGTCCCGTGTTTTATTTTATCCGGGATCGTCCGGGCGGTCAACCCGTATTTAATCGGACGCTGTTCCTTCCACAAAGCCTTTCATCATAATGTATTTATTTTGTATTTTCGTTTCTTGCTTCCGCAAACAGTTGACAAAGTTGTTTTATTTGGCTATAATTAAGTCAAATCCAACATCATATCGAAAGGAGAGCCATCTGTATGAAAACCCTGATCGCACTGCTACTTTCCCTGATGATGCTCTTTGCTGTGGTCTCGGCCTCTGCCGACCAGCTCGTGTACGAAGACGGTATGCCGAAGGGCAGCGTCATCGGCGACGCTGTGGCCGGCAGCCCCGAACTGGCGCCGCGCGGCGATTACGCCATCGGTGTCCGCACTCTCCAGCTCGTCCACAAGGACGTGGTCGACCTCAAATCCATTACCGAAGAGAACCCCCGCCCCCTGTACGACCGCCCGCTGACCGTGGAAGTCTGGTATCCCGCAGTGGTCGCCCGGGGCCAGAAGCAGGCCTCGACCTACAGGGACTACATCGGCGAAGTGGACGAAGACTATATGGAAGCCTTCGACTACGCCGGCCGCGCCATCCGCGACGCGGAAGCCTTCAAGGATGACGGCCCCTATCCCGTGCTGATCATCACCCACGGCTATCCCGGCAGCCGCTACCTGCTGAGCAACCTGGGCGAGAACCTCTCCACCAAGGGCTACATCGTATTCTCCATCGCCCACACCGACAATACCTACATCGACTTTGATCCGTCCATCTCCCTGATGAGCGCCGTGATCAACCGCACCCAGGACCAGCGCTTCATGGTCTCCGCCCTCGAAGACCTGAACGCGGAAGGTTTCCTGGCCGGCGCCATGGATACCGAAAAGGTCGGCATGATCGGCTACAGCTTCGGCGGCTTCGGCCTGCTGCGCACCCTGGGCGTCAAATTCAACGACGGGATGCTGGGCTACTATTCCGCCTACGCGGACCTGATGACCGAGGAAGAGGGCTATGTGGGCGACAAGCGCGTCAAGGCTGCGGCCCTGTTTGCCCCCTATGGCGCCGCCTGGTTCGATCAGTCCACCCTCGCCAACATCTCCGTGCCCACCTTCTGGCTGCAGGGCACCGTGGATACGACCGTGCCCTTTGACGGCGTCCACGGCATGTGGGAGCAGGCGGTCAACAGCGAGTCCTGGTTCCTGACCTATGAGCTGATGCACCACAAGGTCGCGCCCAATCCCTCCCCCATCGAATCCCAGAAGTACGACTTCGCCGACGGCGCGCGCCGCTGGGATGACTGGGTATGGAACCAGTGGCACGTGAACGGCATCAACTTCCACTTCCTGACCGCCTTCTTCGATGCGCAGCTGAAGGGCGAGACCGAGAAGCTCAACTACCTGACCGTGAAGGAAGAAAACGGCACCAACTGCGTGTACAAGTACAACAGCGACGGCACTCCCGCCGAGGAAAACACCGTATGGCCCGGCTTCCACAAGAGCAACACCACCGTGGGCCTGAGGCTGGAGTACCACGCGGCGGAGTAATTAGGAATGAGGAATGAGGAATGAAGAATTAGAGATAGTTCCTCACATATGACCCAAGCATACGATATGGCGGGCGGCCCGATGGGCTGCCCGCTTTGCTGTTCGTCCCTCGCGGCGAACCATGCATCCACGTTACCTCATCCACCGCCTGAAAGCAGGAAAAAACAAAAATCTTTTGAAATGTATCTTGTAGATTGGTGCCTGAACTCGTCTAAATAGGTGAAAGGAGGTGCAAGCGGACATGCAAACGGTCAAGGGCCCTGACCGTACACCGGAGGAAGAGATCACCCGTATGGTGAATGAACACCAGCTCGCTTTGCTTCGTCTTTGCTTCACCTATTTGCATGACAAAGATCTTGCGAAGGACGCGGTTCAGGAAACCTTCTTAAAGGCATATCGCAGTTTGCGGACCTTTCGGCACGACGCCAATGAGAAAACCTGGCTTTCCCGAATCGCGATCAACTGCTGCCGGGATTTGAGCAGGAGCAGCTGGTTCAGACATACGGACCGTACTGTTACGCTCGATATGCTTCCCGAGCCTGCAGGACAGCCATCCTATGAGGACAACACATTGACGGTTGAAATCATGAAACTGCCCAAAAGGCTGAGAGAAGTGATCCTGCTGTATTACTTTGAGGACATGACGACACCAGAAATTGCGGAGACCTTGCAAATCTCGCAGCAGGCCGTCAGCGACCGGCTGGTTCGCGCAAGAGCAAAGCTCCGCAAAGCGCTGGGAAAAGAGATGGAAGGGGATGAATGAGAATGCGAAAAGAAGAAGCACGGGAAGCTTTGAACCGCTCTCTTTCCGGTTTGCAGGAGGACCCCTGGCTTGCCCAGCGCATCATTGCGTCAGAAAAAGGAGAGGTCAAAGTGAAAAAAATTTCACGTACAATAATGATTATCGCTGCTGTGATCGTGCTTGGAACGGCGACGGCTTTGGCGGCCGGTCTGGGCGGACGAGTAAACTGGCTTGGTGAAACCAGGACTGATGCCGAGCTTGAACCAGCCGCAACCCCTATTCCGATTGTTGAACCCGAGAAAGCTGAAAAAACCGGCGAAATCGATCCCCATTTCTATGATCTGCTGGACTACGCGAAAGACAGGGAACAAATCATCCTCAGCACAGAGAACGGAGGCGCTTCTTCTGCGCGGATGCAAACCATCCATAGTGCTGACGAGTTTGAAGCTCTGGTCAAAACGGGATCTGATCTTCCTCTTCCCCAAAAAATCCCTAATGGTTATGTGTTCGAAAAAGGCTTTGTCGAGTTAGGCTGTCTCCCCGAAGGACAATATGTGCTCACTTCAGAAACGATCCATCCCGAGGGATTTACGGAAACGCATTATACCGTTGATCCATCTATGGATTTTGTAAGAGCATATACCCTGATCTTCAGAAAAGAAAGCGACAACACCGATCATGCGGATCACGTTCAGGTGAATGTCCATATGGTAGCCTATACCGATCCCCATAGCTTCACCTACGGAATTTCCGAGACTGAGACCGCTCAGGTTGTGCAGGTTGAAGGCATGGATAATGCACTGCTTATTACATCGCCCGAGGATGGGATGTTAGTCATGCGTAAAACGATGGCCGCTCCCCGGGAAGATCTTGTTCTGTTGCCCGATAACGAACTGATTACTAACACCTACAGCGAATATCGCATCGAGGTTGCGGGAAGGCATTTGACGGATGCTGAACTGATCGGAGTGTTCACAAAATAACCAACTGTTCTTTTCGGGCGTCGCTCAGCAATGGGCGGCGCTTTCCTTTTGCCATGAGGTGATCCCCCATGATCTGCGTCACTCGTGCTGACTGCACTGGCTTCTCCACCAACGGCAACCTGGCTCCGCTGTCGGCGGAGGTTATGGAAACGCTGAACGGCGAATATGAATTGCCCCGGGTGCATCCCATGCAGCATACAGGAAAGCATACAAGTTAGCATACAGGATATTGCATGACCAGCAGCCGGAACCAGGCATATCTCAGAACTTGATGACCGACCAAGAATAAGATGTGCACACGCCCATCATCCAAACGAATCACTATGACCCGACGCCGTATTATTTCCAATGCCAAAGCCGGGCGCAAGTGCCATCAGCTGGACCGGGATGGTGACGAGGGCGGTCATACAACTCAACCGGCGATCCCCGCAAAGTCTTTTATAAATGAAATAATGTCGCATATACTTGACACGGCGTCCCCTTTATGATACTATCCATCATGAAGGGGGTGTTTCCTATCGCGCGGAATATCAGGATCAAGGTTGCGAGAGCCGAAAAGGACATGACTCAAAAAGCCCTCGCTGAAGCTGTTGGCATCTCCCGGCAAACGATGAATGCCATTGAACAGGGTGAATTCAATCCGACGATCCGTCTCTGCAGGGCAATTTGCCGGGTACTTGGAAAGAGTTTGGATGATTTGTTTGGAGAGGAGGATACGCACGATGAAGAGAAGCCTCAAGAATAATCTCGATGAAATGCTGGATCAGAAGCTATTAAAATTGGAGGAGTATGGTTTCTGGATCGTGTTTTGGGCGCTGGTTTGTGCGATCGTCATACAGCTTATCATAGGCGGCTCGATCAAAGAAGTGCTGGGCGAGATCATCGTCCTGCTGATTGGCAGTATTTACATCGCTGTGACCACCTTGAAGAACGGTCTTTGGACAAGAACATCAACACCCACCAGAAAAGGAAACGCTCTTGCCAGCATCATTCCCGCTGTTGTCCTCTGTGCGATTCATATTGTCAAAATGATTCAGAATGATCGTATGGGGACAAAGCCGCTGCTGATCACTGCCGCCATCGCCGTGGCTGTTTATGCAGGCTGTTTTGTCATTCTCGAAGCATTCAGGCTCGCCTATAATAAAAGGCGTGCAGCTTTAGACGATATAGACGAAAAGGAAAGTGAGGAATAGTCATGTACTGCCCAAACTGCCAGATCACTTTTTCTGAAGCGGTCCGCTGCCCTGTTTGTGGAAATAAAAAAGTCCGTGGATCCTTACCGGAAGACATTTGCTTTCTGACAGAAGTGACCCCGGTTTTCGGAGGAATGCTCAAGGATGTGCTGGAGCAAAACGAGATCCCGGTCCTCAGCAAAAGCAGCATTGGAGCAGGGATGGCGATGAGAGCCGGATCAATGTTTGAACGCATAAAGCTGTATGTTCGGTATGATGATCTCCAGAGAGCAACCGAGATAGTCAACGAGCTTCTTAATGTTCCGCCAACAGATTCGTAAATGTAGTTTCGTAAAAACCCAAAAAGCAGCAAGGCGGGCAGCCCATCGGGCCGCCCGCCTTCATTTAATTCCTAATTCCTCATTCTTAATTCCTAATTCCTAATTAATACTCAAACTCTCCTTCATACACCAGCACCGCCTCGCCGGTCAGGGTGATGTTGCCGTCAGCGCCGCAGCGCACGGTCAGGTCGCCGCCCTTGACCTTCACCAGCACGTCGGTATCCGGGGCGCAGTAGCCGTTTTCCACGGCGGCGGCCACCGCGGCGCAGGCGCCGGTGCCGCAGGCCAGGGTCTCGCCGTTGCCGCGTTCCCACACGCGCATCCTGAGGCAGGTGCGGTTGACTGCGCGCACGAACTCCGTGTTGATACGCTCGGGGAACATGGGCGCGTACTCGAAGGCCGGGCCGATCCGGGCCAGGTCCAGGCCGTCGATGCCGTCCATGAACACCACACAGTGGGGATTGCCCACGGAGACGCAGGTGATGTTCCAGTTCTCCCCACCGATGAGAGCGGGCTCGTTGATGACGGCGGGCTTGTCGGAGATCACGGGGATCTCCGCGGGCCGCAGGCTCACGCGGCCCATATCTGCCGTGACGGAGCTGACCTTGCCGTCCCGCAGGTAGACCCGCACCCGGTGGATGCCGGAGACGGTCTCCACGGTCATGAACTCGCTGCGCACATAGCCCTTGTCGTACAGGTACTTGGCCACGCAGCGCAGGTTGTTGCCCGCCATGCGACCCTCGCTGCCGTCGCGGTTGAAGGAGCGCATTTTCGCGTCCGCCACGCGGCTGTGCTCGATCAGCACGATGCCGTCGCCGCCGATGCCGTAGTGGGGCGCGCAGAGGCTGACGCACAGGGATTCCGGGCAAGTGATGCTGCCGTCGAAGTTCTCCACGAAGATATAGTCGTTGCCGCAGGAGTGCATCTTGGCAAAGCGGATCCGCTGCCGCCAGGCGCGCATGGCGTTGATATCCACCAGCTCGGTGTTCCGCTCGGTGAAGCGGCTCTCGATGATGCCCGCCAGGGCGTTGGCCGTGTCCAGCGAGGTCAGGCAGGGGATGCCCAGCTGCATGGCCCGGCGGTGGAGCAGGGTATAGTCCCCCACGGTGGTGTCCTGCACCGCGCCGGTGTAGATGATGTAGCTCAAAGCGCCGCTCTCCATCAGGTCCCGGATCTCACCGGTCTCGGTGGCGTTCTTCACCGCGTTCACCGGGATGCCCATTTTCCGGATGGCGTCCGCGGTTCCGGTGGTGGCGTACAGGGTCAGGCCCAGGTCATGGAAGCGCTTCGCCAGGGAAAGGATCTCCTCGTAATCGTTTTCCGCCACGCTGATCAGGATGCCGCGCTTCTGCGTGTGCAGGTCCGGCACGGTGAAGCCCGCGGCGGTCAGGCCCTTGAACAGGGCTTCGCTGACGGTCTTGCCGATGCCCAGCACCTCGCCGGTGGATTTCATCTCCGGGCCGAGGATGGAGTTGGCGTCGTTCAGCTTTTCAAAGCTGAACACCGGCACCTTGACCGCCGTGTAGGGCGGCGTGCGGTACAGCCCCGTGCCGTAGCCCAGGTCGCCCAGGCGCTCGCCCAGCATCACGCGGGCGGCCAGGTCCACCATGGGCACCTGGGTCACCTTGCTGATGTAGGGGATGGTGCGCGACGCGCGGGGGTTCACCTCGATCACGTACAGCTCGCCCTCGTAGATCAGGTACTGGATGTTCACCAGGCCCTTGGTGCCCAGGGCCAGGGCCAGCTTCTCCGAGCAGTCGCAGACGCGCTTTAAGTCGATGTCGTTCAGGTTGTAGGGCGGGTACACCGCGATGGAGTCGCCGGAGTGCACGCCTGCGCGCTCGATGTGCTCCATGATGCCAGGGATCAGCACGTCCTCGCCGTCGGAGATCACATCCACCTCCAGCTCGATGCCGGGCAGGTACTGGTCGATGAGCACCGGGTTCTCGATGCCCCCGGCCAGGATGCGCTCCATGTAGGCGACAGTGTCCCTTTCGCCCCGGGAGATGGTCATGTTCTGCCCGCCGATCACGTAGGACGGGCGCAGCAGCACCGGATAGCCCAGGTCCTCGGCGGCGGCCACGGCCTCCTCCAGAGTGCGCACGGAATGTCCGCGCGGACGCCGGATGCGGAAGCGCTCCAGCAGCGCGTCGAACCGCTCCCGGTCCTCGGCCAGGTCGATGCCCTCGGCGCTGGTGCCCAGGATGCGGATGCCCTGCTGATCCAGGAATTTCGTCAGCTTGATGGCCGTCTGTCCGCCGAAGGCCACCACTGCGCCGATGGGCTTTTCCACCGCCAGGATGTTCATCACGTCCTCGGGGTACAGGGGCTCAAAGTACAGCCGGTCCGCCGTGTCGTAGTCGGTGGACACGGTCTCCGGGTTGTTGTTGATGATCACCACGTCGTAGCCCATTTCGCGCAGCGTCCAGACGCAGTGCACGGAGCTGTAGTCGAACTCGATGCCCTGGCCGATGCGGATGGGGCCGGAGCCCAGCACCGCGATGACCGGCTTGCCGGACCGCGGCAGGGCGCGGCTCTCGCAGAAGCCCGAGGGGCAGCTGTAGAAATAGGGCGTCTCCGCGGCAAACTCCGCGCCGCAGGTGTCCACCATTTTATAGCTCATGCGGTGCGCGGGCAGCGCCTCCGCGCCGCTGAGCTTCCGGATCGCGTCGTCCGGATAGCCCAGGCGCTTGGCCTCGCGGTAGGTTTCCTCCGTCAGGCCCTCCGCCAGCGCGGCCTCGAACTGCGCCATATGCTGAAGCCGGTACAAAAACCAGCGGTCGATCTTCGTCGCTTCGTGCAGCTGATCCACCGTCCAGCCCGCCTTCAGCGCCTCGAACACGGTGAACAGCCGCCGGTCGTCCTGGGCCTTGAGGCGCTTGTCCAGCGGCTCCTCCGTCAGGGGCGCGGCGTTCAGGGTGTTCAGGCCGATCTCCGCGCCGCGCACGGCCTTCATCAGGGCTTCCTCGAAGCACTGGCCGATGGCCATGACCTCGCCGGTGGCCTTCATCTGGGTGCCCAGGCGGCGGCTCGCGCCGGAGAACTTGTCAAAGGGCCACTTCGGGTACTTGACCACCACGTAGTCCAGCGTCGGCTCAAAGCAGGCGCAGGTCTTGCCGGTGATGTCGTTGGCGATCTCGTCCAGGGTATAGCCCAGGGCGATACGCGTGGTCAGCTTGGCGATGGGGTAGCCCGTGGCTTTGCTGGCCAGGGCGGAGGAGCGCGACACGCGCGGGTTGACCTCGATCACGGCGTACTCAAAGCTGTCCGGATTCAGAGCGAACTGGCAGTTGCAGCCGCCCACGATGCCGATGGCCTCGATCATGCGCAGGGACGCGCTGCGGAGCATCTGGTATTCCTTGTCCGACAGGGTCAGCGCCGGGGCGACCACGATGGAGTCGCCGGTGTGCACGCCCACGGGGTCCACGTTCTCCATGGAGCAGACGGCGATCACGTTGCCCGCGCCGTCGCGCATGGTCTCGAACTCGATCTCCTTCCAGCCGGAGATGCACTTTTCAATGAGCACCTGGGTGATGGGCGAAAGCTCCAGACCCGTGCGCGCGATGACGCGCAGCTCCTCCTCGGTGCTGGCGATGCCGCCGCCGCTGCCGCCCAGGGTGTAGGCCGGGCGCACGATGACGGGGTAGCCGATGTCCCGGGCCGCCTTCACCGCGTCCTCCAGGGTCTCCGCGATCTCCGAGGGCACGCAGGGCTCGCCCAGGGCCTGCATGGTCTCCCGGAACTTCTCCCGGTCCTCGGCCCGCTCGATGGCCTCCACAGGGCTGCCCAGCAGGCGCACGCCGTACTTGTCCAGCACACCGGCCTTGCTCAGCTGCATGGCCAGGGTCAGGGCCGTCTGCCCGCCCAAACCGGCCAGCAGTCCGTCCGGCCGCTCCTTTTCGATGATGCGCGCCACCGTCTCCACCGTCAGCGGCTCCAGGTAGATCTCGTCCGCCAGGTGCTTGTCGGTCATGATGGTGGCCGGGTTCGAGTTGACCAGCACCACGTTGATGCCCTCGTCCCGGAGCACCCGGCAGGCCTGCGCCCCCGCGTAGTCGAATTCCGCCGCCTGCCCGATCACGATGGGCCCCGACCCGATCATCAGGACCTTACGGATGGATGTGTCTTTAGGCATGGTATGCTCCCCTGTTTTCGTTCAAAATGCTTTTGCTCTGCGAGTGATAAGTGATGAGAGATAAGTGATAAGTTGTGGTTGAAACTGCGCTTTGCGCAGTTTCTTATATTTGATCGACCGATCTCTGAGCGTACAGCGAAGAGATCGCTCCTGAACTTATCACTCATCTCTTATCTCTTATCACTATTTTTCATCATTTCCATAAACCGATCAAACAAAAACACCGTATCCTTCGGTCCGGAGCAGGCTTCGGGGTGGAACTGGACGGTCATGCAGTTGAGGCCCGGATAGCGCATGCCCTCGCAGGAGCCGTCGTTGGCGTTCACGAAGGATTCCTCGCCGATGCCCCTCAGGCTGTCGGCCAGGACGGCGTAGCCGTGGTTCTGGCTGGTGATCCAGGTGCGGCCGGTGCCGAGCTCGCACACGGGTTGGTTGCCGCCGCGGTGGCCGTATTTGAGCTTGGTGGTGTCCCCGCCCAGGGCCAGGGCCGTCAGCTGGTGGCCCAGGCAGATGCCGAAGACCGGCTTCTTCCCGATGAGCTTTCTGAGCTCCGCGATGGCGGCCACGTTCTCCTTCGGGTCGCCGGGGCCGTTGGACAGCATGATCCCGTCCGGATCGCCGGCCAGGATGGCTTCGGCGGAGGTGCTTGCCGGCACCACCCGCACCTCGCAGCCCCGGCGCTGCAGGCTGCGCACGATATTGCGCTTGAGGCCGTAGTCGATCAGGGTCACGCGGCGCTTCGTCTCCCCCTCCGCGGGGTACGTCTCCGGCGAAGCACAGGTCACGCTCTTCACCGCGTCCTTCACGGTATAGTTCCGGATGGCGCTCAGGTCTCCGGGCACCTGCCCGCAGATCATGGCGTTCATGACGCCTTCCTCGCGGGTGATGCGCACGATCTGCCGCGTGTCCACGCCCACGATGCCCGGGATGCCCTGGCGGCACAGGTATTCATCCACGGTATACTGGCTGCGGAAGTTGGAGGGCGTGTCCGACACCTCCCGGCACACATAACCGAAAAGGGCGCTCCGGCCCTCGAAATCCTCCTCGATGATCCCGTAGTTCCCGATCAGCGGGAAGGACTGGGTCACGATCTGCCCGTAATAGCTGGGGTCGGTCAGGGTCTCGATATACCCCTCCATGCCGGTGGTGAACACCAGCTCCCCGATGCGGTCCGCGTCCGCGCCGATCCTGCGGCCCTCGAACACCGTGCCGTTGCTCAAAACAAGATAAGCGGTCTTTGACATCTTTTTCCTCTTTCCAGGCGTCAAACAAAAAGAAGCGCACACGGAAAGCGCTGTATACACTCCCGCGTGCGCTTATTTTACATGAAATAGATCCGTTTGGCAATTGAAGAACGAGAAAAAGGCAAGTGTTTCCGCGTCAAAGCATGCGCCGGAAGTAATCCAGCTTCTCATGGAAAAAGGCCTGGATGAACACCTTCTTCTCCGCGCTGTCCGTCAGATAAAAAATCAAATAATGCTTGTGGACCAGATACCGGTAGCCCTGCGCCTTCAGGATATGATCCTTCGGGTTTGCTCCCCTTTCCGGAAACTCCTCCAGCATAGAGCACTTTTCCCGCAGCTCCAGGACGAAACGCGCCGCGGTCTCGGCATCTCCGGCTTCCTGATAGATCGAAAACGCGATCTCCCGCAAATCGTTCTTCGCGGTATCGGTCATGATGACCCGCCAGCTCATGGCTCCTCCGCCCTCAATTCTTCCAGGATCTCGTCAAAGGCGCTCTGGGCCGTCTGGACGCGGCCCAGCCGGATATCATCCGCGGACTGGGCCAGGTGCTGGTACACCGCCAGCCTGTTTTCCAGCTCCTCGATGGTCTGCTGCTGGCGCATGAACTGCTCATGGCTGAGGATGACCGTGTCTTCCCTGCCGTTCACGGTGATCGCCACCGGGTTTTCCCGCGTTTGAGAAGAGATCTGGGCATAATGCGTGCGCAGATCCTTGGAAGGCCTGATCGAAAGTCGGTTCGTCATTTTTGCTGCACCTCCGTAGTCATATAGTAATATGATATGACTACTTTGTCAAGGCCCGACATATCCGACCCTGCACACCGCCTTCGCGTACAGCCCGCCGTCCCAGCACAAGGACTGTCCGGCGATGAAAGAAAACAGCTCCCGGCCGTCCTGGTCGGTGAGGCGGATCGCGCTGCCCGCCTGCAGCTGGGGGTCACCGCGCCAGGTCAGGCGCAGGGCCTGCCAATTCGCGCCGGCGAAGGCCGCTTTCAGACCGGCAAGCAGGCCGCGGGTCTGGGCGTTGTCACCGGTCAGCAGCGCGTTGTTCCGAATGGTCAGCGTATCCTGGGGCCGGGCGGGCAAAGCAGGATCGACCGCCTCGGTGACGGCGGCCGCCGGGTCCGTCACGCCCCGGGGCCAGGCGGTCACGCGGTTGAAGGCGAAGCCCCGCTCGTCGAGCCGCAGGCGCATGTAATGGGCGGGCGTCAGGCGGAGCGCCTCGCCGTAGTCCGGGTACGCGGGCACGATGCCCAGCAGGCCCGACCGCGTGACGCGCGCGAAGGAGCCGCCCGCGGCGCAGACCTGCATCAGCGCGGAGCGCAGGGTGCAGTTTTCGCCCCAATCCGGCTTCCGGCTGATGACCCGGTCGCGGTTGCAGGCGAGCACGCCCTCCACGCCGATCCCGGCAGCGGCGGTGATATTCGCCAGGATGTCCGAGAGCAGGGCGGGATAGGCCGTGGTATCCGTCCAGACCGCCTCCAGGGCGTTGGCCATCGTGTCAAAGCCCCTGAGCTCCAGCCAGGCGTCCTGCTCGTCCCCGCGCATCTCGTCGATCACGAAGCTCCCCAGGGGCACCTGCACCGGGCCGATGTCCGTCTGCACCCGCATCCGGAGCGCCAGGATCGCGCCGAGCAGCGCCCGGTCTCCCCGCAGGCTGCCGCCGGGGTACCACTCATGAGCCGCGTTGGCCAGCCTCAGGGAGAGCACCGCCGCCGGGGCCTGACCCAGCAGCGGGCCGTCCTCGCAGCCCTCGTCCAGCCGGAAGGAGAGGATCTCCCCCGGTCCCAGCGCCTGCTCCGCGCCGTCGGGGAAACGGAGGGCCGCGAAGGGCCGCAGGTCCCGGCTGGGCGCGGAGGCCGCCCGCCAGACCGCCGCCTTAGTGTCCTCAGCGGCGCTGTCCCCGGGCTCGTAGGTGACGGTGATGACCGCGCTGCGCACCTGGGTGACGGACACGTGGCTCCCCGCGCCGCCCTGGCCGCCGTTGGCGCGGAAGGCAAAGGCCAGCGTCAGGTCGGGATAATTCCCCGCGCTGTCGGATACGATCAGGTCGGTGACGTCCCGCGCCATCCCCTCCGCGCCGTTGATCGTCAGGCTGCCGCCCGTGTAGCCCAGGTAGGCGGTGACCCGAAGGATCGCCTGGCGCACCACTGCGCCCCGGGGCAGCTGGCTCACGGAAAAGGACACATACTCCCGGGCGAGGGACGGCGTCGTATAGCGCACCGCGCCGCCCGATTCCGTGCCCGTCCAGGTGGATCTCAAGCTGAATTCCCGGGCGCTCAGGATCATGACTGCCATCTGCTCACCTCTCCTTCAGCACGGCGGTGATCTCCCGGCAGACCCCGGGCCGGCCGTCTCCGCCCGCGGTCAGCAGGCCCACGTTCAGGCTCTGCACGGCCATCACCAGTTCGGCAGGCGCGCCGGTGAGCGGGTCCGGCAGCGTCACGGCCAGGAACACGCCCCGGGTCAGCGCCGTCAGGATCTCGGACGCCTCCGCCGCCTTCAGCCCCTGCCAGACGACCTTCACCGTGCGCTTTAACGCCAGCCGATCCGCCGCCAGGGAGCCGTCCGCCGTGACCTCGGACCGTCCCACGCTCTCATAGCCGACTTCCAGCGCCGCCGGAGCGGCCAGCGCGAGCCCGTCAATCGTCAGCATGGCCCCGCACCTCCCTTCCGTACTGCCGGCGCAGGCTCTCCTGCGCCTCGCTGTTGGTCAGCGCCCGCTCGTGCCGGTCGAAGGGCAAACGACTCTCGGATTCAGCCCCCTGTTGACGGACCCTCTCTGTTTCTGTTTGCGACATAAAAATACCCCCTTATATCAAGTAGGAATTAGGAGTTAGGAATTAGGAGTTAAAGAATGTTCGTGCGCCCTCATCCGTCAGGCTGCGCCTGACACCTTCCCCCATAGATGGGGGAAGGCCTCCGGCTTGGCTGTACAGTCGATAGTGTCACTGTATGAGCGCTTGGGAGTGTTTCTTCGGCTTGCGGAAACACTCTGTGAAGCCTTCCCCGAGATCGGGGGAAGGCCTCCAGCTAGGCTGTACAGTCGAGAGTGTCACTGTATGAGCGCTTAGGAGTGTTTCTTCGGTTCGCGGAAACACTCCGTGAAGCCTTCCCCCATCTATGGGGGAAGGTGTCAGGCGCAGCCTGACGGATGAGGGAATTCCGCATTCCGAACTCCGAATTCCGCATTAAAAAAAGCGCCCGGCTCATAGCCGCTGCGCTTTTTTCCCGCTCCTCGCGGGCAGTATGATCGTATCACGCCTGATCGGGGCTTGTAAAGATTCAAAACAGGTGCAAAACGCTATCAAAACACGTGCATTTTACTATCAATCCTTTGTCGGCTCCTCCGGCACGTCGATCTTTTTGACCAGCACCTTGGTCACCCGGCGGTCGTCGACCTCGCGGATGATGATCTCGTAGCCGTCGTACTCGAAGTGGTCGCCCTGCTTCGGGAATTTTTCCAGGTACTCGATGCAGAAGCCGCCCACCGTGTCGGACTCATAGTCGAAGTCCTCCGCGTTGATGCCGGTCAGCTCCAGGAAATCGTCGATGATCATGTCCCCGTCCAGCTCGTAGGAGGACTCATTGACCTTCACGATCTCGGGCTCGACCTGGTCGGTCTCGTCCCAGATGTCGCCGACGATCTGCTCCAGCACGTCCTCCATGGAGATGACGCCCAGCGTGCCCGAATACTCGTCGGTCACGATGGCCAGGTGCTGCTTCGCGGTCTTCAGGGTGTTCAGCACCTTGGGCAGCTTCATGGTCTTATAGACGAAGCACGGCGGCATCAGCAGCGCCCGCAGGTCCACGGGGCCCTCGTCCGTCATGGCGCGCAGCAGGTGGTTCAGGTGGATGGTGCCGATCACGTTGTCGATGCTGTCCTCGTAGACCGGGAACCGCGAATAGGGGGAATCCTGGATCTGCTCCATGATCTCCTGCACGGAGTCCTCCACGTTGATCGCGTCGATGTCCACGCGCGCGGTCATGACCTCGAAGGCGGAGATATCGTTGAAGTCGATGGCCGCCTGCACGATCTCCGTGCGGTCGGGGTCGAGCACGCCTTCGTCCTCGGCGGTGTCGATGATGGAGTGCAGCTCCTCCACGGATTCGTCGTCGTCAGAGCCGGACTTGACCTCTTTCATGGGCTTCGTGATCAGGTTGACCAGGCTGACCACCAGCCAGATGAGGGGCTTGAGCACCGTCATCAGGGCATAGATGAAGCCGGAGTTCCGCATGGCGGTAGTGTTCGCGTTCTTTTTCGCGGAGATCTTCGGGATGGTCTCGCCGAAGATGATGACCAGCACCGTCACCACGATGGTGCCGATGAAGGTCCACCGGTCGGTGCCCATCAGCAGCAGCATGAACACGGAGGTCAGAGACGACGCAGCGATGTTCACCAGGTTATTGCCGATCAGGATGGCGCTGAGCGCGTTTTCGGCCTTTTCGAGGATCTTCAGCACGAGGCTGGCCTTCTTGTTGCCGTCCTTCGCCTCGTTCTCCATGCGCACCTCGTTGCAGGAGTTATAGGCGATCTCAGACGCCGAGAAGGTGCCGGACAGCCAGACGCACAGCAGGATGCCCAGGCCGGTCAGAACGATGCCGATCATTGCGCGTCACCGCCTTCCTGGGCGGGCGAAGCCGCGTCGGCGGGCGCTTCAGCGGCGTCCTCCGCCTGGTCCTCGCGCTCGCTTTCGTCCTCGTCTAGGACCTCCACGCGCACCTTCAGGATGCGGTTGTGGTCCATCTCCGTGACCGTCACGCGCAAGTGATGGTAGACGAAGGTGTCCTGCTCCTCCGGCACCGCCTGGAAGTTGGACATGACCCACTCGCTGATGGGCATGTTCACGAAGTCCGCGTTCTCCTCGGGGTCCTCGTATTCCATGAACTCGAACAGGGATTCCACCGTCTCCCCGGCGTCGGCCTCATAGACGCGGTCCGCCAGCTTCACGATGGACTCCTCGATCACGTCGTCCTCGTCCCAGATCTCGCCGACGATGACCTCCAGGATGTCCTCCACGGTCACGATGCCCATGGTGCCGCCGTAGTTATCCACGATGACGGCCATGTTCAGCTTGTTCCTGGACATTTCGGGCAGCAGCTCGTCGATGTTCGCCGCCGCGGTCGTGAAATAGACCTCATCCAGCAGCGGCCTGAGGGCCGGGATCTTCTTCTCCTGCAGGTACTGCTTGAGGAATTTGCGCGTCTGGAGCACGCCCACCACGTTGTCGATGGTGTTCTCATACACCAAAATACGGCTGTGGTTGGTATTCTTGATGACGTCCAGCACCTTTTCGGGCTGCTCGTCGACGTTCAGCGCCACCAGGTCCACGCGCGGGGTCAGGATGGCCTCGACCGTCACGTCGGAGAAGGACAGGGCGGAGGCGATCAGGTCACTCTGGGACTCGTCGATGGAGCCCTCCTCCTCCATGTCCTCGATGATGTCGTACAGCTCGTCCTCCGTCACGGAGACCTCGGGCTCGGATTTCGCGTACCGGGAAGCGACCTCGCTGATCTTCGCCAGCACGAAGGAGAAGGGCGTCAGCAGCTTCATCAGCACGCGAAGAAATCCTGCGTTCTGCAGGATGTACTTTTCGCTGTTCTTTTTTGCGATGCTCTTCGGGAGCATTTCTCCCGCGAAGAAGACCACGATCGTCGTGATGATCGTGCTTATGGACACGGCGCTCAGGCCCCAGGTGCGCGTGACCACGCGCGTGACGAGAGCCGCCGCCGCTATATGGACGATATTGGTGCAGATCAGCAGGGTGGTGATCGCCTGGTCGAAATGCTCGATGGCGTATAATGCATTTTTCGCTCTGGAGTCACCACGCTCCGAGAGGACTTTGATACGATTTTTCGACACAGAGGTCAGCGCGGTCTCGATCAGGGCAAAGACCGCAGCGGCAAGCACCAGAATGCCCGCCATGATCCAGTAAGGTCGACTGTCCCCATCCATAAGAGGATCGATAACTTCCTTTCGTGTTACAAATTCGGCCGGAAGGCGCAATGAATATTCCTCCTGCCGTAACGCAGATAAATCTATCATATTCTACCGGCAATGTCAAGGCAGACGAACAATAGAGTGAAGGGTGGAGAGTGGAGTTAAAAGGAGGAAGTAGGAGGTAGGAAGGAGGAAGTGATAAGAGATAAGAGATGAGTGATAAGTTCAGGTGGAAACCGCGCACAGGCGCGGTTTCTTTGATTTATCAATCGTCGCTTTCCAGCCGTCATCAAAGGAAGGAACAATTGGGATACCGTTGTCCACCTTGTTGCACGTAAATTCAATACAGACAGTGAATGCAATTCTGCTTCCTTCATAAACGTCTTTACGCCAACTGGACGGGCGGATCGGGTGATCCGCCCCTACTTGTTGTTCCCCTTGTTATTTGAACACTTTGCGTTTATTCTTACGCTAAAACCCAACAAACAAAAAAAGAGGCCATGCGGGTATCCTTGTAGGGGCGGATCACCTGATCCGCCCGTCCAGTTGGCGTAAAGACCGTTTATGAAGGAAGCAGAATTGCATTCACTATCCGGATTGAATTTACGCGTAACAGGACGGGCGGATCGGGTGATCCGCCCCTACGATGTGATCCAACACGGCTTTACGCTTGCTTGTCGGCTTTTGATGTAAATTGAGCAACAACACATAACAAAATAAGGAAGTACCATCCCCCGCTGTCATTCTGAGCATGTCGTGCGCGGTGCGTGAGGTGCTTGCACCCGCGGTGCGCGCGCGATTCAACCGCCCTCTCCCCGTTTAGAGGGCAAGCGAAGAATCGTTCATCTCGTGCGCGGTGCGCGAGGCGCTGGCGCCTGCGGTGCGTGCGCGATACAACTGCTGCATCTCTCCGCCAATACGGGCAGAGTAAAACAAAAAACGTATAGCCCCGAATGGAAGAAACCGCGCTTCCGCGCGGTTTCAACCTGAACTTATCACTTATCTCTTATCACTTATCTCATTCCTAACTCCTAATTCCTACTTCCTACTTCCTAACTCCACTCTTCACTCTTCTCAGAACAGCACTCTCGTCTCCGTCGGCTTGCTCTCCGCGATCGTATTGCCCGCGCGGACGGAGCGCAGCACGGCGCTGTTGCGGTTCAATGCGTCGTAGTAGTTTTCCGCATCCAGCACGATAAAATTAGCCGGACGCCCTTCGGCGATGCCGTAGCGTTCTCCCAGGTGCAAAGTGCGGGCGGCATTGGTCGTAATGAAGCGGTAGCTGTTCATGATCTCCTCATAGCCCATCATTTGGCAGACGTGAAGGCCCATGAATACCACGTCGCGCAGGCTGCCGTTGCCCATGGGATACCAGGGATCGAAGATGTCATCATGGCCGAAGGACACATTGATGCCTTCCGCGGTCAGTTCTTTGACGCGGGTGATGCCGCGGCGCTTCGGATAGGTGTCGACACGGCCCTGCAGATGCGTGTTGACCAGGGGATTCGCCACGAAATTGATCCTGCTCATCTTCAGCAGGCGCATCAGGCGCAGCACGTAGGCGTTGTTGTAGCTGTGCATGGCCGTGGTGTGGCTGGCGGTCACTTTGTCAAAGAGCCCCAGCTCCAGCGCGCGGGCGGCTACGGTCTCCAGGCCGCGGCTGGCCTCGTCGTCGATCTCGTCACAGTGCACATCCACCAGTTTATCGTTTTCCGCCGCCAGGTTCAGGGCAAAGTTCAGGGACTCGACGCTGTATTCGCGGGTGAACTCGAAATGCGGGATCGCGCCGACGCAGTCCGCCCCCATCGCTACGGCCTCTTCCATGAGCTTTTTGCCGTTCGGATAGCTCAGGATGCCCTCCTGCGGGAACGCGACGATCTGGATCTCCACCTGGTCCTTCAGTTCTTCCCGCAGCTCGATCAGCGCCTGCATGGCCGTCAGCTTCGGGTCTGTCACATCCACATGGGTACGGATGAACTGAATGCCGTTGGCGGCATAGAGGCGCACACAGCGCTGAACGCGCTCGCGGATGTCTGCCCGGGAGAGTTTATCTTTACGCTTGCTCCAGCACTCGATGCCTTCAAACAGCGTGCCGGACATATTCCATACGGGATCGCCCGCCGTCAGGCAGGTGTCCAGGTGTACGTGGGATTCGATGAAGGGCGGCAGCACCAGCTTCCTGCCCAGATCGACGATCTCTTCTCCGCCTTTGGGGGCCAGATTTGGCGCGATGGCACTGAACGATCCGTTTTCCACGCGGATGTCGACAGGCGCCTGGGCATTCTCGATCAAAGCGTTGCGAAACAGCATGTAGAGCCTCCTGTTTCCTTATTTCCTGATGATCTTGTTGTAAACCAGATAGCAGACCGCAGCCGTTGCCATGGCATTCAGGCTGGCAATGCCCCAGGGCACAAAGTTGCCCACGAGCGCGCCCAGGACGACGCCGAGGACCGCGCCGGGATTGACCTTTTCGATCACGGGCTTGTCGGTCTCATAATTTTTCCTGTTCATGAAGTAGTCCAGGACCAGGATCAGGCCGATCGGGGGGAGCGTCGCGTTCAGGAAGTTGAGCCAGCCAACGAAGTTGTAGTACAGCCACATGGCGGTCGCGGTGCCGATGATGCCGGCCACGATCACGAGGGGGCGCTTGCGGACCTTGGTGATGTTGGAGAGGCCCAGAGCGCCGGTGTACAGGGCGTTGTCATTGGTGGTCCAGATGTTCGCGCCCAGCACGATCAGGGCGGGGACCGTCAGCCCCTGAGCGATCATGACATAGAAGATGTCGTCCATCCCGGTGAACGCGCCGCCCACAGCGCCGAAGGCAAACATCAGCGTGTTGCCGATGAAGAAGGCGATCACGGTGGTGATCACAGCCACCTTGGTCGACTTCGCGAAGCGCGTGAAGTTGGGCGTAGCCGTGCCGCCGCTGACGAAGGAACCGATGACCAGGCCGATGCCGCTGAAGAGGGTGATGCTGCCGGAGCTCTTGGCGAAGATGGCGCTCAGGCCGCCGCCTTCCACGGTGGCGGTCACCATGGAGTAGATGCCCAGGATGGCGATCAGGGGAACGCTGACATAACTGACAATCTCCATACCGCGGATGCCGAAGTAGGCTGAGGCGGTCATGCAGATGCCGGCCAAGACGATGAGGATCCAGGGGCTGATGTGAAGCACTTCCGCAGCGGGGATCGCGAACATGGCGACACCGACGCCGAACCAGCCGATCTGGGTCAGGCCGATCATGGCGGAAGGCAGGTAGCTGCCGATGCTGCCGAAGCTGCGCTGGGCAAGAAGGTCAAAAGAAAGGCCGGTCTTGCTGCCGACATAACCGAGCACGCCGGTATAGCATGCCAGGATCAGTCCGCCCAGTAAGACCGACCAGATGAATCCGCTCAGGTCCAGGCCGTTGCCAAGCTTCGCGCCTACGCTCATGCTGGCGCTGAAGAAGGTGAAGCCCAGCATGATGAAGAACATGGGCCAGAACTTCTTTCTGGCATGACTGGGTACGCTCTCAAACGTGTAGTCGTTGTCTACGTGGGCTGTCTGTTTGCTGCTCATTTGTCTTTCCTCCTTTTTCTTTGGTATCTTTCGGAGAACCGAAAAACGCGGCTCTCCGTCAAGGAAAGCCGCGTGAAATACGCATACTGATACCGCATGCTACCGCAGTACCGCTGTCCTTGGCGGCCTCACAGGACCGACCTTAAAGTACCGAGGTGTATTGTAAAGGGCAAAAGGGGATTTGTCAACAGGGAACTTTAGATGTTTGAACCAACAAAAGAGTGTGAAGCGAAAAGTAGGAAGTAGGAGGTAGGAAGTAGGAAGTAAAGATAGTTTTGAGAGTAAAGAGCGGGGGGGAAAGTAGGAAGTAGGAGTTAGAAAGTAGGAAGTAATGAATGTTCTGCAGTGGCGCTTTATACGCCGCCTGAACCAGTAGAATTACTTCCTACTTTCTACCTCCTACCTCCTGCTTACTACTTCCTAATTCCGCATTCCGCATTCCGAATTCCGAATTAGTCCGCCGTGGTTGCCACAATCACGGCCTTAATGGTGTGCATCCTGTTTTCAGCCTCGTCAAACACAATGGACTGGGGGCCTTCGAAGACCTCGTCGGTCACCTCCATGGCGGTGAGGCCGTATTTGTCGTGGATCTCGCGGCCGATCTCGGTGTTCAGGTCGTGGAAGGCGGGCAGGCAGTGCATGAAGCGGCACTGGGGTCCGGCCAGCGCCATCAGCGCGGCGTCCACCTGGTAGGGGCGGAGGGCGGAAATGCGCTCCTGCCAGACCGCGTCCGGCTCGCCCATGGACACCCACACATCCGTGTACAGCACGTCCGCGCCGCGCACGGCCTCCGCCGGATCCTCGGAGAAGCTGAGCTCCGCGCCGGTCTTTTGCGCGACGGCGGCGCACTCCTCGCGCAGCGCTTCTTGGGGCCAGTAGGCCTTCGGCGCGCAGGCGGTGAAGCGCAGGCCCATCTTGGCGCAGCCGATCATCAGGCTGTTGCCCATGTTGTAGCGCGCGTCGCCGAGATATACGAGCTTCCGGCCCTTCAGGCTGCCGAAGTGCTCCCTTATGGTCAGCAGGTCCGCCAGCACCTGGGTGGGATGGTACTCGTTGGTCAGGCCGTTCAGCACGGGCACGCCGGCGTATTGCGCCAGGGCCTCCACAATCTCCTGCCCGAAGCCGCGGTACTCGATGGCGTCATACATGCGCCCCAGCACCCGCGCCGTGTCCGCGATGGACTCCTTCTTGCCCATCTGGCTGCTCTTGGGGTCCAGGTAGGTGCTGTGCATGCCCAGGTCCGCCGCCGCCACCTCGAAGGCGCAGCGGGTGCGGGTGGACGTCTTTTCAAACACGAGGGCGATGTGCTTGCCCTCGCACAGCCTGTGCGGGATGCCCGCCTTCTTCTGCGCCTTGAGCTCCGCCGCCAGATCAATGAGCGCCCCGATCTCCTCCGGCGTATAATCCTTGAGCGTCAGGAAGCTGCGGCCCTTGAACTGTTCCATGAAATTCCCTCCCCGTCCAGTTTTTCCCTGCTATTGTACCATGTAAAGACGCCCCGGACAAGCGACAGGCACAGAAGAAAAACAAGAAGCCCCGCCAGGGGCCGGTGATGCGCCGCCTGACGGGGCAATTTTGCTGAATTACAGCGCGGGGTTGTAGGTGTTCTGCACGCGCTGCCACGGGATCTCGACCATCTCGGTGGAGTTGCCGTCTTTCACGGTGTCGGAGTAGGTCTTGTAGTCCGGGATCTCGTTATACAGGGTGACCACGTTGTCAAAGAAGGCAACGGCCCAGGAGCCGGGGCTCTCTTCGTCCCACAGTTCCAGGTACAGCTCTTCGCCGATGTAGTCGCGCAGGTCGATGATGAAGGTGGCCATGTCCGCCCAGGAGCCGCCCACGCCCTTCTTGATGCTGGGGAAGCCGGAATCCTTGAAGTGACGGTTGCGGAAGAGGCCTACCTGGGTGCCGTCCGCCTTGAAGACCTTGACCGCAGCGGTGCGGCCGCCCATGCGCACGGTGATGTAGCCCACGCCGCCCAGCTTGAAGTGGGAGGAAGTGATGTGCCAGGATTCGGGCTCGGGGATGGTGGTGGCCCAGCCGTCCAGGTGGAAGTTGCCTTCCTGGTTGAAGGGCATTTGCTCGTTCCAGTAGGTGGTGTCAGAGCTCAGGCCCAGGGGCTTGCCGCTCTCGTCCGTAGGCCAGCCTTCGGGCAGGGTCCAGCCGGTGAAATCGCCGGTCTCGAAGCCGCCGTTTTCCAGCTCATAGGGGACTTCGCTCTCCGCGAACGCGGAAACGAGGGTGCAGACCATGACGGCCGCCAGCAGGAGGGAGATGAGTTTTTTCATGACAGGTGCTCCTTTCGATATATAGATTTGCCATGGGGGATCGTGGTTAGTAAATGCTCGAGACGGTGTACACTTTCAGCTCTTCGACCTTCAGCGCGCCGTCGGCGAAGATCTTGATCTCCTGGGCCGATGGATCGGCATAGGAGCGGACGCTGATGGCCTTGTCCGCGTTGAAGAAGCCCTCCACCAGGGAGCGGTCGATGAAGATCTCCATGGTGAGCTTGCCGTCCTTCAGGGGCACAGTGCCTTCCACCACGCTGGCCTTGGCGTCCTTGGCGCGGTTGCTGGTGAAGCCGTCCATGGTGCCCTTGGCCGTGTAATAGGTGAAGGAGGTGTAGTTCCTGCGGCCCTGGGACTTGCAGGTGAGGCCGAAGTTCTGCTCATCCTGCGGCGCGAGCACCGCCTTGATGTACAGCAGGTCGCCGGAAACGGCCTTCAGCGCCTCGTTAGCCTCGTCCACGGTCACGTTTTCAAGGGAGAGCAGCTCCTGATCCAGCAGGCTGTACACGCGCTCGTCCGGCACGATGCACACGCCGGTGCCGTCGTCGTTCAGGTAAATGTTCCTGGTCAGGCCCGCGGCATGGGCCCAGCCCGCCGCCGCCTGCTCAGGCCCGGGGCGCTGGTCCTGCATGATGGAGAAGACGCAATATTTTCCGGTCACCGGGTCCTGCATCACGCTGGGGCCGGTGAACACGTTGCCGCCGTAGTCCAGCAGCTTGGGCAGGGCAAAGTCCGCATCCGGGGTGAAGCGGCCGGTCTCCTTATCGAAATCGCCGAGGAAGTACCAGACCTTGTTGTCCGCGATGCTGGCGGGCGCGGGAGAGATGAGGAAAGCGTAGCGGGTGATGGTGCCGGCTTGATTCGTGAGCGGCAGCAGGATGGGCAGCTCCCAGCTGGTGCCGTAGACGATGGACTGGTTCTCCATCTCGTAGATGGGGCCCTTGTACTGCCAGTCCATATCAATGGTGCCGTCGGCCAGCACCTCCAGCCGGTCGGTGACGTACAGGAGCGCGGTGCCACCGCCCTGCTCCGTGCCGGAGCAGACGAGCATGTACCAGTCGTCGCCCTCTTTCCAGATGTGGGAGTCGCGGAACTCGCCCGCCTTGCCCTGGCCGGGCTGCTGGGCGATGGCCAGCTCGTCGCAGATGACCCACTCCTTCAGCTCGGGGTCTGTGAGGTCCGCCGGGTACGCCGCGCCGATGTTCTGGTTGGATATGAGCCCGGCGCTGCGGAAGCTGTCGTTGCCCGCGGTGAAGAACAGGATCGGCACGCCGTTCTTGTCATAGGCCGCGCCGCCGGACCATACGCCGTCGGGCACCACGCTGTTTTCGGTGGGCACCAGGGCGTCCTCGATCTGCCGCCAGTGCACCGTGTCCTCGCTGACCAGGTGCCCCCAGCAGATGTTGCGCCAGTAGGTGCCGATGGAATTGCTCTGGAAGAACAGGTGGTACATGCCGTTGTAGTACAGCGGCGCGTGGGGCTCGTTCATCCAGTGCTGGTAGGGGCCGCCGTGGTACTGGGTCTTGTAGATGTCGCCGGTCAGGATGTTTTCGAGGCCGATCTTTTCATAGGGGATGTCCCCCGGGGCCTTGTCCGCCAGGGCGGCGATCTCCTCTTCGGACAGGGCCGCGCCGTACACGGCCAGCTCGTCCATGAGGCCCGCGAACATCTGGTAATTGCCGGCGGCGATCTGCTCGCCGTAGGCATTCTTGCCGATCAAAAGCATTTCCCGGAGCGCGGGCTCGATCACGGAATCGGTGAAGATGGGCTCGGCCGCGGCCTTCTCCCCGTTCAGGTACAGGGTCATGACGCCCTTGTTCCCGTCGAACACCGCCGCCACGTGGTTCCACTGGTTGCGGCTCAGGCGCTCATCGTCCGTCCACAGGGTGAACCAGTCGTCGCCGGTGCCCACCTCAAAGCAGAGGCGGCCGAAGCGCTGGTAGCCCAGCAGCACGCCCCGGTATTCCGGCTCGTAATACTGGCCCAGGATCGTGGTCACATGGGCGTTCCCGTTGGCCGCGGCGTTGGGGTCGTCCCATTCGAAGGCCCGGGGCGCCACCCATACGCTGATGGTCAGCTCGCTGCCAGACAGGCAGATCTCCTCGGGGCTGTAGGCCACAAAGGTGGACGCGCCGTCGAACAGCAGGGAGCCGCCCTCCGCGCCGATATCGCGCCACTGGGGCTCCATGGGCTGCGTATAGGCCGGAGCAATGTACTGGTACTGGATGTTCGCATCCTTCAGGTGCCCGCTCTCGTCCCGGACCGTGATGCCCTGCCCCTCGTCAAAGGACAGGTGCAGCAGGGCCGGCTCCTCGGGCGCCGTCTCCGCGCAGGCGATGGAGATGGACAGCGCCAGGACCAGCAGTACGGGCAGCAATCGTTTCAACATCGGTGTTCCTCCCTGTCGTTTACTTCAGATGGTGCGCCTCCACCGTCACAGTGAGCGGCGCATCGGCGGCAAAGGTGATGCCCTCGGACGCCAGCGGCGTGGGGATCAGGGACGTGACCACGCGCTCGCCGCCGTTGATGAACAGCTCCACGCTCTCCTTGTCCATCAGCAGGCGCAGGGTGAGCTCTCCGTCATGGACCTCGGCCTTCACATGGCGCGTATGCGCGATGTCGCGGTGGGAGCCGCCGTGGCTGCGGTCAAAGACCAGCTCGCCCCGGGCCAGGTCGCACCGGATCTGCACATAGTGGCTGTCGTCCTTCGCCACGTGCAGGGTGAAGCGGCGGCAGGCGCTGCCCTCCGAATGCAGGGTCACGCTCAGGTCCATGAGCCGGCCATGCACGCCCGGCAGGCGCGTTTCCTCAGAGATCGTAACCTTTTCATAGCGCACGTCGTCCTGCCAGAGGCCCTTGATCTCGCGCACGGGCAGCTGCATCAGGCGGCCGTCCTTCATGAACACCTCGCGGGGCACGCTCATCTGCGCGTACCAGGGATGGCGGCGCGGGGCCTCCTTGCAGGTCTCCCAGTTGTCCATCCAGCCGATCATGATCCGCCGGCCATCGGGCGCCAGCGTCGTCTGCGGCGCGTAGAAGGTCAGGCCGTGATCCACGGGCTGGACGCTCTCGCGCACGAAGCGGTGCTCTTTCCCGTCATAGGAGCCGATCAGCGCCACGGTGCCGTAGCCGGCGTGGAACTCCTCCCGGGCGTGCATCTCCTGGGGGCTGACCATCAGCACCTGCCTGCCGCCCAACTCGAAGAAGTCCGGGCACTCCCACATGCGGCCGTATTCCGAGCAGCTGGCGTCGAGCTCGGTGACGAAGCGCCAGTTGAGCCCGTCGGCGCTCTCCATCAGCAGGATCGCGCCCTGCTTTTCCGCGTGCCGGTTGGCCACCACCATCCGGTATACGCCGTCCTCCCGCCAGATCTTGGGATCCCGGAAGTCGAACTCGCTGTAGCCCTCGGGCAGGTGTGCGTGCCGGATCACCGGGTTCAGGAGGGATTTTTCAAAGTCCGTGCCGTCCCCGAAGGCGACGCACTGGGCCTGGGTCTCCCGGCGGAAGGTGCCGGCGGGCTGTACGCCGGTGTAGGCCAGCATCAGCCGGCCGTCCGGCATCTCCACCGCGCTGCCGGAAAAGCAGCCGCCCGCGTCCGCCGCGGTATCCGGCGCCAGGGCGCAAGGCATGTAGGTCCAGTGCAGCAGGTCCTGGCTGACAGCGTGACCCCAGTGCATGGGCCCCCACTGCCGGGAGAAGGGATGGTACTGGTAGAACAGGTGATACTGCCCTTTGTACCAGCAGAATCCGTTGGGGTCGTTCATCCAGCCGACCAGCGGCGTCAGGTGGAACAATGGACGCTCGTCCGCCGAAAGCTTCATGGCCTGTTCGCGCTCAAAGTCTCTCACCCTGTCCAGGGGCGTAGGATTTTTGCTCATCGATTCCTCCAGCGGTCAGTCATCGTATTTGGAAAGCCGGAGACCGGTCTGACCGGTCTCCGGCACGGGTTCATGGGTTCTGATTATTTGGCAGCCACGTAGCGGTCATAGACTTCCTGGTAGATGGCCAGCAGGTCGCTCATGCCGCAGCGGTCGAGGAAGCTCTTGTAGCTTTCCCACTCAGCGTCGGTGGGGCCGCCTTCTTTGATCCACTTGGCTTCCTGCTCGGAGACGGCGCGCTCGAAATCAGCACGGTAGAAGTCGATGTCATCCAGCTCAGTCTCGGTGAACACGCAGTCCTGCGGATAGAAGGTGAAGTCGGTCACATAGTTGAACCAGTAGTCATAGGTGTCGGCCAGGCGCTGCATGGCGCGGTCTTCCATGTAGAAGTACTCGTTGTAGTATTCGGAGAGGATCAGCTTGGGGCCGGCCACTTCGTACTGGCCCTTCAGCTCGCCCGCGGACTTGCCGAACTTGGCCTGGGCTTCGTCGTTGGTGATGGACTTCCACATGCCCTTTTCGTCCTGCTCGGTGAAGTACACGCCGATGGGGCCGTACTGCAGCTGCATCACGACGTCGCCCTGGTACCACTTGTCATAGAAGGAAAGCAGCTTGGCGGGGTCCTTGCAGCGGTTGGTGATGGACAGCTGGCCGGAGTTGGTGGCGCCGCCGGTGCGCAGGGTCACGTTATGGGTGCCGTCGGGGCCGTCCAGGATGGGCAGGTACACATAGTCCTTGGCATACTCGCCGGTGATCTCGGGGATCTCCCACCAGGTGGTGACGCCCACGCGGCCGTCAGAGCACTTGGCGATCAGCTGGTTGGTGTCCTGGGAGAACATTTCGATGTCCATCAGGCCCTCGGCGAACCAGTTGTGGAAATAGGTCACGGCAGCGCGGTAGTTGTCGTCGTCAGACACGAAGTTGACCTTGCCGCTGGCGTCCACCATCAGGTCGGCGCACACGTCGTTGGGCCAGTTGGTGAAGCCGAAGCCGGCATAGAACACGTTCTGGCCCCAGCACCACTGGTCGAAACCGGTGCTCATGGGGATGGTGGAGCCGGCGGCCTTGCCATAGTACTTGGCGGCCATGTCGTTGTCCTTGAAGGCCTTCAGCACGTCATGCAGCTGATCCAGGGTGGTGGGCATTTCCAGTTTCAGGTCGTCCAGCCAGGCCTTGTTGATCATGGCGAACTGGGGCACGGAGAAGATGGAGTAATCCTTTTCGCGGCCGATACCGGCGGTACCCATCTGCTCACCGGCGGGCAGACCGTAGATCTTGCCGTCGCTCATGGTGATGGCGGCCTTGATTTCCGGGTGCTTTTCGAGGATCGCGGCCAGGTTGGGCATCACTTCGGGGGTGATGTAGGGGGTCAGGTCGATGAAGGTGCCGGCGGAGCCGTAGCGCATCAGGTCGAAGTTGCTGAAGCCGATGCCCTGGAAGGCGTCGTAGGGGTTGGAGCTGGTGGCATTGCCGCTCAGGCGGGTGCCGACCACTTCGCCCAGGCTGTCAGACCAGGTTTCCCATTCGATCTTGACGCCGGCCTGCTCCTGCAGGGCGTTGAGGACTTCCTTGTTCTGATAGTCATCAGACAGGGCGGAGCGTGCGCTCAGCACCTTGAAGGTGGGCTGGTCGTCCGCGGACGCGAAGGAGACCAGGGACAGCACCATCATGATGGCCAGTAAGAGAGATACAAGCTTCTTCATGGGGATCCTCCTTGTTTTGTTGGTTTGTATTTTGTGCATCAGTTATTGTGATGCCATGGAGCAATAATTTGGAGTTAGAGGGTACAAGTTAGGAAGTAGGAGTTAGGAAGTAGGAAGTAATTAGTGTTTTTGCATTAGCATTTGGTACGCCGCGAGCAGAAGTAGAATTGCTTCCTACTTTATCCTTCCTACTTCCTACTTGTTCTCGTCTTAGCCCTTCACCGCTCCCGCCATCAGTCCCTTCTCGAAGTACTTCTGGACGAAGGGGTAGATGATCAGCATGGGGGCGGCAGCGACGATGATGGAGGAGAACTTGATCATTTCGGTCATCTTGTTCAGTTCCGCGTAGCCGCCGGAGATCATGCTGGCCTGGGAGGCGGAGGCGGAGGACTTGATCAGAATGTTGCGCAGCACCAGGGGCAGGGGGGCCTGCTCGTTGGTCATGTAGATCAGGGCGGTGAACCAGTCGTTCCAGTAGGCCACCATGGAGAAGACCACCATGACGGACAGAATCGGCATGGACAGCGGGATGATCATGGAGAAGAAGATGCGGAAGTGGCTGGCGCCGTCGATGCTGGCAGCCTCTTTCAGCGCGCCGGGGATGCTGTTTTCAAAGTAGTTGCGGGCGATGATGGCGTTGCTGACCGCGACGCCGCCGGGCAGGAACATGGCCCAGATGGTCTGCATGATGCCCGTCTTCTGCACGATCAGGTAGGTGGGGATCAGGCCGCCGCCGAAGTACATGGTGATGATGAAGAAGATGCTGATGGCCTTCTTGAAGGGCAGGTCCGGCACGGACAGCGGATAGGCCACCAGGTAGATCAGCGCCACGGAGTAGATGGTTCCGACCACGGTGTACAAGATCGAGTTGCCGTAGCCGCGAACGATGTTCGGCTCAGCGAACACAGCCTTGTAGCCGTCCAGCGTCGCCTTGCTGGGGAGCAGGAAGGTCTTGCCGGCGTAAACGTCATAGGGATCCGAGAAGGACGCGACCAGGATGTAGTAGAGCGGGTAGGCCACGATCAGGAGGATCAGAACGGAAATGACCACGAGGATGATATCGCTGGTGCGGTCGCTCAGGCCGCCCAGTTCACCCTGCTTTCTCTTGCTTAACACAGACATGCTGTTTCCTCCTCCCTTCTTACACGAAATTGACGTCGCCGTATTTCTTGGCGATGCGGTTGACGATGACCAGCAGCACGATGTTGATCGCCGTATTGAACAGGCCCACGGCGGTACCCAGCTCATACTTGGCGCTGACGATGCCCTGCTCGTACACGTAGATGGCGATGATATCGCTGGTGGCGCGGTTCAGGTCCGTCTGGAGCAGGTAGGCTTTTTCGAAGCCGACGCTCATCAGGCCGGAGGCGCTCATGATCAACTGCAGGATGATCATGGGCAGCAGGCAGGGGATGTCGATGTGCAGGATGCGCTGGAAGACGCTGGCGCCGTCCACCTTGGCCGCTTCATACAGGGAAGCGTCCACGCTGGACAGGGTGGCCAGGTAGATGATGGTGCCCCAGCCCGCTTCCTGCCAGATGCCGCTGGCCACATAGATCGTGCGGAACGCGCTGGCTTCGGTCAGGAAGTCGGTGTGCGTGCCCGCGATCAGGTTGATCAGGCCGCCGGAGGGAGAAAGGAAGATGCGCAGCATACCGCAGATGACCATGGTGGAGATGAAGTGCGGCGCGTAGATGACGGTCTGCACCGTGCGCTTGAGCTTCTGGAAGCGCAGCTGGTTCAGCGTCAGGGAAAGGATGATCGGCACCGGGAAACCCCACAGCAGGCTGAACAGGCTCAGCTTGACCGTGTTCCACAGCATGCGGTCGAAGGTTGGGGCGCGGAAGAAGCGCTGGAACCACTTCCAGCCGACCCAGGGGCTGGCCGTGATGCCCAGGCCCGGATTGTAATTCCGGAAGGCGATCTGGATGCCGTACATGGGTCCGTACTTGTAGATGATGGTGATGATCACCGGGATCAACAGCAGCACATAGGGCTGCCAGTTGTCCGCGATGCGTCTGCCGAGGCTCTTGCGTGAGATTGCCCGGGTAGAGACGGAAGCCGACTTCATAGGCATTCCTCCTGTTCGAAAGGCATTGGGTTTGTGAACATGAAACGTTTCATGGAATACGCTAATAAAATATCATATGAAATCATGAATGTCAACTGCAAATTTGAAAAAATGGGCAAAAAAACGTCAAAATGTTTAAGGTGTATTAAGGGCATAAATTCTTTTACTCACGCAAAACTAATGCTTGACATATTTTCATGAAAATGATACTATATTCATGAAATAAATGAAGAGAGGTGTGCACATTGACGAAAGCACACAACGGCCCGACCATGGCGGACGTCGCCCGGGAGGCGGGCGTCGCCCTGGGCACAGTCTCCCGCGTGATCAACGGGGAGCAGGTCGGAGAAGCATACAAAACAAAGGTAGAGGAAGCGATCCAGAAGCTGGGCTACCGCTACAACGTGAGCGGCCGCGCCCTCCGGACGGACCGCACCAACACCATCGCGGTCATCATTCCCAACACCATCAACCCCTATTTCGCGGCGCTGGTGCATCACCTGAACGTGGCGCTGGAAAAGCGGGATAAAAAGATGATGCTCTGCTTCACGGAATATGACCGCGGCCGCGAGATCGAATTCATCCACATGGCGCAGCAGAACCGGGTGGACGGCATCATCGCCCTGACCTACAACCCGAAGCTGACGATCCCGGAGGACATCCCCTTCGTGACCATCGACCGCTTCTTTTCTTCCTCCGTGCCCTGCATCGCGGCGGACAACTTCGGCGGCGGTATGATCGCCGCCCGGAAGCTGAAGGAGCTGGGCTGCACCTCCGCTCTGTTCATGCGCATCGGCTCCACGCTGGTCAACGAGCCCAGCAAGCGCAAGGACGGCTTCGTGAGCGGCTGCGTGGAGGTCGGCCTCCCCTTCGAGACCATGATCCTGGAGGACGGCCAGCCTCTGGACGCCTTTGACCGCTTCCTGGAGAGCCGGATGAAGGACGGGAAGCTGCCCTTCGACGGCCTGTTCATGGGCACCGATTACCAGGCCTGGCACATCATCAAGACCCTGCGCCGCCTGGGCATCCGCGTACCGGAGGACGTGCAGGTGATCGGCTTTGACGGCATCCGCATGTTCGGGGATCAGGAGCTGATCGTTTCCACCATCGTGCAGCCGGTGCAGGAGATCGCCGAGACCTGCGTGAGCACCGTGCTGTCCAAGCATCTGTCCAACGTGCCTTCACTGATCTGCCTGCCGGTCAGGTATGCCGCCGGCGGCACGACCAAGGAATAGATTCAAAGGAGATCGTACCCATGATTGATGTTGTCGCTTTAGGAGAGCTGCTGATCGATTTCGCGCCCCAATCCGTCAACGAGGCGGGCTATCCCGTCCTTTCCGCCAATCCAGGCGGCGCGCCGGGCAATTTCCTGGCCGCGCTGAACAAGTACGGCTGCTCCACCGCCATGATCGGCAAGGTGGGCGACGACATGTTCGGCCGCCTGCTGGTCGATACCCTGCGCAAGGCCGGCATCGGCACCCAGGGCGTCGTGACGGACCCGGGCGTATTCACCACCCTGGCCTTCGTATCCCTGGACAAGAGCGGCAACCGGGACTTCAGCTTCGCCCGCAAGCCCGGCGCCGACACCTGCCTGACCCCCGGCGAGGTCAACGAAGACCTGCTGGCCGAAGCCCGGATCTTCCACTTCGGCACCCTTTCCCTGACGGACGAACCCGCCGCCTCCGCCACCCGCGCGGCCATCGCCGCCGCCAAGGCCCACGGCGCGCTGATCAGCCTGGATCCCAACCTGCGCAAGCCCCTTTGGAAGCGCGAGGAGGACGCGAAGGCCGCCATAGAGTGGAGCCTCCGCCAGGCGGACATCGTGAAGATCAGCGACGAGGAGATCGAATGGCTCTGGGGCCTGAGCCCCGAAGCCGGCGCGCAGAAGATCCTGACGGAATACGGCGCGTCCCTTGTCTACGCGACCCTGGGCCCCAAGGGCTGCCACGCCGCCACCAAGGCCTGCGCCGTGACGGTAGCGAGCCCCTCCGGTATCCACGTGGTGGACACCACCGGCGCCGGGGACATCTTCGGCGGCAGCGCCATGAGCCGCTTCCTGAAGACGAACAAAGCCCCCGCGGAACTGACCGCGGAGGAGCTCACCAACATCGTGCGCTTCGCCTGCACCGCCGCCAGCCTCTCCACCCAGAAGCACGGCGGCATCGGCAGCGTGCCGGAAGAAAACGAGGTCAGGGAGAAACTCTGAGCAGTATAATAGGAAAAAGCAGCCGCGTGCCGGCTGCTTTTTTCAATGATGAGCTTGGTATAAAGAAACTGAGAGCAGAAAGTACAAAGTAGGAAGTAGGAAGTAGAAAGTAGGAAGTAATTCTACTTTTCAGGTGGCGTTTCAACCGCCGCTTCATCAACATTAATTACTTCCTACTTCCTAACTCCTACTTCCTACCTACTGATTTATACTTCCTACTTCGTGCTTTCTATTATCTTTTTGCGCATCATGCTCGCGCTGTGTTCTCAATATTGGTTCTCGTTCTTCTTGAGATTGCAGAAGGCTTTGTGTTTTTCCTGTATTCACTAAAGTTTTCGCCGTTTTCGGAAGCCGAACGCTTGCTCAACAGTTGACATTGTTTGCATATTTATAAACCATATTTGACATTTTACATCATTTATGATACAATACTTCTCAAATCTACGAAAATCCAACGAAAACCATTGCAAATGAAGAACTTTCAGATGTACTTCCCTGCATACGGTCTCGTTTTCCTGTGCATTGCATGATCAGATTCAAAGCAAATATTGAGAAGGTTTTCCCCATTTTTCCATTGTTGAACTTCCGGGGTCTTGGCATAATGTGAACAGCTGAGCGCGATTGCTCAAAATATTCATTTACTTTTCAATTCTTTTAAGGAGGAAAAACCGATGAAGAAACTGTTGGCTGTTATCATGGCTCTGGCGATGATCATCTCCATCGTGCCCGCCGTCATGGCTGATGCCGCACCGGAAGTCATCACCTTCACCGTGTTCCGCGGCGATCCCGGCGATCAGCCCACGGACGACAACAAGATCTACAAACTGATCGAGGAAAAGCTGGGCGTCAAATTCGAGTTTGAATTCCTCGCCGGCAACCTGGATGAGACCCTCGGCCTCAAACTGGCGGACGACGTCTATCCGGACCTGTTCGACGGCGGCAACAGCGCTGAGACGCTGGAGGCTGCGGGCGTCTTGATCGACCTGCTGCCCTACATCAGCGAAGAAAAGACCCCGAACCTCTACAAGCACATCTACACCAACAACCGCATCAAGCAGCTCCTGACCGACGACGGCAAGCTGTACATCATCCCCAACTACGGCATCAACTACAACGATCAGATCCAGAACGAGTGCAACGGCCCCGCCTTCTTCATCCAGAAGCAGGTCATCGCCTGGAACAACTACGAAGTGCCCACCACCCTGAATGAGTACTTCGACCTGATCGAACGCTTCATCGCTGCCAACCCCACCACCGCCAACGGCACACCCTACACCGGCTTCGCGATCCTGTGCGAAGGCTGGCGCCACTTCTGCCTGATCAACCCCGTGCAGCACCTGATGGGCCGCCCGAACGACGGCGAAGTGACGATCCGGGCTTCCATACCGAGACCTTCATCGACAAGCCCTATGCCAAGGCCTATTACAAGAAACTGAACGAAGAATACCAGAAGGGCCTCATCAACAAGGATACCTTCGTCATGAACTATGACCAGTACATCGCGGCCCTTTCCAACGGCACCGTGCTGGGCATGTTTGACCAGACCTGGGACTTCGGCACCGCTACCGACTCCCTGAAAGCCAGCCAGATGTATGAGAACACCTACCTGGCCCTGCCCCTGGTCTATGACCCCGAATACGTGGACGGCAAGGTCATTGAAGAGCATTACCTGAACGGTACCGTCATGAACAAGGACCGCGGCTTCGGCATCTCCACCACCTGCAAGTATCCCGAGCGCGCCATCCAGCTGTTCGAGACCCTGCTCTCCGACGAATGGCAGACCATCCTCCAGTGGGGCATCGAGGGCGAAGACTACTATGTGGAGAACGGCCGCTACCTGATGACCAAGGAACAGTATGACCAGCGCGCCGACGCGCAGTGGAAGCGCGCCAACCGCGCCCTGGCCGTCTGGGAGTCCTGCCCGAAGAAGCAGGGCACCATGGACAACGGCAACGCCTGGGATCCCGCGCAGCAGCCCGAGATCTACTTCGGCCAGATGAACGACTATGACAAGGCCTTCCTGACCGCCGCCGGCAAGAAGACCCCCGCTGAGTTCTTCAATCCGCCCATCGAGCTGGCGCCCTACGGCGAAGCCTGGCAGATCGACAAGGGACCCATCGACATCGACTACAACAACGGCTTCCTGCCCATCCAGGACCGCTGGCTGCCCATCATCATCACCTGCGATCCGGCAGAGATCGACGCCAACTGGGATGCTTTCGTCGCCGAGATCACCCCGTCCGCTCAGGTCTACACCGATTTCATGCAGGCTGAGGTGCTGAAGCTGGTCGAGCAGGCTCTCAACTAATCAGATTCTTTGCCAGAGGGGAGAGAGTTGTCTCTCCCCTCTTCCCGTTTACTTTATACTATGGGGGAAGACAGTATGATCAGAATCGGAAAGACCGCCAAAGCAGAGGCGGCTGCAGTTCCGCGGCAAAAGCGCGGATTTTTCCGCACGCTGGGCGGACAGTGGCAGCTGATGATCATGTCCGTGCCGATGCTTTTGTACGTGCTGCTGTTCAATTACGGCCCGCTGTGGGGCTGGCTGACAGCGTTCCAGGATTACCAGCCCAGGGATGGCCTGGCGGGCAGCAAGTGGGTCGGCTGGGGAAACTTCACGTTCCTGTTCGGCCGGGAGGATTTCCTGCTGTCCATCCGGAATACGCTGGCCATGAGCCTGATCAACCTGGTGTTCGGCACGGTTTCCGCCATTGTGCTGGCGGTGCTGCTGAATGAAGTGCGCAACAGGTCGTTCAAGCGCACGGTGCAGACCGTTACCTATCTTCCCCACTTCCTGAGCATGGTCATCGTCGTGGGCATGGCGCAGAACATTTTTTCCAGCAACGGTGCGGTCAACCAGCTTCTGCTGTCACTCCGCCTCGTAGACCAGCCCGTTTTCTTCCTGGGCAAGGGCGAATACTTCTGGTGGCTGGTCGGCGTGATCAACGTCTGGAAGGAGGTCGGCTGGAACACCATCATCTACATCGCCGCCATGACCTCCATCGATCCCAGCTTGTATGAAGCCGCCGCCATTGACGGCGCGGGCCGTTTCCAGCGCATCCTGAACGTGACCCTGCCCGGCATCCGCTCCACCTTCATGGTGCTTTTGATCATGAACATCGGCCACCTGATGGAGGCCGGCTTTGAGATCCAGTATCTGATGCGCTCAGGCCTGACCATGAAATACTCCGACACCATAGACGTTTTCGCGCTGCTGTACAGCTTCGGCAGTACCCGTCCCCACTATTCCTACGGCGTTGCCGCCGGCATGTTCAAGAGCGTGGTAGGCATCATCCTGCTGATCATCGCCAACATGACGGCCAAGGCGCTGGATGAGAACACGCTGATCTGAGGAAGGAGGGATAACCGTGACTGCCATCAATAAGCCTGTTTCCCGCAAGCAGCGGGACGTCGTATTCCCTGTGGTCAATACCATCGTCCTCTGCATCCTGATGTTCATTACCCTGTACCCCGTACTGAACACGGTCGCCTATTCCTTCAGCGACGGCATGGACGCCGTCAAGGGCGGCATCGGCATCTGGCCCCGCGTGTTCAGCACCAAGGCGTACAACGAATTGCTGAATGACACCGCCGTTTACAAGGCGTTCCTGATTTCGCTTTCTAAGACCGTGATCACCACGCTGACCAACCTGTTTTTCACTTCCATGCTGGCCTATGCGCTGAGCAGGAAGGAATACGTGCTGCGCACTTTCATCACCACGCTCATGGTGCTGACCATGTACGTAAACGCGGGCCTGATCCCCAACTACCTGCTGATCTCGCGGACGCTGGGCCTCAAGAACAGCTTCTGGGTCTACATTATCCCCACCATGTTCTCCTGCTTCAACATGATCGTGATCCGCACCTACATCCTGGGCCTGCCGGAAGCGCTGATCGAATCCGCGCGCATCGATGGCGCGGGCGACCTGCGCACTTTCTTCCAGATCATCCTGCCTCTGTGCCTGCCCGTCATGGCCACCGTGGCCCTGTTCGTGGCCGTCGGCGCGTGGAACAGCTGGTTCGACACCTACCTGTACAACGGCAGCAAGAAGGACCTGTATACCCTGCAGTATCTGCTCAAGATGAAGCTGGCGACCACACAGAACAGCTCCAACGCCGCGAACACGACAGCGGACGCGCTTTCAAACGCCTCCAAGGTCGCGCCGATCACGGTCCGCAGCGCTATTTCCGTGGTCTCTGCGGTCCCCATCCTGATCGTCTATCCCTTCCTGCAGAAGTACTTCGTCACCGGCATGGCGCTGGGAAGCGTGAAGGGGTAATTACGAATTAGGAATGAGGAATGAGGAGTTAAAGCGTGAAGGAGGAAGTAGGAGGTAGGAAGTAGGAAGTAATTCTACTTCGGTTCCTGACGCTGCTAACGCCACCTCATGAACATTTATTACTTCCTACTTTCTTCTTCCTACTTCCTACCTTGTTCCCCCTCCTGCCTTGTTCATACTTCTTTTCCCTTCCTATGGAGGAAGAGACTAAAAGTAGGAAGTAAGAGGTAGGAAGTAGAAAGTAATTCTACCTCCGCTCCCGGCGCTGCTAACGCCACCTCATAAACATTTATTACTTCCTACTTTCTCCTTCCTACTTCCTACTTCTTGCTTCCATCCAACTACTTACTTTATTCTTACTTTTTCTCTCTCCGTTTTTTTGATTCCGAGGTTATTATGGCTAACGAAACGACGGATAACAGCCGGTTTCCGGACGGGTTCCGGATCCTGCACGGCAAGCAGGAATATGTCACCTATAAGGAGCACTCCTCCATCCGGATCTGGCCCTCCAGCGTGCCCGGGCATTACGACAACCATGCCCATTCCGCCATCGAGGTGCTGATCGTGCAGCGCGGCACGGCGGTGTATCAGCTGCCGGACCAGACCTACCGCGTCGGGCCGGGCCAGGTGCTGTTCGTCCCCTCGGGCTGCCCCCACGTGCTGACGGAGACCTCCGACATCCTGCGCTTTCTGATCCTGTTCGAGCCCAGCCCGCTGTACACGCTGCAGGATATGCCCCAGGTCAGCATGATGACCCAGCACCCCATCTTCCTGCAGAACCCGGGCGAGCTCAGGGAACAGGTGACCCACCTGCTCATGAGCGCCGTGGACTGCTATATGCAGAAGCAGGATATGTGGAATACCCAGTGCTACGCCTACCTGCTGCAGGTCTACGCCCTGCTGGGCCGGGAGTACCTGAACACCGCCGCGCCGCGGGTGCCCGTCCGGCACTCGCGCATCGACCCCGAGATCATGAACAGCGTCATCACCTACATCTCCGAGCATTACATGGACGATCTGAACCTGGAGGACGCCGCCGCCTTCGCCGGCTTCTCCAAGTATTATTTCTCCCGCATTTTCAAGGATTTCTCCGGCATCTCCTTCTCGGATTACCTGCTGGTCAAGCGCCTGAACGCCGCGTCCAACCTGCTCATCCGCACCAACCAGCCCATCCGCGAGGTGGCGCGCAACTCCGGCTTCGGCAGCGTGGCCACCTTCAACCGCATCTTCCGCGAGGAGAAAAAGTGCACCCCGACCCAGTTCCGCGCGATCTACGGCTCCACCGTGACCGCCGACATCAACTCGCCGATCTTCCATTCGGCCAGCGGGGAATAAACAGCATATAACAGCAGCGGCCCCCTGTCTTTCGCGGACAGGGGGCCGGGTTTTTATTATTGATTAGATGAGGAACGCTTTCTGCAGCAACGGGAAGTAGACGATGAAGAAGACGATGACGATGGCCAGCAGGATCACGCCGAGGATGATGTTCTTGATCGTGCGGGCTTTCTTGGTGCGCTCACGGCTGTCCGCGAACTCCGCTTCCGTCATGCGCCCATACTGGATCATCTTGATGATGCTGTAGATCAGGTAGATGGCCAGCAGGCCCATCAGGATCCACAGCGCGATCCTGTAGATCGGGGTACCGACCTCAAACTTCACGTCCTCGCCGCCCAGTCCGTTGACTGCCAGGCTGTTGGCCTGCTGGTACAGCACGCGGTGCATGGCATTGCGCAAATAGGCGCGGCACCAGTTCTGCTTGACGTCGGAGAGCTTCATCTCACTGGTGGAAAGGATCAGGTCGCCACCGGCGGCCAGGTACTTGTCGATCATCCGCACATCCATGCTGCCGATGTAGTCAGTGATGAAGATTCCGTCGAAGCCCCATTCGCCACGTGTCACGTTGGTAATCAGGTTATAGTGATCTCCGGACCATGTGGTGCCGATGCGGTTCATGGACATCATGATACCATGGGCGTCGCCGTTCTCCACGCCCATCTGGAAGGGCTTCAGGCAGATCTCGCGGATGGCCTGCTCCTGGGCGAAGACGGCCACCTGACCATAGACGCCGCGGTTGGTCTCCTGGTCGTTCAGGGCAAAGTGCTTCATGTACACATAGCAGCCCTTGGCCTGCACTTCTCGGATAATGGCCGCGGTGATGAGGCCCGACTGGACGGGATCCTCGGAGAAGTACTCAAAGTTGCGGCCGGAGAAGGGGGTGCGGTGGATGTTGGTGGCCGGCGCATACCAGCCCGAGGTTTTGGTCAGGATGGCATCCTCACCGATGAGCTTGCCGAATTCCTTCGCCAGTTCCTGGTTCCAGGTCGCCGCCAGTGTGATGGTCCGATTGTAGCCGAAACCGGACTTGCCGGTGATGAAGTTGGAGATGCCCGCCGGGCCGTCGTATTCGAAGGTCTTGGGCTTCTGGATGGCTTCGATGGCCTTGGTGCCGTAGCCGGAGTTGTTGAACAGTAGGTGCTGCTCGGAAAGTTTGGTCTGGTTGATCAGCTCGTCCCACTGGGGATCGTCGAAGGCTTTGCCCTTCATGGATACCAGGGTGAGCGGGGTTTCCGGCGTCGCGCCGTAGACGTAATCGTCCTTGGAGGGGAAGTCCTGCGCAGCGAGCGCCTGAAGATCCACACTGTGCAGACCGCATTGCGCAAAAGCGGCGGCGAGAGCATCGGTGATGACCACCGTACCGGCGGTGCCCACAGCGTCCGTATTCTTGCTCAGGCCGGGCATATCGTTTGTGGAATACCGGATCCCGTTGTTCTCCATGGCCGCCCAGTTGCTGCGGGAGAGATAAGCCGCGTCCTCCAGGGCGTCGCCATCAAACTGATTGGTGACCTTGGCGCCGGTGACGGCGGTGTCCAGCAGCCGGAGTTCCGCCAGATCGAATTTGCCGGTCATGGCCGCGCTGCCCGGGGCCTGATAACCCTTGGCGGCCAGCACATTGTTCACGGCGTCGTGGGCGTCCCGGCCGGCGGTCACATAATATGTACCGGCGTCGAGGATCCAGGTCTTGTTGACCGTGAAGTCGTAGGAGGCAATGTCCTTCAGGCGGAAGGTGACAGTGACTTTCTCGCTCTCGCCGGGCTGCAGCTCTTTCGTCTTGGCATAATTTGCCAGCACCACGGCGGATTTCTCCACGCCGCCGGGGATGTAAGGCGCCTGGGCGTAGATCTCGACGACGTCCTTGCCGGCCGCGCTGCCCGTGTTCTTCACGGTGACCGCGGCGGTGACGGTGTCGCCGTCCAGCTTCACGCTGAAGTCAGACCAGTCAAAGCTGGTGTAGCTCAGGCCGTAGCCGAAGGGATACTGCACAACGGCGGCATAGTCGAAGTCCCCCGCGTTGGCGGTACCCATCACCACGTCCTCATAACGTGTCTCATAGTAACGGTAGCCCACATAGATGCCCTCACCGTAATTCATATAGGAATAGCCGGTTTCGGTGCCGTCGGCGTTCAGGAAACGGAAGTCGCCGAAGTTCTGCATGGCCGGGGCGGAGAGGTTATCGTAAGCCCAGGTGTCCACCAGGCGGCCGGAGGGGCTGACCTTGCCCGCGAAGATGTCTGCCACGGAGGAGATACCGTCGGTGCCGGTGCTGGCATACCACAGGCAGGCCTTGACGCCGTACTCGTCCTTTTCGATCTGGCCCAGCTCCATGGGGTTGGCAGCGTTGATGACCAGGATGGTGCCCGCAAATGCACCGCTGGCTTTGATGCCCTTCAGCAGGTCCTCTTCCTCATCGGAGAGCTCCAGGTAGTGCTTATCCGGGTTGTTGCCAAAGCGGCCCATTTCCCGGGGCAGGTCGCTGCCTTCGCCGTTCTGGCGGTTCAGCACCACGATGGCCGCGTCGCCGTACTGCGCAAAGGTGGCCTTCACCTCGTCGGTATACTCGCTCCACGGGATATCGTCGATCTTCCATTCGCCCATGGCGTCGCCGCCGCCGGGGCCTGCGCCGGTGCCGTGCTTATGGCTGGTGGAACCCGTGAATTTGGTCAGCTCGGCGTTGATGCCGAAGCCCGCCTTCTGCAGCGCGCCCGCCAGGGTATCCGACTTGATCTCGATATCGCCGGAGCCGGAACCGCTTGTCACGCCCGATGCAGAGGCCAGACCAAAGACGCTCAGCTGCGCGCCGGCCTTCAGGGGCAGGAAGCTGTCCTCATTGCGGAGCAATACGACGCCCTCGGCCACGACCCGGCGGGTGTGGTCCAGCTGGGCCTGGTACAGGGCGTCCTCGCTGGCGTATTCGCTCACGAAGTCCCCCTGCTGGGCAGTGGTCTGCGTGCCGCCCACGGTGCCGAAAAAGTCGGTGAGCACGCTGTCCCACTTGGCCGTCAGCACATTGGCCAGGATACACACGACCAGCAGCACCGCCAGCACGCCCGCGTGCAGGGCAAAATACCTTTTCTTGCTGTAGTTCTTTTCCTTTTTCATGTTCCCTCCGCACGGCGCGACGGCCGCGGTCTTTCCTTAATGTCAAAACCGGGAGGGTCGGAGGTCAGTCCGCGCCCTCCCGGTCAGGGGATGTCAGTATAGGGATCAGTCGTCGTCAGAGGAGGCCGCTACGTTGTAGGTGTAGGAGCCGTCAGCGTTCACCGTGATGGAGACCGGCGTGTCATGGCCGTCGAACTTGTACAGGGGGTGGGAGAAGCAGTCCAGGGGATCGAAGCTCTGGGTCTCATCATAGTTGCTGACCCGATCACCGTTGGAAGCGCTTCCCTCGCAGTTGTGCATATAACCCAGAGGCACCAGCGGACCCCAGTCCTCAGAGAAGACGCACTCTTCCGCGACATTCAGGGTGACCTGGTCGCCGTCCTTGGTGTAGGTGCCGGTGAAGACATAGCGGATCACATAGGAACCGCCTTCGGGCTCTAAAATGGTGCCTTCAGCATCCACAGTACCGATCAGCTTGGTGTACTCATAGGTGCCATCGTCCTTGAGTACGACGGCGTTGTACTCGCTCAGGCCGCAACCGGTGATAAAGCCGTTAAAGTCGGTCTCACCGGCCAGTTCTTCGGTGGTGTAGAAACGGGAATACACGGCGTCCTCTGCCAGGACAGAGACGCATGCCAAGGTCAGAACCAGAGCCAGAATCATAGCAGCAAACTTTTTCATGGGGTGTTCCTCCTTCATAGTCGGTACGTTGTCCGTACCTGATGTGCGGAGGATAGCACAAAAAAAGCCGCATCGCGCGGCTTTGTCCTAAGTGGTCGTTTTTTCGTCCTGACTGGTATCCGGAGGCTGGAAAATGATGCGCAGCACATACATGCCGCCGCTGGGGTCGATCCGCATCACACCGCCGTATTCCGCTGCCGTGGCCGCGATGGACCGGGTGCCGAAGCCGTGGCTGGTCTTGTCCTCCTTCACTGTGACGGGCAGGCCGTCCTTCATTTCCACGGTGCCAACATAGGGATTCTCGCACTGAAGAATCACCAGTCCGCGCTTCTCGTGCACCGAGAGGTGGATGGCGCGCCTTTCCTCCTCAGATATATGCAGGCAGGCCTCGATGGCATTGTCCAGGATGTTGGAGAGCATGGTGAAGAGATCCACGGACTTGATGAAGCGCAGCAGGCTCCCGTCCGCCACCACGGACAGCTCGATGTGCTGCTGGGAGCAGAGCAGCGCCTTCTGCATCAGCACGGTGTCCAGCGCCCGACTGCCGGTCTGGAAGGTGCTGTCGTAGATCTGCACCGCCTGCTCGATCCCGCGGATCGCCTCCGCCTGTTCCTCCGGCGTGCCTACGGTCCGCAGAGCTTCTACCTGCCGGCGCAGGTCATGGCTTTTGCGGTTGATGATGGCGATGTTTTCCTTGCTCATCTCATACTGGGCGCGGCGCAGGGACTCTATTCGCTCACGCTCCTGGATCTCCCCCTGCAGCCACAGCTGCTGGTCCTTCCGGTATTCACTGGCCATAATGAAGGAGCAGCAGATCAGCGCATAGATGCTGTGCAGCCACTCCAGCTCCATGCTCATGGTCACAATGCTCACGATATAGACCAGCAGAAAGGTGACGGCGATCAGCCCCAGGGACCGGCCGGCGCTGCTGGGATAACGGCCGTTCCGGCAGGTCTTCCGGGCGAAGAAACACCAGATACCGCCGTATACCAGCAGCCCCAGGACTGCGGACATGGGCCAGGAGGACCACCAGACGGCCCCGGACAGCGCGGCGCTCCCCAGCGTCTTCACACAGTAGACGACATGCTCGCTGATATAGGCGAAAATCACACAGTACCATGCCTCATGCCAGTCCGCGCCGCACATCCACCGGAGGGAAGCCGCATAGCTGCCGCATACCAGCAGGTAGTGGAGCGCGAAGAAGAGGGCGGAGAGGCTGATCACCAAAGGGCTCGTTCCCTCCTGTGCCGCCGGGCCGATCACCCGCGGCCAGAGCAGCGCCCCCAGGCCGATGCTCGCTCCCAGCATCCCCGCCAGGGCGGGAATAAACAGATACCAGCGGTGTTTCTTCCGCATGGGCAGGAAAAAGACGAGCACAGCCGGCAGCATCTGCAGTGGAAAGCCGGAGAGATAATAGAACAGCTGAGATGCTTCCATCAGAACCCCGCCTCCAGATAGTCGCTGAACGCCTCCAGGAATTCCTTTTTCCGGTTCCGGCTGATGGGCAGCTCATGGCCGCCTATGATCACGGTATCCTTGCTGATGCGGTCGACTCGCTTCAGATTCACGAGATAAGAGAGGCTGCAGCGCGAAAACTGCAGACCGCTGAGTTCCTCTTCCGCCTCGCCGATGGTGGCACGCTTTTCAAACGTCCCTTCCGCGGTCACATAGCGCAGCGTATGCCCGCTGACCTCAATGTAGAGCAGGTCGTCCGTGGAGACCTTGACCACATCGCTGTATTTTTTCAGGTACACGTAGCGGTGGGCCTTTTTCTTATCCACCTCACGGACGGCCTTGTTCATCCGCAGCTCGAACTTCGGGTATTCCAGCGGCTTCAGGATATAATCGAAGGCGTCCACCTCGTAGCCGTTGATGGCGTACTGGGCCATGGTGGTCACGAAGATGATGATCACGTCACCGTCCGCCTCCCGGATGCGCCGGGCGGTATCCAGCCCGTTCAGGTGCTTCATCTGGATGTCCAGGAAGATGATATCCCACCTGGCCCGGAAGTCATCCGTGATGTCCAGGCCGTCCTCAAAGCAGGTGACCGCCGTTTCCAGGCCGCGCTCCTCCGAATACCGGCGGATAAAGCCGCTCAGCCGCTCGCTGAAGACCTTTTCATCATCTACGACCGCAATGGAGATCATTCGTCTTTCCCGCCTCGTTTGCTTTTTGTCGACTTGCCGCGCAATATCGATACATACAGTATAGCACTTTTGGTCACCTGTGGAAAGACAAAAAAGGAAGCGCATGCGCGCTTCCTGACTGCTGTCACACCGCTGCTTGTTCCCCGCCCTCCGCTGTCCCGCACAGCGTGCCGAGGGTCCGCTGGGCCCTGCGGCGCAGGGTCTGTTCGGTGTAGTCCACGTGGAACTGCTTCTCGTACTCCCGGGCCAGGACCGGCCAGCGCGTGTGCTCCACATAGCGGCGGGTCAGCAGGAAGCGGCCTTCCTCCGGCAGAGAGGCCAGCAGGCACTCCGTGAGGGCGTTCCGGGCCTCCAGCAAGGCGCACTCGCGCCTGAGATGGCCGAGCCGGTCCCGGTACGCCCGCATATCCTCGGTCAGCGCGTACTCCGCCGCCTTCATGCCCAGCAGGGCCGTCGGGTCGCCCGGTCCCGCGCCGGGCACCTGATCCAATGGCCGGCCCCGGCCCAGGGCCAGCAAGGCCTCCTCCTTCATTTCCTCCAGCCGCTTCTGCATCAGCGGGATGTAGCGCCGCAGGTATTCCGCCCGGGCCTGATCGGAGCGCAGGCTCCACAGCCTCTGCTCCAGCGTTTCCTTATCCATGTCTTCCTCCTTCCGCGCATGCCTCCTGCGCCGCCCGGGAGATCCGGCAGAACTCCCCCAGCGGCAGCGTTTCCGGCGCTTTCAGCCGCCTGCGGAGGGTGCGCTCCGAATATCCCGCCCGCTCGGCCAGGATCTCCAGGGTCACCCCGCGCTGCCGGGCCTCTGTGAGCAGCTCCCTCAAGAGCGCCTCCGCCGCGGCCTCCTGGGCTGCCGCGCTCCCGGGCCCGGCCGCCTCCGGCCGTCTCCGGGTCCGCCGCTTCGGGACCAGGCGCAGGGGATCGTCCGATCCCTTCCGCGCCGGGGGCACATGCCGGGCCTTCCTCCTTCCATGCAGGCGAAACCTGTCCGGGCACAGCGCCATCGCTGATGCCACGTGGGTGCGCAGCGATTCGCAGCTGCGGGCCTGCTCCAGATCGTCCGGCGGCGGCACAGCCAGGTACATCGCGGTCACTTCCTTTCCAATCCCCATTTTCTGGGTTTGCGTGACCATTATATCCCCGGCGCTTTCCCGGTGGCAAGGCCGATTATGGGCGGCGTTTTTGACCGAATAAGATGGATATTTCTATGTATTATCAGATGTTTTTATCATTGATGCATTCTATTCTCGCATGCCGGACAAGATGAAACATTTGATGAACCGAACTTCATAAGTTGGTAACAAATGTAACTTTCCTTCTGCCGCCTTTGCAATTTCGCCTGTTTGTGCTATGATAAGCGCAGCATGATGCTCCCCTGGAGGTCTGACGATGAAAAAACGATTCTGCCTGCTGCTGTTGATCCTCTGCCTGCCGGTCCTTTTCTGCGCCTGCGCGGAGGAGGAGGAAGACGGCCTCTGGCAGGGCGTGTGGCTGGATTGGTATATCCACGAAAGCGCCATGGACTACAACACCCTGCACGTGCCGCCGCGCACCAGCTTTCCGGTGTACAGCGCGCCCTTTGACAGCGCCTGGCGCGCCGAGGATGGCAAAGCCGCCCTCAGCGCGTCGCGACCCTTCTCGGTCTTCACCACCATGCAGAACGGCGAGTGGTCCTGGGTGGAATATGAGACCTACGGCGGCGCCCGGCGCATGGGCTGGGCTAAGCTGCCCCTGAAAATAAGCGAGATCGATGACCTCCGTGTGGAAGAGCACAGCCCCGTCATCCTGGAACAGGACGCGGACCTGACGGATGATCCCCGGGGTCTGGGCCAGCCCATCGCCCACCTGAAGAAGGGCGACCGGGTGATCGGGCTGGGCAATATCGACGGCGGCAACGGCGCCCGCTGGATCATGGTGGAGACGCAGATCGACGGCCAGCCTGCCTGGGGCTTCCTGCCCGGGGATACGCCCCTGACGGAGATCCCCCTCTATCACCGCGAGGGTGACACCCTCTATATCCACGAAGGCGTGACCATTGTCGGGGACCGGACGCTGGACTTCAGCCTGGACATGGAGGACGGCCCCGAAATCACGCATAACCGGGAGACCGCGGAGCTGCTGCCCGGGGACTGGGGCATAGGGCAGCTTGATTTCAGCGGGTTCTTTGATGAATCCCTCGGCGGCGTCCGGCGGATCGTGTTCCCCTCCACCCTGCGCTGCCTCGGTATAGAAGCCCTGCTGCGCGGCAACTTTGACGAGCTCCGCCTTCCCGGCTCCCTGAAGGACGTCTCCGATATCGCGCTGTATTTCATGGATATCGGGGTCCTGACCTATGCGGCGGATTACACGGGCCCTGTACTGGACACCAGTGACTCAACGGTCAACGAATACAGGGTGGAGGAAGGCAGCCCGCTGTACCGCGCCATCGACGGCGTCCTGTTCAGCGCGGACAAAAAGACGCTGATCAGCTACCCCACGGGGAGGACCGCCGCGCACTATGACGTGCCCCGGGGGACGGAGCATATCGGGCGCTCCGCTTTCCGCTCCGACAGTCTGAAAACCATTTCCCTGCCCATCGGCCTTAGGACCATCGGCGAGTATGCCTTCAGCGGCTGCGGGCGGCTGGTCAGCCTGACGGTGCCGCTGACCGTGACCGACATCGGCGAAAACGCCTTTGCCGCCTGCGTGAGCCTGGAGCGCCTGTCGCTCCCGCCGGGGCTGACCCTAAACAACGACTATGATTGGGCGGAATATCCTGATCTCACCTATTATAACGGCGATAACGGCGGGACAAACGGCACGGCGCCTGACAGCGAGGACAAGGGCTGGATCTCGGATTACGTCTTCCTCGACACGCCGGACGGCCGGGGAGAGATCCCGGTATACGCGAATGATTCCACTGAAAAACCCCTGGGCACGCTGCGCCCCGGGGCCCTGATGTACGCCAACCGGCGGCTGAATGGCCGCATCTGCCTGGACGACGTCATCCTGGAAGGCGTGGACGGCCCCATCGAAGCCTGGGTCGACGCCACCGCCGTCCAGTACGAGTACCGGCTGTTCTCCGTGGACGCGGCGGTCCCGCGCCCCGGCGCAGTGCTGCTGACCGACGGCACCCCCGCCGATCCCGCCTGGCTGCGCCTGTACGATATCGACATTGCTGAGTTGTCCTGCTGGCTGCAGCCCGCCGTCGGCCTGACCTCCGAACAAATAGCGCTGCTGCCGCTGGAAGAAGAAGATTTCGGCATTTCCACCCTGATCGTGCCCCTGAGCGACGTGACCCTGTACCGTGACGCCGCGGACAGCTACGAATACGCCTTCCTGATCGCTCCCGACCCCGGGGAGCCCATCCCGCTCTACGACACCCCTGACGGCGCCCCCGTCGCCCACGCCTGGTCCGGCCAGCAAGCCCGCCTCGGCGAGACCCGCGACGGATGGACCGAGGTCGTCACGCCGATGTGGAGAAGGTGGTGTGAGAGCGAGTTCGTTTATAGGGTAATGAATAGATAGTTTTAGTGATAAGTGATAAGAGATAAGTGATAAGTTTTGGTACAAACTCCTCCACTACGTTACGGAGTTTGATTGATCATTGTGACCTGCCTGCGGCAGGTGATAATGAAAGAAACTGCGCTCCGCGCAGTTTCATCCAAAACTCATCACTTATCTCTTATCACTTATCACTCTTTTTGATCTTCCAATTCTCTCTAAGCCACCTCTGTATTGGCCTCTCAAACCCATACGTCAGCACCACGGCGACGATCAGGGGGAGGAGGAAGCAGGCGAGGGTGTAGGGCCACTGCCAGGCGGCCTCGCCGTCGTACCAAGGCGCGTCGGAGACGGAGGGGATCAAGCGCCATTCCTTCAGGTGCACGGCCAGGGTCTGGTGCCAGATGTAGAATTCGTAGGAGAGGACCGAGAGCCAGCGCATCAGCCGGTTGCCCAGCAGGAAGCGCACGGCCGGCAGCGAAAAGCAGGCGCTGACCGAGAAAATGGACAGGCAGACCCCCAGCATGAAGCGCCGGTTCATCTGCCCCAGGCGGATGTGCTCGATGCCGTTTTCCGCCGCCTGGCCCTGCATGAGTGTGAGATAGCCCCACGCGGCCAGGATGAGCGCGACGGTGAAGAACACCTTTTCCCCGTTTTTTTCGCCCTGCAGCCGCTCCCGCAGGGCCGCGATGGCCCCGGCGGAGATGAAGCCCAGCAGGTAGATGTCCAGGAAGGCCGGCAGCTGGTTGATGAGCAGGGACGTATCCTCGAACCCCGCCACATAGTACCGGTAGCCGAAGGCGATAGCCAGCAGGGCCGCGCCGGTCAGGGCGGGCCGCTTCTGGTAGGCGCGGCACAGCCAGGGGAAGAGCAGGTAGGCCTGCATCTCCACCGCCAGCGTCCACAGCACGCCGTTGATGGGCGAGCCGGTGTAGGAGAAGGGGAACAGGTTGTGGGTGAAGGTGAAGTGGGCCAGCAGGTCCCTAACCGCCTCCCAGGCCGTGGAATACCGCCCGGAGGGCAGCGCCTCCACAAAGAAGGATACCAGCACCGCCAGGAAATAGGCCGGCGCGATGCGCAGCAGGCGGCGGCGGTAGTATTCGAGGGGCTTCGGCGACCGCTTCGTGCCCGCATAGGGCAGGAACATCAGCAGCCCGCTCAGGAAAATGAGCCCGTCCACCGCGGAGTACCCGCTGCGGGGGATGTAATCGATATTCACATAGAAGGGCCCCACCATGCCGATGGGCATGAGCCAGCTCTGCTGCCAGATGTGGTACCACCCGACAATAAAACTAAGAAGCACCCGGACGCCGTCCAGGACGTCCAGGTGTTTCTCGTCGATATCCCGCTGATACGGGGCGAAAGCGCTCTTCAGCGTTTGCATTGCTTATTCTTCTCCGGCTTCTTCCGTCACGCGCGAGAGGGCGTAGGTCTTGCCCGTATTGCTCCCCTTGGTCATCCGGATCGACATCCGGTTCGCGCTGTTATTGATGGAGATGATCCTGTAGATCGTGTCCAGGTCGTTGGCGGCCGTACCGGTGCGCAGGGTCCAGTTTTTCACGGTGTAATACAGCTTTTTGCCCTCGATCACGCAGGTGCCGTCGCTGTTGAATTCAAACTTCTCGCCCTTGCCAGACTCCCAGCTGCCGATCACCTGATAGGCGCGGCGGGTCAGCTTTTTCGTGGCCACGTCGCGGTAATCCTCGAGCTGGATGTAATAGGCGTAGGCGTCGTAGGGCCTGTCCTTGGCGTACAGGTCTTCGGCGTACTGGTAGGCCGCTTCCTGCCACAGCTCCTTGACGTCCGCGTACTTGGTGCTGGCGGTGTTCAGGTCCAGCCCGTCCAGGGCTTTCACCACCTGCTCCCAGTTTTTCTCGGCGTAGGCCGCTTTCGCCGCCTCGTAGGCGTCCTTGTAATAATCGTCGTAGCTGGATTCCGCCTGCTCAGCCGCGTCCCGGTACTCGCCCAGGGTGTTGAAGATGTCCGCCGCGCCGCTCAGGTCGCCGGCCTCGCGCCGGGCGGAGGCGATGCGGTAGGCCAGCTCGCTGTAGATATCCTCCGCGTCCTTGTAGTCGCGGATGCCGCTCAGCAGCTCGAAGGCCTTCTCGTCCTCGCTGTTGTTCAGGGCGGCCATGGCCTCCTGGTACGAGCACTCCTTCAGACTGTCCGCAGTGTAGGCGTAGCCGGGGATCTGGTCCAGGAGAGCGTGGGCGTCGGCCCAGCGCTCCTCGGCCATAGCGGCCTGGGCCTGGGCGTAGATCGCCTGCTGGCGGAAGGTCTCGCTGTCCTCATAGCCTTCGAGCAGGCTAAAAAGCTCCGCCGCCTGCACCGGCTTGTCCTGGTCCAGCAGCTGCTTCGCGTACTGGTACCGCGCCTCGTTCAGCTTGGCCTGGCTGTCCTGATACTCCGGCATGTCCGTGAGCAGGTTCACGGCCAGCTCGTAATCCTGGGCCTCCAGGGCTTCCGTGGCCAGGTGGTAGCTGATCTCCGACAGGCGCTCATCCACGTCCTTGTAGCCTGCGATGCTCAAAAACTGGACGCGGGCTTCCTCATACTCGCCGGCCTCCAGGAGCGCCAGGGCGGGCTGGTAAACGCTTTCCTTCCGGGCATCTTCCACGCCCTCGATGTCTCCGGCCTTGGTCAGCAGGTCTTCGACCTCGTCGAACTTGCCTTCCTCGATCTTCTGCCAGGCGGCGTTCAGGTAGCACAGCTTCATCAGCTGCTCAGAATCCTCGAAGGTGATGATCTTCTCGAACATCTCCGCCGCTTCCAGGTTCCGGCCCTCTTCCATGGCCTCCACGGCGGGCTGGTACAGGCAGCGGGTAGCCAGGCGGTAGGCGTCCATATAGTCGTCGGCCAGCAGGAAGTATTCCGCGGCCTCCTCATAGCGCCCTTCGTCGAAGAGCTGGTTGCCCACGCCGTAGTAGGCTTCCTTCAGGCGGATGGGGCTGTTGCGGTAGTTGCCCAGGGTCATCAGGGGCTCGATGGCGTCCTCGGGGCGGCCGTTGGCGATGGCCTCCAGGGCGGGCAGGTACAGGCACTCGTTGGCCTGGGTCACCGCGTCCTCATAATTGCCCAGGGTCAGGAAGTCCTCCCGCGCCAGGGCATAATCACCGTTGTCCATATGGCGCTTGGCGCGCAGGTACACGCACTGGCGCTGCTTTTCGTCGCTGTCCTTATAGCCCGCGGTCTCGCCGAACAGGGCGTAGGCCGCGTCGTACTCGCCCACGTTCATGCGCTTCTGGGCCTGCTTGTAGCGGGCTTCCTTGGCCAGGTCCGCGCTGTCCTTGTAGTCGCCCAGGGCGTCAAAGCTGTCCTGCGCGGCGCGGAGGGAGGTGTAGGTATCGCCCGCCAGCGCGGCCTGGGCCTCGCGGTAATCGCACTCCTTGACCATTTCCGCGGCGTCGGAGTAGTCGCCCAGCTCCTGGAAGGACTGGCGCGCGGACGCGTAATTCAGGTTGTTCAGCTCGCGCTCCGCCATCGTGTAGCGGTACCAGGGCAGGGCGTAGAAGTAACCGCCGGCCGCGAGGGCCGCGATGAGCAGCAGGCTCAGCACGGTGATCAGCACGCGCTTGTGGCGGCGGTGCTTCTCCTGGGCGGCCTTCTTTTCCTCAGTCTCCTTCTGCTGGCGCTCCGCCTGGGCGGCGCGCTGTTCTTCTTCCTCGGCGGCCTCGCGCTCGGAATAGATCTTCTCGATCACAGACTCGTTATAGGCGGTAAAGACCCCATGCTTGGAGCGCAGGCAGCGGGAGCAGATCTCCATGCCCGCGGGATTCGGCCTGCCGCAGACGCAGGTCCACACCTGGCCCTGGTCCGAGGGGTACACGGACGCGTCCGCGCCCGCCAGCTCCCGGAGGATCGCCAGGCGCTTCGCGTCCGGCGGCGCGGGCAGGGCGTATTCCGTCATGTGGGTGGTGCCCCGGCGCCAGACCGTGCCGTCTTCGAACCAGACCTTCTCCACCAGCAGCTCCATACCGCTGGCGTCGATGCCCTCCTCGACCTTGACGGACATCTCGAACGCGCAGCGGGTAGGCGCCTCCAGGCCCTGCACCCTTTCCACGTGGCGGGCGGTCTGCTCGCCGTCCTGGTCATAGCACAGGTAGCACGCCTGGATACTGACGACCGTCTTATCGGACAAATTATATAATTGTACCGTGCAGAACGGCGATTCAGCCGTCGGCATCCTGAAATGCCACAGCTCAACCGGACAGGTCAGGTCAATTCTCATGTTACAACCTCCAAACTTTGAGGCAAATTTCTCCGACTTTGGAGAGAAGAAAAGGTAGGAAGTAGGAAGGATGAAGTAGGAAGTAATTAATGTTCTTCTGCTCTGTTCTTGCAAGAAGTAGAATTACTTCCTACTTCCTACTTTCTAACTCCTACTTTCGAATTATTCTTTCTGCAATGTAATGGTCCTCAGCGCGCCTTCCTGGACGTCCAGGATCATTTCTACCCGCTGGCCTTCGGCGGTCAGCACGTAGTGGACCTCGGCCTGGCCGGGATAGGGGGAATCCATGACGCCGTACTCGCCGCTGTCGGCAGTGCCGTACAGCCAGGTGTGGATGCCGTCAGGATCGGTGACCTCGTAGCGGAAGCGGTTCAGCACCACGTCCAGCGTATCGCCGACGGTCAGGTCCCGGGGCCCGGTCAGCAGGTCCTCGTTCATGGACAGGTTATCGATGCCGATCAGCTGCTCCTGGGCGTCATAGGTGAACACGGCGGTCAGGGCGTGCCATTCCATCACGCGGATGCGCTTGTCGCCGTCCTCGGCCCACTCCTCGGCGTACTCATCGCCCAGCAGCGCGGTCAGGTCGTCGGGGGTCACCGTCATGAAGTCGATGCCGGAAAAGCTCAGGTCGTCCAGGTTGAAGACCTCCGCTTCCATGCTCTCGCCGTTGGACAGGAAGGCGGAGAACTCGGTGGCCGCCTGCACGTCGAGGATCGCCGCCAGCTCATCCTGGGCGTCCGCCAGCGTCAGCATCTCGCCGTCAAAGCTGATCTCGATGGTATCGATGAAGCCGCCGGTCAGCGTGTAGGTGACCTTGCTCAGGCTCACGCCGTTGGTGGTCATCTGGTACAGGCTGTACACCACGGACTCGGCCCGCTGGCCGTTGCGCTTGAGCACGCCGGAGGAGGCCTGTCCGGGCAGGCTGCCCGTCTGGTACAGCACCGCTTCCTCGCGGGTGCCGGCCAGGCTCTCGTTCTCATTGGGCCAGGCGGCCAGCAGCTCTTCCACCGGGTCGCCGGGGCGCAGGCCGCGGATATCGGCGGGGGTCACGGCGTCCTCTTCCGGCACCAGGTCGTAGGTCACGCCCAGGATCCGGGTCGCGCTGGACAGGCGCTGGGTGTCCGCCTTCAGGGTATACCAGTCAAAGGCCAGGTTGTACTGCCCCGCGCCGGCGTCCTCTGCCGTATAGCGGCCGTCTTCCAGGCTGTCCTTCAAGAGCTGCTCCCGCCAGGCGTTCATCTCGTTGCGGGTCAGGGGCTCGGCGTCCGCAGAGGCCATCAGGCAGCTGAGCGCCAGGACCGCCGTGATCAATATGGAAAGAATCCTTTTCATTCTGTTCATCTCCTGTCCATGCTTTTGCTTTTATGCAAGCAGTCTCGTGCCCTCCCGGGTCACCACCGCGTAGATCAGCGGGTGCGGGGCGGGCTCGTCGTCCGTGATCTGCACGGCCTCGGTGATCGCCTGCGCGGCCGCCATGTAATCATCGTCGTTCTTCGCGTAGATCTCCGCCAGCGGATCCGCGGGACGCACCCGGTCGCCCAGGCGCACCTTCATGATAAAGCCCACGCTGGGGTCGATCACGTCTTCCTTCGTCTTGCGGCCCGCGCCGAGTCCCTGGGCGATGTAGCCCAGGCGCATGGTGTCCATGCTGGTCACGATGCCCGCCTTGCGCACGATGGCGAGACGGCGTACCGGCGCCTGGGGCAGGAGGGAAAGGTCCTCGGTCACCCGCGGGTCGCCGCCCTGGGCCTCGATCATCTGCGCCAGCTTTTCGAGGCCGCGGCCGCTGTCCAGCGCCTTTTCGAGCCTGCTCTCCGCGTCCTCCATGGTCTTAGTGACGCCGGAGGCGCACAGCATGTGCGCGCCCAGGAACAGGGACACCTTTTTCAGGTCCCCGCCCGCGCGTCCGGCCAGGATATCCACGGCCTCCTTGACCTCCAGGGCGTTGCCCACGTGGGTGCCCAGGGGCTCGTCCATGCCGGAGAGCACGGCGGTCACGCTGCGGCCCGCATGGGTGCCGATATCCACCATGGTCATCGCCAGCTCCAGGGATTTTTCCAGGCTGTCCATGATCGCGCCGGTGCCGTACTTCACGTCCAGCACCAGGGCCTTCGCCCCGGCGGCGAACTTCTTGGACAGGATGGACGCGGCGATCAGGGGGATGGAATCCACCGTGGAGGTCACGTCCCGAAGCGCGTACAGCCGCTTGTCGGCCGGCGCGAGCTCGGCGCTCTGGCCGATCACCGCGCAGCCGATGCGGCGCACGATATCCACAAACTCTTCCTTGGGCAGGCTGGTCTGCATGCCCGGGATCGATTCAAGCTTATCCACCGTGCCGCCCGTGTGCCCCAGGCCGCGGCCGCTCATTTTGAGCACCTTGCCGCCGCAGCTGGCCACCAGGGGCGCCAGCACCAGGGTGGTGGTGTCGCCGACGCCGCCGGTGGAATGTTTATCCACAGGTACGCCGTCCACATCCGGATCCAGCATGTCTCCGGACCGGGCCATGGCCATGGTCAGGTCCGCGGTCTCCCGGGCGTCCATGCCGTTCAGACGGATTGCCATCAGCATTGCCGCCAGCTGGTAGTCAGGCACCAAACCTTCTGCCGCCGCACGCGAAAAATCCTCGATCTGCTGCAGTGTCAGAGACTTTCCGAGCTTTTTCGCAGTGATAGACGAAAGAAAATCCAAGCCATTCCACCCCCTTTTAATTCTTTGTCAGTATACCATACTGAATATTTAATAACAATATTCGTCTGTTACGAAAGCTTAATTGTTGCATTTCAAAACGATGAATTTTTCCTCCCGCCGAAAGAGGGCTTCTCTTATTCCCGTTACTGTACATTTTTGTGAACAAGTGATATAATAAAAAATGGCCCTTCGGGCCGAAGGACTCCCCCCGTTTTCATTGATATCACAAAGGAGGATCGTAACATGTTTGATTTAAACAAAAATGCCGCCGGTATCTCCCGCTGGGTGATCCTGGGCATTCTGGGCTTGTTTCTGTTATTCTTCCGGCAGTCGGCCAAGAGCATCGTCTACGCCGTCTTCGCCATCGGCCTGATGCTGGCGGGCGTCGCCAGCGTGGTAGGCTGGTGGCAGGAGCACAAGGTGGGCACGGACGACCTGTTCAGCCTGGGCGGCGGCGTCGCGCTGTTCATCTTCGGCATCTGGATCTTCAGGAACCCCGGCAGCTTTGACCGCATCCTGAACATGATCGCCGGCGTCGTGCTGGTCATCTGCGGCATCAACTGGATGAACAGGAACGCGGGCGCGAACGGCTCCAAGGCCATGTCCATCCTGAGCATCGTCGCCATCGTGGCGGGCATCATCATCGCCTTCTCCCACGCGGCCACCAACTGGGTGATCTCCGCCTGCGGCATCGGCCTGATCTACACCGCCGTAACCGGCTACATCAGCGAAAAAGCGCTCCGGAGCTGATCAGTCTACAAATTCTATACTCAGGAATTCCGACTGCGCGTCTTTGAGGACGCGCAGTATTTTTTCGCCGTAAGCGGCCAGGCTGCGGCGCATTTCCGCCGTATGGTACATTTTGATCCGGCCCGACATGACCGACAGGCAGTCGTACAGCGCATCCAGGTTCCGCCCGTAATAGGGCGGCAGGGCCAGCTGCTCCTGCAGGTGGTCATGGGCCTTCTCTTTCGTATTCATCATCGCCCCGTCCAGGATATACATCATGGTCTGTTCCTCCGATTATGAGTCTTTCAAAATCAATTCCACCGGGCAGTGGTCAGAGCCGAAGATCTCCTGATGGATGGTCGCGCTCTCGATCCGGTCCTTGATCTCCTCCGACACGATAAAGTAGTCGATGCGCCATCCCGCGTTCCTCTCCCGGGCGCGGAAGCGGTAGCTCCACCAGGAATACTGTTCTTTATCATCCGGGTGCAGCAGGCGGAAGCTGTCCACATAGCCCGCCGCCAGCAGCGCGGAAAACTTGCCGCGCTCCTCATCGGTAAAGCCCGCGTTCTGGTGGTTCGCGGTCGGGTTTTTCAGGTCGATGGGCTGGTGCGCCACGTTCAGGTCCCCGCAGAAGACCACCGGCTTTTCCTTCCTCAGGCTGTCGATGTAATGCAGGAACGCGTCTTCCCACGTCATCCGGTAGTCGAGCCGCTTGAGCCCGTCCTGGGAATTGGGGGTATACACCGTCAAAAACCAGAGATCCCCCAGGTCCAGCGCGATGACGCGGCCCTCATGGTCGTGCTCCTCGATGCCAATGCCGTAGCGGACCTGCAAAGGCTCTTTTTTCGTAAAGATCGCGGTGCCGGAATAGCCCTTCTTCTCCGCGTAATTCCAGTAGGCGTGGTAGCCCTCCGGGGCAAAGTCCGTCTGGCCCTCCTGAAGCTTGGTCTCCTGCAGGCAGAACACGTCCGCGTTCAGCGTCCTGAATGCCTCCTCGAACCCTTTGGTCATGCACGCCCTCAGGCCGTTCACATTCCACGAGATCAGCTTCATGCCGCCACCTCCTTTTTCTCTGCCGGTATTTTACATGAGGAGCGATCAAAATGTCAATGATAACCGGTTTTATAGAATAACGACGCGCATTGTTCAGACCAATAAAGTGTATTTTCTTCTTGGTCCTTGCGTCAATTGTACTGGTATCATCTCTCTGTTATGGTTTAGCATTTCATGCTACCAACACCAATCGGCCTATAATCATAACCACTATCATCGAAGTAATTAATTGGATCATTACAGCAATATAAATAGTTATTATTCTCAAGCGGTTCTTGTTTATTGTTGATTAATTTATCAAAAGTTGTAAAACGACCAATCCCAGGCACATAGTACCTACTCCTGAGATAATACAACCCGGTCTCTACATCATAGACATACCCCCTGTAACGGAAGGGCTGAATCTTGCCAAGCGTTACTTTCAAATCGACATCGCCAGTCACATCCAGCACTTGCCCCACACATCGTAAGTATAATCTATACCCACAGTATCATTGACGTCCTTGAGTTAGTTCGCAGTTGAACCCTTGAAACCGTACTATCCGGATCATAGCTGGTACGAATCTGAGTTTTACTTCTTATGATAAGTAATTATGCTTTAGATTCTACAAACTACTGGTTTTTAATCAATCATCATCAACATCGCCGACATCGTTTTCGGAGGGGACATAGGGACAGATTAGGCTGCCCCGCTCTGTGATATAGTACGTTTTTCCCGATCCGCGCAGACACGCGATATACAGGCTGTTGTTCAAATCGGCGGCAAACACCGTATCAAACGGATGGCCGTCGTCCAAAAGGCTGTCGAAATGCGTATCAATGATATTAGGGACGCCGTCTTTCTCAATCACCGCCCTACCGTTGGAAAAAGGAGCCGCGCCATCCTGTTCGACCGGCAGCATGATCTGCCCGTCCGTGTCGATAAATCCATACAGCCGGCCAGTTCTGACCAGCGCAAAACCATCCGAAAACGGCAGCGCGTAGTCCCATACCGGTTCGATCACAACGCGTCCCTCCAAATCCAAGAAACCGTAATGCCCGTCGTTTTCAAAGCATAAACGGCCGTTAGACACCTGATCGCCCGGGCTGGTGATCTCGGGCGGCAGGAGCGTTATGTTCCCGTGCTGGTCAAGCAGGCCCAACCGGAAAAGCCCGTCCTCAGCTTCCGCTTCGATGACCGCCGTTCCCTCGTTCATCTCTGAAGCATACGCAAGAGGAACCCGGTTCACCGGCGTTCCATCAATGTACGTCAGGCTGTATCCTTCCTCGTCGCATGTCAGCAGATAATGATCAATCGACAGTGTTGCCTCGTCTGCCGTAAAAGACCGCACCACCTGCCCTTCTGTGTCGATCACGTCCCATTGGCCGCCCGGTTTGCGAAGCAGCGCGTATCCGCCATAAAAGCCCCTCAGGCGTTCCGACGTCGGAACGGTGCGTATCGTTTTCCCGCTGCGCAGGTCAACGGCGGCTTCCTGACTGTCTGAATACAGAAGCACGATATTGTCGTGCCCGAAATCGGCGCTCGGATAAACGGCAAACCATACAGGATCGACAGAAACCAGCCCGGACCGGCTTTCAATCCCGTAGCGTTCCTGTATGCTGATAATAAAATACGTTTCGTCCAGAGGATCTACGGAGTCAAACACCGCTTCTTGCCTGAAACCCGTTTCACGGTCGACCCAGCCAACTTTGTCCCCTTCTTCAAAAAACGTGACCCCGTTCCATTCGTCATACCATTGCACAGCCAGATCAGCTGAAACGCCAGCGCTGCTATACAGCAGAATGCCAACTACGATAATTATGATGATGGAAAACCGGTTGCCTTTATTCATCTTCATCCTCCGTTACGCTCCAGTCTATTGAATCATCTAAGATATTCTTTATTTTTCGTAAAAGTCTTTCGCTTGCTATAACTCCTTTATGCCAACCACATACATTCCAATTGCGATATTCGAATCTATCAGGATAAAACCCTGTTTTTTTAACAAATTCATGCCGTTTCGCAGAATGATAAACTGTGTCAATGTTATAAAAAACTCCTCCGTGATTATAAGGTTTTCCATCATTATCGTTTTCATCTAAAACTGCGACTATCATAGCTTCTATTATTCTACTTTTTCCTCCTATTTTTGATATAGATAGTTCGGTGCCTTCCAAAATGTCATTTTTAAATATACTTGTCATTCCAGTATGACTCATTCCATATTCAAGGTTTTTTGCAATTGATTTAGCACATGGACTTGAATTATAAGTGAATTTTCCAACAAATTGCCCACATCTTCTTAAAAACTCATCTGAATCAATACATTTCGGATTGTCTCTATTTGCAATAGAGTAGTCATAAATCGCCTGTAATGCATCTAAGTATTCCTGGGGATACTCTGTATAACATCCTGATGCATCTGTATTCACAATTGGATTGTTCCTGCAATATGCAAACATATTCGAAACTACAATACCATCCTCGTTTATAAACCTTTTCCAAAGTGAATTATAATATCTACTCCTAAGATAATACATTTCAGTCTTCTCATCATAGACATACCCTCTATAGCGGAAGGCTGAACCTTGCCAAGCGTGTCTTCCAGGTTTGCATCACCTGTTACGTTCAGTACCTTGCCCCACGCATCATAGGTGTATTCTACTACCACATTCCCGCTACATTTCTGGGTTCTTCAGTAGCGATAGCACATACCATGCATCATCCAATATATATTGTGATTGATGAAGAAAAAGAGGATAGATTCGATCGTTTTGTGCAGCATTTGTATCTTGCAAAAACGGTTCCTGAATGATGATTTCACGACACATTGACGAATATTTCTGACTGATGGATAGGATGGATCCATCTGAATCGAACTCAACAGGGCAATAAAAGATGATATCTGGATTCAGAACAGATGCTTCCTGAAAACGTTCATCGTTCACCCAATCCATTCCCTCATAAATATTGATCAGACCGCATATTTCTGAAAGCAGCGGAAAAGAGTCCTGAAAATGTTCATAATACATTGCCGTGACAGGTTGTTTCAGATCAAGTTCAGAGAATGCTTTACATATCTGGTCATATTCAGCCATAAACTCCACTGTCATCTTTTCTGCCTGTCCTTCAGCGTGAACCGCTTCACCTAATTGCTGGAATAAATCGATTATGTCTTTTATACTTCCCGGGGTTTTGACATAAACCGTTCTCACCTGACCATTGACAATTTCCGGAATATCCCCATACTGGTGTTCATATGCCAACTGCAGATAGTCGTCGACAATGATAAGCGTGGGTTTTCGATCCAAAGTAAACAAATCATGCAGATCCATATTTGTATACAATCGTCCAGGTATATCCCTTGTTAGTTCCATCGTTGGATAGTATTCAGAAGCATTATCCCAATACTCATGTCCTACAAAGATCAGATCTGTAGGTTCAACCATCTGCAACAATATTTCTTCTGCATAAATCGGGAATACAACGATCATTTCATGCCTGAAATCATTTTGGTCCGTCACATCAGCATGACAAGGATATCCCACCAACAAACAGATCAAAACCACCGAAATTAATAGAACAGCCAATCTTCTTCTTAACTTTATCAATCTTTTCATCATAAACTTCTCCGTTTACACAATCATACCATTGTGAAATCGCCATGTGCTAGTCCGCCAAAATTCCCTCATGCCACCCATAATACTGCCAATTATTCCTTGTATATGGTGCCAGGTTGCCACAATTTGTTGTGGTATTGAAGGAATAAACAGCTGGCTCAAGACCATTGCCAAAGTCATAAAGCCCTGCATATACACCAACATGTTCAATATGATATTCACCATCATCCGAATTGTCTTTCTTAGGTGTACCAAGGATCATACCAACTATCAGATTATTCGGCCCACCTATGTCACTTATCAAGCCGCTTGCAATCATGTTATTATTGAACATTGAAGAAGCACCACCGGCATAATAATTGTCTGAGTAGCCAGGTGCAATATCAAGTATGCCTGCTCGGATAAATGATGCACACCCAGTATCTTTGTTAATATGAAAATTAGTTTTCTTCTGGATAAGTGTATCAAGGCGTGAAAACAGCTCTGATACAATAACATGCCTTTGATCCGACTGTGTCGATATTGAGTATGTCGATATAATTTCTGACAAGTTTTGTACACGTTCATTCATCAGTCTGGTTTGTTCTATTTGATATGCATATATTTCCGAAAATAAGATTACTTCTTCCTCTGTATAAGTCGATTCCTTTGTTCCGGTACTATCTGTCATATCGATGGGCTTGTTTTTGCAATAAGTGAATGAATTCTTGCTTATCATTCGATCTGCATTTACAAACCTTCCTTGCATCGGATTGTAATATCTACTCCTAAGGTAATACAAACCCGTCTCCTCGTCATACACATACCCTCTGTATCTGAACGGATTGAGCATACCAAGAGAGCCGGATAATGTACCACTCATTACCAGCTTTTTGCCCCAGGCGTCATAAGTATATTTAACTACTTCCGTTCCTGTGCTGTCTATGATACCGACTATATCCCCCTGCAGGTTATGAATGTAAGCATACTTGGTGCCGTTATATTCTACAATTGCTGGCTTATTGCTGGCATCATAGAAGAAATGCAATTGGTTATTGCCCTGGGTCATGTGCACGATGTTCTTTCCATGCAGGATGTAATCGGTAGTTGTTGTCGTTGTTCCAGAAGCAGTGGTTTCTGTGACAACCTTCTGGATCCTGAGGCCCTCAGAGTTGTAGCGGTACTCGATCTTCATATAGCCCGCTTGGCCGACCGTGCCCTTTGCCATCTCCTTCAGCTGCCGGCCGTTCTCCCAGGTATATCTCCATGTACCGTCATTCGTCGGATTCCCGATCGCATCATAAGCGATGTCAACTCCGTTATACGCAGTCAGTTTGTCTTTCCAGTTTTCATCCCCGTAAGTATATGTAATTGTTTCCTGCGCTGTCCCAAGGGCTCCTGTGGTGTAGGCATAGCGCTTCTTGTTCAGGATGTTCCCGCCGCAGTCGTATTCGTAGGTCCAGGTCGTGCCGTCCGTTCCTGCTGTGGTGTCGCTCTGGTCGTTCATAGCCCGTTGTCTTCGCGTCTGCTCCCTGTCCGCGTGTGACAGATGTGATATTCCCCACATCGTCATAGGTGTAGGTGAAGTCCTCCCCGTTCTGCGTGATACTCTGAATCAGTCCGGTAGTCTTGCCGCTGGCATTTCCCGGTACAAAGCCGAAGGCAGTGGAATAGGTATGACCGTTCACTGTCACGCTCCTGCCGCTCACCCGGCCCAGCCCGTCATAGGTGACGTTGGTCCGGTTGTTCGTGCTGCCGTAGTTCAGCGTTGTGGGTCGGTTCTCCGCGTCATAACCAAAGGTGGTTTTGTACTCCGTCCTGCTTGCGCCTACCCGTTCGGTGAACGTGCTCAGGTGGCCATACAGCGCGTCATAGGTCACTTCGCCCGTGTACAGGTGCTGTCCGTTTTCGTGGGTCTTGATCCGCCGCGGGCGGTCGCTCAGGTCGTACTCTGTTTCCGTGATCCGGTCCAGCAGGCTGTCCTTCATCCACGCCGCCTGGCCCCGCGCATTGTAGCGGAACTCATAGCGCGGATCAGTCTCCGTGCCGTAAACGATCCCCGTCACGCGGTTGAAATCGTCATACTCGTTGCGCACCGTGAACCCATTGCCGTAGGTCACGCGGCTATTCTTTTGCTCGTTCAAACCATTTGCATCACCTGGCTTCCATGTTCTGTTGTTCAGTAGTAAAAGCATTGTGTGATACGCACTGCCGCTTAACATTGTACAGAAGACAAATAATACAGTGTCTCGTCTATTTCTTTGTTTCATCAGTAATGGTATCACCCCCTCGATATCGTAAGTATATTCTACAACTACATTACCATTCGCGTCAACGATCTGCCAGGTATCATCTTGTAAAATCAAAATGTCAATGATAACAACTTTGTAGGTTTGTCAAACATTTTGGACAGTGAAGTTATGCAGGATATCCGTCGGAGAAAGCCAATGGAGTGGCCGCATCGGAAGGGAGTTGCTGTTTCTTTGGTGGGCAGCTAGCTGCCCACCAAAGTCGTCGAGAGAATAGAAAGAGTGCCTGTTATAGAAGCGTTTC
>CADAPM010000014.1 GCA_902789795.1 uncultured Eubacteriales bacterium
AATCAAAAGCTGAAAACCAGAGCCGGCCGGAAGCATCCGGCGCATGGCTCTGGTTTTTGTTCGGCGATTTCGGTTGCTTGTGGCTTTGTCAGTACAGACTAACACAGCAATGGGGCCGCTGCAGATTTTTGCACTTCTGCAACAGACCCTTTTCGAGGATGGAGCATAGCGGATTCGAACAGCGTCTCGCTGTGCTATTGAATCGCGCGCGCACCACGGGGACAAGTCCCTCGCGCACCGCGCACGAGATGGGCAGCTTCGCAATAGTCGTCTGCCTTCACTGCCGTTCGGCAGACTCCTTTGTTCACCACGCTTCCGCTTCGCTTTCGCCTAACGGCGAACAGCCCACTGGGCTGACGCTCAGCTCCGCGCCTCTACAATGCGTCGCATTGTCTCGGGCAGCGGTTTGGATCGTTATGGCACGTAAAAACCGATCAAGGACATCCACGAGGGATGTCCTTGATCGGTTCATGGAGCATAGCGGATTCGAACCGCTGACCTCTACAATGCGAATGTAGCGCGCTACCAACTGTGCTAATGCCCCGCACATGCGACTGCTTCCGCAACCGCCTGCATATAATAACAGCTTTTAGTCGTTTTGTCAAATGGTTTTTTTCATAAAAATACCCCTCCCGGTCAAATCGGGGAGGGGCGGGAGCATAGCGCTTGTTTGTTCAACAAATGCCTGCTGCTCAGTGCACGGAGATGTCGCGCTCAGGGGCGTTGCAGCGGCGGCAGCGGGTCAGGGTGCGGTATTCGGCGTCGTCCAGGTTTTGGAACAGGAATTTGCCTTGCAGCGGCTGGTACTGCTTGCCGACATCCTGGCAGTAGGGATCCAGGTGGTATTTCTTGCCGCCGTCGGGGTTGTAATACAATACCGTCTGCGGGTTGATCGTGGGGGCGGGAGTGGGGGAAGGCGTCTTGTTGGTGATGATGGAGCTGATCTGCTCCAGCGGCGCGGTATCCTCCGCAGTCACGGTGCCGATGCTGTTTAGGGAGTTGGGGTTGATGTACCAGACGTCGTTGGAGCGCACCATCATGATCTGGTAGCGCTTGGCGACCTCAGTGCCGTCGGTTTTGCCGATGTTCGCCACCATCATGATCGCGCGGGAGGAGTCCGTATTGCTGCCGTCCACGCGCTCCACATAGTAGGAGGAGGGCGTTTCAAAGCCGATCAGCCGGAACAGTTCGCTCTTGGGGTTCTCTTTCTCATCCACCCAGGAGGGGCTGCAGACGCTGACCTCGCCGTCCTGGTTTCCGGTCATCCAGTAATACATGAACTCGTCCAGACGAGCTTCCGCGGGGGACTTGGGGGCTTCCGTGGCCTCGGGCTCGGGAGTGGTCACAGCGTCGGTGGCTTCAAAGTCGGAAAGCTGCGGCGTGTCCAAAGCGCTCCCGGAATTGAAGATGGAGCTGGAATCGACCCGGCTGACCACGCGCTGGGTCACGGAGCCGGGGGTGCTGACGATCAGGCGCACCACCACCACGGCGGCGGCCAGCACGTAGATCAGGGTCAGCTTGGCCCGCGCGCTCTGGGCAAAGGCGTGCAGCAGCCACATCAGCAGCACAAAGAACAGGCTGACGCCCACATAGCCCCAGCTTAAGGCGGGATTGCCCAGCAGCAGCGTGACGATAAAGCCGATGGGCAACAGCAGGATCATGATCAGCTGCAGCACACGGTAGCGGCGCACCCGGGTGGCTTCCTGCTCGAGGACCACCGGCGCCTCCTCCCATTCCACGCTCTTGGGGTGTTTATCCATCCGCATCAGCGGGGTCGATGTATAGTGATTGCGTTTCGCGCTCATGAGATCATCCTCCGGAAAAGTGCAGGGCCGCTTCGCCGTCCTGCGTAAAAATCATTATATCAAAAAAAACGGGGCATTGTAAATAACTTTGTAACAATTTCGAAAAAAAGATGTAACAAATGAGGACTGCTCGTTTTTGTGAAGGTATTGATCGTTTTTGACCATGGGGTTGTGCTTTCAAAAAAAGCTGTTATAATGAAATAGTTATAGTTTTTCCTGCTGCAGCGGGACAGAAAGAAGGATGCCGTATGGTGCAGAACGAGCGCTCACGCATGCTGGGCGAGATGGATATGAAGAAGCTGGTGCCCAAGGTGAGCCTGCCCATTATGGTGAGCATGATCGTTCAGGCGCTGTACAACGTGGTGGACAGTATTTTCGTGGCCCGGTACAACCCCAACGCGCTGACGGCGGTCTCCCTGGCCTATCCGGTGCAGATGCTGATGATCGCCCTGAGCGTCGGTATGGCGGTGGGTATCGGCAGCCTGCTCAGCCGCAAGATGGGCGCGGGCCAGCGCCAGGAGGCGCGGCGGGCCGCCTGGAACGGCATGCTGATCGAAGGCGCCGGCTGCCTGATCTTCATGGTGATCGGCCTCTTCTTCGCGCCGTCGATCCTGCGGCTGCTGGTGTCTGAAAACCTGCAGAACGCGGACAGCATCCGCGAGATGAGCACCACCTACCTGACCATCGTGACCACATTCAGCCAGGGTGTATTCATGGCGGTGCTGTTCGAGCGCATGCTCCAGGCCACGGGCAACACAGTCAATTCCATGCTGACCCAGCTGGCGGGCGCTATCACGAACATCATCCTGGACCCGATCATGATCTTCGGCCTCCTGGGCTTCCCGGCACTGGGCGTGGCCGGCGCAGCGGTGGCGACGGTCATCGGCCAGTATGTGAGCGCGGGCCTCGGCTTCTTCCTGAACCAACGCCGGAACCCGGAGCTGAAGCTGAAGCTGGAGGACTTTGCCCTGGATGCGGCCCTGATCGGCGCGATCATGGCAGTGGGCCTGCCCAGCACCGTCATGCAGGCCATCGGCTCGGTGATGAACGTGGGCATGAACGGCCTACTGTCCAGCTTTGCCCAGGGCAACGCGGCGGTGAACGTGCTGAACGTCTACTTCAAGCTCCAGTCCTTCGTGTTCATGCCGGTCTTCGGCCTGGGCTCGGGCATGATCGCCATCGTGGGTTATAACTACGGGGCGCGGAACCGGCAGCGGGTGTACCAGGCGATCCAGGTCGCCCTGACCTGGGCGGCGGGCATCATGCTGGTGGGCATGCTGATCTTCCAGCTGTTCCCGGACCTGCTGATGAGCATCTTTGATTCCGACGCTGAGCCTGAGGTAGCGCGCCAGATGCGCGAGATGGGCGTGGTGGCCCTGCGCATCATCAGCTGGAATTTCCTGCCCGCGGCCATCGGCATCACCCTGAGCAATGTGTTCCAGGCGGTGGGCAAGGGCGTCTACAGCATGATGATGAGCATCTGCCGCCAGCTGTTGGTGCTGCTGCCGGTGGCCTATCTGCTCAAGGCCGTCTTTGGCACGGTGGACGCGGTCTGGTGGTGCTTCGTCATCGCGGAAGGTGTTTCCCTGGTGATGTGCCTGCTCTTGTACCGACGGTGTGACCGTATGATGCTCAAGCCCCTGGATCTGCCCCAGGCAGATGCGTGACCGATATTGAAGGGAGCCATACACCATGAACAGAACAGAAGCAAGAAAAAAGGCGCAGGCGCTGGTCAGCCAGATGACGCTGGAGGAGGTCGTATCCCAGCTCAGCTACCAGGCTCCGGCCATCGAGCGGCTGGGCGTCCCCGCTTACAACTGGTGGAACGAAGCCCTGCACGGCGTCGCCCGGGCGGGTATGGCGACCATGTACCCCCAGGCCATCGGCATGGCGGCCATGTTCGACCCGGAGCTGGTGCAAGCGCTGGGCGATATCTCCGCCACGGAGGGCCGCGCCAAGTATAATGCCGCCAGCGCCCACGGTGACCGGGACATCTATAAGGGGCTGACCTTCTGGTCGCCCAACATCAATATCTTCCGCGATCCGCGCTGGGGCCGCGGGCAGGAGACCTACGGCGAGGATCCGTACCTGACCGCCGAGAACGGCAAGGCCTATGTGCGCGGCCTGCAGGGGGACGGCAACACCATGAAGGCGGCCGCCTGCGCGAAGCACTTCGCCGTTCATTCCGGCCCGGAGGACCTGCGCCACTCCTTTGACGCTATCGCGTCGGAAAAGGACATGGCGGAGACCTATCTCCCGGCCTTTGAAGCGCTGGTCAAGGAAGCGGGGGTCGAGGCCGTGATGGGCGCTTACAACCGCACCAACGGCGAGCCCTGCTGCGCCAATGCGGACCTCATGCGCCGGCTCAGGGCCGAGTGGGGCTTCGAGGGACATTTCGTCTCCGACTGCTGGGCCATCCGGGATTTCTACGAGGGCCATCATGTGACCGACAATGCAGTGGATTCCGCCGCGATGGCGCTGAACGCGGGCTGCGACCTGAACTGCGGCTGCACCTATCAGCACGCCCTGGCCGCGGTGCTGGCCGGGAAGGTCAGCGAGGAAAAGGTGCGCGAAAGCGCCGTGCGCCTGATGACCGCGCGCTATATGCTGGGCATCCTGGGCGAAGGCTCGGAGTATGACCGCATCCCCTATACGGCAGTGGAATGCCCGGAACACCTGGCGAAGGCCGAGCAGGCCGCCCGCGAGGCCTGCGTGCTCTTGAAGAACGACGGGCTGCTCCCGCTCGACGAAAACAAGCTGACCACCCTGGGTGTCATCGGCCCGAATGCGGACAGCATCGCTTCCCTGATCGGCAACTACCACGGTACGTCCTCCCGCTATATCACGATCCAGGCGGGGCTCCAGGACGCTCTGGAGGGGAAGGCGCGGGTGCTCTGCTCTCAGGGCAGTCATCTGTACAGGGACCGGGTCGACAGCCTGTCCGACGAAGCGGACGACCGGCTGGCCGAGGCCCTGACCGTGGCGGAAAACAGCGACGCGGTGGTGCTGGTAGTGGGCCTGGACGAGACGCTGGAGGGCGAGCAGGGCGACACCGGCAACCCCTTCGGTTCGGCGGACAAGCTGGACCTGCTGCTGCCCGCGTCCCAGCGCAGGCTGCTGGACAAGGTGCTGGAAGTGGGCAAGCCGACCATCATCTGCCTGACCACCGGCAGCGCCATTGATCTTGGCGAGGGCGGGGAAAAGGCGAACGCCATCCTGCAGTGTTGGTATCCCGGCGCCCGGGGCGGCAAGGCCGTGGCAGACCTGCTGCTGGGCCACGCTTCTCCCTCCGGCAAGCTGCCGGTGACCTTCTATCACAACGAGCAGCTCCAAGAGATGCCCGATTTCACCGATTACAGCATGCGCGGCCGCACCTACCGCTATATCGGCACCGAGCCCCTTTATCCCTTCGGCTATGGGCTGACCTACGGCGACGTGGCCGTGACCGAAGCGAAGGCGGAGCGCAGGGATGATTTCCTGGTACTGACCGCGAAGCTTACTAACACCGGGAAATGCGATACAGACGATGTACTGCAGGTCTACTGCCAGAATGAGGGCAGCGCCGACGCCCCGGATCATCCCAGGCTCTGCGCCTTCAAGCGTGTGCAGGTCCCGGCGGGGCAGACGGTGTCCGTGAGCCTGCCGGTGGACGAGCGCGGCTTCCTGGTGGTCAACGAGCGGGGCGAGCGCGTGCAGGAAGGCAAGGTCGTCCTGTACGCCGGCGTCGGCCAGCCCGACGCCCGCACCGAGGCTCTCACGGGGCACGCCTCCGTGCGGATCGACCTTGAATGACGGGTGCATCTATGAAGGAAAAGACAGTACATAGCTTTATCGAGCTGCAGAATGAGATCTTCAGCGACACCTGGAACGGCCAGCTGATGCGCTACCGGGACAACCGCGTGTACCGCGGCATGGGCAATGCCGCCTGGACCATGGAGCCGGCCCTGAACCGAGCCTGCCCCCATGACCTGGGGCTGGAGCAGCACATGCTGCGCTCCTTCCGCAAGTACGGCTATGCGGATCTGCAAGGCGTCAGCTCCTTCTGGCAGACGGCGGCGCTGGCCCAGCAGTTCGGCTTGCCCACGCGCCTCCTGGACTGGACCTATTCGCCCCTGGTGGCGGCCCATTTCGCCACGGAGGATATCGGCCTGTACAACAAGGACGGCGTGATCTGGTGCGCCGATGTGGATAGCATCAACCAGCACCTACCGTCTGCGCTCCTGGATCGCCTCAAAGCGCGGCAGACCAGCATCTTCACCATGGATATGCTGGATAAGCTGGGCTCCGACTACAGCGTGCTCACCGAGTTCTCCGAAGCGCCCTACGCCTTCTTCTTCGAGCCCGCCAGCACGGTCAACCGCATCGCGAACCAGTACGCCCTGTTCTCCCTGACCACGGACCCGGCGGTGGCTATCACCGCGCTGCCGGGGCTTAAGGACTGCTTCACCCGCATCATCATCCCGAAGGAGATCAAGCTGGAGATCCGCGACAAGCTGGACTACATCAACATTTCCGAGCGCATGATCTATCCTGGCCTGGACGGCATCGCCAAGTGGATCACGCGGCGGTACGCGAACCTGGGCCCGAAGTACAATAAGAACCATACCGAAGAGTAACGTTCGAAGACAAAAAAGGGTTGCTGCACAGTTAGAATAATGCCCTCATCCGTCACGCCTTTGGCGTGACACCTTCCCCCGAGATCGGGGGAAGGCTCCCGCTTCATGATAAATCATTTGAACTTACAGAAGCTTGAGTGCTTTTGTGAGTGGTAAATGCAAAAAGCCTTCCCCGGATTTCGGAGGAAGGCCTTTGGTTTTTACCACCTGTAAAGTATTCAAACTGTTGAAAGCTCAGACGGTTTTACAAATCAAAAATTGAAAGCCTTCCCCCGATTTCGGGGGAAGGTGTCAGGCGATAGCCTGACGGATGAGGGTGTTCACCTAATTGTGCAACAGCCCCCTTGTGTTTTTGGTCTGCTGTCAGCGATCCGTCACTCCTGGACCAGCGCGATGTTCAGGTCTGCGATGTTTGTCACAGTGGCGTTGCCTTCCAGATCCTCATAGATGTAAACCAGCTTGAAGGCAGGTACGGCATCCGGGGCTACGACGGTGGCTTTGCACAGGAAGCAGTGGTTCATGCCGGCCACCACCTGGGAGGCCAGGTAGGCCACGGGCTCGTAGTTGACGCCCAGCAGCTTTTCTACCGCTTTGTCGAAGACCGCCTTCTGCTCTTCGGTCACTGCGTTGTTTTCCGCCACGCTCCAGCCGCCCATCAGAGGCTCGGCCATCGCCGTGCTGATACCGATCAGTAACATAGCCGCCATAACGATCGCGATGATCTTCTTCATATCCTTGTACCTCCAGTTTCTTTACTTCTCGTTGTTGAGCACCACTCTGAAGTGGTCTTACTATTATATACGAAGCTCCGGGGCGAATGTTCCATATTCCGAAAAAGAAATTTCAAAAAAGTGGATCAGGCAGGCTTCCGCTCTCCAGCTCCAGGAGGCGCGCCTTCCTTTCCAGCCCTCCGGCGTAGCCGGTCAGGCGGCCGTCCGCGCCGACGACCCGATGGCAGGGCACGATGATGGAAATGGGATTGTGCCCGACGGCACCGCCCACTGCCTGGGCGGACATGCGGGGGAGGCCTGACCGCCGGGCCAGCCGTTCGGCGATTTCACCGTAGGTCATGGTCTCCCCATAGGGGATCGAAAGCAGGATCTCCCACACGGCCCTCCGAAAAGCGCTTCCGCGCAGGCAGAGCCTGGGCGTGAATCCTGGTTCCTTCCCGCTGAAATAGATGTCCAGCCAGCGGAGGGTATCTTCAAACACGGGCAGATCCCGCTTCTCGAACTCCGGGAAAAGCGTGCTGCCGAAATACTTCTGCCCGTCAAACCACAGCCCCGTCAGGGCTTCGCTGTCGCTGGCCAGGGTCATCCCGCCCAAGGGCGTATCGCAGTGATGCGTGTAATCCACCGTAACCTCCGTCAAGCGTTGATGTCATTCCTGATTATACAGGAGGAAGCCGCGGCTGCCAAGAGGCTGCGGGAAAAACTCGTTGTACCCTGCCCGGAATTATGGTAGAATAAAAACCGACCGACAGGCGTCCTGACGCCTGAAACTGAGGTGAACGAAATGCTGATCTGTGATACCCACTGTGATACATTGTATAAGCTCGCGGCCCATCCCGGCGAGGCGCTGGATGTGACCATGGACCGCCTGAAAGCGGGCGGCGTCAGCCTGCAGACCCTGGCCCTGTATGTGGGCGGGGATCCGCGGCCCGAGCCCGTCAAAAAGCTGTTTTCAGGAATGCTGCATGAGTTCGACCGCCTGAAGGCGGCGGGCTGGCAGCAGGTCTTTGACCCCCGGGAGGCCGTGGACGGGGAGACCCGGGTGATGCTGTCCATCGAAGGCTGTGAGATCTTCGGGACGAGCCTCGAAAGCATTGCCGAATGGCGTGAGCGCGGCGTGCGCATGGCGGCCATCACCTGGAACTATGTGAACGCGCTGGGCACCCCGGCCAAGATCAACGCGCGCGACGGCCTGACCCCCTTTGGCAGGCAGGCGGTCCGGGAGATGGCCCGGCTGGGCATCGCGCCGGACACCTCGCACCTGAACGAGCGCGGCTTCTATGATATCCTGGAAATGGGCATCGCGCCAGTGGCCTCCCACTCCTGCTGCCGCGCCCTCTGCGGCCACGCCCGCAACCTGACGGATGATCAGCTGAAAGAGCTGTTCAGAGCGGGCGGCTATGTGGGCCTCAATTTCTACCCCTGGTTCCTCTCGGACGACGGCAAGTGCACCCTCGATACCCTGGCGGATCACCTGCTGCACATGCTGGAACTGGGCGGCGAGGGCATGGTCGGCTTCGGCTCGGATTTTGACGGAATCGAAGTCAAGGTGCCCGGGCTCGAGCATCCCGCTCACCTGCCCCAACTGTTTGAGACCCTGGAGCGGCGCGGCATTACAGGCGGCACGCTGGAGGGCATCGCCGGCAAGAACCTGCTTCATTACTATGACCGTTTCGATCCGCAGTGAGGAACTATGGACAAGTTTGTATTGAAAGCTCCCTATAAGGCGGCGGGCGACCAGCCCCAGGCTATCGAGGCCCTGGCGGAAGGCGTGCTCCGGGGCGACCGGTCCCAGGTGCTGCTGGGCGTCACCGGCTCGGGCAAGACCTTCACCATGGCTTCCGTCATCGAAAAGGTCCAGCGCCCGACCCTGATCATCGCCCATAACAAGACCCTCGCCGCCCAGCTGTGCAGCGAGTTCAAGGCCTTCTTCCCGGACAGCGCGGTGGAGTATTTTGTCAGCTATTACGATTATTACCAGCCGGAAGCCTACATCGCTTCCAGCGATACCTATATCGAGAAGGATTCCGCCATCAACGAGGAGATCGACCGCCTGCGCCACAGTGCCACCGCCGCCCTGAAGGAGCGGAAGGACGTGATCATCGTCGCCTCCGTGTCCTGCATCTACTCCATGGGCGATCCCTCCGAGTACGAGGGGCAGATGATCTCGCTCCGCCCTGGCATGAAGATGGACCGCGACCAGCTGCTCAGAAAGCTGGTGGAGATCCAGTACACCCGCAACGATATCGGTTTCTCCCGCGGAGATTTCCGCGTGCGGGGGGATACGGTGGAGATCATCCCCGCGGCGGAGTTTGAGAACGGCGTGCGGGTGGAATTCTTCGGCGACGAGATCGATCGGATCACGGAATTCGCCGTGACCACCGGCCATGCCCTGCACACGGTGCAGCACAAGGGCATCTTCCCGGCGACCCACTATGCCACCGGTGTCATGGGCCGCGAGGACGCGCTGCAGCAGATCCAGCACGACATGGAGCAGCGGGTGCGCGAGTTCAAGGATGCCAACCAGCTGATCGAGGCCCAGCGCATCGAGCAGCGCACAAAGTACGATATCGAGATGCTCCGCGAGGTAGGCATGTGCTCGGGTATCGAGAACTACAGCCGGTATTTCGACGGCCGCCGCCCCGGCGACGCGCCTTATACCCTGCTGGATTATTTCCCCAAGGGCTTCCTGACCATGATCGACGAGAGCCACGTCACCGTGCCCCAGATCCGCGGCATGTACGCGGGCGACCGGGCCAGGAAGGAGTCGCTGGTCAACTACGGCTTCCGCCTGCCCTCGGCCTTTGACAACCGGCCCCTGCGCTTTGAGGAGTTTGACCAGCGGGTGGGCCAGATCATCTACGTTTCTGCCACGCCAGCCGATTACGAGCGCCAGCAGGCCACCCAGATCGTGGAGCAGATCATCCGCCCCACAGGCCTTCTGGACCCCAAGTTGATCATCCGTCCCGCCACCGGCCAGGTGGACGACCTGGTGGGGGAGATCAACGCCACCATTCAGAAGGGCTACCGCGTGCTGTGCACCACGCTGACCAAGAAGAACGCCGAGAGCCTGACGGACTATCTGCACGGGCTCGACTTCCGGGTAAGATACCTGCACTCAGATATCGAGACCATGGAGCGCACCAAGCTGATCCGCGACCTGAGGACCGGGGTCTTCGACGTGCTGGTGGGCATCAACCTGCTGCGCGAGGGCCTGGATATGCCCGAGGTCGGCCTCGTCGCCATCCTGGATGCGGACAAGGAGGGCTTTTTGCGCAGCCAAACCAGTATGATCCAGACCATCGGCCGCGCCGCCCGCAACGTGGACGGACGGGTCATCCTGTACGCCGACGTGATGACCGACAGCCTGGTCAACGCCATTGCGGAGACCAACCGCCGCCGCGCCATCCAGGAGGCCTACAACGAGGAGCACGGCATCACGCCCGAAAGCGTGCACACGGCGGTCAAGGCCCTGCTGGAGATCACCGACAAGGTCTCCGACGGCCTGCCCGGTGAATTGAGCGACGACGAAAAGCAGCAGATGATCCAGGAGCTGGAAGACAAGATGCTGGCCGCCGCCGGAGAGCTGGACTTCGAGAAAGCCGCCAAGCTGCGCGACGAGCTCTTCGCCCTGCGCGGCGACAAGCCCGCCGACAAACCACAGCAGAAGAGACGCAGGAACAGGCACAGGTAAATCAAAGCAATCCTCTGATAAGTATATCCATTATCCTCTAAAAAGCATATTTAGCATCCTCTGAAAGGCATATGTACTAATTTTCTAAGAAGCATTCTGTTTTTGGGGTATGCCATTATCAAATGGTGCCTAGAAAAGACTCGGATATACTTCATTGAGAATCCAGAAAAAAGCACGGGTCTGTCTCCACAAAGACAGACCCGTGTATTTTATACTTCTCGTTGAATTATTGCTATATGGAATTACATGGTGAAATAAGTGGAATACCGGCTGGAAGTCGGAATCACATATCGTGTACCATCATCAAATGTAACTGCAGTGACTGTTACTCTGATAGTATACGCATTTGTGAAACCACTGACAGAGTAGGTCGATAACTTACTTTTGCTACTCTTCCCAGGGGCAATCATTGGCCCGGAATAAGTGAAATCCGACGTAACGGTATTTCCCCAACCAGAGGTACACTCAATCGTACACTCAAAGGACTTAATTCTTCGATAATTGCATAGATTGGTACCATATACACCCATCTTGCCATTTTTCATGCCCCATGTCGTCTGCCAGTGGATGGAATCAACTTCCACGGGCACGACCGGCTCGACATACACCGTCCAAGTTATAGAAGCACCGCTCCCATCAGCAGCAGTAGCGGTAACCGTGCATTGCCCGGTTCTCTTTCCCGTGATCGTGCCATTATTGCTCACTGTTGCGATGGAAGAATTGCTGCTGTGCCATGTCAACGACTTATTAGATGCATCTTTCGGTGCAATCGTGTAATCTACCCTTTCGCTCCCATTCAACATCACAGCTATGCTTTTTTTCTTGGTGGTAATAGAACTCACTGCCGTGATTACGGTCACTTTCACAGAAGCAGATACACCAGAACCATCTGTCGCTGAAACGGTAATTGTGCAACTACCGGATTTTTTGCCAGTAATTGTGCCATTTGATACTGTTGCGATTTTCTCATCGGACGATGACCATTTTACTTTTTTATCAGTAGTCGTATCAGGTTTTACTGTTGCAGTAATCTTTTTTGTCTTTCCTTTGCCTATAGTTATAGACTTATCCGACAGTACTATTGAAGAAGCACTTTGTGTAACTGTTACCTGGATCTTTATACTCTTTTGAGTTTTTATACCAGGCTCTTGTAGCGTACCGGTTAATGTTGCTTTGCCACCCGCTACACCGGTAATCTTGCCGGTTTTATTGACAGTTACGACGCTTTTATCAGAAGATGTCCATTCTATTGTTTTGTAATCTGCATTAGCAGGTTTTATAGTTACATCAGGCGCGTCTAAGGTTTGACCGGCAAATATTTTTAATGTTGATGCTTTAGCGGTAAATGTTTGAACTGGTTGATATACTGTTACTTTGGCTGTAACAGTTGCTACAGTACCGTCCTTGAATGTTGCTTCACAGGTTACTGTGGTTTCTCCCGCTGCAACACCCTGGACGGTGCCACTAGTATTCACTGTGGCGACTTTTTTATCAGATGAAGACCATTTGAATACTGCATTTTTGCCATATTGATCTTGGTCATATAACGGGTTTATCTTTGAGTTTTTCCCTTTGGCAATTATAAGATTTGCAGGATCAAGAGTTATAATTCCAGGTTCATCAATATTATCTAATTCTTGCCCCTCTATTTTCGACGGTGAGTCGCTAACGTATGTTAATTCCTGATCAGTGTCTTCTGAGGATGAATCTTTTGAAGGCCCAAAATTGAATGATTGAGCAAACGATATAGTAACAATCAACAAAGACAATACCAGGATTAATGACCATACAGTTTTTTTCATTAATTATCACCTCATTAGATAAATGTTTATAATAGGCACAAATTAGCCTATACAGTTTATTAAAATATAACACGGCTGTCTATAAAATGCAAGTAAGAATTTGCTGTATAGGCGGTGGTACAGTGTCGAGTATTGATTATTACGCAATTGGACAGAGAATTAGAAAGTATCGAAAATTAAAAGGTTTGTCACAAGAGGCACTGGCGGAATTGTCTGATATCTCAACAGCACATATGAGTCACATAGAAACGGCGAGCACAAAACTCAGCTTGCCTGTCTTACTCAGTATTTCATCAGCACTTAAAGTCCCACCTGAGGTGCTTATATCAGATTCTACTATAGCATCTTCTCAATCCATACCTGAAGATATAATAGCTATTCTGGAAAGCTGTCCGACATATCAAGCACGTATCATCTGCGATATCATTCGTGCTGCGAAACAATCAATGGAAGTAAATCTCTGAATTCAAACTAAATGTGGAATACTTTCGTAGTTTCCTTTGCTTGTCAATACAGCCGGATAATAGTAACCAAATAATATAAAAACTAAAGTCTACAGGATACAGCAATTTCTGTCTTTGCTTAAGAGCTTTTTTGACGTTGCTATTTCTATACTGATTTGCTACAATGACAACTGTAGAAGGTTACTAATTTGTATTGCTTGGAGATGATGAGAATGAAGCAGAGAATCAGCTTGGGTGTCGCAATAATCCTTTCAATGATACTTTTTTTAACAGCTTCCGCCGACGAGATCACCGCGGAGCAGCTGAAAGACGCCATCGACAACAGCCTGTATCTGAACCTCTTTGACGTGCGGACGGAGGAGGAATACGAGGCCGGAGCGATCCCCATGGCGGAGAATATCCCGCTCGAAACGCTGGAAAGCACCATGCAGGACATCCTGGACAGCGGCTTCTCCCAGATGGGGGTGGATGTCTACCTGTACGGCGCGACGGCGGAGGACAGCGCAGCCGCCGCAGAGATCATGGAGAAGCTCGGGTTCACGAACGTGCACTACCTGCCCGGAAGTGCCGCCTGGACCTATGGCATGGAGGAGCCGGACCTGCTTTTGGGCGGCCTTGATACCGTGGATATCTATGGGAAGGCCGTGGACGGCAGCCTGATTGCGGACAGTAAGCTGGTCATGGTCAACGTCTGGGCGACCTACTGCAACCCCTGCATCAGCGAGATGGAAGGGCTGGGCAACCTCAGCCGGAAGCTGAAGGATCAGAGCGTCATGATCGTGGGCCTGGTCAGCGATTGCCAGAACAGCGACCTGAGTGCCAACGAAGGCCAGCTGCAGACGGCGCGGCTCATCGCGGAATCCACCAAGGCGGATTATCCGCACCTGCTGCCCTCCAGGGCTATCATGCGGGATATCATGGTCCAGGTGCAGGCGGTGCCGACCACCTTCTTCGTGGACGGCCGCGGGAAAATGGTGGGCAGCGTGTATGTGGGCTCCCGCTCCGAATCGGACTGGGAAGAGATCATCAACAGTACGCTGAGCGGATTGGAGTGAGGCATGAAAACGCTCTGGCAGAAATGGGCAGGCTGGGCGCTGCTGGCGCTGGGGCTCGTCTTTGTGTTCGTCGGCATCCTGCGCGGGGAGCCCGGGATGATCCTGCAGAAGGCGATCCGCATCTGCCTGGAATGTATCGGGATCGGGTGACCGGTGATGACGGCTGTCACGAAGAATAAACGGCCCCGCAAGGGCCGCCCGAATATCCGTCTCATTATCCAGCTGGCGTTCATCGCCCTCAGCAATGGGTATATTGCCGGCTTCCTGCAGGGGAAGATCTATCAGGGTCCTTTGAAGCAGCTCTGCCTGCCGGGGCTCAACTGCTATTCCTGCCCGGGCGCGTTGGGCAGCTGCCCCATCGGAGCGCTGCAGTCGGTGATCGCCAGCCGGGACCACAGCATGTCATTTTACGTGCTGGGCTTCCTGATGGCGGTGGGCGCTCTGGGCGGCCGGGTGGTCTGCGGCTTTTTGTGCCCCTTCGGCCTGGTCCAGGACCTGCTGTACAAGATCCCCCTGCCCAGGCGCTGGAAGCTGAAACGCCTGCCGGGGGAAATGGCGCTGAGCAAGCTCCGCTACCTGGTCCTGCTGGTATTCGTGATCCTGTTGCCGATGCTGGCGGTCAATATCATCGGTCAGGGCGATCCCTGGTTCTGTAAGTATATCTGCCCCTCCGGCACCCTGATGGGCGGCGTTCCGCTGGTGCTGCTGGGCCAGGGCTTCCGGGATGCGGTCGGCCTGCTGTTCGACTGGAAGCTGGCGCTGCTGATATTCATGCTCCTGTCTTCCGTGGCCTACTGGCGGCCCTTCTGCCGCCTGCTGTGCCCGCTGGGGGCGGTATATGGGCTCATGAATCCCGTGTCCCTGTACCAGTATCAGCTGGTCGAGAGCCGCTGTGTGGACTGCGGCGCATGCCGGAATGCCTGCCAGCTGGGCCTGGATCCGGTCAAAAACCCCAACGATCCCAGGTGCGTCCGCTGCGGGGAATGCGTCAGGGCCTGCCCCCATCACGCCTTGCTGCCCGGCATGGCCCTGGGGCGGCAAGCGGCTTCCTCCTGCGGCGGGAGCTGCGATGGGTGCATGGGCTGCGGCCAGCGGGAAAACAGAACAAACACATGACCCATTACAAAAAGGAACTGCGAAAGCCTGCAGTTCCTTTTTATAATAGGAGTTATATCAGATGATCGGCTCGCCCTTCAGTTTTCGGGCGATGATGGCGTCCAGGTTATTGTGCGCGCCCAGCAGGTAGCGGTTGAAGCCCGTCATATCCATGACCGCCAGAAGGATGCACAGGCCGTGGGGCATCACGGGGGCGCGGGAGGCGAACATGCCGGGGATGCAGGCGCGTTCCTCCAGAGTGAGGGGGATCAGGCGCTCCAGCAGCCCTTCCAGGAAGGAGCGGGGGACCTCGGTATCATCCAGCTCCTGACCGTGGGAGGAGGTACAGCGCAGGATTGCCGCACCGGTGGTGCAGGTGCCGCCGATGCCCACTAAGACGGGCGGCCTTTGCAGGCTGTAAAACGGCTGGAATACCGGGCGCAGCCGGTCGCGCACGCGGTGGCGCAGACGCTCCGCGTCCTCTAAGGTGTGGATCTCGGATTCACATTTCAGCCGCGACGCGCCTTCCTGGGCGCTGACGGCGGCATATACGCCGTTCAAGTCTCCGTAGCTCAGCTCTGTGGAGCCGCCGCCGATGTCCAGCACGGCGCAGTGCCGGCCCTTGGAGGCGGCCTCGAAAGCGAGGCGGGCTTCGGTCTCGCCCGGGATCACGTTGAGCTCCAGCCCGGCCCGGGCAAAAAGAAGCCGGGAAAACGCCTGTGCGTTCCCGGCATCTCTCACCGCGCTGGTGGCATACAGATAGACGCGCTCCGCTCCCAGGTCGTTGGCCTGGCGCTTCATCGCGTCGATGACTTCGGCGGTATCCGCCATCGCAGTATCGGTCAGCTGTCCGGAGCTGTCCAGCCCCATGAACAGGTGCGTATAAGCGCGCTGGCGCAATTCCCGTCCGTCATCCAGACGGACGAGCATGCGCGTAGAGTTGGAACCGATGGCGATAGCGGCGATACTCATGGTTCGGCCTCCTCGGGGACAGGGTCGCTCTGGCTTTCCTGCTGCGGGACTTCTTCGGCGGTGACCGGCTCCTGGCCTTCTGCCGTCTCAGGCTGTGCCTCTGGCGCATCCGGCGTTTCCACTGTCGTCAGATGGGCTTCATCCAGGGTCTCGTGGTCGGTCAGCACCCAGGGGTTGTCCACCACAAAGTGCAGCTCGTTGGGCATCATATAGCCGTTTTCCCGGGCGCGGGACGCAATATAATCCGCGGTGGAGGAGATATTCAGCTCCTGCTGCATCTCGCTCTGCTCATACTGCAGCAGGATGCGCCGCGCGTTCACGTTTTCGTAGGTGCGCTCCAGCATGGCCAGGTCGGCATTCTGCCGCTGGATCAGCATGTACGCGATGATGAGAAAGCCGATCAGCATGATCGCCAGGGCCCACCAGGGGAGGCGCTTTTCCTTCAGCTTCACTCTACGACCTCCCCGGTCAGCGCTCTCCAGGCCGAACGCAGTACGGACTGGTTCTGCACGCCGTAATCCGGGTCATTCTGCTGCGCTTCCGCCATATCGCGCAGGAAGTGCACGCAGAGATGCCCGTCAAAGCCGTTGTTGGAGACGGAACCCGTCAGGTGCGGGCGGTTGTGCATGGTGGCCATGGTCCAGCGCCCGTCCGGCAGCTGCACGTAAACCGCGTGCACGGACCAGCTGGTGGTATTGTTGAAGGAACGGTTCATCAGCAGGGTGTCGGTGAGGGTCTTGGGCTCTGCGTCGCAGTGGTGGTTGTTGGACATGACCCGCAGTTCCCAGGTGGTGCCGTTGACCGGGTTCAGGACCTTCAGGGTGTTGCCCGAGCGCAACAGGGGCTTGACCACGTTGTACCAGTGCAGCAGATTGATCTGGCTCTTGTCAGGCACAGCCATGACGCCCTGGCTGGAGGAGATCGAAACTGCCGGGGTCGCAGAGGCGCTGAGGCCCGTGCCGGAGAAGATGCGCGCCTGGGTCGCCGCATCGGCCGCGCCGCTGACCGTCAGGCCGTTGCGCAGCTGGAACTGCTGGACCGCGTTGTGGGTGAGCTCGTCAAAGCGTCCGGTCACGTTGACCCGGTAGCCGAGACCGGACAGCGCCTGCTGCATCCGGGTGACGGTGGCGGAGTCCGCCGTATCGGTCCGGTAGTAGATGTGCATCGTGGTATATCCGCTGACTTCTGCGTTATAGCTCAGCACGGTAGCGGAATACATGGCGCTCAGCGTCTTGGGCCCGGCGATGCCGTCCTGGGTCAGGTTGTGCAGCTTCTGGAACAGCTTGACCGCGTCCATGGTCTGCGCGTCGCAGGTGCCGGTCACGCTGACGGGATAATTGAGGGCGGCCAGGCGTTGCTGCAGGGCGGTCACGTCATTGCCGGTATAGCCGCTGCGGATGGTGCGCGTATAGAGGGAAGTGTCGTAGCCGTCACTGCCGGCGGGCGTGGGCATGGGTGTCGGGGTCGCGATGAAGGGTGTGGCGGTGGCGATCACCCCGGTGTAGGGGACCACGTTAGCGGCGTACAGGGCGGTAAAGGTCTTCGACCCGGCGATGCCGTCCTGGGACAGGCCGTTCAGGAGCTGGAACTGCCGGACCGCGGCGATCGTCATGCTGTCATAGGAGGCGGTCACGTTGACGGGGTAGTACAGCTCGGCCAGGCGGTACTGCAGGGAGGCCACATCGCTGCCGGTGTAGCCGGAACGCAGGGTGCGGGTATAGATGGAAGTATCATACCCGGCGGCGGGCGTGGTCTGGGGCACGGCGGTCGTCGAGGACGTGCCGAGGATCTTCAGGTACTGGGTCTGCACCCAGCCGGTATAGCTGCCGCTGATGATCAGCGTCCAGGGGTCACCCTCCTCCAGCACAGTCACATAGGTGCCATTGGTCAGGGTGGTCAGGATATTGTCGCCCATGGACGGCGTGGAACGCATATTCAGGGTATTGCCATTGGTGCTGACCTGTCCGGTCAGGTAGACCTGCGGGGCAGGCGTCGGAGCGGGCGTGGGGGTTGGGGTGGCGATGATCTGGCTGGAACCGAAATCCAGGTAGCCGGTCATCACGTAGCCGCTGTCCGTGCCGTAGGTCACCGCGCTCCAGACGGAGCCGCGGGCGCTGACCACGACCGACGCGCGGTTGGGGATGACGGCCAGCACCTTGGCGTTGGTATCTGCGTAAGCGCGCAGGTTGAGGCCGCCGCCGTTGGTGGTGGAGACCACCGCCGTGACCGCTTCAGACGGGACCGTGGGGGCCGGAGTGACCGGAACAGGCTCATTATAGTAGTTGAAGTTCAGGTACTTGGTCAGCACATAACCGGTCTGGCCCGCGAAGGAGGCTTCGCACCAGGTGCTGCCGCGCTCCAGGATGGTCAGGATCGTCAGGTTCGGGATCAGCGCCAGGGCGTTGGAGTTGGTCTTCCGGATCTCGCGCAGGGTCAGGGTGCCGCCCATCGGCGTCTCTACCCGGGCGTTCAGCGTGCTAATCACGGGAGCGGCGGTAGGCGCGGCGGTGGGGACGGGCTGGACGGGAACGGAAGAATCATAGCTGAAGTTCAGATACTTGGTCAGCACATAGCCCGTCTGTCCGCCGTAATAGACCTTGCACCAGGTGCTGGAACGCTGCTGGATGCTGAGGATCGTGTAGTTGGGGATCAGGGCCAGGGCATTGGAGCTGGTCTTGCGCTCCTCACGCAGAGTCAGGGTGCCGCCTTGGGGAGTCTCGACCCTGGCCAGGGTATCCAGGTTCATGACCATCTGGCTGAGCAGCTCAAGGGTCCTGTCGTTGGCGACGCCGTTGACGGTCAGGCCGTAATCAGCCTGGAACTGGCGCACCGCCGCGGCGGTGTTCGCGCCGAACTGTCCGTCGGCGGTCAGGTTGTAGCCGAGCTGGCGCAGCTTCTGCTGGAGCTCCTTCACGGCGGCGCCGCTGCTGCCCGTCTTCAGATCGCCGGAGGTGGCGCTGGGCGCGGCGGGGGCAGGCGTTGCGGCCTGCATGCCGGTCAGGGAGTAGAGGAGCGTCAGCGTCTGGTTGCCTGCCAGGCCGTCGGCCTTCAGGTCATAATCCTTCTGAAAGGCGAGCACGGCGGCGCGGGTGTTCTTGCCGAATGAGCCATCCGCCGCGATCTGATAGCCCAGCTGGATCAGGGCTGTCTGCATGGTCAGCACGTCCTGTCCCTTGTCGCCGGTGCGCAGTGTGGCATAGCCCGCCGAAGCGGTCGAATAAATGATCAGCGCCGCCAGGAGCAAGCTCAGCAGACGCTTCATGTGTTTGCGGTCCAAAGTCATTCCCTCCTCGTTCAAAGCACAGCGGAATGGTCGTTCCGGCTGTCCGGGGGTACTGGGTCCTTCGCATTATATCATAGGAAGCCGGATTTCGCCAACCATAATTGGCCCGGAAATGTAAAAAGTAGGGTTTGCTCAATAATATTCGTCCTAAATGTTACAAATCAGAGGATAGTTGTAACAATTTTGTTGCATTTTTGCTAAGAAAAGGGTACAATGAATTGTCTATACCCCTTCGAGAAAGGACGGGAGTCAGGAATGGAAGCCATTCAGCGCATTTTACAAAGCCTCTCGGGCAATATTGTGGATGCCATTATCTATACAGCCATCGCGTTAGTGACCCTGCTGGGCATCTTCAAGTGCATCATGCCCCTGAGGCAGTCCATCCACTGCCTGAAACGCGCCGTGCGCGTGCTGAATCATAATCCCGCCCGGGAGAACGGCTCCCCGATCTGGGAAAACGAGCTGTTCATGGGCCGCGGCATGATGAACGCCTGGCGGCGCTTTCTGCAGAACGCCCAGCAGCTGGACGCCCGCGGCATGACCTGCGACGTGCGGGAATATATCAATGATGATACCGCGATCTATGAGATCGGGAACATCCCGCTTTCCGAGATGATCCCCGGCCTCTTGACCTCCCTGGGCATCCTGGGCACCTTCCTGGGCCTGATGCGCGGCCTGGGCGGGCTGGACGTGTCCGACGCGGCGAAGACCATGGCCTCCATCCCCACGATGATCGGCGGCATGTCCTTCGCCTTCACCACCTCCATCGCTGGCGTCGGCTGCTCGCTGCTCTTCCAGCTGCTCAACCGTTATACCATGGGCACGGTCCAGCGCTCCCTGACGGATTTCCAGGACACCTTCTCCGACGTGGTCATGCAGACGCCTCTGACCGCGGAGACCCGGGCCATCTGCCAGCGGGAGGACCAGTCCCTCTACCTGCGCCACGTGGTCAACGACATGTCCAACGCCATGGCGGACCGGCTGTCCGGCGCGATGGAGCACAGCTTCACGCCCATCGCCCAGCAGATGAACGCCTTTATCGCGGGGCAGACCCAGACCCAGCTGGAGAGCCTGAACATGATCACCCGGCGCTTCCTGGAGAACATGAACGCCCAATTGGGCGGCCAGTTCCACCAGCTGGGGCAGACCCTGAGCGAGATCAACCGCTCCCAGAAGGCCAGCTATGACGCGGTGGACCGGTCTATGGCCACGGCAGACAATATCATCCATGAGTTCCAGACCGTGCAGAAGGTGACTCTGGAGATCGTGAGCCGCTTTGAGCAGTATGTGGACAAGCTGTCGGACGGCCTGGCCCAGGAGGACGCCTTTACCCGCACGGCCACCGAAATCATCGGGCAGATGGGCCATGCGGCCCGGGTGCAGAGTGACAACCTGGCCCAGATCCAGGCCCAGCAGGAGCAGCTGGCGGCGGCGCTGCAGGACTATCAGCTGCGCAGCCGGCAGACCCTGCAGTCCATCGTGGCCCGCGCCGATGAGCAGGAGCGGGATACGGAGGATGTGGCCAAGCAGCTGAAGGCCTCCGGCAAGCTGCTGGAGACCAGCTACGCCAAGCTGGTGGAGAACGTGACGGTCAGCTTCAGCCAGGCGCTGACGGACCTGAACAGCAATATGGAACGGCTGACCAAAGCGCTCTCCGAGCGCAGCGAGAAGCTGACCGCGCAGGGCGCTTCCGCCGCCGACGCGCGGGTGATCGCTGACCTGAGCGAGCTTACCAGCACCGCGTCGGGAATCGAAGCCGTGCTGAATCACGACGGGAACGGAGCCGCCTGATGACAGGACGCAGCTATAGCGCGAAGCGTCCGCGCGGAACGGATGCGGGTGCGCACTGGATCTCTTATTCGGATATGATGGCTTCCATGCTGCTGGTCTTCGTGCTGGCGGTGGTGTACAGCGTATACCAGTACTATAAGATCCTGGACGAAAAGACCCGGGAGATCGAGCAGCAGCAGATCGCCCTGACGGCGGCACAGCTGGAGGCGGAAAACGAGCGCCGGAACAACGAGGCCTTCCGCATCCAGCTCCAGAGCCAGGAGGAGGAGCTGGAGTCCGCGCGGATCATCCTGATCAGCCAGGAGGAAGAGCTCGAGAAGTCCCAGGCGGAGCTGGCCCTGGCCCAAGAGAGCCTGGCCAATTCGCAGATCATCCTGCTGGCGCGGGAAAAGGAGCTGGAATCCCTGCAGGCGGATCTGAACGCCACCCAGCGGCAGATCGAGACCCTGGTGGGCATCCGGCCCAAGATCATCAGCGACCTTTCCAACGCCCTGAGCTATAACAACATCGACGCGACCATCGACCAGAAGACCGGCGATATCAAGCTCAAGAGCTATGTGTTCTTTGATACCAACAAGTTCAATATCAAGCAGTCCGGTATCGAGCTGCTGAACCGCTTTCTGCCGGTGTACCTGGGCGTGCTCATGCATCCGGAGTACAAGGATTATGTGGCGGAGATCATCATTGAAGGCCACACCGACTCCGACGGCAGCTATACCAGCAACCTGAAGCTGTCCCAGGAGCGCGCGCTGGCGGTGGCCCAGTACTGCCTGGAGATGGGCGGCCTCTCCAACGATATGAAACTCAAGCTGCAGGACATCATGACGGCCACGGGGCGCAGCGAATCCGACCTGGTGTATAACGCTGACGGCACGGAGAACAAGGAAGCCTCCCGCCGCGTGGAATTCAAGTTCCGCCTGATCGACACGCAGATGCTGCAGCAAATGAACGAGATCCTGCGTTCGGGGAATAACGCGCAATGAAAAAGACTTCGATCATCCTGTCCATATTAGCCGCGCTCCTGCTGCTGGTGGTGATCTGGCAGGCCTTGAACCACGAGCTGATCGTGACCGGCCAGGGCATCGGCGCTTCCGAGGCGGAGGACAGGCCCCAGGAATACGCCGCCTGGGTCAAGGACATCGAAAACGGCCAGTTCACAGGCTTCCTCTACCAGGCGCAGCCGGGGGAGGAGCGCGCCCAGATCGTCACCTATACCCTGCGCCTGAGGAATCCGGGCCTGCTGCCCGCGGAGATGGTGGAGATGCAGCTGGTGACGGAATTGGGGGATATCGCGGCCTACCAGACGCCGGAGCAGGTGAACATCGCGCCGGGCGGGGAAGAGACCATGAGCCTGTCCCTGCTGACCGTTTCCCGCTCCTCCCTGCGCCGGGATATCGTAATCACCTATTACCTGTGGGGAAAGCTCTATACCATCCGGTATACACTTTCATAAGGAGTACCTATGCAGAATGCTGAACTTCCGGAAGGCTTTGTCTATGTGAGCGACCTGATCCCGGACGTCCGGGAGGACATGGTGTATGCCACGACGCATAACTTCGTCGGCGCGCTGGTGGACGGGTACCTGGCCCAGCGGGCCATCCTGACCCGGAAAGCGGCCCAGGCCCTGGAGCTCGTGTCCCTGGCCGCCCACGGGGACGGCTATCGGCTGGTGATCTTTGACGCCTACCGGCCCGAGCGGGCGGTGCGGCACTTCATGCGCTGGGCGGAGGATGAAACGGATACCCGGACACAGCAGGCCTATTATCCTGAATTCCCGGACAAGCATGCCCTGATCTCCGGCGGTTTTATCGCCCGGCGCTCCGGCCATTCCCGGGGCAGTACGGTGGACCTGAGCCTGCTGTCGCTGGAAACGGACGAGTTCATTGCCATGGGGACAGGCTTCGACCGGTTCGGACCGCTGGCGGCCCACGGCGCGGAGGGGATCACCGAAGCGGAGTCCGTAAACCGCGCGTACCTGTGCCGGCTGATGCTGGGAGCGGGCTTTGAGCCCTACAGCGCGGAATGGTGGCACTACACCCTGCGGGATGAGCCCTACCCGGACAAATACTTCGATTTCCCGGTAAAATAAGTACAGAAGGTGATATCCGTGATCATTCGCGACGCTATGATCTACAGCCCGGACCACAGCTTTGTGCCGGGCGATCTGTATATTGACGGCGAACGCCTGACAGCCTCAGACGCAAATGCGGACGGCGAGATCGTGGAGGCCACGGGGCTGTACGCCCTGCCTGGGCTTTTGGACCTGCACTTTCACGGCGCTGTGGGCTATGACCTGTGCGATGCGGATGCCGCCGGCCTGCAGGCCATCGCCGATTTCGAGGCGCAGCACGGCGTTACGGCCATCTGCCCGGCGACGATGACCTTCCCGGAGGAGAAGCTGCGCGAGGTCATGCGCTGCGCTGCTGCCCATCGGAACGGGTGGGGGGCTGACCTGGTGGGCATCAACATGGAAGGCCCATTCATCAACCCGGACAAGGCCGGCGCCCAGGATCCCCAATATGTGATCCCGGCGGACGCGGACATGCTCGAACGGCTGCAGGAAGCGGCCGGCGGTCTGATCCGCCTGGTGGACGTGGCACCCGAGATCCCGGGCAATCTGGATTTCATCCGTCGGATGAGCGATCAAGTGCGCATCTCCATCGCCCATACGAAAACAGACTACGGTATGGCGGCGCAGGCTTTCAAAGCCGGCGCGAAGCAGCTGACCCATACCTACAACGCGATGCCCCCGATGGCGCACCGTGAGCCCGGACCCATCCCCGCGGGCGCTGAATACGGCGCGGACGCGGAGCTGATCGCCGACGGCATCCATGTGCATCCCGCCATGGTCCGGCTGCTGTTCCAACTGTACGGGCCGGAACACATCCTGCTGATCTCCGACAGTATGCGTGCCTGCGGCCTGCCGGACGGGGATTATACCCTGGGCGGCCAGGCGGTCACGGTGCGGGGGAAAAAGGCCGTGCTGACCGAAAAGCCGGATACCATTGCCGGCAGCGTGACCTGCCTGTATGACTGCATGAGGGAGGCAGTAATAAACATGGGCATCCCCCTGGAGCACGCCGTCCAGGCGGCCAGCGAAAATCCCGCAAGGGCCCTGGGGGTATCCCGCGACTACGGCACTCTGCGCCCCGGAGCTTATGCGAACATTATCCTGGCGGACGTGGAGCTCAATATCCGGGCGGTGTATCTGAAAGGAAAAAAGGTCAGGTAAAGGTGGACGTGCGGTGTCTCCTGTGTGCGCAGGAGACGCCGATTTTTTGCTCAAAATATTGACAGATTGGCACAAAAAAAGTATAATACAACAAATCCAAACGATCCGTAAGTGCGGATCCAAAAAGAGAGGAGTATGGCCTGTTATGAAAAAGTTTGTTGCGCTTATCATGTCTCTGGCAATGGTCCTGTCTCTCGTGACCTTCGCGTCCGCGGAAGACTATACCATCCGTATCTATTCCAACTCCAACTCCACCGAGCGTGTCAGCTGGCTGGTGAATGCCGCCAAGCAAGCCGGCTTCAATATCTCCATCGATGACAACTCCGTCATCTCCGGTGATACCGCTGCCGTGCAGGCTGCCAACGAGAAAAAGGATGGCGACATCCTGTTCGGTCTGAACGAGACCCGCTGGGGCCAGGTCATCAACGGCACCTATGAGAACCTGAAGCTCGTGGACTGGACCCCCTCCTGGGTCGACGAAGTGGGCACCTTCAAGTATGACGGCAAGGCCTATGGTCTGGTCATCCAGAACGTGCTGATGCTGTACCGCAACGATGAGTTCGGCACTAAGGGTCAGGAACTGCACTTCGACCACTGGGCCGACATCGTGAACTGCGGCTACACCTGGTATCGCCAGGGCAAGGTCGGCGGCACCACCAACTCCAACATCAACAGCGCGATCCTGTATGCGTTCACCGATCCCGCTTCTCCCGCCGGCGGCATCTCCATCGAAGGCTGGAAGACCCTGTGGAACTACTGCAACAACGGCGTGTTCACCGGTGATAAGTACGGCTTGGCTCCCCTGAACCGCGGCGATGTGCAGGTAAGCACCTACTATTCTTCTTCCCTGTATGGCGATGTGGATCATGCGGCTGATTCTTCCGAGCATCCTCTGCTGGGCACCCTTGAGCCTGAAAACTGGAACCTGGTCGACATCAAGGACGGCACCTATTACATCGCCGAGTACCTGGGCATTCTGGACCGTGCGGATCGCACCCCCGAGCAGACCGAGGTCGTGAAGGCCTTTGCAGAATGGTTCGGTTCTGCGGATACGCAGGCTGCATGGGCGGATGAGTTCGACAGCTATCCCTGCAACACCGCTGCCGCCGCGCAGATCTATGATGAGATCCCCGCGATCTACACCCTGCCCAATTTCGCCCTGAACAAGGTCGAAGGCACCGATATGCTGTATGCGGACTATGTGGCTGCCCACAGCAAGGAGTGGACCAACATCATGACCAACCTGGGCTTCTACTGGGCTGACATGAACGCCGCTCCCGCTGAACCCGACTGGGACAACCTGGATTGGGCGACCCTGACTCAGCAGGCTGCTCAGTAATATTAGCTGTTTTTCAAGGCGCGCCTGAGCAATCTGGCGCGCCGTCCTTTTATATAATAACAACGCAAGGAGTGACGCAGGATGGCGGATCAACTGCAGAGCATGATCGAGCTCAAGGATATCATCGTCAGGTTCGGAGATTTTGAGGCGCTGCACAACATCAATGTGGATGTGAAGCAGGGCGAGTTCTTTACTTTCCTCGGCCCTTCCGGCTGCGGCAAGACCACGACGCTCAGGACCATCACCGGCTTTATTGAGCCGGCCGGCGGAACGGTGAGCGTCAATGGCCGGGATATCACCCATGTGCCCATCGAAAAGCGCAACATCGGCATAGTTTTCCAGAGCTATGCGCTTTTCCCCACGATGACGGTGTATGACAATATCGCCTTCGGCCTGAAGATCCAGAAGAACTCGAAGGCCGAGATTGACCGGAAGGTGCGGGACATCGCGCGGAAGGTGGATCTGAGCGACGAGCAGCTGGCGAAGGCCGTCTCCCAGCTTTCCGGCGGCCAGCAGCAGCGTGTGGCCATTGCCCGTGCCCTGGTGACCGGCCCCGCCATCATCTGCATGGATGAGCCCCTGTCCAACCTGGACGCCAAGCTGCGCGTGCAGCTGCGCAACGAGCTCAAAAAGATGCAGCGTGACTTCGGCATCACCACCATTTATGTCACCCACGACCAGGAAGAAGCCCTGACCCTGTCCGACCGCATCGCCGTCTTCAACAAGGGCTATATCGAGCAGATCGGCACGCCCAACGAGGTGTACAACCACAGCGCCACCGAGTTCGTGTGCAACTTCATCGGCGATATCAATCGCCTGGAGGATGAGATCGTCACCAAGATGGGCCTGGATCAGACCAAGAACCATTTCATGCGCCTGGAGCGCATCCGCGTGAACCGCAAGCCCCAGGAAGGCGAGACGCCCTTCCAGGGTATCATCGAGAGCCGCGAATATTACGGCCTGTACATCAAGTACTACATCCGCACTGCGGGCCAGATCATCAAGGTCATCGAGCGCAACGACGGTATCAATATGTATGAGCCGGGCGAAGAGGTCAAGATCTGCTTCCACCCGGATAACCTGATGAGCTATCCCAAGCAGTAAGGGGGTGGGCCAATGAATAAGAAAGAGGGACTACGCTTGGACGCCTCCTTGATCTGGAAGGTGTTCGGCATCGCGTTCTTTGTCTACCTGTTTTTCGGCTTCATGCTGCTGCCCTGCCTCAACACGCTCACGTCCATCTTTACCGTCAAGGATCCCACCACCGGAATGGTTGATCCGCTGGCGGTCATCCGCTTCTTCTTCGCGGGCAAAATGCCCACCTTCGTCCTCAACTCCCTGAAGCTGGCGGTCAGCCTGGTGGTCACGGTCAACATCGTGGGCATCAGCATCGTGCTGCTGACGGAATACTTTGATATCAAGGGCGCCAAGATCCTCCGGCTGGGCTACATGACCACCCTGATCTATTCGGGCGTCGCCCTGGTGACCGGCTACCTGTTCCTGTACGACAGCGACGGCATCATGACCAGCTGGCTGTCCAAGATCTTTCCGGACATGAACAAGAACTGGTTCACAGGCTTCAACGCGGTCCTGTTCACCATGACCTTCGCCTGCACCAGCAACCATGCGCTGTTCTTCCGCAATGCGATCCGCGCCATCGACTATAACACCGTGGAAGCGGCGCGCAACATGGGCGCCAAGCCCTTCCAGGTCCTGTTCAAGGTCGTGTTTCCGACCCTGATTCCCACGCTGTTCAGCCTGACGGTCATGACCTTCATCACCGGTCTGTGCGCTATGAGCGCCCCGACCCTGCTGGGCTATGACTCCATCAACCCGGAGATCGTGCGTCTGGCGGGCTCCTCCGTCGCGGATGAGAGCTTCCCGCAGGCGCGCGCTGCGCTCCTGTCCATTATCCTGGCCCTGTTCACCATCGGGCTTTTGACCGTGCTCTCCTCCTATGAGCGCAAGGGCCACTACCTGTCGGTCAGCAAGACCAAAGCGAAGCTGCAGAAGCAGAAGATCTCCAACCCCGTGGCCAACGTGCTGGCCCACATCTACGCCTACGTGCTCTTTATCATCTACATGACCCCGGTGGTCATGATCGTGCTGTTCGCGTTCCAGAACTATCCATCCCTGCGCAGCAAGAGCCTGGATATGAACGGCTGGACGCTCATCAATTTCTTCGGCGCGAAGGATTTTGAGTTCATGACCAACCGCGGCAAGTACCGCACCCGTCCCGGCGCCATCAGCGGCCTGTTCGCCAATGCGGACACAGTGGGCGGCATCCGCCTGAGTTTCGTATTGTCCGCCCTGGCGGCGGCGCTGGCCTGCGTGATCGTGGTGGTGGCGGTCAACTACATCTTCAAGAACAAGGGCAAAAAGCGCAGCACGGCGCTGGAGTACAGCCTCCTGTTCCCGTGGCTGCTGCCCACCATCCTGATCTGCTACAGCTACCGCACCTACTTCAACTCCAACGATGTGTGGTACGTGCTCGGGCAGAACCTGTACATGCGCGAGAACGTGCGCTTCCTGATCGTGATGGCCTATACGGTGGTCAAGCTGCCCTTCGCTCTGCGCATGGTGAAGGCGGCCTTCTACGCCATCGATGAGGAGCTGGAGGAGGCCGCCCGCAACCTGGGCGCAAGCCAGCTGGTGACCTTCCTGAGGGTCAAGCTGCCCATCGTCCTGCCCAGCGTATTAGCGGTGTTCGCCCTGAACTTCAACGCCCTCTTTACCGAATATGATATGAGCGCCACATTCCAGAGCAGCTACGGCAAAACCTACGCCATGGTCATCCAGAACATGTGCCACGACGAGGGCCGCGACGGCTACAACGTCAACGCCTCCGGCCGCCGCTGCGCGTCCACGGTGTTCATCATGCTGGTCTCCGGCCTGATTTTGTACCTGGTATACGGCGTGGGCGCCCGCGACCTGGGCGAACGCCTGGAGCGCCGCACCAAGCGCAAAAAACGCATTCAGCGGCTGATGAACAGGCTGCATCTGTCCAGGGAGAAGGCCGCGCTTCAGGAATAACACAGTACCAACTCACTCTGTGCCGGGACGTTCGCGCAACGTTCCGGCACTTTTCTATCCTGCGCTTGCGCAACAGTTTTGTAACAATCCTTAATACTTCCGAAGAATCGCGTCGAACATTTGACATAAAACCCCATTCAGCGATATAATATGCTGATCATTTCTGTGGAAGGAGGGGGAAGACGTGCGCAGACGCTCGAAGAGCTCACCATGGGTGTTTCTGCTGATCGTCACAGTGCTCACTGTATTTTCCGCCCTCCTGCTGGTCATGGCGGAGCGCCAGGACCGCGAGACCCGCTATCTGGCCAGCCTGACGCCGACGCCCAGCGCCGTGCCGCGCAGGGTCTCCTACCTGTATGATTCCCAGACGCCCAGCCCCACCAAACTGAACATGGGGGTCGGCGCCATGGGGCAGACCGTCTACGACGTGCAGGCTCGGCTCAGGGAGCTGGGCTATTACCCCTACGAGCCGGATGCCAAGTTCGGTTCGGGCACCCGGGACGCCGTGCTGCGTTTCCAGGCGGAGAACGGCCTGAACGAGGACGGCATCGTGGGCGAGGACACCTTTAGGACGCTGATGTCGGCGGAAGCCAAGCGCAGCCCTACCGCCGCGCCGTGAGTATGGAGGAACGACCGATGAACGTAAACGAGCTTCGATTTGCCAAGCGCTTTGACGGCATCACCGGCAGCGCGATCCGCGAGATCTTTAAGCTTTTGGCCAGGCCGGGCATGATCTCCTTCGCGGGAGGGAACCCCTCTGAAGCGGCGCTCCCGGACGAGGAAATGGCCTGGATCGCGGCGGACGTGCTGAAGAAGGATGGCAAGCGCATCCTGCAGTACGGCGCGACGGAGGGCTATCCGCCCTTCCTGGAGGCCCTGAAGGCCTATGTCGGCCCCCATTTCGGCATCGATATGGAGAAGAACGGCGTCCTGCCCACCACCGGCTCCACCCAGGGCATGCAGCTGCTGCTCTCCGCCCTGATCGATCCGGGCGACGTGATCCTGGTGGAGGACCCGACCTTCCTGGGCAATATGCAGAGCATGCGCCTGTACCAGGCGAAGCTGGTGCCGGTCAAAAGCGACGATGAGGGCATGGATACCGACGACCTGGAGCGGAAGATCCGTGAGTACCATCCGCGCATGATCTACACCATCCCCACCTTCCAGAATCCCACGGGCTGCACCCTGGGCCTGGAGCGGCGGAAGAAGATCGCCGCGCTGGCCGAGGAGTACGGCGTGGTGGTGGCGGAGGATGACCCCTACCACGACCTGCGCTATACCGGTCAGGAGCTGCCCACCATCAAATCCTTTGACAAGGCGGGCTGGGTGGTCTTCCTGGGCAGCTTTTCAAAGGTCATCTCTCCGGGGCTCAGGGTCGGCTTTCTCGCCGCGGAGCCGGGCATCCTGCGCAAGTGTGTGATCGCCAAGCAGGGCTCCGACCTGCATACGGGCCTGCTGAACCAGGCCATGTGCGCGGAGTACATCCGCCGCGGGCTGCTGGAGCCGCACATCCGCAGCATCCTGAAGGGCTACGCCGACCAGATGAATACCATGCTCGACGAGCTGGCCCATATGAAGACCGTCGCGTCCTTCACCCGGCCGGAGGGCGGGCTCTTCATCTTCGCGAGCCTGGACGAGGGCCTGAACGCGACGAAGCTTTTGCCCAAGGCGGTGGAGCGCTGCGTGGCCTACGTGCCCGGCACCCACTTCTATCCCGAAGGCGGGCATGAGAACACCTTCCGCCTGAACTTTTCCAAGTCTACCTCCGAGGAGATCCGCCGCGGTATGCGCCTCCTGGAGGAGACCTTCTCCCGGGCGTGAGCAGGGCGGATGGCTACCTGACGCTGCTTAAAGCGGCGCAGGATGAATACATCGTTCAGAAGAGCCGGTTCCTCTGCGACGCGGCCCCCTGCGAGACGGAGGAGGAAGCCCTCGCCTTCCTGCAGGACAAGCGCACGCGCTACCGGGACGCCACGCACCACTGCTATGCCTATGTTATCGGGCAGAACGCGGGCGTCATGCGCTTCAGCGACGACGGCGAGCCCTCCGGCACGGCGGGCATGCCCATGATGGATGTGGTGCGCCGCAAGGGCGTGGTGAACTGCTGCGTGGTGGTGACCCGCTACTTTGGCGGCGTCCTGCTGGGCGCGGGCGGGCTGGTCCGGGCCTATGCCCATTCCTGCGCGCTGGCGCTCGAAAAGGCGGGCATCGCCCTGATGGCGGATACCTGGAAGGGCATGATGTCCGTGCCATATCCCATGTGGGATAAGGTGCAGTACCAGCTGGGGCTGCTGCCCGTGCGGGTGACGGATACGGCCTTCGGGGCCGATGTGGAAGTGACCCTGGAAGTCCGGACCCGCGACCGCGACCGGGTGGAACAGCAGCTGAGCGAACAGACCAACAGCCAGGCGGAGATCCTCTGGCTTGCAAACACATTTGAACCATGGCCCACAGATAATAATGAAAAGGAGTCGAACGTATGAGCAACGAACTGAAAACGCGCAGCGAAATGGACCCCAATTACCAGTGGAAGCTGGAGGATATCTACGCGACGCCCAAGGCCTTTGAGGATGAGCTGGCCGCTGTAGGCGGGCTAGCCCAGGAGATCGCGCAGGGGAAGGGCCATGTGGCCGAGGACCCGCGCAAGTATATCCGGATGTACTATGCCGTGATGGAGCGCATCGAAAAGCTGTTCTCCTACGCGATGATGGCCCATGACAGCGACGGCAGCAACGGCACCTATACGGCCTGGCTGGGCCGGGTGCAGACCGCGGCGGTCAGCGCTGAGGCGGCGGGATCCTACCTGACCCCCGAACTGCTCGGGATGGCCGAGGCGGATCTGAAGGCCCTCAGGGACGATCCCGAGATGCAGGATTATACCGTGTTCATCGACGAGGTGCTGCGCAACCGTGCCCACACCCTGCCCGCCGAGCAGGAGCAGCTCTTGGCCATGGCCTCTGACAGCCTGAGCACGCCCTCGAACGCGTTCAACACCCTCTCCGACGTGGAGCTGCCCATGCCCATGGTGCCCGATGAGGAAGGCGGCGAGACCCGCCTGAGCCACGGCAAGTACCAGTCCCTGATCCGCAGCCGCAAGCCCGAGGTGCGTTCCGCCGCTTTCAAGGGCATGATGAACACCTACGGCGATTTCGGCGGCACCATCGCCGCGCTGTACGGCGGCTCCGTGAAGCGGCATGTGTTCAACGCCCAGGTGCGCCACTACAACAGCGCGCTCGAATCCTCCCTGGATCCCGATCAGGTGCCGGTGAGCGTCTACGAAAACCTGCTCAAGGAAGTGGACGAGGCCATCCCGACCCTGAACCGCTATCTGGAGATCCGCAAGCGCCTGATGGGCCTTGACGAGCTGCACCTGTATGACCTCTATGTGCCCATGATCGGCAGCGTGGACTTCTCCCTGACCTATGAAGAGGCCTGCCAGCTGGTGCTGGAGGCGCTCAAGCCCATGGGCGAGGAGTACTTGAGCGTGCTGCGCCGGGCCTTCAGCGAGGGCTGGATCGACGTGTACGAGAACAAGGCCAAGCGCTCCGGCGCCTACAGCAACGGCGTGTACGGCGTGCATCCCTATATCCTGCTGAACTTTGAAAACAACCTGGATTCCGCCTCCACGCTGGCCCATGAGCTGGGACACACCATGCACTCCTATTTCAGCGATAAGACCCAGCCCTATCCCAAGGCCGGCTATTCCCTGTTCGTGGCGGAAGTGGCCTCCACCTGCAATGAGGTGCTGATGAACCGCTACCTGCAGCAGAAGTACAAGGATAACCCGGATATGGTCAAGTACCTGCTCAACGACCTGCTCGAGTCCTTCCGCACCACGGTGGTCCGCCAGACTATGTTCGCGGCCTTCGAGAAAAAGAGCCACGAGATGGCCGAAAAGGGCGAGCCGCTGACCAAGGAAGCCCTGAGCGAAGCCTATCTGGAGCTCAACAAGCACTACTATGGCGGCGCCTGCCACGTGGATGAGGAGATCGCCTGGGAGTGGATGCGTATCCCGCACTTCTACCGCGACTTCTACGTCTACAAGTACGCCACCAGCTTCTCCGCCGCCGTCACCATCGCTGACAGGATCCTCAAGGAGGGCGAGCCCGCCGTGAAGGATCACCTGAAGTTCCTGTCCCTGGGCGGGAGCGTGCCGCCCATCGAAGCGCTGAAAGTGGATGGCGTGGATATGTCCGGCCCCGCGGCGGTGCACCGCGCGATGCAGGTCTTCGCCGAGACGGTGGACCAGCTTGAAAAACTGCTGTAACAGGAGCATCAATGCCAAACAAACAAGCAAAAGGTAAAAAACAGGCGCCGACCGTGCGCTCCAGCGCGCCGGGGGTCACCGGGAGATACATCATCGGGATCCTGCTGATCGCGCTGGGCACGGCCGGTGTGCTGAGCCTGGTGGCCAGCGGCGGCAGCTTTGTGATGACGCTGATCCGGTCTTACCTGAGCGGTCTCGCGGGACAGTTCAGCCCGGCCCTGCCTTTCCTGCTGATCTGGCTGGGGGCGGCCCTGGCGGTCAGCTGCTACCACCGGGTCTCTTTCCGCGCGCCTGTTTTTGCCCTGCTGTTGTACCTGAACGTGCTGGCGCTCATCACCTGCGCGACGAGGGTGGACAGCCACGGCTACCTGATGGACTATATCAAGACCTACAATAACCAGCACTTTACCTCGAATTCCTTCCTGGCGACATCCCTGCCCGCTTACTGCCAGCGCCTCTTCAACTGGGGCTACAGGGGCAATCCCCTGGCGGCGGGCGGCGCGCTGTCGCAGATCTTTGCCTACCCTGCCTACCTGCTCTTTGGGGCTGTGGGCAGCTGGATCCTGGAGGCCGTGCTAACGCTGGCCTGTGCCTTCGTGCTATTGCATATCCGGCCAACCCGCATCATCCGGGGCACGTCCGATACGCTGGAGCGCTGGCGGCTGAAGCGGAATGGCTTCCGCGAGCAGCAGCGCGAACCGGAGGCCGTCCAGCCTGAGGTCTCCCCGATCCGGGAGCAGAAGCCCGAATACGCTTCTGCCAGCAACCCCTATACCAACGTGCGCTGGATCTATGACGAGCCCCAGGCCGAGCAGCCGGATATCCAGCCGGCGGAGAACCCCTTCATGCGCCCCGGCACCATGGAGCGTCAAGAGCAGCTGGACGTGTTCTCTCAGCCCGCGGCCTCCGGCCCCTTCACCCCGATGAACAATGGGGACGATCTGTATCACGAGCCCTTCGTGCTGCATGACGACGGCGCCTATGAGGTGACCGGCACCGCGGCCGAAGCTGCCGCGAATGCCCGTCCGGTGGAGGAGCCCCTGCCCTGGGAGGATCAGCCGGAGACGGATCAGGCCTTCAGGCCGCCGGTCACGAACCGGCAGACGGAAAAGAAGCAGCCTGTGCCCGTCATGCCTGCAGAGCCTGTGTTTGACGAGCCTGCCCCCGCTCCTAAGCCGGCGGAGACCAGAACACCGGCCAAGCGTGCCGAAAAACAGCCTGCAGTAAGCGCTGAACGCGAAGAACCGGTACGTCCCGCAAAGGCGGAACCGTCCCGCAAGCCTGCCCCGCAGCCGGTGATGGAAACGGAAGCGCCGGAAGATGACGAAAGCAACCTTTCCGACTGGCAGGTGCAGCTGAAAAAGCTGCAGCAGAACCTGAGTGAGACGCGCCAGCAGCGCCGGGACCTGGACGAGCATAAGACGGCAAAGCCCGTGCATACCGCCACCGTCGATCTGCCGGAGATCAGCCATGTGCCCATCAACCCGGCATCGTCCGGGACCGGCAATCGGCTGGATAAGACGCCGGATATGCCCAAGCCGGTCCAGCCCGCGGTGAATAACGGCCCCTATACGCCGCCGCCCATGAACTTCCTGTCCATGCCGAAGGCGGTGAACCCGGGGGAGTCCACCCAGGAGGACCAGTACCGTGCCCAGCAGATCGAGCGCACCCTGAAAACCTTCAATGTGGACGCTCAGGTCCGGGAGATCACCCACGGCCCCGCCATCACGCGCTTTGCGCTGAAGCTGGCCGAGGGCGTCAAAGTCAAGCAGGTCACCAGCGTATTGGATAACCTGATGCTGGAAATGGGCTCCGACCGCCTGCGCCTGGAAACGCCGATCCCCGGCACTTCCTACATCGGTATCGAAGCGCCCAATAACATCGTGAGTCCCGTCACCCTGCGCGAGGTGCTGGACAGCCCGGAGATGCATAACGCCCGCTCGCCGCTGGCTGTGGCCCTGGGCAAGGACATCGCGGGCAAGCCGATCATCGGCGACCTTTCGCGCATGCCTCACCTGCTCATCGCAGGCGCTACCGGCAGCGGTAAATCCGTCTGCATCAACTCCATCGTCTGCAGCCTGCTCTATCGCACTTCGCCCAAGGACGTCCGCTTGATCATGGTGGACCCCAAGCAGGTAGAACTGCAGGTATACAACGGGATCCCACATCTGCTGATTCCCGTGGTCTGCGACCCCAAGAAGGCCGCGGTGGCCCTGAGCTGGACCGTCAATGAGATGCTGGAGCGCTATGGCAAGTTCTCCAAGCAGAACGTGCGCAACCTGGAAGGCTACAACAAAAAGATGCCGGAGGAAGACCGGCTGCCCCACATCGTGGTCATCATCGACGAAATGGCGGACCTGATGGAGGTCTGCCGCAAGGACGTGGAAGAGAGCATCCGCCGCCTAGCCGCCCTGGCCCGTGCTGCGGGCATCTACCTGGTACTGGCCACCCAGCGCCCGTCCGTGGACGTTATCACCGGCGTCATCAAGAACAACATCCCCAGCCGTATCGCCTTCACCGTGTCCAGCGGCGTCGACAGCCGCACCATCATCGATATCAACGGCGCGGAAAAGCTGATGGGCAAGGGCGACATGCTGTACCTGCCGGTCGGCGCGTCTAAGCCCATGCGCGTGCAGGGCTGCTTCGTGACCGATGACGAGGTGGCGCGCATCGCGGAGAATATCCAGACCCGGTATCGCCCGGACTACAACCATTCCATCCAGGACGTGCTGGAAAAGCCCACCGACAGCGGTTCCGATCAGGAGGATCCCTCCGAGCCGGTCAACGACATGCGCGAGAGCGAGTTCAGCGACCTGCTGAACGAGGCGATCCGCATGGCTGTGCAGGACGGCTCCACCTCCATCAGCATGCTCCAGCGCACCCTGCGCATCGGATATGCGCGCGCGGGACGCATCATTGACGAAATGACCAAGCGCGGCATCATCTCCGAGTCCGAGGGCAGCAAGGCCCGCAAGACCATCATCACCCGGGACGAGTACGTGAAGATGATGAGCGAGGGCTTGCTCAACGGAAACGGAAACCAGTAAAGAAGGAGGCGGGAACGTGTCTGAGTTTGATCTGAGCGCCAAGACCGGTCCCTATTCCTGCCCTGCCTGCGGTGGGCGCATGGTCTTTGACCCGGCCTCCCAGCAGCTCAAATGCCCCTACTGCGGGACGCTGAAACCCTTTCAGTGCGCCCGCGAGACCCCCAACGAGTATGATATCCGCTTTCCTCCGCCGGAAACGGACGCCGCCTGGATCGACGAGACCCGGGTGGCCCGGTGCGAGGAATGCGGCGCGGAATTCGTGGAGACAGGGGAGACCCGGGTACGGATCTGCCCCTTCTGTGGCTCAAAACGTATGCAGGAGAGCGCAGCGGAAGCCGGGATCGCGCCCGAGGGCGTGATCCCCTTCCAGCTGACCCGCCGCGAGGCCCAGGAACGCTTCAACAAATGGATCCGGGGGCACATCTTCGTATGCGGGGCCGTCAAGAAACAGGCCGCGGAGGGGAACCTCACCGGCGTCTACCTGCCCCGCTGGACCTATGTGGATGACGCGGTCTCCGTCTATGAAGGCAAGGCCGGACGGCACTACCAGGGGCAGATCCCCTACACGGTGACCGACCCTGACGGCAAGGAGCGCACGGAAAAGCGCTCCGAGCAGCTGACGCGGTGGGAGCGGGTCTCCCGGACCCTGGAGCAGCGCTTCGACGACGTCATGATCCCAGGCAGCGAGCGCCTGCCGCAGGCCATGCTGAACAGCGTCATGCCCTGGAAAATGAGCCAGCTCCGACGGTACGTGCCCGAGTTCATCGCGGGCTATGCCTGTGAGAAGCCGGTCGCAGACGTACAGGCGGGCTGGCAGGAGGCCCAGGCCATGGTGGACCGGCGGCTGGCGGAGTTGGCGGAGCGGGACATCCTCTCCTCCGCGGACGAGGCCCAGGTGCAAAGGCTCGAGACGGAGCATCACAATATCCGCTACCGTCTGACCCTGGTGCCCATGTACCTGAACGCCTACACCTATCACAAAAAGAAACGCCATGTGCTGATCAACGGCCAGAACGGCAAGGTGGCGGGCCACGCGCCTATCAGTCCGCTCAGGATCGCGGCGGCGGTCCTGCTGGGGCTCCTGATCCTGCTGGGGCTCTTTGCCCTGTTCATGAGCCGGGGCGGATCCGACTATATGTTCAACGACCTGTCCGGGTTAAACCGTATGCTGCTCTGAACGGATCGAGGGAAAGGAAAACAGCTTCATGTCAAGGCCACTCTTTCTGATCGTGGATGGAAACTCCCTGATGCACCGCGCCTATCACGCGCTGCCGCCCATGGATGTGAACGGCGTGCCCACCAACGCGGTGCACGGCTTTTTGATGATGCTGATCAAGGTGCTCGAGATGTATGAGCCGGCCTACTGCGCCGCAGCCTTCGACGAGCATGCGCCCACCTTCCGCCACAAGCAGTACGCGGAGTATAAGGCCGGGCGGCTCAAAACGCCGGACGACCTGGTCAGCCAGTTCGGCCTGATCCGGGAGATCCTGCCGGAAATGCACATCCCGGTCCTGGCGCTGGAGGGCTATGAGGCGGACGACATCCTGGGCACGGTCAGCCGCATCAATCACGAGCGCGGCATCGACACGCTGCTCCTGACCGGCGACCGCGACGCTCTGCAGCTGGTGTCCGAGCATACGCGGCTGCTGTTCACCCGCAAGGGGATCTCGGAAACGATCCTCTTTACCCCGGAAGAAGTGAAAAACGTCTTTGGCATCACCCCGGACCAGGTCACTGACTGGAAGGGCCTGATGGGGGATTCCAGCGACAATATCCCCGGCATCCCGGGCGTGGGCGAGAAGACGGCGGTGAAGCTCCTGGACCAGTACGGCACCCTGGAGGAGACCCTGGCCCATGCGGACGAGGTCAAGGGCAAGCTGGGGGAGAAACTGCGCGAATTCGCGGATCAGGGCCGTTTTTCCAAGGAGCTGGCCCGCATCTGTACCGAAGTGCCCCTGGAGCCGGATTATGAAGCCAGCGCCTATGCCCGGGGCGACGGCGGCCGCAAAGTGCTCAAGCATTACCAGCTGAACGCCGTCATGAAGCAGGCCGAAAAGATCTGGCCGGTCGCTGAGGAAGCCGAGACGGAAGCGCTGCCGGAAGAACCGGCCCCGGAAGCGGAGATCATCAGGACCGCCGCAGACGTCGAGGCCTGGATCCGGGGGATCAAGGATGAGGAGGTCTGCATCCTGGCCGGCGACGGCCGCATCAGCCTGGCGGCTGACGGACGGCTCGGGGAGATCCCCATCGCCCAGTCCCTGCTGGACACCGGGCTTTCGCCGGACGAGGCGATGGCGGCCCTCAAGCCCCTCATGGGAAAGCGGCTCATCACCCACGATGGCAAGAATCTGATGCACCGCTTCCGGGACAGCGGTCTCGGCCAGCCGGACATCCTCTGGGATACCATGCTGGCGGAATACCTGAAGAATCCCCTCAAGCGGGCCTATGCCCTGGAGAATTACGCGAACGCCAACGCCGAGGGCATCCGCCGGCTGCGCGAGGCCCAGCAGAAGGATCTCGCGCGGGACGGCATGATGGACCTGTACCGGGATATCGAGCTGCCTTTGAGCCGGGTGCTCTGCGATATGGAGGACAGCGGATTCCTGGTGGACCGGCAGGTGCTTACACAGCTGGGCGAGCAGTACCGCGAGAAGATCGAAACGCTGAAGGCGGACGTCTACCGCCTGACGGGCGTTGATGGCTTCAATCTGAACTCCACCCAGCAGCTGGGCCATGTGCTGTTCGAGGTCCTGGGCCTGCGCTCGGGCAAAAAGACCCAGCGCGGGTACTCCACCGACGCGGAGACGCTGGAGGGCCTCATCGACGACCATCCGGCCATCGAAGCCATCCTGGAATACAGGACCTATGTCAAGTTCAACAGCACCTATGTGGATGCCTTGCTCAACAAGACGGACTATGCGGGGCGGGTCCATTCCTATTTTGACCAGGTGGCCACGGCCACGGGCCGCATCTCGTCTTCCGAGCCGAACCTGCAGAACATCCCGGTGCGCTCCGACTTAGGGCGGGAGATCCGGAAGGCCTTCGTCGCGCCGGAAGGCAGCCTGCTGGTGGACGCGGACTATTCCCAGATCGAGCTCAGGGTGCTGGCGCACATGAGCGGGGATGAGGCCATGATCGACGCCTTCAGCCGCGGCCAGGACATCCATGCCCGCACGGCGGCGGAGGTGTACGGCGTGCCCATCGAAGAGGTCACCCACGAGATGCGCTCCAACGCCAAGGCGGTCAACTTCGGCATCGTGTACGGCATCAGCGATTTCGGCCTGGCCAGGAATATCCACATGAGCCGGAAGGAGGCCGGGCAGTTCATCGCCCGGTATCTGGAGCGGTATCCCGGCATCCACCGCTTTATGGAGCAGATGAAGCAGTCTGGGCATGACCGCGGCTATGCCGAGACCCTGTTCGGCCGCCGCCGCCCCCTGCCGGAGCTCAAAGAGAAGGGCGCGCGCCGCTCCTTCGGCGAGCGGGTCGCCATGAATATGCCGGTCCAGGGCACCGCGGCGGATATCATCAAGCTCGCCATGGTGCGGGTCAGCGAACGGCTGCGGCAGGAGCTGCCGGAGTGCAAGCTTATTTTGCAGGTGCACGATGAGCTGCTGATCGAAGCACCGGAAGCCCAGGCTGAGCGGGCCGCCGCCCTCCTCAAGGAGACCATGGAGCAGGTCGCCTCCCTGAAGGTGTCGCTGCTGGCCGAGGTCAAGACGGGAAAGAGCTGGTTTGAAACGAAATGAGCTACATCATCGGCCTGACGGGCGGCATCGCCACGGGAAAGAGCAACCTGAGCAGCGCGCTCGGGGCGGCAGGCGTGCCGGTAGTGGACGCGGATAAGATTTCCCACGGCCTGACTGCGCCAGGCGGCGCAGCCCTGGAGCGCATCCGCGAAGCCTTTGGTGGTGAATACGTGAAGGACGGCGTCCTGGACCGCAAAGCGCTGGGAAAACTTGTGTTCAGCGATCCGGAGGCCCTGAAAACGCTGAATCGGATCACCCATCCCCTCATATTTGAGGAAATGGACCGGCAGATCGCCGAGGCGGACCGGAAGGACGCGCCGGTGGTGGTGCTGGACGTGCCCCTGCTGTACGAGACGGGCCTCGACGCGCGCTGTGACGAGGTCTGGTGCGCCTGGATCCCGAAAAAAGTACAGCTGGAAAGGCTGATGGCCCGGGACGGGCTCAGCCGAAAGGAAGCCCAGGCCCGCGTTTCGAGCCAGATGAGTGCCTGGGAAAAGCGGAAGCGAGCTGACCGGTATATCGACACCCGCGGGACACTGGAGGAGAGCGGAGAGGCCGTGACGAGGATGTATGAAGAGCTGCTCAGACGGCTCATAAAGGAGCGGAACGATGCGCAGAACAGCTGAAGCGCCTGTAGGCGCGCCGCGCAGGAGGCGCGGGGGGATCCGGCTGAGCCGAGGCCAGTGGATCGCTGTCTGTGCCTTAAGCGTATTCCTCCTTTTATCCCTGGTGCTGGCGCTGGTCAGCGGGGCGAGGCTCGCGGACCAGCAGGCGAAGATGGCGGAGGAGCAGGCAGCCTATGAGCGCCGGGTCTACCGCACCACGGTCAAGTACCGCAGCCTGATCGAAAAGTACGCCGGGGAATACGGCGTGCGCCCCGCTTACCTGGCGGCCATCATCCTGAATGAAAGCAGCTATGATCCCCAGGCTTATGTGGCCTCCACCGGCGCCCGGGGGCTTATGCAGCTGATCCCCTCGGCCAAGACCTACGTGCGGGGGACGGCCTACGACGGCAGGACCATCGAGGATAACGACCTGTTCGATCCGGAACTGAACGTCTGCATCGGGGCGAACTACATCCGCATCCTGTCCGACCGCTACGGCGGGGATCCGGTGCTGGTGGCCTGCGCCTACCACGCGGGGCCCAACAATGTGGATTACTGGCTCTATAAGTATTCCGCGGACCACAAGACCCTGAAATACAGCGAGATCCCGACCCAATCGACAAAGGATTATGCCCGAAAGGTGGTTGACTCTTATGCAATATATTGCGCGCACTATTATTCGGAAACTGCTGCCGGTGCTCCTGGCGGCAGCCCTGACCTGCAGCGGAGTGCTGGCGCAGGAGCTGACCTCTGATACCTTTTCCGTGGGCATGATCTCGGTCAAGACCAATTACCTGAATCCGCTGTGGGCCCTTGAGCGGGATTTTCAGTCCCTGCACAGCCTGATGTATGAAAGCCTGATCCGCCTGAACGACAACTATGAGCCGGAGCCCTATATCGCGACCAAGTGGGAGGCCAGCAACAACTGCAAAAACTGGACCTTCTGGCTCAGGGACGACGTGTATTTCAGCGACGGCACCAAGCTGACGGCCTACGATGCGGCGGCCACCATCAACGAGATCATTCGCCTGGCGAAGGATGAAACGGCGGAGAACCACGGCGTCTACGCCTCCATGCGGTACGTGATCTCCTCGGCTCAGGCTAATGACGCCCTGACCCTGGTGGTCAATGCGGCCCGGCCCTATTACGGCGTGATCTATGCCATGAACTTCCCGATCCTCAAGGCCAGCGAGGTACAGTTCGAATACCCCATCGGTTCCGGGCCCTACCTCGCGGAATCCTTCTATCCGGCCAATTATCTGTACCTGTCCTACAATGACCGCTGGTGGGGGGAGGAGCCCCGGGTCAAGAACATCAACGCCTTCTTTTCCGCCACCAACCGGGACCTGACCGCGGACTACGAGTACAACCGTGTGGATGCTATCGTGACGCGGTCCGTCACCACGGCCCAGTACCGCGGCGGCGTGACCAGCGTGAATATCGACTACCGTACACGTCAGCTGGAAACGCTGCTCATGAATATGAATTCCTATGAGCTGCAGGATATCCGCGTCCGGTATGCCATCCGCTACGCGCTGGACCCGGACGCCCTGTCCAACAACGCCTATTACGGCATGACCTCGCGCACGGACACCCCTTTCCCGCGCGGAACGTGGATGTACTATGACCCCAGCGACGATGACGGCGAGGATTACTTCGCCTACAACCTGGAGAAAGCGAACCGTCTGCTGGACGAGGCGGGCTGGATCGACACCAACGGGGACGGCGTCCGGGATATGATCCGGGATGCCAAGAGTGTGGCCTTGTCCCTGCGTCTGTGGGTGTACGAGGAAGCGGAAAACTCCGTCCGTGTAGAGACGGCCAACCAGATCCGCGACCAGCTGGCCAAGGTGGGCATCACCGTGCGCGTATACCTGGTCTCCTTCGCCCTGGCCAAGGAGCGCCTGCAGGCGGGCAACTTTGACCTGTGTCTGGCCGCCTATCAGATGGATTCCGTGCCCGACCCCGGCTTCCTGCTCTACGGGCCGAATACCGGCAATTACGGGCGGTACAAGAATGCGGAAATGAACAGCCTGATCACCGACCTGCGCAAGTGCGACAACCAGTTCAGCTATCAGCAGAAGCTTAGGGAGATCCAGTCCCTGTTCGCGAAGGACTGCCCCTTCATCTGCCTGTACTATCGCGGCGGCGCGGTGCTGAGCCGTCGCCTGTACACGAACGTCCGCGACATCCGGGAGCCGGAGGTGCTCAAGGGCATCGAAGCCATCGGAGTGGACTGATGCGCGAATTTTTACAAACCAGAAAACACATAAAGAGCAAAAATTCCCGAAACATGATTGTAATTATCGGTAAAGTGTGCTATCCTTATACTGAGGTGAAGTCTGAATGGACGAACGGTTGATCCAGCACGACGTGATCGTATTCGACGTCGGTAATGTGCTCGTGCATTTTGATCCGGTTAAGATCGCAAAGGGCTTCGGCCTCAGCGACGCGCTGTTTAAGGGCGTGTTCGAAAGCGGCCTGTGGTCCTGGATCGACACAGGACTGATGACCACCGGAGAGCTGGCGCGGCTGATGTGTGAGGCGGCCCATTCCACGAGCCGGGAGGATTACCTGAAGGTATCCTATCTGCTGGAGAATTTCGACCAGATGATGTGCCCCTACACGGGCTCCCTGCTTTTGCCCGAGCTCAAGCAGGCGGGGAAGAGGCTGTACTACCTCACTAATTACTCGACGCCGGTCTTTGAGCGCACCATGGCCAGGTTCCCGTTGTTCAAGTATTTCGACGGGGGCGTGGTCTCGAGCCGGGTGCATGCCATCAAGCCGATGCCCAGGATCTACGAGATCCTCTGCGAACAGTACGGCTTTAAGCCTCAGGACGCAGTCTTTATCGACGACAATGCCGACAATATTGCCGCAGCGAAGAAATTGGGCTTCGCGGTCTGGCAGTTTGCGGGCGAGCCAATTGAAAGCAAAGAACAGGAAGGACGGGATTGACCCATGAAACGTACGAGTAAGCGAGCGGTTCTGCTCATGGCGCTGCTGCTCACCGTTTCGGTTGTGCTGAGCGGCTGCTATGTGGAGCCGGATATCATTCAGAGCGGAAACGAGTCCGCCCAGGGGAACAACGTGCGCTACCCGGTCTATGAGGAGATCGGGCCGGCCACGACGGCGCCGGTCGCGACGCCGCTCCTGATCACGCCGACCCCGGCGCGCATCGTGATGCAGCCCGGCGCGGCGGGCATGACGGCCGTGCCGCAGCAGCCTCAGACCCAGACGGGCACGGATGCGACCACGGGCCCCATCGTCTCGATCCCGACCCAGGCGGCGCAGACGCCGGTGCCTGTCACCAATACGCCGCGCCCGACCGCTACGCCCACGCCCACCAGCAGCGTGCTGCGCTTTGGCGCCAACGGCAACGCTGTGCGCGAGCTGCAGCGGAAGCTCAAGAGCCTCGGCTTCTATTCCGGCAACATCGACGGCGACTACGGCGCTGCCACCAAGACGGCTGTGACCAACTTCCAGCGCGCCTATGGCCTGACCGCGGACGGCGTGGCCGGCGATAAGACCCTGGACACCCTGAAGACCGCGAAGATGACGGCCCGGCCCACGGCGACACCGACTCCGAGACCGACCTCCACGCCGCGCATCTCCCAGAACATCCTGCTGCAGCGCGGTAGCAATAACGCCGCAACCACGACCATGCAGCGCCGCCTGATCTCCCTGGGCTACCTGGACGGAACGGCCACCGGCAAGTTTGATGCCATCACCGAACAGGCGGTCATCGCCTTCCAGAGCAGGAACCTGGATACCGCCGACGGCATCGCCGGCGCGGAGACCCTGAAGGCCATGTACGGCGCTAACGCGCGGAAGGCCGCTACCTCTTCCGGTATTATCGGCATCAGCCTGAAGGAAGGCGCCAAGAATACCGAAGCCGTGAAGACTCTGCAGCGCAAGCTGAAAGCCCTCGGCTACTTTACCGGCACGGTGGACGGCGACTTTGGCGCCAACACGACCGTGGCCGTCAAGGAATTCCAGGCCCAGAACGGGCTCAGGGCGGACGGCGTGGCCGGCGGCAATACCCTCGTGCTGATGTTCACCGGCACGCCCAAGCGCTACGATCCCTCAAAGGCGAGTGTCGGGAAGGTGACCAACAAGCCCGGGAACCTTCCCCCCTCGGGGGCGACCAATCCGCCGTCCTGGAAAACGGTCACGAACCCGCCCAGCGGCTACGCGACTCTGCACCTGGGGGACAGCGGTGCCCCGGTGCGGGTGCTCCAGGCAGCGCTCAAGCGCGCGAAATACTATGACGGCAGTACCGACGGCAAATACGGCGTGAGCACTTTTGAAGCTGTTCGCGCCTTTCAATCGGCCAACGGTATCAAGGTGGACGGCATCGCGGGCGCGGCGACTTTGGACCGCCTCTACGGCATGAAGCCCACCGCGACCCCGGCCTCCAAGAAGGGCACCAACCCGCCCAGCTACCGCACCGTTACCAATCCGCCGGTCGGCTCCAACTATATCACCCTGCGCATGGGCGACAGCGGCGCGCCGGTCACCCAGCTGCAGAACGCGCTCAAGAAAGCCAAGGTGTTCAGCGGCAAGGCGGACGGCCAGTTCGGCTACTCCACCTATGAAGCGGTGGTCAAGTTCCAGAAGGCCAACGGCCTGACGGCGAACGGTGTCGCTAACAACGCGACCAACCGTCTGCTGTTCGGCCTGGCTCCGACGGCCTCCCCGACCCCGAAGACGGTCACGAATCCGCCCGCTTACCGCACTGTCACCAACCCGCCCGTGGGCTCCAACTACGTGACCCTCAAGATGGGCGACAGCGGCGCGCCGGTCACTCAGCTGCAGAAGGCGCTCAAGAAGGGCAACTACTTCAAGGGGACCACTGACGGCAAGTACGGCGCCAGCACCTATGACGCGGTCCGCCGCTTCCAGGCCAACAACGGACTCAAGCAGAACGGCATCGCCAATGCGACCATGCAGCAGCTGCTGTTCGGCGGCAAGTACAACCGCACGCCCACTCCGACCGTCCGCGTGACCCCGACCCCGCGGAAGACCGCGACGCCTCGCGCGACTGCGACCCCGAGAAGGACGGCAACGCCCCGCGGGACAGCGACGCCCAGGGTCACCAACCCGCCCTCCTACCGCAATGTGACCGCAGCTCCCAATGGGAAGTATGTGACCCTGAAGATGGGCGACAGGGGCGACCCCGTGAAGACGATGCAGACGGCGCTTCGCAAGCTGGGCTACTTCAAGGGCAATTCCGACGGCAAGTACGGCACTACCACCTACCAGGCTGTCATGAATTTCGAAGCGGACCAGGGCCTGCGCCAGGACGGCGTTGCCAGCGAAACGGTGCAGAGGCGCCTCTATCAGGCGGAGCCCACCGCGGTGCCGACCCGGACGCCGCGTCCCACCGCGACTCCGAGAGCGACCGCGACCCCGAACTCCGCCAAGACGAACCCGCCCGACTACGCCCAGGTGACCGAGGGACCGGAAGGCTCCGACTACCTGATCCTGAAGATCGGCCAGAGCGGCGAGCCGGTCAAGCGGCTGCAGCAGGAGCTGAAGAATCAGGGCTACTTCAAGCACACTGTGACCGGACGGTTTGACGCGAACACCCACAACGCGGTCCTCGCCTTCCAGCAGGACCACGGCCTGCGCGCCACCGGCATCGCTGACAGAGCCACCCAGCGCAACCTGTTCGAGGGCGATTATCCGGAAGGTGCCTGATCAAAACAGAAGATATGCCGGTGCGGGAGAGATCCCGCGCCGGTTTTTCGGTTCGAATACTGTTTTTACAAACCAAAGTATTGCTTTTTTCCGATATATCGGTTATAATTTGATTTGCCGTTATGCGGATGGGCTCCGTGCGATGCAGCGGTGTGAACCCTGTCAGGTCCGAAAGGAAGCAGCAGTAAGCACAAGGCGCATGTGCCGCGGTTATCGGCTGTTTTGCTTTTGAACGACCAGTTGGACGGAGGTGCCTCCATGTTCCCAATCCCCGATTATCTGAAGGCTGCTGATCCTGAGATCGCGGATGTGATCTATGCGGAAGCCAAGCGCCAGGAAACGCACCTGGAACTGATCGCGTCGGAAAACTTCGTGTCCCCGGCCGTCCTTGCGGCCATGGGGAGCGTCCTGACCAATAAGTACGCGGAAGGATATCCCGGGCACCGCTATTACGGCGGCTGCCTGTATGTGGACGAGGCCGAGGAGCTCGCGCGGGAGCGGGCAAAGGCGCTGTACGGGGCAGACCACGCCAACGTACAGCCCCACAGCGGATCTCAGGCGAACATGGCCGTGTATTTTGCGCTCCTGCAGCCGGGGGATACTGTGCTGGGCATGAACCTGAACAACGGCGGACACCTGACCCACGGCAGCCGGGTCAATATTTCCGGCAAGTATTTCCATTTTGAGAGCTACGGCGTCGACCCGGAGACCGAGTGCATCGATTATGACGGTCTACGCGCCAAGGCGCTGGAGATCCGGCCCAAGATGATCGTGGCCGGCGCTTCCGCCTATCCGCGCGTGATCGATTTTGAGCGCTTCCGCGCCATCGCGGATGAGGTCGGCGCATACCTGATGGTGGATATGGCCCACATCGCTGGCCTGGTGGCGGCGGGGGAACATCCCTCTCCGGTGCCCTACGCCGATGTGGTCACGACCACCACCCATAAGACCCTGCGCGGTCCCCGGGGCGGAATGATCCTCTGCCGGCAGGAGTATGCGAAGGCCATCGACAAGGCCATCTTCCCGGGCACCCAGGGCGGCCCGCTCATGCATATCGTCGCCGCGAAGGCGGTCTGCTTCAAGGAAGCCATGAGCGAGGACTTCAAGAAGTACCAGCACCAGATCATCCTGAATGCCAAGGCTCTGGAGGAGGGGCTGCGCGCGAATGGCGTGCGCATGGTATCCGGAGGCACGGACAATCACCTGATACTGATCGACCTTTGCGATACGGACATCACCGGCCTGCAGCTGGAGACCTGGCTGGAAGAGTCGGATATCACCGTCAATAAGAACATGGTGCCCAGGGATCGCCGGAAGCCGACGGAAACCAGCGGCCTGCGCGTCGGCACCCCCGCCGTGACCACCCGGGGCCTCGTGGAAGCCGATATGAAGGATATCGCCGACGGCATCGCCCTGCTGATCCGCGAAGGGGAAGCCGCGATCCCGAAGGTCAAAGCCATGACAGCGCGCCTGACGGCCCGCTATCCTCTGTACTGAGGTGAGAAAAGCATGCGTTGTGGATGCCCTGTTTGCGGGGCGTATATGATCCAGCAGGAGGGCGGCGCCTATCTGGGCTGCCATTGTCCGGCCTGCGATTACCGCTGTGACGCCTGTATGGGCACAGATACGGTGCTCAGCAAAGAAGAGATCTCCCGTTTCCATGAGTCCGGGGACGGACGGCTGAGCCTGCTTACTCGCCTGGCGGAAGAGGACGCCGCGCTGGATGAGACGGAGGTGACGGACGAACCGTGGACGAACGATTGATCGAACGGCTGAACCGTTATTTTGCGTCCCTGAGGAGGCCGCTGGGGCTGACGGACGGGCAGGGGAACGACGTACTCGATCGCCGGGCGCCGGTGATCAGCCTGCCTTCCGGCCTGAAGGAGGGAGAGCCGCTGTTCGCAGACGGCCGGGTGTTCATGCCCAGCCGGGCGATGGACGGGCTCTGCTGGAGCGTGGAAGCGCCGGACGCCGCATCCGCCGCGGATACGCTGGAGATGGCGGACATGATGCTGGCCGAGCTGCTCCGCCAGTACCCCGATGCGGCGGGACAGGAGTATTTGTACCGGCAGCTGCTGTTGAACGGGAATGCGGCGGGCGGCCTCGATCAGGCGCTCAACGCCGCCGGGATCGTCAAAAAGCTGCCCCGCTGTGTGCTGGTGTTCGAAATGCAGACGCCGTGGCAGGGAGATTTCGGGGCCATGGTGCGCTCCATCCTGCCGGCGGGACCGACCGATGTGCTGACGTCCGTCGATCCCGAGCGAGCGGCCTACCTGATGGATATGACCCAGGTGGACGATCGGGAGGACCTGCTGGATTACGCCAGTGCTGTCCAGGAGTCCGCGCTGAGCGAATCCGGCTGCAGCCTGTTGATCGGCATCGGCGGCAGCGTGGAGGATGTCGCTGATCTGCATACGTCCTTCGAGCAGGCCTGCGAAGCCCTGCGGGTGGGCCGGATTTACCAGCCGAAACAGACCGTGTTTGACTACCGGCGCATGCTGATGCCGCGCTTCCTGTCGGAAGTCCCGCACGAACTGGCTGAAAAATACCACCGTATGCTCTTCACCGCTGAGGTGGAAAAGCTGTTCAGCGATGATCTGCTGGACACCGTCAATATGTTCTTTGAAAAAGACCTGAACCTGTCTGATACTGCCCGGCAGCTGTATATCCACCGCAACACCCTGACCTACCGTCTGGACAAGATCGAAAAGATCATCGGTCTGGATCTCCGGCGATTCGAGGATGCGGTGACTTTTAAGATGCTGCTGGAAATGAAAAAGTGCATTCGGTGACCCTGATGCCGAAAGGAGAAACCATGTCAAGAATCACTCGTGTGATCAGCCTCATTCTGATCCTGTGCCTGCTTTGCTCTGCGAGCGTGAACGCCCTGGCTGTGGGCGACGGCCTGTTCAGCTTTTTCAATCGGGAAGAGGAGGTCACGGTCACCAAGTCCGAATACGAAGCCCTGAAGCGCTTTGAAAAGCTGGCCGAGATCATGGACGTGGTGGATGCCTACTACTACGAGGAGCCTGATAAGGACGCCATGCTGGAATACGCCATCTGGGGCCTGCTCCAGGGCTTGGGCGACAACTACACCTTCTACTATCCGCCCGAAAGCTGGAAACAGATGTGGGAGGACGACGAGGGCGTCTATGCCGGCGTCGGCATCCAGATGCTGGCGAATTACCAGGACAATACGGTCACCATCAGCCGCGTGTTCAAAAACACGCCTGCGGAAGAGGCCGGCCTGAAAAAGGGTGACCAGCTGGTGCGCGTGGATGAGCTCCAGGTCACGGCTGAGAGCATGCAGGAGGCTGCGAACCTGATGCGCGGCAAGGAAGCCGAGACGGTGGAGATCGAAGTCATCCGCCGCGGCGAAAACATCGTGTTTACGGTGGGCCGCCGCATCATCACCGTGAATACGGTGGAATACACGATGCTCGAGGACCAGGTGGGTCTCTTGATCCTGTATGATTTTTCGGGCGACTGCGTCAATGGCTTTACCGAGGCGCTGAAAGAGCTCCGCAAGCAGGGCGCCACCGCGCTGGTGGTCGACCTGCGCGACAATGGCGGCGGCTGGGTAGACGCTGCGGAAAAGATGGCGGACCTCTTCCTGGACAAGCAGCTGCTGTTCTACGCTGAGGATCGTTTCGGCAAGCGCATCGAGAACTATACTACCGACGGCAAGGACGATATCCCGCTGGTGATGCTGATCAACGGTGCCTCTGCATCCTCTTCCGAGATCCTTTCGGGCACTCTCCGGGCTGCGGGCCGGGCACGGCTGGTGGGCACTCAGTCCTACGGCAAGGGTATCATGCAGTACGTGATCCCCCTGAGCGGCATGAACGGGGAAGAGGACGGTATGCAGATCACCTTCGCCCAGTATTTCATGCCCGATGGCACGGCGGTACACAAAGTCGGCCTGACCCCCGACGTGATCGTGGAAATGCCCGAAGAGCTGGTCAACGAGTACTTCGAACTGGGCGACATGTCTGACCCGCAGCTGAAGGCCGCCTGGGAGGAAGCGATCAAGCTCCGCCAGGACGAGACCCTGGGCGCGGAAGCGGCGGATATCCCCGATCAGGCGCAGCCTCAGGAGATCGACTGGACCGTTTCTACGGAAGATCTGTGTCCTGCAGCTGTCAAGATGTGAGATCTGTATCGTATCTTTATTGTAAAAATGATAGGGGAGATAACGACCGGTTAGACCTTTTCCCGCTGTTGCACAAATAGCTGATGAAGCATTGATCAGTTGATGGAGATGTGGAGAAGATGAAACGGCTGCTTTCCCTTTTATTGGTTCTGATACTGGGTCTTTTGATCTCCGGCAGTTCTTTGGCAGCGGTGAAGCGGCTTCCTGCCTTGTATATTCTCTGCGGAACAGAAGAACAGGATGCCCGCGACCGGGTAGACGTCTGGTATTCGCTGAGCGGCACAGGCGCCTTCTTTCTGCCCGCACACTATAAGCCGGAAGAGACCCGCCTGTATTTTGAAGGGATCGAAACGCTGAGGATCGGCGGGCGTGAATACTGCAGCGGCGATGCGTTCAGCCTTCCGTTCAATAAGGAATTGAAGGTGACCGGAGAAGGGATCTCGTCTTTCCCGCTGACGGTGTACCAGTCCGCCAATCTTCCTGCGGTCTACATCAACGCCGAAACAGGCAGCACGGCGCAGATCCATAAGTCCAAGGCGGTTCGGGAGCCTGGAGATATGTATATGGTAGACCCGGACGGCAATGTGTACTATGACGGAAAACTCAAGTATATTCGGACGCGGGGAAATTCCACCTTCCTGTATCCTAAAAAGCCCTATCAGATCAAGCTCGAACGTAAAGCGTCCCTGTGCGGGATGGCAGAAGATTCGACCTATATCCTGCTGGCCAACTACCTGGACCGCTCAGAGATACGCAACACGTTGGCCCTCGACCTGGCGAGATACAGCGGCGCATACGCGTTTACTCCTGCGTGCCAGAGCGTGGACCTGTATCTGAATGGGATTTATGCGGGATGCTATCTCCTGACGGAAAAATGCGAGATCGGAAGCAATCGGCTGAATATAGTGGATCTTGAAAAGGCGGTCGAGGAGATCAATGATCAGCCGCTGGAAACGTATCCATTTGTCGGCAGCGAGCGCTACAAAATCAACGCCCGCAGAAGCTTTGCGATCCCGAATGAGCCGGAAGACATCACCGGCGGATATCTGATGATCGCCAACAATATGGATTATTTCCAGAGTGAAGCCTCCGGATTCGTAACGAATAAGGGACAGGCCTTCACGATGCAGCAGCCCAAATATGCCAGCTCTGCCGAGATCGAGTACATTTCCGGCGTGATGCAGCGGATCGAGAACGCCCTCTTTGCGCCGGACGGAAAAGATCCCGCTTCCGGCCTGCATTATACAGAGATGCTGGACATGACGAGCTTTGTGAACCGCTACTTGCAAAGTGAGCTCCTGAATGATTTTGACGGTCAGCGGCCGCTGTTCTACAAGGATTCCGACAGTGTCAGCAGTAAGGTATACTGCGGTCCGGTCTGGGATCAGGACAATATCCTCGGTGCCAGCGCCAGGCGGCCCGGCGCGGGATATCTATCCCTGGACGCGGAACAAAAGAGGCCCTATTACTGGTTCACCCAGGCGGCAAAACATCCTGATTTCCGCGAGAGGATGATCAGCACCTATTATGCGGTGTACCGTCCCGCCTGCCAGATCCTGCTGGGAGAAGCGGAAGACCCGTCCGGCATCCTGCGCTCCATTGACGAATACGCAGAAGAAGTGCGGCAATCGGAGATCATGGATCACGCCCGGTGGAGCAAAGCGACCTGGAACAAGGAGAGCGGCGGCAATCCCCAGTCGGGGAAGAACCTGGATGAATGTGTCGCTTTTCTGAAGGGATTCATCCTGACGCGCGTCAAGACGCTCGATAAAGCCTATCCTCAAAAGTAACGGATTATCGAAGTAAATACAGCCATTTGGAGAATCTGAATCCTGTCGACGGACACAGGAAATACACAGGAATTTGCTGCCGACTCAAAAACTCAGGGTATTCGTTAATTTTCTTAGCTTTTTGTATTAAAAATGTTTGACAATCCTGCATATCTTGTGTTATTATACATTTTGTGCCAGCACGCCTCATTAGCCCCGAGACGCGCCAGCATATGTCCGGGTATGCGACCATCATAGCCGGTCGAAATCTAAGTACTTCCGCAACGAAACAGGAGGAAACTCACTTGAAAACCTATATGGCAACCGCGCAGGCTGCGAACGCCGGGCGCAAGTGGTATATCGTTGATGCGGATGGAATGGTTCTGGGGCGTCTCGCCAGCCAGGTCGCCAATGTCCTCCGCGGTAAGAATAAACCGACCTACACCCCGAACATCGATACGGGCGACTACGTGATCATCATCAACTCTGATAAGGTCCGTATGACCGGCAAAAAGCTGGATCAGAAGATCTACTATCATCACAGCGGTTACGTCGGCGGTCTGAAGGAAACCAAGTACAAGGACCTGCTGAACAAGAAGTCTGACTTTGCGGTGCGCCGCGCGATCGTCGGCATGCTGCCCAAGGGCCCCCTGGGCCGTCAGATGGCCAAGAAGCTCTACGTCTACAAGGGTGAGGAATTCAAGCAGACTGCTCAGCAGCCTGAAAAGCTCGAACTCATCAAGTGATCGCTGGATAAAGGAGAAATTGATTTATGGCAACTGCTGATTTCCAGGCTGTGGGTCGCCGCAAGTCCGCTGTGGCGCGCGTTCGTCTGGTCCCCGGCGAGGGCAAAATCGTCATCAACAAGCGTGATATCGACCAGTACTTTGGTCTTGAGACCCTGAAAATGACCGTGCGTCAGCCCATGACGCTGTGCAACGTTTCCGGCTTCGATGTGCAGGTGAACGTGAACGGCGGCGGCCTGACCGGCCAGAGCGGCGCGATCCGTCACGGCATCAGCCGCGCTCTGTGCAAGGCTAACCCCGAACTGCGTGCCGCCCTCAAGAAGGCCGGCTTCCTGACCCGCGATCCGCGCATGAAAGAGCGCAAGAAGTACGGCCTCAAGGCTGCTCGCCGCGCTCCGCAGTTCAGCAAGCGCTGATGTTTTCCTAACCTACTACGAATACGAGGTGCTATTATGGGTCCTACATATCATCCGAAAAAACGCCAGCGCAGCAAGGTCCATGGCTTCCGCGCTCGCATGTCCACCAAGAACGGCCGCCGCGTGCTTCAGGCAAGGCGCCGTCGCGGCCGTAAGCAACTGACCGTCTGACGGATCACGGACGCTCATCGGTTCAGGTGAGCGGTGATCCCAGATCAATTGTTCGTGGCTAAGCCCGTCCCGCTTTGTCCATTTTTCATCAAAGAGGGGCGGGCAGTTTTATTCTGATCCGAAAATCGTTTATTTGTACGGAGGTCAGTGTGCAAAAACAGCATCGGCTCCGGAAAAACAGTCAGTTTCAGTATGTATACCGGAAGGGCAAGAGCGTCGGCGCGAAAGAACTGGCCCTGGTCTACCTGGCCTCCGGACGCCAGCTGGTCGGCTTTTCGATCGGTAAGAAGGTCGGCAACGCTGTAACGCGCAACCTGGTCAAGCGGCGGCTCAGGGCTGCCTTCCGCGAAGAGATGCCCAACCTGAAAAAAGGGCTCTATATCGTGGCCGCCAGAAGCGCCGCTGCGGAAGCGGATTATCAGACGCTCCACCGCTCTATGTGCTACCTGATGCGAAAGCATCAATTGTATGTGAAAACGCAATGAAACGTGCATGCATTTGCGCGATCAGGTTTTATCAGAAAAACCTGAGTCCACTCAAGGCATCCTGCTGCCGCTTTGTGCCGACCTGCTCTGAGTACGCCGTGCAGGCAATCGACAGGTTCGGGACAGTGCGGGGGATCGCTCTGGCGGCCAAACGGCTGGCCAAGTGCAACCCCATGTGCAAGGGCGGATATGATCCGGTCCCGGAGGGCCCTGAGGAACTCTTGAAGAAGGGATGATTGACTTAGAATGACTGCATTGCTGAGATCGGTACTTGACTTTTTGTACCGGCTGCTTGGGAATTACGGCTGGTCCATTGCCGCGTTCACGATCCTGATCCGTGTTGTGCTCCTGCCACTGGACGTCAAAAACCGCAAGGGTATGATCCAGATGCAGAAGATGCAGCCCAAGATCAATGCCCTGCAAAAGAAATACGGGAACGATCAGCAGAAGCTGCAGCAGAAGCAGGCGGAACTGTTCAAGAACGAGCATTACAACCCCCTGTCCGGCTGTCTGCCGATGCTGATCCAGCTGCCGATCCTCTGGATCATGTTCGCAGCCATGAGATCCCTGGCCAACGAGCAGATGGCGCATCAGATCATCCAGTACGTCTGCGGGCAGACGCCCGAGATGTCCGGCTGGCTCTGGGTCAAGAACGTCTGGGCCTCGGACTCCATTTTTGCCGCGGTGGTGCCGACGCTGGAAAACCTGCGCCAGATCCCGCCCGATGTGTGGTCTTCAGTGCTTAGCAGCCTGCCCCAGGAGACGATGGAGCTGCTGGCGGCCAACATCCCCAACTATACCGACGGCCTGTTCATCGTGAGCAGCAACGAGCAGGCGCAGGCGCTGGCCCAGGCCCTTTATGCGGCCGCGGCGCTCCAGCCCGCTTACCAGTCTGCCATGGAGCTGGCGGTGTCCAACCTCAACATCCTGTTTGTGTTTACCGTCAACATCTATAAGGAGTACAACGGCCTGCTGATCCTGCCGGCTCTGGCTGCGATCACCCAGGTGTTCATGACCAAGTTCACCTCCCAGCAGAACCCGAACGCGGATATGGCCAATAACAACAACAATAATGCCCAGACCCAGAGCATGAACAACTTCATGAAGTACTTCTTCCCGATCTTGTCCATCTGGTTCTGCCTCATCTCCAGTGCGTCCTTCGCGATCTACTGGGTGACGTCCAACATCGTGGCCGGCATCTCCAACTATGCGATCTCCAAGTATTTCGAAAACAAAACTGACGATACGAACGCTGGAAGCCAAGGAGTTCTGAAAGCATGAAAAGCATTGAAATGACCGCTAAGACGACAGAAGAAGCCATCAGCGCGGGTCTGGAGCAGCTGGGTGTCAGTCTGAGCGATGTTAAAGTCGATATCGTAGAGGAAGGCAGCAAGGGCCTGTTCGGCCTGTTCGGCAGCCGTCCCGCCAAAGTGCGCCTGACCGTGACTGAAGAAGATACGGCGGACGAGGTGCACGAGATCTTTGCCAACTCCCTGACCGGGCAGAACGCCAAGACGGCGGAAAAGGCTGCTCCGGCCAAGGCGGAAGCCCAGCCCGCGAAAAAGCCCGCCGCAAAAAAGCCTGCCGCTCCCAAGCAGAAAGAAGTGAAGGCGGAAGACAAGCAGCCGGAAGCCGAAAAGAAGCCGGCGGAGAAAAAGCCTGCCGAAAAGAAGGCTGATGAGCCCAAGGCTGAAAAGCCCGCGAAGAAGGAGCCCCGGAAGGCCGAGCCGAAGCCTGCGCAGGAAGTGACGCCCGCCAAGATCCTTGATCCCGCGACCCTGGCCGGCAAGGCGCAGGATTTCCTGGGCAATGTGACCCGCCTCATGGGCGTGGAGACCCAGGTGCATATGTCCACCGACGAAGAGGGCTTCCTGCACGCTGATCTGCAGGGCGATACCTCGGGCATCCTGATCGGACGCCGCGGCGAGACCCTGGATGCGCTGCAGCACCTGACGAGCCTGTACATCAACAAGGGCAAGAGCGATTACACCCGCATCACCCTGGACACGGAAAACTACCGCGCCCGCCGGGAAGACACCCTCGTTCGCCTGGCGAACCGTTACGCGAACCGTGCCGTGAAGACCGGCCGCCGCGTGTCCGTGGAGCCCATGAACCCCTATGAGCGCCGCATCATGCACAGCGCCCTGCAGGAGAACGCGCTGGTGGATACCCACTCCGAAGGCGAAGAGCCCAACCGGCACATCGTCATCACCCCCCGCAAGCAGCAGAACAACGCCGCAGAGCAGGCGGAGTGAAGCCATGCAGGCGCGGCAGAATCAGGCAAACAGAATAACATTGATCATCCTGGCGGCAGTCGTTCTCGCAGTGGGCGCTGCCGCCCTTTTTCTAAACCAGGAGAATGCGCCCGTCGCCGCCAGCCGGGAGGTGCGCGTGTACCTGGACGGCGTTTTATATGCGACCGGACATCTGGGACAGAAGGAGGATATCGTCGTTCATAACGCGGACGGAGAAGAAAACGTGATCTCCTTCACCGAGAACGGCGTCTATATGAAAAGCGCCACCTGTCACAACCAGCTCTGCGTGAATCAGGGGCTGCTGACGGATGAAAACTTCCGCACCCGTTTTTACAGGAACGAGATCATCTGCCTGCCCAACCGCGTCACCGTGGAGATGGTATTGACCGACGATGAAGCGGCGGATATCCCGGACGTGTGATCCTAAACAGATTTGTTCTGACCATCGGAACCATGGGAGGCAAGTATGGAGTTTTATCCCTGGATGCTCGCCAGGATGCCGGAACTGACCGGCATCCGGCGCGACCTGCATCGCCATCCGGAGCTTTCAAACCGGGAGTACCAGACGGCGGAATACATTGAACAGCACCTCGATCAGTGGGGGATCCCGCACGAGCGCGTGGGGCAGACCGGCGTGTACGCGGAGATCCGGGGCGCGCGGGGAGAGGGCCGCACCGTGGCGCTGCGGGCGGACATCGATGCCCTGCCGATCCAGGAGGAAAACGATGTGCCGTACCGCTCTGAATGTCCAGGGGTCATGCACGCCTGCGGGCACGATATGCATACGGCCTCCCTTTTAGCCGCAGCGCAGGCGCTGCAGGCGCATCGGGAGGACTTCGCAGGCACCGTGCGGGTGATCTTCCAGCCGGCGGAGGAAGTGGGCGGCGGCGTCCGCGCCTTCGTGGAGGCGGGCAAGATGAAGGGCGTGGACCGGGTGTTCGGCATCCACTCCGCGCCGGATCTGAAGCTGGGCACCGTTGGGGTCAAGACCGGCTCCAACAATGCCTCGGTGGATTGCTTCAAGGTGAAGATCCACGGGAAGGCCTCCCACGTATCCACGCCGCAGATGGGCGCGGATGCGCTGTACGCGGCGGCCCAGACCATCGTGGCCCTGCAGGCGCTGGTGACACGCAGGACTTCTCCGGTGGATGCCGTGCTGATCGGGGTCGGGAAACTGAACGCCGGCATGGCCTATAATATCGTGGCGGAGGAAGCCAGCTTTGAGGGCACTACCCGGCTCTTCACGCAGGAACTCCGACAGCAGGTGAACGGCTGGGTCACCGAAACGGTGAAAAGCATCGCGGCCATGTACGGCACGGAGGCAGAGATCGAATGGGAGGACTACGGCTCGCCGCTGGTGAATCCCGAGGAGATCTGCCGAGAAGTCAGGCCGGTGGTAGAAGCCATGCTGGGAGCAGACGCTGTGATCACGGACCGCGCCCTGTCCTGCTGCGGGGATAATTTTGCGGACTTCCAGCTGGAAGCCCCGGGCGTATACGCCTATGTGGGCGTCTGCTCCCCGGATACCCCCGGCTCCGAAGGCCCGCTGCACAACAGCCATTATACCGTGGATGAACGTGCCTTGCCCATCGGCGCTGCCCTGTACGCACAGATGGCCTGGGAGTGGCTGACGGATAAGAAAAACTGATAAGAGCCTGCAGGTTGCCGTCAAAGGCATCCGGACTTCACATTACAAAAGCCTCCGGCGATCATGCCGAAGGCTTTTTTCCTTTGCGATGACGGCTGCCATGGCGGTCAGTCATCGTCTTCGATTGTGGGCAGTGGTAAAGTAAAGGTGAAATCGAAGGGGACCTCCGCGGTGGCCATCGTGACGCGCATAGTCTCCGATGGATCGTAGCTGCTTTCATCAGACAATTCTGGAACAGTGAGCCAGAAATCGCTGGCATATTGGATCCGAAGCAAACCGCCGGTAATGTGCACCGAATACCGGTCGTTGTAATATCGGACATGACATTCCGGCTTCAGGACTGTTTCAAATGCTGTCGGTGCTTTGGGGAATTCCCGTATATCCCTGATTGACAGCCAATCGTCCTGCCATTCCACGGGACCGTCTGAATAGGTGAATGAGCTGGAAGCTTCAAAACGGTCCGACTGAAAGTCTGCCTCGATGAAAGCGCCTGCATCTTTCGTATAGGTGAAATCTCTCTGTGTGCCATCGGCATATGAGTGGTGAAGGACGCCTGCAAAATCCTCTCCGAAGTCTACGATGAAGCACAGATCCGGCGGAACAGTGATAGTAAAGGTGAAATCAAAGGGAAGTTCCTGCGTGGCATAATGCGCATCGACACGGTATGCCGGATCGGAATCATAGCAAGGAGCCCCATTCTCACCGATGGCGGCGGCCTGGGCGGATTGCCAGATCTCATCCGCATAGGTCACTTTGAAGCGTCCGCCGTAAACATGCGCAGTATACTGGTCCTCTGCGCGACTGATCTCCATGGAGGGCTTTTCCAGCGTCGTGAAGCTGGCATCCGCATCGGACGTATGACTGCCCAGGATCAGCCAGTCATCCTCCATTTCAACAGGATAGAACGCACCGTCCAGCGGGATGGACTGGAATGCCGGGGATTGCTGCAGAATATCATAGCGAAGGAGCGCGCGCAGGTTCAGTGCGTTCTCCATGCGGTCGACATACTCGCCGTTTTCGCCATCCGGATAATGAATGATCTGGGACCCTCCGAAGCAGATCGCAGTGCCGTCTCCGAAGGCGTCCTGGCCCGGCAGGATGATGCTTGGGCTTGGTGACGGGCTTTCTACGGGAGAAAAGGTGTATTGCTCCTGTTTGCCTTTATCGCTGATGATAATGTCCGTATGGTCAATGGTGATGAAGGTGAGAATAAAGACCCCCAGGAGTACGGCGACGGCGGCTGCAGCGCGCCTGCGGTGCTCTGTTTTTATACTCTCCTGCCGTCCGTCATTCATGATCTTCTGTGCCAGCCAAGGATCCTCCTGCAGGCCGGAGAGCCGCCTGCCGACAGCTGCCTGAAAACGTTCGACCATTGCGGGGTCAGGAATGTAATTGTTCATTGACTGTCACTTCCTTCCAAAGTTGATCTGAGCTGCTTTCTTGCCTGATCGAGTCTGCCGGATACGGAGGATTGACTGATGCCGAGGATCTGCGCGATCTCATTCACGGTCATGTTTTGGTAATAGTAGAGCAGGATCACTTCGCACTGCTTTTTCCGAAGGGCCATGACCTGCAGGATCAATTCCTCATCCCGGGCGGTAAAGGGGGCGATGGCTTCGGGCAGGTCTTCCGGAGTGATCCGCCGGTCTACATGGCGGAACCAGGCGGTTTTTCGCAGGTCACGGCATACGTTGATGGCGATCCTCGTCAGCCAGGTTTTTGCGCTGCTGGCGCCCCTGAAACGGTCCCAGTGCCGGTAAGCGCGGAAAAACGTCTCCTGCACAGCGTCCCTGGCCTGTTCTTCGTCATGAAGATACATATAGCAAAGCCTGAGTATCTGGCCCTGATGCTGATATACCAGCTGCTCAAACAGGGCTTCCCGATCCACAGCTTTGTCCTCATCCTTTTGTTGGTTCAAGCCAGTCATCTCCTTTCCTCATATGATTAGACGACCCGGACTATAAAAATATCGGGTAAAATTTCGGTATAAGAAAAAACTGCCGCAGTTTCCTGCAGCAGTAGTAAAGGTTCACTCGTCACTGATCTTCTCGATCAGCTCATCCAGCTTCATCTTTTCCGCTGCCCGCGGGTTGATGCCGCTGTTGGGGGCGTTGCGGCGGCAGATGTGCACCGCCTCACAGGTGGCGCAGGGGCTGTCCTCGCTGGGGAAGGTCAGGGGAGAGGCGGCGATCTCGCCGGTGTTGATGGACTCGGCCAGGTGGGAGGCGACGTTGCAGGCGTGCTGGATCAGCAGGCGCATTTCCTCCAGGGTCGCCAAGGGCTTATTGGCGGCAAAATCGCCGTCCGCCTTCAGCAACGGGGGCATGGACAAAGGCGGCTTTCCGTCGTCCATCAGCCGGATGATGGAAGCGTCCCGCAGGGTCAGCCCCTTTAGGCCCAGCGCCTTAGCCAGCTGGCTTTCCACGTCGGCCTGGAGGCCCGGGTCGTTGAGCAGGGGATCATCCAGGCGGAAGTAGTACATCCCCGCCGGGATGCCGTTGGGCTCGGCGTTCAGGACGGCTTGCATATAGATGAGCAGCTGCAGCTGGGCTCCCCAGAAGATCTTTTCGGGCTGCAGGTTCGCATTATAGGTTTTGAAATCGATCAGGCGGACGGCCAGACCCTCGTCGCCCTCATAGCGTTCGACCCGGTCGATGATGCCGCGCAAGTATACCGTGCTGCCGTCGGACAGGCGCAGGGGCACAGCGGGCAAGCCGTCGTCCGGGTAGCCGAAACGCAGCTCGGCGTCGCCGGCGCGCATCCGGAAGGCGGAATGCCGGGCGATCTGGGTGAAGGTCCAGCCGACGCGCTGCAGGAGGCGCTTATACTGCCGGTACTCCCGCTTTTGTTTGGCGGATTCGCCCATGACGCCGGCGATCAGCTCGTCCAGCGCGCCTTCCGCGGCCTGGTTCATGAGCTTGTCGACCTCCCGGCGGGTGACCTCCGGCCAGGCGGGCAGGTTTTGCAGGTTCCGGGTGAAGCCCTCCAGCGCGCGGTGATAGAAGGAGCCTATGTCGATCCTGTTCACAGCCCATTCCCCGCGCTGTACGGGCTTGAGCACATAGCGCAGGAAATGCCGGAAGGGGCAGACGGCAAAGGCCTCCAGCCGATTCACGGAGGTGACGCGCTCCAGGTACAGGCTGTGTACCAGCTCCCGGGGCAGGGGCGCTGTCCGCGGTTCCGGTCGGAAGGCGGCGCACAGAGCCCGGACGTCCTCCGGGCGGTGCTCGGTCAGATAGTGCCAGGCTTCGCGCCATTCCTCAGGCGGGTCGTTTTCGCGCAGGTGTCCGCCCATCATCTCCAGGGCGGGTACGACTCCGTAGGGGTGCGCGCTGCCCTGGGCTGCGGTCACGCCGCCTTCCTCGATCAGGGCGGGGAAGACGCGGCGAATGCGGTTCAGCAGGTCCAGCGGGCGCAGGGCGGAGCCGTCCTGCAGCGCCTGGGCGTGGGAAAGATAGAGTTTCTCTGCGGGAGAGTAGACTGCCTTCTGCAGCTCCAGCTTTTTCAGCTGGGAGCGCTCGTCCTCGCTCAGGGTATAGGAGGCTTTGAAGCTCTCCTGCAGCGCGTCCTGCTCCTCGTCGGTGATCAGCGTGCGGGTGCTCACATCCATAGTCCCGTCGTTGAGGGCCAGGATAAAGGTGACCCTCGGGTGATCCACGGCGATATTGCCCAGCAGGCCGCAGGGAACGGAATGGGCATTCTGAGGCAGGGCGGCGATCTCCGTGCTGCTGAGGCCAGCGTCCAGCATGCGGTACAGCTCTTCGGCACCGGGCTTGTCCCGGAGGGCGATGTCATGGGCTTGATCCAGCAGGCGCATCAGGGCGTTCCACACCTGGCTGAGCTGGGCGGCCTCGGTCAGCATGCCCTCCTCTGTCAGGCGGGCGGCTTCTTCCTCCAGATGGTCATAGACGTGGCTCTCGTCCAGGAAGGCCATGACGGCCATCAGGGCATCCTCCATGGTCTGGGCCAGCTTGAGCTGCTCCTCCAGCCCGAGCAGGGGCGTCATGAGCTTTTGCCGGGCTTCCTCCAATTGCTCGCCCTCGTCCTTGGCGGCGATGAAGGGCCGGGTGAATTTCCAGCCCCGGATCCCGTATTGCAGGATCAGGTTCTCCATGCGGAAGCGTTCGTCCTCGGTGAGGGCGGTATAACCGGTCTTCAGCAGGCGGAGCATATCCTCCTGGGGATAATGGCTGCTGATGGCGCTGAGGGCCGACAGCAGGAAGCGCGCGGCGTCCGTATTGGCCGCGACGGTCTTGCGCGCCAGGTGGTGGGGGATCTGATAAATGCTGAGGGCGTGATCGAGCACGGAAAAATAATGGGTCTCGTCCAGGCACAGGATCAGCATATCCTCCCAGGCAACGCCCTGGCTGTGCAGGGTAACGATCTCCTCGGCGGCGCGGCAGGCCTCGGCATAGGGCGTAGGCGCGGTGTAGAGCCGGATGCTGGGCGGCGGGGCGGGATAGGGGGCAGGCTCGGGCCTCAACAGCTGCGCATTCAGATGCGAGATGTCCTTGGGACGGGCATAGGCGTCGGGCTGTGCGTGCCGCCTGCAGGGCAGGCCCAGCTCTGCCAGACGCTCCCGGAAGCGCTGGAGGCTGTCGACCGCGGGCTGATAGGCGGGATCATCCCAGACGGCACACATCAGCAGACAGACGGACTCCGACACCGGATGGAGTGCCAGCAAGAGGCGTGCGATCTCCTCAGTCAGGATATCAAAGCCGGCCACGATCACGCGCGCGCCGACGGCCATGGGCGCGTCAGGAATGCGGCGGATCAGCTCCTCCTGGACATCCTCACCGTCCACGAAGCGGCCGCGCAGGAGCTCCTCATAGGCTGCATAGATGAGGGCCAGGTCGTGAAACTTGTCCGACAAAGCACCTTCCGGCAGGCGCTCCTGGTATTCCCGGAGCGCTTCCGGGGTGATGCGGGAGCGCTTCATATCCGCGATCATCTGCCCGGTGCTCTCGATAAAGCCCTGGCGTTCCACAGCGCTCTCATAGTACTTGAGCTCGTTGCGGCAGCTGAGGATGGCGCGGCTGACGGCCATGGTCTTGCCCTGGGCGTCGATGCGGGTACGCTCGTCGCAGCCCGCCTGGGCGAAAACGCGCTGGCTGAACCGCAGCGGGGATACCACGTCCACGTCAAAAAAGCCGCTGACGCCCAGGGCGTCGATGAGGGCGCGCTCTGCCGCCAGAGTATACTGTTGCGGGACGAGCACGATCACCGGCACGCCCGTTTCCCGCGCCTCACGGGTCAGTGTCGCTGCCTGGGCCCAGGGCTGGGGCTCTCGGCCTGTATACAGATGAAACATGGATCTTTCCTTTCTCAGAAGGTCTTGCCGCGTAGGAAATTCACCGCCCGCTCCAGCGCCTCGTTGATCCGGGGATTGTTCTTGTGCTCGGAACCGTAATGGAAGCTGGAGCACAGGGCGTCCAGATCCTCTTGGGCCGTGGCGCCGGTACCGGTCAGCTGGTTGGACACGGTTTTCAAAAAGTCCCTGCGCTGGGAGGGGGTCAGCTGGGTCTGGCATTTCTGCAACAGCAGCGGCAGGTCGCGGAGGCATACACCGGGGCCGTTGGCGAAATCCTGCCGGAAGCCTTCGTCCTCCCGGTAGAGCTTCATAAAGATGTCCATATACCGGCCCACGGTGTCCGCCATGTTCTCACAGATCAGGCAGCGCCCGGCGGCGTCATTCAGCTGCCGCTGTAGGGCCGACATGTTTTTGAAGCTGAGCAGCCCGGGAGCGGAGAACCCCTTCACCGCCGGGGCCAGCTGATCGGCCACAGTCTTGAGCCGCGTCTGCATCATCAGCGCGTAGCCGTGGTAGTCCTTCTGCGCCATCAGCAGCTGATGGTGCGTCCGGCAGAAGCCCACGGCGTTGGTCCGGATGCGGATATCCGGCTCCATGACCGCGCCGCCAAGGTAGCGCTCCACCGTCTGCTGCTCGATCATCTCCCGGAGCCTGCAGAAGGGGCAGAGGTCGTGGCTGCGTACAGCGTCGATGACCGGAGCGGTCTCAAGATGGTCTTTCATAGGAACCTTCCTTTATCATAGTTTCATTTCCAAGCGTTGGATGTGTTCTCTGATCAGGATCTGAGTATACCATAATTGTGGACAATTAACAATAAAGGTTTTATCGGTTCATGCGTGAAGCCTGCCATATGCGACAATTCATTTGACTATACGCCTTCCTTTGTGCTATGATGGCAGCGCTGCGGCACGGGAGCCGCGGCAGATAGGAGCAGGGTGTGGCGAAGACCGATACAGATATGACGACCGGGAGCATCTGGCGTCATCTGCTGACTTTTTCCGTGCCGATGGCGCTGGGGCTTTTGTTCCAGCAGCTGTATAACATGGTGGATACGCTGGTGGTCGGCCAGTTTGTGGGCGAGACGGCCCAGGCGGCGGTCGGCACGACGGGGCCGATCATCAATACCATCGTCGGCTTTTGCGCAGGCCTGGCCACCGGCGCGTCGGTCATCATCTCCCAGCGCTATGGCGCGCACGATCAGCAGGGTCTGAGCCGCGCCGTGCATACCACGATCACCATCACCTTCGTGATCAGCGCGATCTCGACCTTGCTCGGTCTTGCCATTATCGAGCCGATGCTGCGCTTCATGCGGACGCCGGACAACGTGTGGGAGGAATCCAAGGCCTACCTGAGCATCTATTTTTCCGGGGTCACCGGCGTGCTGTTCTACAACATGGGCAGCGGCATCCTGCGGGCGGTGGGGGATTCCCGGAGGCCCCTCATCTTCCTGGCGATCTCCGCGGGATTGAACATTGTCCTGGATCTGGTGTTCGTGCTCGTATTCAAGCTGGGCGTGCAGGGCGTCGCTTATGCGACCATTATCGCGCAGTTCCTCTCTGCGGCGCTGATCCTGGTCACCCTGACCCGGGAGCGCAGCGCTTACGGCCTGCGCTGGGGCCGCCTGGGCATCGACCGAATCGCCCTGACGGGCATCCTCCGGGTGGGCCTGCCCTCCAGCATCCAGTCCGCGATCACGGCCTTCTCAAACGTGTACGTGATGTCCTACATCAATGCTTTCGGCTCGGCGTGCATGGCCGGGTACGGCATTTATAACAAGCTGGATGCCTTTGTGCTGATCCCCGTGCAGGCGATCAGCATGTCTTCGACCACCTTTGTGGGCCAGAACTGGGGTGCGGATGATCCCGGACGCGCTCGCCGGGGCGTGCGTACCGCCATCATCATGAGCCTGATCGCCACGGCCTCCCTAGGCGCAGTGGCGCTGGTGCTCTCCCGTCAGCTGCTGGGCTTCTTCTCCCCGGTGGCGGAGGTGGTGGACTACGGGCAGCGCTTTTTGCGCATCGTGACGCCCTTCTACCTGGTGATCTGCTTTAACCAGATCCTGTCCGGCGCGCTGCGCGGGACGGGTGACGCGACGGTGCCGACCATCATCATGCTCGGCTCCTTTGTCGTGTTCCGCCAGATCTATCTGTATGTGACCAATCTGCTGAATCTCGGATTTGTATCAGTGGCCCTCGCTTACCCGATGGGGTGGGTGCTCTGCTCTACGCTGCTGATCATCCGTTACATAAAGAGCCCGCTGGGTCAGGGCCGCAAGGCCTGACAACGGGCAGAGGAGTCCGGCGCTGACCGGAAAAGTATGGAAAGGAAGACTATGGAACCCGAAGAAAAGATCATCGAACCCGAACAGCAGAAAAAGAAGCCCTCCCGCAGGCGCGGCCGGAAAAAGCCCGCGGCCCCCAAGCCCGAGCAGGCCGTTGCGGCCCAGGACACTCAGGAAAACGAGCAGGAAAGCGCTCAGCCGGAGGAAAACAAGCCCGCCCCCGTCAAGCGGGAGCCGAAGCCCATCGGGATCCCGGAAGGCTTCCAGGGTATGGATATCTCCGACGATGTAATGAAAGCCCTCGGACGCATGGGCTTTGAACAGCCCACCGAGATCCAGAAAAAGACGATCCCCCTGATGATGGGCGGCAGCGATATTATCGGCATCGCGCCCACGGGCACCGGCAAGACCCTGGCTTTCGGCATCCCCATGCTGGAATACATGGATCTGAAGGAGACGGAGCTTCAGGAGCTGGTGCTGGCGCCGACCCGTGAGCTGGCCATGCAGATCGGGGAAGAGCTGCAGAAGCTGGCCTACTATATCAAGGGCCTGCGCATCGCCGTACTGTACGGCGGACAGCCCATCCGCCGCCAGCTGGAGCAATTGAGCAAGCACCCACAGATCGTGGTGGCGACGCCGGGCCGTATGCTGGACCATCTGGAGAGGCGCACCGTCAGCGTGCGTTCGGTCCACACCCTGGTCCTGGACGAGGCGGACGAGATGCTGAACATGGGCTTTGTCAAGGACGTATGCAAGATCATCGATAAGACGCCGCCCAACCGCCAATTCGTTATGTTCTCCGCGACCATCAGCCAGGACGTGATGACCATCTCCTGGAAATACCAGTATGAGCCGGTGCAGATCACCGTGGAAGCGGTGGACGAGAACAAGCCCCAGATCGCCCAGTACGTGATCCCCTCCGAGCGCAAGGAAAAGCAGGAGTACCTGACCTACCTGCTGGACGCGAACGTGTACGAGCGGGTCATGATCTTCACGGATACCAAGCTGATGGCGCACCGCGTGAATACCGCCCTGCAGAAGAGCGGCTTCGACTCCGAGGAGCTGCACGGCGACATCCCACAGAAGAAGCGCAGCGAGATCATGCGCCGCTACAAGCAGGGCAAGTTCCCGATCCTCGTCTGCACGGACGTGGCCGCCCGCGGTATCGACGTGGACGACGTGGAAGCGGTCATCAACTTTGACCTGCCCAACGAGAACGAGTACTACCTGCACCGTATCGGCCGCACGGGCCGCGCCCACAAGCACGGCGTCGCCTTCACCCTGATGACCTATTCCGAGTCTGTGCGCATGGACGCGATCCTCAAATACATGAAGAGCGAACCCACGCCCCTGCACTTCGACGAGGCCGGTATCCTGCGCCGCGAGGACGATACCGCGTTTTTTGAGAATATCTGAAATCTATCTGAAGTATCAATAAGCCCCGCTGTCTGACCGGACGGCGGGGCTTTGGGTTGGGGATGAAGGAGATGGGGATATGACTTACTTGATGCCGCTGTAGACGAAGGATTCGATAAAACGCTTCTGGAAGAACAGGAACAGGATCAGCAGAGGGGCGACCGTAAGCAGCGTGGCGGCACAGGTGTCGGACCACAGGGCGCCGATCTCGCTGGCCTGGGCGAAGATCGCCAGACCGACCGTCAGCAGGCGCTTGGCGGGCTTGTTGATGACGATCAGCGGCCACAGGAAGTTGTTCCACTGGTAGGACGCGGCGATCAGACCGTGGGCGATATAGCAGGGCACCAGCAGGGGCAGATAGATGCGGATGATCATGTAGAACAGGTTGCAGCCGTCGATCCTGGCGGCTTCTTCGAGTTCATAGGGGATAGTCTTGATGGTCTGCCGCATCAGGAAGGTGCCCATGGCGGAGGCAAAGAAGGGCAGCATTGCGCCCAGCAGCGTGTCATTCAGTCCCATGCGGGTGATGGTCATGTAGTTGGGCAGGATCAGGACGTCCGCCGCGATCATGATCTGCGTTAAAAACAGGATGAACAAGAAGTTCTTGCCATAGAAGTTCAGGCGCGCGAAGGCGTAACCGGCCATGGTGATGGTCACGAACTGGGCAGCCAGAACGCCGACTACGAGGACGATGGTGTTGATGTAGTAGTTGCCCCAGGGAGCCATGCTCCAGATGCGCTTGATATTGTCAAACGTAGGCATCCAGCCCACGGCCAGCATATCCAGCTCCAGTTCCCGGGGGACGAAGGCGGTGCGCACCAGCCAGAGCAGCGGGATCAGGCAGATGATGGCGAACGCGTACATGAAGAAATACATGAAGAACTTGCCGGGCGTCATCTTCCAGGCTGCTTTTTTGGTTTTTCTTTCAGCAGTAATGGCAGTCATCCGTATTCCCTCCTTCCTTACGCGTAGAACGTGCGTTTGTCCTGGGTGAAGAACTGCACGATGGTGACGATCAACAGCATCACGATGACCACCACGGTGATAGCGGAGGCCATGCCGTAGTTGGTCTGGTCAAAGGCCTTCTGATAGACGTAGAACAAGAGCATGTTGCTGGCGTTGCCAGGGCCGCCCTTGGTGAGGATGTACAGGTGATCCACCATCTTGAAGGCGTTGGTCATGGTGATGATCATGACATACAGGGTCGTGGGCATCAGCATGGGCCAGGTGATGCGCCAGAAGGTCTGGGTCGGGTTGGCGCCGTCGATGGTAGCCGCCTCGTAGAGCTCCGGGTTGATCCCTTGCAGGCCGGATATGAAGAAAACCATCACATATCCGGCCTGCTTCCATATCAGCATCACGATCAAGGCCCACAATACCGCGTTTGGGTCTGTCAGGAAGTGCCAGGTGTTGTTATTGAAGAGATATCCCAGCATACCGTACCCGGGCGTATATATGAACAGCCAGATGTTCGCTACAGCGACCATCGGGAGAAGTGTCGGATAGAAGAAGGACACGCGCACCAGACCTTTGCCGATCTTGACCCGGTTGGCAAACATGGCCATCAGGATCGCCAGGATGATGGAGGTCGGCACGGTCATGATCGCGACGATGATGTTGTTTTTGAAGGCTTCGCGGAAGATCTTGTCTTTGGTGAAAAGGGTAATGTAATTCTGGAACCCGACATAAACCGGACCCGTGCGGATGGTGGCGTTGTTATCCTTATACAGGGAGTTCCAAACGCTGTATCCGATGGGATAGAAGGTGAACAGGAACAGGAAGATAAAGGAAGGCAAAAGCAGCATCCAGGCCAGCCTTGTGGTCCGCCACATTTTTCTCCTGTCGCGCAGGGAAGGCAGCGCCCTGTCTTTCTTTGCAAGAACGGTCATATTTTCATCCCCATTCTTTGGAATAGGACTTCCCCGCTTGCGCAGCGGGGAAGTCCGGTCAAGTGATTCTACTGATAATTAACGGTAGTCGATCAGGATCGCGTCAGCGGCATCCTGCGCCTCGTTCAGGGCCGTTTCGGCATCCTTCACGCCGGTCATCACTTCTTCGATGGCGGTGTCCAGGATATCCTGCACGGTCTTCTGGTCGTAGACGGAGAACTCAGCGGAAGCATATTCGAGCTGGTCACGGGCGGTCAGTGCGCTGGGGAAGCTGGCCGCATATTCCTTCATGCGCTCAGTCTCATAGGCTTCGGGACGGGTGGCGACGTAGCCGGTGTCGATGGACCACTGGGCCACGCGGTCAGGATTGTTGGTCATCCACTTGATGAACTTGAACGCGGCCTGGGTCTGCTCTTCGGTGATGTTCTCATCCTTGAACAGGTAGAAATTGCCGCCGCCGGTGGGGGAGCCGTAGGTGGTGTTCATCGGCAGGTAGCTGGTGCCGAACGGGAAGGAAGCGTCCTTCTTGACACTGGTCAGCTGGCCGGTGGTGTGGTACATCATGGCGATGGAGCCGTTGACGAAGTCGTTGCGGGTGTTGGCCCACTTGGGGGCGACAGGCATCGCGCCGATATCGCTCAGGTGCTTCCAGAACTTGAGGCCGGTGATGGTCTTGGGATCGTTGAAGTACACTTCGGTGCCGTCGTCGCTCATGAGGTTGAAGTGATCCTGGGTCAGGGTGAAGGTCTGCAGCATCCAGTAGGCATAGCCGGCCTTGTCGGAAGGCACCTCGATGCCGTAGCGGACCACGTTGCCGTTTTCATCCTTCTTGACCAGCTTCTGGGCATACTCTTCGAGCTCAGCCCAGGTCTTCGGAGCTACTTCGGGATCCAGGCCGGCCTCTTTGAAGGCGTCCTTGTTCCAATACAGGATGATGGTGGAACGCTGCCACGGGATACCGTAGGTCAGGTAGCCGCCGTTGCCGTCGGGCAGACGGGAATTCTCCATGAAGCCGTCATAGAAGCCGTTCAGCCACGCCTTGTCTTCTTCGGTGGTGCAGAACTGGTTGTAATCCTGCAGCACGCCCAGAGAATACAGCTGGTACAGGTCGATGGAGAACATCAGGGCGATCGCGGGGGTGTTGTGCGCCTTGATGTCGGCCATGACCTTGGTGGTGGTGTCCGCGTAGGAG
>CADAPM010000015.1 GCA_902789795.1 uncultured Eubacteriales bacterium
ACTGCCCGCGCACAGCCGTTCAAACTCATACAGCTTCTCTTTCGCCTCGAATACCGCCGCCTGCGTGTAGAGAAAGGATCGGTCATCCACGACCTCGAAATAGAAGATCTCTGACAGCCTCAGCCGATGCATCGTATCCTCCTGCCAGCCACAAATCGTCCGCTGACCCGACGCCGCCTCTGTTACGCTGGACACCCACGCTGCGCCCGGATCATAGCAGCGCACGATCAGCTCTTCTTCATCCTTTGGTTCGATATGCTCCACCGTTACCCTCATTGTGCCACCCCCGGGATCCATTGTATCCAAATACCAATTCCTGTCTATACATCAGCCGGTGACCTGCGGAAATGTGCCGGTAAGATGCATTTCGATCTCATCCAGGCCGTGTGCTATGTAGTTTCTTCTGCCTGTGTGCGTACCAAGCAATATGATACGCACGGCAAGATAAAAGAGGTATTATTGATTGTCAGTGCTTTCCCTGTTTTCACCTTTATTCGCGCCATAGTAGACGATCCAGCCAGAATAATGTAAGGAGAAGCAGTCATCTATGCGGTCTTATTCAGTGGGAGAGAGTCGGCGCGCCTGGTCACAGCACCTTCATGATGGCATCGAACAGCTCGTCGTACTCCTCGAAGGCGGGCAGCTCGGGGTGGTCCTTCTTGATCTGCTCGGTGGAGCGGAACAGGAAGCCGGCCTTGCTGGCCTGGATCATGCCCAGGTCGTTATAGCTGTCGCCGGCGGCGATGGTCTCAAAGCCCACGGACTGCAGGGCGCGGACGGTGGACAGCTTGGACTTTTCGCACCGCATCTTAAAGCCGGTCACGGTGCCGTCCGGAGCCACTTCCAGCGTATTGCAGAAGATGGTGGGCCAGCCCAGCTTCTTCATGAGCGGGGTGGCGAACTGGGTAAAGGTGTCGCTCAGGATCAGCACCTGGGTCTCGGCGCGCAGCTTGTCCAGGAATTCCTTCGCGCCGGGCATGGGATCGACCTTTTCGATGGTGGCGCGGATCTCGTTGAGGCCCAGGCCGTGCTCGTGCAGGATGCCGATGCGCCAGTTCATCAGCTTGTTGTAGTCCGGCTCGTCGCGGGTGGTGCGGGTGAGCTCGGGGATGCCGCTGGCCTTGGAAAAGGCGATCCAGATCTCCGGTACGAGGACGCCTTCCAGATCGAGACATACGATGTTCATTGGGGTACCTCCTTATAGCGCTCAGAGTCTTAAGACATATAGAAAACCAGCCGCCAGATGCGCTTGAACGCTCCTGGCGGCTGGCATTTTGTGGAGCAGCCGGCTGTGGGAACGCTGTGCGTTTTTGTGCTGGCTCTCGGTAGGGCAACTTTTGATGCTTCATTCCTGGGGGAATACTGTGATTCCTCCCCAAGCGGGGCCGGAATGTTTACTGCTCTTCGAACAGTCCTGCGGCGTCATCCAGCAGCTTCTGCTGGCTGGTGAGCAGGTTCTGCAGCTTCTTCTTGTATTCCAGGGCGGATTCGCGCAGGGTGCGGAGGGCTTCGTCCATCTCCTCGCGCTCCTTCTGCTGCAGCTTCAGCTGGTCGTCCGCCTTGGTCTGGGCCTGGTCGATGATGCGCTGGGCCTCGTTTTTCGCGTCGCTGACGGTCTCCTTATAAACGCGCTGGGCGGCCTGCAGCACGGCGGCGGCCTCCGCGCCTAGGTCGGTGCGCAGGGGCTTCTTGGCTTCGGGCTCGGCGGCAGGCGTTTCCTGCGCGGGGGCCGGCTCTTCGACCTCCAGGGGGGCGGGTACGCTGACGGGACGGACGTTGGTGCGCGCGTTCTGGGGCGCGGGCTGGTTCGCCTGGCTCAGCCGGACCTGCAGGCTCTGGATCTCTTCGTTCAGCCGGTCCATTTCGTCGCAGATCTCATCCAGGAACATATCGACCTCTTTGCGCTTGTACCCCATGGGGGCGGTCGTAAATTCCTTGTTTTCGATCATCTGTACGGTAATTGCCATATTACACCTCTCAGTTCACAGCCTCCATCCGGTCCGGTACGTAGCCGGTGCCGGGACGCTGGCTCTCAAAGGCCGGCGTGGCGGGAGCCTGCATGGGCTGCTGATAATAGAAGGACTGCTGCGGTTCGGGCGCGGGAGCGCGGTACTCGAAGCCGTTCTCGTCCGTGGGGGCCTGGTAGCTGGGCGCATAGGCCTGGGGCTGCTGGTACTGGGCGGGACGGGCCTGGGGCCTGCGCTGGGAGCCGGAGTTCATCTGGCTGGTGGCGGCGTCCGCCATGACGGCCATGGTGCCGGGGGCCAGCAGGTATACGCCGTTGCGGGAGACCTTCGTGATGGTCGCGTTCAGGGAGAAGCAGGCGCCGGAGAGGGTATCCACATAGCGGCGCATCTCGGCGGCGTCGCCCACGTTTTCCATGGTGACCATCAGGGCGTTGCCCTTGCGGAGCTGGGAGATCGCCAGGCGGCAGTCGGCGTTGTTGCGCATGTTGAGGATGCAGATGCCCACCTGGGCGGGCTGGGCCTGTTCAGGCGCCTGCTCGCCGGTGTAAGCGCCGGGGAAGGGCACCATGTTGGGGTTTTCCTGCTTGGTGCGGCTGCGCTGCTCCTCGATCTGGGCGGCGAACTGGGTCATGGGCTGGGGCTGCACCGGCTGCTGCTGGGGCTGCTGCGCGTATACCGGCTGCTGCTGGTAGACCCCCTGGTAGGGCGCCTGCCAGGCCTGCTCCACCGGGGCTTCCTCCTGCACCTGCTGGGCAGCGCGGCGGCTGCGGCGGGGTTTCACCTCGGCCTCGTAGGGCGGTTCGTCTTCCATATATGCGCCGGAGCCGTAGCCGCTCCCGCGCTCTTCATACAGAAAGCGCGACATGGCTGTCTGCGCTTTATTCTTCAGTGTTGTTAACAGATTTCTCCTGCCTGGCATGAGCAAAAGACCTCCCGCGATCTTATGTATGTCCGATTTCCATTGCATAGGAAATCACATTGTATTATAGCTGTTCCTTAACTGATTTGCAACAGGTCATGAAACAAAATTTACGGGAAATTAAAGTTTATTTACGGTATTTTAACATACTTTGGGCAGGGTGTAAAGAGGTTTTCCGCAGACACCGCATTGCGCAAAGCGGCCGACCGCCGAGCAGGATTTTTCCGCTGCCCGGAGTAATTAATAAGGACAGGAGATTAGGGGAAGGGAGGCGGATGACCGTGGATGGGATGGACCGGACGATCCCCGTGCGCCGGGTGATCGAAAAGATGAACGAGCACATGAGCCGCCTGGACTATGATGCCGCCGAACGGCACCTCAAGTACTGGCTCAGCGAGGCCCGCGCCCTGGGCGACCGCCGGGGCGAGCTGACGGTGCTCAACGAGCTGATCGGCCACGCGCGCAAGACGGACCAGCGGGAGCTGGCGGAACAGAGCGCGAAGGCGGCGCTCCGGCTCGTCGACGAGCTGCAGCTGGACAACAGCGAGACGGAGGGCACCACCTGCATCAATATCGCCACGGCCTGCTGCGTCTTCGGTGAATATGAAGCCTCTTTGCGCATGTTCAGCCGTGCGGAAGCGGCCTACCGGCAGATGAAGGAGCAGGACCCCTGGAAGATGGGCGGCCTGTACAACAACATGGGGCTCACGCTGACGGCCCTCAAGCGCTACGACGAAGCCATGGCGGCCTACCGCCAGGCGCTCCAATGGATGGGCAGTGTGCCCGACGGCGCGCCGGAGCAGGCGGAAACCTGCCTGAATATGGCGAACACACTGGAATACCAGTTCGGCGCGGTGGAGGCGGAAAAGGAGATCGCCGCCCTGCTGGACCGGGCGGAGGCGCTGCTGGATACGCCGGGGTTGACTAAAGACGGCTACTACGCCTACATTCTCGACCACTGTGCGCCAACTTTTGAGCATTACGGCTACTTCCTGACCGCCCAGCGGCTGAGAAACTGGACAAAGGATTATTATGAACGGACTTGAACTTTCCCGCGCATACTATGAGAGCTACGGAAAACCTATGCTGGAGCGGGATTTCCCGGGCCTGCTCCCGCTGATCGCCGTGGGGCTCACGGGCAGCGGCTCGGAATGCTACGGCTATGACGACGATCTGTCCCGGGACCATGACTTTGAGCCGGGCTTCTGCCTGTTCCTGCCCGATGAGGAAACGGTGGACCGGCCCACCGCGTTCAGGCTGGAGCGGGCCTACGCCAAGCTGCCCAAGTCCATGGACGGGGCCTCCCGCTCCCTGATGTCGCCCACGGGCGGCGCCCGGCGCGGGGTGCTCAGGACGGCGGAGTACTTCGGGGACAAGGTGGGCTCCTCCGACGGGGTTTTGACGCCGGACCAGTGGCTGCGCCTGCCGGATTACGCCCTGAGCGAGGCGACGAACGGGGAGATCTTTTTTGACGGATACGGCCAGGTGACGCGCATCCGGGATCGGCTCAGTCAGCAGCCCGAGGACATCCGCAGAAAGAAGCTGGCCGGGCACGTGCTGCTGATGGCCCAGGCGGGGCAGTACAATTACGCGCGCTGCCTGCGCCACGGGGAGACCGGCGCGGCCCAGCTGGCCGTGGGGCGCTTCGTTGAGAGCACGATGCAGGCGGTGTTCCTGCTGAACCGCGCGTACATGCCCTATTACAAGTGGGCCTTCCGCGCCATGCGGGAGCTGCCCAAGCTCAGCTTGCTGGCTGAGCTGCTGGAATACCTGCTGACCACCGACAATGACGGGGAGCGCGCCCAGGACAAGCAGGACGTGATCGAGAGCATCGCGGCGGATGTGATCGACGAGCTGATCGACCAGCAGCTGACCAAGGCCACCTGCGGCGATCTGGAAAAGCACGCCTATTCGATCCAGGACGGCATCCGGGACGCGTCCATCCGGAACCTGCACATCCTGGCGGCGGTTTGAGGAGAAGGAATCATGCTGAAAATCTACGGACTGCAGAAGATGACCCTGCTGGACTACCCGGGGCACGTGGCCTGCACGGTGTTCCTGAACGCCTGCAATTTCCGCTGCCCCTACTGCCACAACTATGAGCTGGTCACGGGCGACGTGCCTCCGGTCATGGAGGCGGAGAAACTGCTGGCCTTTCTGGGCAAGCGGAAGGGCCTCCTGGACGGCGTGGCCATCACCGGCGGGGAGCCCTGCCTGCACCCGGAGCTGCCGGAGCTGATCCAAAGCATTCGGGACCTGGGCTTCGGGGTCAAGCTGGACACCAACGGCTGCTATCCCGCCATGCTGGGCCGCCTGCTCCGGGAGGGGCTGGTGGACTATGTGGCCATGGATATCAAAAACAGCCCCGAGCGCTATGCCGGGACTGTCGGCCTGAAGGCGGTGGATCTGGAGCCGGTCAGGGAGAGCGTCCGTCTGCTGATGGCTTCCGGCATCGACTACGAGTTCCGCACCACCGTGGTGGACGAGCTGCACAGCGAGGAGGATTTCGACCGTATCGGGCAGTGGATCCAAGGGGCGAAGCGCTATTACCTCCAGGCCTTCACTGACCGGGACACGGTGCCCTTCGGCGGCCTGCACGCGCCCAGCGCCGAGAAAATGAAAAACTGCCTCGCCAGGGTGAAGCCCTGGGTAGAGGCAGCCCAACTGCGCGGCGTCGACGAATAAACGAAGCTGCGCATAAGAAAGCGGGCTGTTGCATGACAATGTGCAACAGCCCACTTTTTTGTTTCCTTACTCGATCCAATCTTCCGCCAGCGTCATCATCCGCCGGGCGATGGGGGCGAGGCCCTCGGTGCTCAGGGCACCGTCGTAACCGTTCACGATCATCACGAAGGTCATGCCCGTCTCCGGCTGCCAGAACACATCGGCGGTGATGCCGTTGAAGCGCCCCTGGTGCCCGTACCAGGTGTACTTGCCGCTGGGGGAGACCCGGGCCACGAACAGGCCGTACTCCCCGGAGACATGGACGGAGGAGCCCTCGATCCTGGACTGGTCCGCCTGCATCAGCCGCACCGTGTCCTCGTACAGCAGCCGGCGCTCGCCGATGATCCCGCCGTTCACCATCAGCGTGGCCAGGCGGTGCAGACCGGCGGCGTTGATGTACAGCTTGCCGATGGTCCGGTCCGTGTGCTCCCGGGGGTCGCAGGTATCGTCGTAGTCCTTCAGGGTCTCCAGCTCGCGCTTGGCGGTGGAAAGGGTGGTGCCGTCCTCGTACAGGATATCGCCCATGTCCGAGGTATCCGCAAGCAGGCCGGGATTGTAGGCCGCATCGATATGAAGCGGGTCGAACAGGACCGCCTTCATGCAGCTGTTGACGCTGAGCCCGCTCAGGGCCTCGATGAGGGAGCCGGCCAGGCCGCCGTTCAGGTTGGCGTACTGGTACTTGCTGCCGGGCTCCACGGCCTTGTCGAAGTAATTGTTGTTGACGTCCAGGCTCTCCCAGGTGGGGTGGTAGCGCATCCCCTGCCGGATGGAGGAGGTGTGGGACAGGATCTGCCGGGCCGTGACCTCCTGCGTGGGCCACGCGGGATTGACGACCGGCATGGGCAGGTAGTCGGACAGCGGTGCGTCCAGGTCGAACAGGCCCGCGTCCCACAGGCGCATGAGGCCGATGGCCGTCACCAGCTTGGTCACGGAGGCGACGCGGAACTGGGTGTTCAGGGTCACGGGATCCTTGGCCCGGTTGCGGACGCCGTAGGCTGTCTGCACCAGGGGCGCGCCGTATTTGCCGACGATCAGCACGCCGGAGCGCACCTTGGCGTTTTTGAACACCTGGGTGGCCGCAGCTTCGGCCTCAGGGTTTTCCAAATACTCGGTCAGGTACCCGTCTTCCAGCGGAAAGTCGAAGACGGAGAGGTCGGCGATGACCTGCTTTCGCGCGTCCCCGGGGAGGACTTTTGTGCCGTAGGCAGGCACCTCCGCCGAAACAGCCTGCGGCGCTGCGAGCGCCAGCAGCAGGCACAAAAGGACAGAGAACCATCTTCTCATGGGCTGTCCTCCGCGATCATCCGCGCGCAGCGGAGCCCGTCCACGGCGGCGGAGGTGATGCCGCCGGCGCAGCCCGCGCCCTCGCCGGCCAGCCAGAGGCCCTGCAGGGAGGACATATAGCGCTCGTCGCGCTCGTAGCGCACCGGGCAGGAGGAGCGCGTTTCCACGCCCGTCAGCACCGCGTCCGGGGCGTCGAAGCCCTGCAGCCGCTGGCCGAAGAGGGTGAGGCCAGCTTTCAGGTCGGAGCGGAAGGGCTCGGGCAGAAGCCCGTTCAGATCCGTGGGCGTAACGCCTGGCAGATAGGTGGGCCGCACGCTGCCGAAGCCCGTGGAGGGGACGTCCTTGAGGAAGTCGCCCAGGCGCTGCGCCGGGGCGGAATAATCGCCGCCGCCCAGCTCAAAGGCGCGCTGTTCCAGGCTGCGCTGCAGGTCAAAGCCCGCCAGCGGGCCGGGACCGGGAAAGTCCTCCGTGCGCACGTCCACCAGCACGGCGCTGTTGGCGTTCACGCCGTCGCGTTTGAAGGGGCTCATGCCGTTCACGCACACGCCGCCCAATTCGCTGGCCGCCGGGGCGATGACGCCGCCGGGGCACATGCAGAAGGTGTAGACGCCGCGCCCGTCCTTCAAATGCGCGCTCAGCTTGTATTCCGCCGCCGGGAGGCGCGGATGCCCGGCAAAGTGGCCGTACTGGGCCTTGTTAATCTCTTTTTGCAAATGCTCGATGCGGAAGCCGACGCTGAAGGGTTTCTGCCGGGCGGTCACCCCGGCGCTCAAAAGCAGCTCGTGGGTGTCCCGGGCGCTGTGGCCGATGGCCAGCAGCACCTGATCCGCAGGCACTTCCGTCTCGCCCTCGCCGCCGCTCAGGCGCACGCCGCGGAGATGACCGTCTTTTACGATCAGCCCGGTCAGCCGCGTGCGGAAGAGCACCTTCCCGCCCAGGGCGGTGATCTCCTCGCGGATGGCCTTGACGGTGGCCGGCAGGCGGTCGGTGCCGATGTGCGGATGGGCCAGGCGCAGGATATCCTCCGGCGCGCCGTGGGCGGCCAGCTCATAGAGCACGGTCCGGCAGAGGGGATCCTTGATGCCGGTGGTGAGCTTGCCGTCGGAAAACGCGCCGGCCCCGCCCTCGCCGTACTGGATGTTGCTCTCCGGGTCCAGCTGCCGGTGCTCGGTGAAATCGCTGACTTTCCGGGCGCGCTCCTCCACCGGGTCCCCGCGCTCGACCACCAGGGGGCAGAGGCCCGCCCGGGCCAGGTACAGCGCGGCGAACAGTCCCGCGGGCCCGAGGCCCACGACCACCGGCGCATGGGGGCGGGAGGCCGCTTCCGGCGGAGCGAGGGGCGCGTCTTCCGGCACCGGCACGGCGACGCCCGGCTTCAGCCGGCGCAGGTATGCGCCTTCGCTGCCGCGCAGGATCGCGTCCGCAGATACGACAAAGTGGACATCCCGCTTGTCGCGGGCGTCCACTGAGATTTTTGCCAGGCGGCAGGAGGTCAGATCCTCCTCCCGGGCTTTGAGTGTTTTGAGGACCTGCTGCCTCAGCTCGCGGTCTTCACCGTCGAGGCTGAGGCGCAGGTTGTTGATCCTGAGTTTACTGCATGCAGGCAAGATAGCTGCCTCCAATGAAGGCCCGGATGGGGCCGCGGTTGGGGGACTGGTACTCGATCAGCGCCCATCTGTGCGTGGAATCGGTCCAGGCCAGGAATGTCACCGGCGTGCCGACCGTCACGCGGTCGATCTGCTTGGTGTTCATGATCGGGTCGTCGGTCACGGGGCCTTCTTTGACGATGGTGGTCTCGACGCCCGCGTAGGTCAGGCGCTGGACGCTGGCGGGATCGATCTTTTCAGGCAGGGTGTAATTGTGGATGTAGCCGATGCGGTAATCGCCGTTGCTCAGGCCGTAGCCGATCAGCAGCCATTCGCCGTCGGTGCCGTAGATGCGGGCATTGCCGCCCTTGCCGTAGGAGGCCTTGCCGCTGTTGCTGCGGTAGAAATTGGTGCCGGGGCCCTGGTATACGGGATAGTTAGCGTTCAGGACGCCGTTCAGAGGCTTCGGCAGCTCCTGGTTGAGGTCGCCGGAGTAGGAGGGCGGGCCGGGCACGGGCGTGGGGGCCGGCGGCTGGGTCACGGGGGCGGGCGTGATGGGCTCCACATTGGGCCGCACGCTGAACACGACCGGGCTCGGGCTGGCGACGCCATCCGCGCTGACGGTCACCGTCACGCGCTGGCTGCCTTCAAACACGTAGCCCTGCGGCAGGGCCGAAGCATCCGCGTTGACCGTGGTCTGGCTGCCGGATTCCAGCATCACCATGGTGTTGTAGATCACGGTATTGCCGTAGCGGTATTCCACCGGCACGGGCACCGGGAAAGCGGGCGGCGGGGTCACGGGATCAGGCGCGATCGGGATCAGGTAGAAGGAGATGAAGGGCGGCTGCGCGTTGCCGTTGGCATCCACCTTCACGTTCACATGGTCGTCGCCCTGCAGGGTGTAGGAGCCTTCATAGATGGACGGATCTGCGCGCACGGTGGTAGTGGCGTTGATGGGGCAGACCTCCTGGTAGGAGGCAATCAGGTTGGTCCCGGACATGTAGCGCACCGTCACGGGAACCTCGGAGATGGGCACCGCGGTGGGCGCGGGGGCCGGGGTCGTCTTCGGCGTCAGGTAGAAGGTGACGCTGGAGGGGCTGGCCACGCCGGTCACGGACACAGTGACCCGGGCGGAGGAAGCGCCGGTCAGGTCATAGTCCCTGCTGTACACGGCGGGATCCGCGTTGATGGTGATGGTGGTGCCGTTCTGGACGGAGACGTCCTGGCTGGCGATCACGCGGGTGCCGTACTGGTAGCGCACGGGCACGTTGACGTAGAACACCGGCACTGCGGTGGGCGCGGGTGTCGCGGTGGCCCTGGGCACCACGTTGAAGGTGACGATGGACGGGCTGGCGATGCCGGCGGCCGAGACGATGACCCGGGCACTGGTAGCGCCGCTGACCACGTAGCCGCTGCCGTATACGGATTCATCCGCGTAGACGTAGGAGGTGGTCCCGGTCCTCAGATAGACCGTCTGGCTCCCGATCAGCCGGGATCCGTACATATAGCGTACCTGCACGGAGACCTGGGTGATGACCGGGGTGGGCGTCGCGGTAGGCGCGACCCGGAAGGTGACGCTGGCCGGGCTCGCGGTGCCGTTGCGCACGGTCACGTAGACGCTGGAGGCACTGGTCAGGGAGTAGCCGGGCAGCAGGCTCATATTCGCGTACACCAGCTGGGAAGCGGCCAGGGTCACGGTGGTGCTGTACACGACGCGGTTGGAGTTGTCGATATAGTTGACCGGCAGCGTCACGCCGACGACGGGCGTCGCGGCGGGCTGGTAGCGGAAGGTGACGCTGGAGGGGTTGGCCCGTCCGTTGGTCACGGTCACCGTGGCGTAGGAGTTGCCGACCAGGGTGTAGCCGCTGGGCACCAGGTTCTGCTGCGGGTAAATGGTGCTGGTGCGGTACAGAGTCACGCTCTGGGACGCGATGACCGCGCCGGTGACCGCGTTCACATAATTGACCGGCACCACGACGCCGGAGACCGGCACGGGCGTGGCGGTGGGCAGACTGCTGTTCAGCCGGAACAAAATCGGGTTCGGGGAAACGGTGGAGCCGCTCAGAGTCACATAGACCACCGAGGATCCGGACAGGGTGTATCCGGCGGGGATCAGGCTGGTATCCGCCGCCACAGCGCCGGACTGGTAGACCATCCGGTTCTCCCGGGCGACGATCCGGTTTGAAGAATCCAGGTAATAGATCGGAACGCTGACGCCGGTGCTGGGCGCCGCGGTGGCGCTGCGCTGGTAATAGAAGGTCACCGTGGAGGGAGAGGCGATGCTGTTGGCCACCTGGATGTACACATAGCTGTTGGATACCAGGTTGTACGCGGAGGGCACCATATTCGGGTTGGCGTAGACGTTGGTATTCGCGTAGCACTGCACCGTGGCCTGATTGAGCAATGCGCCGGTGCTGATATCCACATACCGGACGCTGACCAGGGCGGGAGCTACCGGCGTGGGCGTCACGGGCACGATGGTGGGGATCAGGGTCGGCACGGCCCTGGCATAGACCACATCTGGGCTCTCAAACATGATCTGCTGGGTGTTGCGCCCGGCGATGCCGTCCACCTTCAGGCCGTTGGCGCGCTGGAACCGTTCCACCGCGGTCTTGGTCTGGGCGCCGTAGCTGCCGTCCGCGCTGCCCGTCAGGTAGCCCAGCTCGATGAGCCGGTTCTGGAGCGCACGCACGTTGTTGCCCTTATCGCCCACATACAAAGTCGTATAGCGCGTGGGCCGGGGCGTGGCGGTGAAGACGGGCCCGGGCGTGACCGGCGCCTGGGTCACATAGGGCGTCGGCGTGGGCAGGGCGCTGGCCGGCATGGGCGTCACGTCCGGGGATACGCCGGTGGCCGTATTCACCAGCATCATCATATACAATAACAGAGTTTTGACCAGATCCATGGTGTACTCTCCCTTCTTATGGACGTGAGGCGTCCACTGGTTAGGCTCTTGTACCAATATAGACGGGAATGGAAACGGATTTCCTGCACTTTTTCCGAAAATTCAATGATTCAGACATCGATGAACTTCCTGAACTCGGTCAGGATGCCGTAGCCGTCCGGATAATGGGCGGCAAACTGGGGTACGGCGTGGCTGGGGAAGGAGTTGCCCTCGATGAATTTCGGGCCGTCCTCGGTGATCGCCACGTCCCAGGCCACGTACCGCATTTCCGGCACCTTGCGCATGGCCTTGAGGCACAGGGCCTTGACCTCGTCCCAGTAGGGGATCTGGAAGCCGATGATGGGCGTGCCGGTCATGGGGTGCTTCTCGAACACGTTGCCGGCCTTGTCGGCGGCCACGGTCTTGAGGGTGCCGGTCTCCAGGTCAACCCGGGCCGCCATGCCGCCCTGGTCCACATTGTCCATGACCTTGCCGTTGCCGATGCGCAGGAAGGCGTAGACGATGCCCTCCTGTTTGTCGCCCAGCAGGGTGGCTACGCGCACCGTGTTGACGGAGGTGGGGCACATCCGCGCCATCTCGGGATGCTGGACGAGCAGCTCCTCAAGCACGGCGTCGCCCATGCCGCGGATCTTCTCGTAGAAGCTGTGGAGGTCCTTTTCCCAAGCGGAGCGCTCGAATTTCTCGATGCCCACGCCGGAGGAGCCCTCCAGGGGCTTGTAGAGCACCGCGGGCAGGTCCTTTAGGAACTCGGCCAGCTGCTCTTCGGTCAGCTTGTCATCGCTGCGCAGCCATTTGCGGCCGATCTCTTCGGCAAACAGGGTGTTGAACTCCGTCTTGTCATCGAAATAGTGCCAGTAGGCCTTGTCGTTCATCCGGCGCACGATGCCGTTCGAGATGCCGCGGGTGATGACCGAGCGCTTCTGGTCGTCGTTCAGGCGGTACATTTCCGCGATCATGTAATCCATGTACCCGGCGTTGTACTTGAGGCCGCAGCGCAGCATATCCGCCAGCAGGGCGACCCGGTTTTTGCCCGAGCGCTTCTGGATGATGGCGGTCATCTTCCACATTTTGTGCCAGTCCATTTTGACCAGCCGCTTGAAAAAGAAGGAAAGCCTGCTCATATCTGCCTTTCCGGACGTTTACACATTAAAGCGGAAGAGTGTAACGTCCCCGTCCTGCATCACATAGTCCTTGCCTTCGCTGCGCACCAGGCCCTTTTCCTTGCAGGCGGCCATGCTGCCCAGCTCCTTGAGCGTCGTGAAGGGCACGATCTCTGCGCGGATGAAGCCGCGCTCGAAGTCGGTGTGGATCTTGCCGGCGGCCTGGGGGGCCTTGGTGCCCTGGGTGATGGTCCAGGCGCGGCACTCGTCCTCGCCGGCGGTCAGGAAGGAGATGAGGCCCAGCAGTCGGTAGCAGGCCTGCACCATGCGGTCGAGGCCGCTCTGGGGAATGCCCAGGTCCGCCAGGAACTCCGCCTTCTCGTCGTCAGGCATCTGGGCGATCTCTTCCTCGATCTGGGCGGAGATCACCAGCACTTCCGCTCCCTCCTGGGCGGCGGCCTTGCGCACGGCCTGCACATAGGGCAATTCGCTCTCGTCCAGGCCCAGCTGGTCCTCGGCGATGTTGGCCGCATAGATCACGGGCTTCATGGTCAAAAGGAAATAATCGCGCAGCGTGGCGGCCTCATTCTCATTGAGGGGGAAGGTGCGGGCGGGGCGGCCGCTTTCCAGGTGCGCATACAGGCGCTTGGCCAGGTCAGCCTCCTCGGCGTACTTCTTATCGCCGGTCTTGACCAGCTTTTCAGCCTTGTCGCCGCGCTTCTTGACCGTCTCCAGGTCGGCGAAGATCAGCTCCAGGCTGATGGTCTCCATATCCCGGGCGGGGTCCACCGCGCCGTCCACATGAATGATGTTCTCGTCGTCAAAGCAGCGCACGACGTGCACGATAGCGTCGCACTCGCGGATGTGGGACAGGAACTTATTGCCCAGGCCCTCGCCGTGGCTCGCGCCCTTGACCAGGCCGGCGATGTCCACGAACTCCACGGTGGCGGGGGTCACCTTCTTGGGGTGATACATGTCCGCCAGCGCCTGCAGGCGGTCATCCGGTACGCTGACCACGCCCGCGTTGGGCTCGATGGTGCAGAAGGGATAGTTGGCCGCCTGTGCGCCGGCGTTGGTGATAGCGTTGAAAAGCGTGCTCTTGCCCACGTTCGGCAGGCCGACGATACCTAATTTCATTTTCGATCACATCTCCTTATAGTCAGAGGTTTTTACCCGCTTTCCAAATGCGGATAAAACCCCTGATACATTATAGCAGAAGAAGTTTGTTTTCACAATAGCCCATCTGAGGAAAGAGCGGGTTGGCGCGGAGAAGGGCCCGGGCCATTGACGCCGCGGGCCCGGGGAGGTACAATAATGCTGTATCCCTTATAAAACATCAGATGCGACCGGGACAGGAGGAGAACTGATATGAAAAAGAAAACGGCATTCGCACTTGCGCTCATGATCCTGCTGACTGCGCTGCTCCTGCCTGTATCCCAGGCAGAGACGCGGGGAGCGACCATCTTCTTGGAGGGCCAGGAGGAGATGATCCACGAAACGCTGTATGTAAGCCCGCTGGGCTTTTCTTTCTGGTATGCCGACGAACGGCTGGAGGCTTATCCCGGCGATGCCGGCGACACGGAAGGCGTGGTCGTAAGCGCGCTGTATTCGAACGATGCCATGACCCTTTCCATGATCCCGGAGGAGGATGCCCAGGAGTACGTGGAAGACCTGGGCTGGAACATCGCGGAGCGGTCCGCCGGGACCCGCGTGCAGACGGATATATACCGGGAGCTGGAGGACGGGCGCTATTATTTCCTGATCCTGATCGCGGAGAACGGGAAGTACATGAGAGCCGTCGGCGACTATGCCGAGGAAGCGGCGGAGGGCAACGCCCGGTTCCTGAGCCGTGTGCTGGACAGCGTGTCCTTCGGCGCGGGCAGCCCGATCCGGGTGGAATGGGGCGAGGAGGAGCCGGATGAGGAGGGCTTCGCCCAGGTGATCCTGACGGCGCTGGAGCCGGTCACGGAGGTCTCCCTTCTGAGGCTCGACTGGGAAGGCACCGATCCCTCCTGGCGGGCCTATGCGCCGCTGGGCAGCTTCAGCGCTGAGCAGAGAGTGGCGATCACCCTGCGCTTCATGGGTGATATGCCGGAAAACGGCCTTCAGTATACGGACGCGCAGGGCCAGGAGCACGCCTGCGCCGTGGACATCAGCGGAGAAAACGGGGATCTCTATCTGTGGGAGCTGGGGAAATAAAACAACGAACGAATATAAAAACGACGGCCGCCGGAGTTCTCCTCCGGTGGCCGAATGCTTATGCGGTTATCTGCTCCTGCCGCCGCGGCCGTTCCTGAAGAACTTGGCGACGGTGCGGAAGAAGTAGTCTGATTTCCCGTTGCGGGCGGGGTGCAGGTGGCGGCGGTAGTCGCGGCACACGTTGTCGTATTCCCGGTAGGCGCGGCGCACGCTCTCGTCCCAGCTCAGGTACAGTTCCGCCTGGGCGCATTCGCCTATCCGGCGCATGGCCTCGGGATGGGAGAGCATCTCCAGGCAGATCTTGGCGAGGCTCTCCGGGGTCTTGTCCACGGTCAGGCCGTTCCGGCCGTCGATCACGTTTTCGGCGGCGCAGCTGCCCGCCAGGGTGACGCTGGCCGTGCCGCAGGCGGCGGCTTCGTGCACCACCAGGCCGTTGGTGTCGTAATCCGAGGGGAACAGGAAGAGGTCTCCCCGGGAGTAGTAGGCCCTCAGCTGGTTGCGGTCGGTGACGGCGGGCAGGAAGATCGTGCGGTCGGTAACGCCGATCTCCTGGGCGTAGCGGACGATTTCGTCCTTATCCAGACCGTCGCCCACGAACAGCATCCTGAAATCGGGGTTCTCCGGCTTCATCAGCCGCACCGCGTCCAGGATCTGGCGGATGCCCTTGTACCACATGATGCGCCCGATGAACAAAAGCAGGGGCGTGTCAGGCGCGAGGCCCAGCTGATCGTTGATGGCCATGACCGCTTCCGCCGGGGCGGTGCCCAGGGGCAGGTCCACGCCGTTCTGCATCACGCGGTACTCGCCGGTGTAGCCCAGGTTGCGCAGGCTGCGGCTGGCGCCCTCGCTGACGGTCCATACGGCGTCCGCGGCCTCGATGTTGGCCAGGATCGCCTTGGTGGCCTGCTCCTGGACGGCGGGGGAGGGGATTTCCTGCTGGATATCCACGTCGAACTTGCTGTGATAGGTCAGGATGATGGGCCGGTGCACCAGCTCGCGCACGGTGCGGGCCATCACCATGGACATGATGGGGCAGTGGACGTGGATCACGTCGATGGGCCACTGCTTCAGCTGCTCGATGGTCTTGCGGTCGAAGGGCATGCCGGCGCGGTAGCCGATGGCCTTGCTGATGTTGAAGCTGGGGTAGCGCAGCACGGGATAGGGATAGTTGTCCTGGACATGGGGATAGTGGGGCGTGCACACGAGGGCGTGCCCCAGGTCGCGTTCTATGATGTCCGCGTAATTCTTGACGCAGTTCGCCACCCCGTCGATGGTGGGCGGGAACGAGTCGTTCATCAGGCAGACGTTCATGCCGTTTTGCTGATTCATGGATCCCTCACTCAAGACGCCAGATCTCCCGGGCATACTCGCTGATGGTGCGGTCGGAGGAGAAGCTGCCCGCGTTCGCCGCATTCAGCAGGCACTTGCGGGCGAAGGCGGCGGGTTCGCGGTAGTCGCGGTTCACGCGCAGCTTGGCCTCCAGGTACGGCTCGAAATCCAGGCAGATGAAATAGTGGTCGGGCTTGTGCCAGCTCGCGCCCTTGAGGAGCGCGTCGTGCAGCTCCTTGAGCATCCCGTTCTTGTCTTCGATGCGGCCGTTGATCAGCCAGTCCATGGCGTGGGCCAGGCGTAAGTCCTTCTTGTACAGGAGGTTCGGGTCGTAGGTATCGCGGATGCGGTTCAGCTCCTCCACGGTCGCGCCGAAGATGTAGTTGTTTTCAAGACCCGCCTTCTCCACGATCTCGATGTTCGCGCCGTCCATGGTGCCCAGGGTCACCGCGCCGTTCATCATCAGCTTCATGTTGCTGGTGCCGCTGGCTTCGGTGCCCGCGGGAGAGATCTGCTCGGAGATCTCGGCGGCGGGGATGATCTTTTCGGCGTAAGAGCAGTCGTAGTTGTGCACGAAGACGACGCGCAGCAGGTCGCGGGTGGCGGGGTCGCGGTTGACGATGGCGGCGATCTGGTTGATGAAATAGATGATCGCCTTGGCCCGGACGTAGCCCGGGGCCGCCTTGGCGCCGAAGATGAAGGCGGTGGGCGTGAAGTCCTTGATGCTGCCGTCCTTGAGGCCCTCATACAGGGCGATGACAGAGAAGGCGTTCATCAGCTGGCGCTTGTACTCGTGCAGGCGCTTGATCTGGACGTCGTAAATAAAGCTCTCGGGCAGCTCGAAGCCCTCACGGGCCTTGATGACCCGGGCCAGCTCCCGCTTGTTGTTCAGCTTGATGGCCTGGATGCGCTCGAGGGCAGAGGCGTCGTCGGCCAGCGCCGCCAGGGCGGACATCTTGTCCGGCTCTTTGAGCACGTCGGCCCGGGCGGCCTCGTTCATGAGGGCGGTCAGCTCGGGATTGCACAGCCCCAGCCAGCGGCGCTGGGTGATGCCGTTGGTCTTGTTGCTGAACTTCTCCGGGCAGACGGCGTACCAGTCCTTGAGCACATCCTTTTTCAGGATCTCGGTGTGGATGTGCGCCACGCCGTTGACCGCGCGGCCGCCGTACATGGCCAGGTTGGCCATATGGATCAGGGAGCCCTGGCGGATGCCCATGCCGGGCGTCATCCGGCTGCCCAGCTCCTGGCGCATGGCCTTGTCGATCTCGAGCAGGATCTCCGCGTTCTCCGGGGAGAGGCGCTTGAGCAGGCTGAGATCCCACTTCTCCAGCGCTTCCTGCATGACCGTGTGGTTGGTGTAGGCGAAGGTGGCTTTTGCGATTTCCAGCGCTTTCTCGAACGAGACGTGGTCCAGCATCAGCAGGCGGACCAGTTCGGGAATCGACAGCGTGGGATGCGTATCGTTGAGCTGTACGGCATAGCATTCCGCGAAATGAGAATAGTCGCGGCCGTAACGCTCACGGTAGGCGCGGAGCATATCCTGCAGGGACGCGCTGGAAAGCACGTACTGCTGCTTCAGGCGCAGCAGCTTGCCCGCGGGCCTGGTATCATTGGGATACAGGAATTTGACGATATCTTCGGCCGCGTTCTTGTCCTTCGCGGCCTGGGCATAACGCTGCTCGTTGAAGGTTTTGAAATCGATCTCATGCAGGCTCTCGGTCTGCCACAGGCGCAGGGTGCCGACGACGCCGTTTTTGTAGCCGATGACCGGCATGTCGTAAGGCACGGCGCTGACCGGCCCATCCTTGATGGGGACGATGACCTTGAGGTCGTCGCGGCGTACGCTCCATGGGTCGCCCAGGCGCGACCAGTCGTCGGGCGCTTCCTTCTGGCAGCCGTCCTCGAAATACTGGTAGAAAAGCCCGTAGCGATAGCGCAGACCGTAGCCCGTCAGCGGGACGTCGAGCGTCGCTGCGCTGTCCAGGAAGCAGGCGGCGAGGCGGCCCAGGCCGCCGTTGCCGAACGCGTCGTCCTCGATGTCCTCGAGGACCGCCAGGTCTATGTCCCGGGTCTTGAACAGGGCTTTCGTCTCGTCCAGGATGCCCAGGCACATCAGGTTATTGTACACCAAACGTCCGGTCAGGTATTCGGCGGACAGATAGGCCGCCTGCCGCTTTTCAGATCGGGTCTGGCTGGTATGCATCCAGTCCGGCGCGATGAGCGCCATGACGGCGCTGCCCAGGGCGTTGTGTAGCTCATGGGCGTCCGCTTGGGTCAGTTCTTTATGATAGAGGGCCCGGATATTCTGCTCCGTCAGGGCAAGGATATCCTGTGGTTTTACTGGCATATTTTATTTCCTCCCGTATTCATGGTTCATCATCTGGATCCGCTTGAGCAGCGCGGGGCTCAGGTCGCCGGGCATCATGCGGTAGCGCCAGTTGGTGCCGCCCACGGTGCCGGGGTAGTTCATGCGCGCTTCGTTGTCCAGGCAGAGCCAGTCCTGAATGGGAATGACAGCCAGGAATGCGGACGAAGACAGTACTTTTCTGATCATGGTATCACAGATGTCATCCCCGGCCTTCATGCCCAGGATGTTCTGCGCGTTTTGGCGTTCCTTGCGGTCGATGCGGTTATACCAGCCAAGGACGGTATCGTTGTCGTGTGTGCCGGTATAGGCGACGGTATTCTCTGTGATGTTGGCGGGGTGGTGCGGGTTGCTCTCGTCACTGTCCAGGCCGAACACCAGCACCTTCATGCCGGGGAAGCCGGTCTCCCGGAGCAGCTTTTTCACGCGCGGGCTCACTTCGCCCAAGTCTTCGGCGATGATGCGCATGTCGGGCAGCTGGCGGCTTACCTCGTTAAAGAACAGCTTCCCCGCATTTTTGACCCACTTTCCGTGGCGCGCGTTATCCGCGTCGGCGGCGACGGAGTAATAATTCGCGAATCCGATGAAATGGTCGATGCGGATGATGTCGAAGCGCTCGCTGATCCCGCGCAGGCGGTCGATCCACCAGTCGTAATGGTGCGCCCACAGCCTGAGCCAGCGGTAGAGCGGGTTGCCCCAGAGCTGGCCGTCCGCAGAGAAGTAATCCGGCGGCACGCCGGCGACGCGCTGGGGGTTCAGGTTTTCGTCCACCTGGAAATACTGCGGGCTCTGCCAGACGTCGCAGCTGCCCGGTGCGACATAGATCGGGATGTCGCCGAACAATGACAGCTCTTTTTTGGCGGCGTATTCGCGCAGTTCCGTCCACTGGCGGTCGAAGAGGTACTGCACAAACGCGTGGTACAGCACCCGGTCTTTGAGGCTCTCGAGCTCTTTGGCAGTTTCCGCGTTATGGTCGGTGGGGTAGCGCCGCTGGGCGATCGGCCAGGTGTTGAAGGGACCGTGCGCTTCCTTGAGCGCTTCGTACTGCGCGTAAGGCCAGACCCAGGCTTTCCTGGCGGCAAAGCTTTCAACCTCGGATTTCAGGTCTCCGATGGAAGCTTCGTAGGCGCGCAGCAGGCAGGCTGTTTTGGTCTTTTCGACGGCGTCAAAATCGACGCGCGGCGCAGGTTCCGCGGCAAAGTCCGCATCCTTGGGCAGGATGCCTTCATCCCGGAGCGCGGTCAGGTCGATCAGCAGCGGATTGCCCGCGTAAGTGGATGGGCTCTGGTAAGGCGACGCGCCGAAACCCGTGGGCCCGACCGGCAGCATCTGCCATACGCGGACGTCCGCGTCGTGTAGAAAATCCGCCATCTCGCGCGCAGGCGCGCCAAGCGTGCCGATGCCTTCCGGCCCGGCCAGCGACGTGAGATGGACCAGCATCCCGCTCTGTCGCATATGTATGTCCTCCGATATAGAGAATCAGGCTTATCCGATGATCTCGCCTTTTGCGTTGAAGACCGGCAGCTTTTCGAGGTAAATGAGGTCTTCGCGGTTCTGGGCTTCACCTTCGGCCAGGATCGCCATGCGGCCCACGATGTTGCCGCCGGCCTTGGTGACCAGCTGCTCCAGTGCCTTCAGGGATTCGCCGGTGGAGATGACGTCATCCACGATCAGCACGCGGCGGCCCTTCATGAACTCAGCGTCCGCGCCGTCCAGGCAAAGCACCTGCTCCTTCGCGGTGGTGATGGAGTTGACCTTGACGGTGAACACGTTCTGCATATAGAGCTTGGGCGCTTTGCGGGCCAGCAGGTAGCGGTTCTCGCCACTCTGGCGCGCCATTTCGTACACCAGCGGGATGCCCTTGGATTCCGCGGTGATCATGATGTCGTGCTCAGGCGCGCGCTTGAGCAGCTCGCGGGCGCAGGCTTCCGTCAGCTCCACGTCGCCGAAAATGACGAACGCGCCGATGTACAGATCATCCGTGACCTTGCAGATGGGGAGATCGCGCTCCAGGCCCGCTACCTTCATCTTATAAGCGAGAGACATGTGTTTTTCCTCCGTTTTCCGCCGTTATGTCAGCCGCAGGGGCTGCTTTTCTATTTTATCCAGTTTACGAAGGATTGTCAACGTGCTATAATGGCCGTATATTATTGAAGGAGTGACGCGGCAATGGTGCTTTACGTGGTGGCGACGCCCATCGGGAATCTGGGGGATATGAGCCCCCGGGCGGTGGAGACCCTGAGGAGCGTGCAGTTGATCGCTGCTGAGGATACCCGGGTCACCATGAAGCTGACCAGCCATTTCGATATCCATACGCCCCTGACCTCCTGCCACAGGCATAATGAGGCCGGGAAGGCCCAGGAGATCGTGAGCCGCATGCTGGCGGAAAACATCGACGTAGCCCTGGTCACGGACGCGGGCACGCCCGGCGTGTCCGACCCCGGCATGATCCTGACCCGGCTGTGCGCCGAGGCGGGCATCCCCGTCATCGCGGTGCCCGGGCCCACGGCGCTGGCGGCGGCCCTGTCCGTCAGCGGCTTCGACGTGACGGAGTTCACTTTTTACGGCTTCCTGCCGCGCGAAAAAAAGCCGCTGGAGGAAAAACTCCGAAGTATGATCGGCGGCCAGGCGGCGGTGATCCACGAATCGCCCTTCCGCGTGATCGCGCTGATGGAAGCGGTGGAGCGGGTGCTGCCCGAGGTCCGGGTCAGCGCCTCCTGCGACCTTTCCAAGCTGCACGAGCTGACCCTGCGCGGCACGCCCGCGGAGGTGCTGACCGCCCTTCGCGCCAATGAGAAGGCCGAAAAGGGCGAATATTGCATCGTGCTGGACCTGCGCAATGTGCCTGCGCCCGAGAAAGATGCGGTCCCCGCCGAGCTGACGCCCGAGCTCAGGCTGCTTTCCCTGATGCTCACCGGCCTGTCCCTCCGCGAAGCCCGGGAACAGCTTCAGGCCCAGGGCCTCCGTAAGAACGAGCTCTACGCCGCGGCGCTCAAGGTCAAGGAAATGATCGAGAATCAGTAAGAGATACAGACAGTAAAGTAAAAGGGCATGCCGTGTTTTTCACGGCATGCCCTCTTGCTGTGTTATGGATCAGCGGGTTTCGGCGTAGAGCGCGTTCCACTTCTCGAGCATCTCGGCTTTGTGCGCGATCAGCCAGGCGGTGTCGCGGGATACCCAGTTGATGGTATCGTCGGCGGGCAGGTACTTGATCTCGTACTTGGCCTTGGGGTTGGTGAAGCGCAGGGTCTCCAGGCGGGTCGCCAGCGCTTCCTGGCCTTCGGGGCTCATCAGGAAGTTGATCATGGCCTTTGCGGCTTCGGGATGCGGGCAGTTTTCGATCATTGCGCAGCCCATGGTGGTGCCGGACGCGCCGTTTTCGGGATACTGGATGCGGATGCGGTCAGAGCCGGACTTGAGCAGAGTGTCAGCGCCGTCCTCGTAGGTCAGGCCGACCACATACTCGCCGCTGTCCACGGCCTTGAAGCACACGGAGGAAGAGGTGGAGATGACCAGGCCGTTTTCGAGCAGTCCGCGCATGATGTCCCAGGCTTCGTCGCTGTCATAGCCGTACACCGCGAAGATGTTGCACACGTTGTTCCAGGCGGCGGAGGAGCTGTTGGGGTCGCTCAGTACGATGCGGCCCTTGAGGGCGGGATTCAGCAGGTCTTCATAGGTCCGGATCTCCAGGCCAAGCTCCTTCTCAAGCTCTACGTTCACGCAGAAGCAGACGGTGCTCAGATGGTCCTGGTTGTAGCGGCCGTTATGGCTCTTGTAATCGTCAGGCAGATCAGCCTCATACGGAGAGGTATAGAGGGCATAGATGTCATCGTTGGCGGAGCCGTCAGACGGAGAGAGACCGCCCCACTGCACGTCGCCCTGGGGATTGCCGGCCTCAGCGCGGGTACGGGCCTGCAGCTCACCGGCGGAACCGTTGACGACTTCCACTTCCACATCGGGATATACTTCGTTGAACACTTCGATCAGGTTGTCGATGTCGTTGTCGGTCATGGAGCTGTACAGCACCAGGGGACCGGACACGGATTCCGCGATCGCGGAGCAGGCGGCCATCAGCATCATGGCAGCCAGGAGCAAAGCTGTAAGTTTCTTCATAAAGAGAAACCTCCTTTGAATAGATTTATTTTCAGGCGCACCATGCGCCCGGGGATCAGAGTTTGATGTCCTCGCTCTTGGTGACCGCCAGGTAGATGATCAGCGAGATGGCGGTCAGCACGGTCAGAATGGCTGCGAAAGCGCAGGCCAGGCCGTCGTTGCCGCGGCTGATGGCGGCATAGGTGCTCATGGTCAGGGTGATCGTCTTGTTATTGTACAGGATGATCGCGCTTGAGAGCTCGGTCACGATGGCAACCCAGCTCAGGACTGCGCCGCTCATAATGCCGTTGCCCATCATCGGGGCGGTGACCTTCAGGAAGGTCTTGAGCTTGCCCGCGCCGAGGGAGATGGAAGCCTCCTCGGTACTGATGGGGATGCCCTGCAGCGTCGCTGTAGCGGAGCGTATCGTGTAAGGCATCCTTCGGATGACCAGGGCGATGATCATGATGGCCATGGTGCCGGTCAGGGCCAGGGGCTGCTTGCCGAAAGCAATGACCAGGGCGATGCCGATGATGGAGCCGGGCATGATATAGGGCAGCATGGACAAAGTATCGATGGTGTGGTTCAGAGGCCGGGGCCTGCGCACCACCAGGTAGGCGATCAGGATCGCAAATATGATGATGATAACCAGTGAAACGATGCCGAAGATCATGGTATTGTTGATGGAACGCACCAGCAGCTTCTTCATCGCCTTTTCGTAGTTGACCAGGCTGAAGCCGGGCTTGAAGACCGCGCCGTCGCAGTTGCGGAAGGACAAGTACACGATGTACAGCTGGGGCAGGAAGGCCAGCGCGATCAGACCGTAGCAGTACACATACATCAGAACGCCGGCAACGCCGCGCGGCTTGCGCTTCTGGATCGGGTGCAGGGCGTTGATAGAGAAGTTGTACTTGTTGGTCGCCCATTTCTGGATGAAGAAGACGATGGCGGTCACAACGATCGCGATCACGGAGATGGCGGCAGCAAAGTTATGGTCCGTGCCGTTCTCACCGAGGTACTGGTTGTAGATCTCCACCGGGAAGGTGCGGTAGCCTTCGCCGATGAGCAGCGGGGTGCCGAAGTCTGCGAACGCGCGCATGAATACGAGCAGCGACGCGGCCAGGATGGTCGGCATGGAGAGCTGCATGATGACCTTGAAGAACCGGCGGACGCCCGTGCAGCCCATGTTGGCGGAGGCCTCGATCAGGCTGTTGTCGATGGATTTGAAGGCGCCGTTCATGTACACGAACACCAGCGGGAAAAACTTGAGCGCCTGCACCATCAGGATGCCGCCGAAGCCGTAAATGCTGGCCAGCTTGATGCCGAAGGCGTCCTTCAGGAATACGGTGATGACGCCGTTGCGGCCCAAGAGCATGATCCAGCTGTACGCGCCGATAAAGGGCGCGCTCATGCAGCAGAGGATGGATACGACGAAGATGAACTTGCTGCCTTTCAGCTGGAAGAAGGAGTAAAAGTATGCGAAGGGGATGCCGATCAGCAGCGTCACCGCTGTCACGGCGATAGTGACCACGAAGCTGTTCTGGATCGTGGAGGAATAGTAGGGCGTGGAGAAGAATTTGCTGAACTGTTCCAGCGTAAACCGGCCGTCGCTGCTGATGACGGACTGCTTCAGGATGCCGAACATGGGATAGATCAGGAACAGCCCGAACAGCGCCAGAAAGATCCAGGTGATGAACGTCCAGACCTCATATTTCTTTTTCACGGTCACACCGCCTTCTTTTCAAGGTCGTTCTGTACACCTTGCAGGATGTTGGCGCTGCCGTCTTCGGTCATGATGTTGATCTTTTCGCGCTTGACCGTCAGGCGGACGTGCTCACCCTTGGGGATGATGCTGTCGATCTGGGATTCCTGCACGATCTCCGCTTTGATCCCGTCAGCAGTAGTCACGAAATAGTGGGTGTTCAGGCCCAGGAATACACTGTCGTCGATCCTGGCGTCGACGCCTTCGTCAGTATTGGAGATGACCAGCTCTTCCGGACGCACGCAGACCTTGACCGGCATCTCCTTGTGGTATTCGGGCAGGACATGCCCGACCGGCACGGCGTAGCCGCCTTCAAACACGAGCGTGGGCACCTGGCCATTCATGGTGAGTTTCGCATCGAAGATGTTGGTGCGGCCGATAAATGACGCGACGAACAGGTTGGCCGGCCGCTGGTACAGTGCTTTCGGGGTGCCGATCTGCTGGATGACGCCCAGGTTCATGACGGCGATGCGGTCCGATACAGCCATGGCCTCTTCCTGGTCGTGGGTCACGTATACGGTCGTGATGCCGACAGAGTTCTGGATCTCCTTGATGACGGTACGCATCTCGACGCGCAGCTTGGCGTCCAGGTTGGAAAGCGGCTCGTCCATCAGCAGCACGTCGGGCTGGATCACCAGCGCACGCGCCAGTGCCACGCGCTGCTGCTGGCCGCCGGACAGGCGGTCCGGCATGCGGTCGGCGTATTCGTCGATATGCATCAGTTTCATGAACTTGTTGGTTTCTTCAATGACCTGGGCTTTGGGCATCCTGCGCTCTTTCAGGCCGAATGCGACGTTGTTGCGTACGCTCAGGTGCGGGAAGATCGCGTAATTCTGGAACACCATGCCGATATTGCGCTTCGCTGGATCCAGGTCGTTGATGCGCTTGTCGTTGAAGCAGATATCGCCGCCCTCGATGGAGTTGAAGCCGGCGATCATGCGCAGCAGGGTGGTCTTGCCGCAGCCCGAGGGGCCCAGCAGGGTGAAAAACTCGCCTTCTCGGATGGTCAGGCTCAGATCAGGGATAACAGTGTTATCACCATATTTTTTTATGACGTTCTTGACGTTGATATTGACGCTCATCTGAATCTCCCCTTTTCACTTGAGTCGCTGGATCATGGTCAGGTTTATCGCTCACTTATTGCAAAAGTATAACACATCATGTATCCAAAATCCATAGATACTGGTAACTTTTTATATATTTTTCTGTATGTCGGCGGCTTTTCTGTTGACAAGGGCCCGGCCTTCATATATATTTGAAATGGCTGAAGTTTTAGGGGGATGGAAACGCCATGAGACACAAAACGGGGCAGAATGACAGCGCCATGATCTCCCGCCTCTTTTTCAGGCTGCTGCCGGTGCAGGTGGCGATCGTGGCGATGGGGTCGATCAATTCTATCGTGGACGGCATCGTCGCGTCGCGGTTCTGCGGGGAAACGGCCGTCGCCGTGGTGGGCCTGTATTTTACGATGCTGCGGATCCTGGAGGCGGTGGGCTCCGTGCTGCTGGGCGGTGCGTCGGTGCTGAGCGGGCGTTACCTGGGCGCGGGCAAGATCGAGAAGACCCGGGGCGTCACCTCTCTGGCGCTGACGGCTGCGCTGATCGTAGGCGCGGTGCTGACCACCGCCAGCCTGGCCGCGCCGGAAGCGATCGCGGGTCTGCTGGGCGCGAACGAGCAATTGAAGAAGGACCTGGCGACCTATATCGTGGGCTACGCCTTCGGCCTCATCCCGCTTCTGCTTTCGCAGCAGCTGGCGGCGTGCCTGCAGCTGGAGCGCCAGGAAAAGCGCGGCCAGCTGGGCATCCTGGTGATGATGGCCGTGAACGTGATCCTGGATATCCTGTTCACCGTGGTCATGGACATGGGCATCTGGGGCCTCGCGCTGTCGACCTCGCTGGCCAATTGGGCTTACTTCCTGGTGCTGGCCCAGTATTACCTGACGGACAAGGTGCAGCTGAGGCCCAGTGCGAAGCTGATCGTCTGGCGCGAGCTGCCGCAGATGCTGAAGACCGGCCTGCCCAACGCGCTGCTGGTGGCGTGTCTTGCGGCGCGCAGCCTGGTGATCAACCGCCTGCTGCTGGCCCACGCGGGGGAGGACGGCCTGAGCGCGCTGTCCGCGTTCAACATGGTCAGCGGCCTCATCCTGGCCATCGCGCTGGGCGCTGGGGCGGTCATCCGCATGCTCGCCAGCGTTTTCCTGGGCGAGGAGAACCGGGAGGCGCTCCTGGCGCTGATCCGGACGGCGGCGACCAAGGTGATGGCGATGATGGGCGCGGTGGCCGTCCTGGTAGCCCTGCTCGCCCCGGTGCTGACCGGCATCTTCTTCCCGGATCCGACCGCCGGCGTCTTCGGTTTGACCCGGGACCTGTTCGTCATCTACGGGCTCAGCGTCCCGCTGGCGCTGTTGTGTATCATTTATTCGAGTTACTGCCAGGCGGCAGGCTACCGCTGGTTCGTCAACCTGGTCTCCCTGATGGATGGCTTCTTCAGCGTGGTCATCCCGGCGGTGACGCTGACGCCCGTGCTGGGTGCGCTGGGTGTGTGGCTCTCCTTCCCGCTCGGGCTGTGCATCACTCTGGCGGTATGCGTGCTCTACGCGGTGATCCGCTGCCGGCGCTGGCCCCGCAGCCTGGATGAATGGCTGCTGCTGCCGCCGGAGTTCGGCACGGGCGAGCGCCTGGTGATGGTGCTCCGGGATGTGAACGACGTGACCCGGACTGCGGTCAATGTGCAGAACTTCTGCCGCAGCCACGGCATCCCGGACAGGATCGGCGCTCACGCGGGCCTGTGTCTGGAGGAGATGGCCGGGAACATCGTGGAGCACGGATTCGAGAAGGACAAACGGTCCCACGTGGTGGAGGTCCGCGTCGTCCTTTTGCAGGAGAGCGTGATCCTGCGCATCAAGGATGACTGCATCCCCTTCAACCCGAAGGAAATGTATGAGATGACCGCGAACGACGATCCCTTCTCGAACGTCGGCCTGCGGCTGGTGTACGGGATCGCGCAGGATATCAGCTACCAGAACCTGCTTGGCCTGAACGTGCTGACGATCACCCTGTCCGGCCCGGCCACCGAAACAGCGTGAGCGGAGATAGACTGCATTTTGAACAATAAAGGAGGCTTCGGATCATGAAGATCGCGATTCTGGGCACGGGGAAAATGGGCGCGGCGATGGCAAAGGGCCTGACCCGCGACGGCAGGAGCATGTGGGACCTGGCGCTGACCAATACCACCGGTGTCCTGCCTGAAAGCCTGCGGGACCTGGAGCTGTACTGCACAAAATCGAATACCGAGGCGGTCATCGGCGCGGATATCGTGATCCTGGCGGTGCTGCCCCAGCAGTATCCCGCGGTGCTCAACGAGGTGCGGGACGCGGCACAGCCGGGTGCCTGCCTGATCTCCATCGCGCCCGGATATACGCTGGAAAAGCTGAACGCGCTGACGGACGGGCGCTTCCAGGTAGTGCGCGCCATGCCGAATACCCCGGCCCTGATCGGCGCGGGGATGATCGCCGTGTGCCGGGACGCGCGCGTGTCGGACGACACCTTCGCCCTGGCCGAGCGCGTGCTTTCCTGCCTGGGGCAGACGGAAGCGGTGACCGAGGCCCAGCTGGACGCGGTGATCGGCGTCAGCGGCAGCGCCCCGGCCTATGTGTACATGTTCGTGGACGCCCTGGCGGACGCGGGCGTCCTGGGCGGCCTGCACCGGGACCAGGCCGTGCGCATGGCGGCCCAGATGCTGTACGGCAGCGCCGCTTTGCTCAAGGAGACGGGCAAGAGCCCCGCGGAGCTCCGGGAAATGGTCTGCTCTCCCGCCGGGACCACCATCGAGGCGGTCGCTTCCCTGGAGGACAGCGGCTTCCGCGGCGCGGTGATCAAAGCCGCCCGGACTGCCATGGATAAGGCGAAGAAAATGGGATGAGGCCCTTTGGGCAGTGAAATACAGCTTCGCTGTGTGAAATAGTCCTGTGAAATGCTGCTTCGCAGCGTGAAATACGGCTCAGCCGCTGGCTGAGCCGTGTGTTATTATAGTCATGAAGTAGAATTTCACACCGCCGCAGGCGGTATTTCACAACGGCGGAGCCGTTATTTCACAGCCCGAAGGGCCATTTCACTGCATCGCCTTACAGCTCTCTCTTTTGATAGAACAAAATGGACAGCCGCCAGGACAGGGCGTACAGGGCGATGACGGCGATGCAAAGGACGGGCAGGAGTCCCGTGGGGGTGACCTGCGCCTGCAATTGATCCCTGAACACGGTGTTGGCGATGGCGCTGGCGCCGCAGATGAAGCCGATCACCGCCAGATAAGCGATGCGGCCCTTCTCCACGCCCAGCTTGAACATGACGGGCAGGATGATGGAGGCAGCGAAGAGGCAGGCAATGAGCAGCATCAGCGCCAGGGACATCAGCTCGGCGGCATTGAAAGCGCCGCGGGACAGCATCCCGGCCGCCTGCACCAGGAGGGTGACGACCAGCAGTACTCCCTGGGCGATCAGGCCGAACAGGTACTTTTCGCTGACGATCTGGGCCCTGGTGACGGGCAGCGTCGCCGCGTAGGGCAGCCAGCGGCTGCGCTCATCGATGCTGAGCAGGGTGACGGGCAGCATGGCGCTGATGACGCAGGGATAGAAGATGAAGATCAGGTTCTCGGTGCTCATGAAGGACATGGCGAAGAACACCACGGCAATCAGCAGGTAGGAGCGGCAGTATTTCAGCATCATATAAAAGTCTTTGAGGAGCAGGCCTTTCATCTCGTTACACCTCCTTGACCATGAATACGAACAGGTCTTCAATGCTGATGGCGCCCGCTGTGAGCCCGGCGGGGAGCCTGTCGCGCAGGACCAGGGCCTCCGCGCCGTAGGGGGTCACCCTTTTGCGGATCAGCGCGCCTTCAGGCAGCGCGCTCAGCTGGTCCAGGGGGCAGTGCAGCAGGCCGTACTCTTCCAGCAGCCGGTCCTTCTCCTCGCACAGCAGGAGTTTGCCCCGGTGCAGGAAGGCGATGTAGTCGCACAGCTTTTCCAGATCGCTGACGATGTGGGAGGAGATGAGGATGGAGTGGCTCTCGTCCCGGGTGAAATCACAGAACATCTCCACCACCTGGTCGCGCACCACGGGGTCCAGGCCGGAGGTGGGCTCGTCCAACAGCAGGAGCTTGGCACCGTGGGACAGGGCGACGGCGATGCTCAGCTTCATCTTCATGCCGCGGGACAGGTCCTTGAAGGGCTTGTTTTCCGGCAAAGACAATTCCTTCAGCAGGAGGGAATAGCGCGCGTCGTCCCACTGGCGGAAAATGCGGCTCATCACCTTGCCCGCCTGCAGGGCGGTCAGGCAGTCGGGGATGCCCGGCTCGTCCAGCACGACGCCCACTTCCTCCCGGATGAGGCAGCTGCCGCTCTGGTGATCCTGGCCCAGGATGGTGATCTGCCCGCCGTCCTTGCGGATCATATCCATGATCAGGCGGAGGGTGGTGCTCTTGCCCGCGCCGTTCTCGCCGATCAGGCCCATGATGCAGCCGCTGGGCAGGGTCAGGCTGAGGTTATCCAGGGTGAAGTCGCCGTAGCTCTTTTTCAGGTCTCTGATCTCCAATGCGTTCATCGTTCATCCTCCAGACTGAATCGTACCATTTCCAGGATGTCTTCATTGCTGATGCCGCCGTTTCCGGCGATGCGGACGATCTCTTCGATATGCTCCTCGATCCTGCGCAGGCTCTCTTCGCGGATCAGCTCCGCGTTCCGGGGGGCCACATAGCAGCCCTTGCCCTGCACAGTATAGATGAAGCCTTCCTTCTCCAATTCGTCATAGGCCCGCTTGGTGGTCAGGAAGCTGATGCGCAGGTCCTTGGCCAGGCCGCGGATGGAGGGCAGGAGCTCATTCTCCGCGAGACCGCCGCTGATGATCTGGCTGCGGATCTGGGAATAGATCTGGTTGTAGATCGGCTCGCCGCTCTTGTTATCGATCAGGATGTTCATCGCCCCACCTCCGTTATCATCGTTATAACTGTATTATACATAAACATAACAGTTTGTCAATACGAAGATGAAAATTCCGAATTTGTAACAACTTTGAAATAATTTTATTGACTTTGTTACAAGTACGTCATATAATTCACTTGTTGAGGTCTGTCCGCAGCGTTTATTTGCGATGGATCCCAGCTACATATCTGTAAATGAGGTGCTGTTCATGTTTACTCTGACGGGAAGGCGTTTCATTGCCCTGATGCTGGCGCTTTTGATGTTCTGCGCGTGCATCCCGGCTGCGGTCGCTGAAGAAACGGAAATATTCGGCTGCACGACCAGTGACAAGGTCAAGCTGCGCCAGTATGCCAGCAAATCCGCCGGCTACTGGGAGATGCTGCCTCAGGGCTGGGTCATGACCGTCCTGGGTACGACCAAGGTCCAGGGTGAGCTGTGGTATCACGTGAAGGGCGAAATGCCCAGCTCGTCCAAGAGTACCAGGAGCGGCTATATCATGGGGGATTATTTCCGCCCGCTCACGCTGGACGAGACCGGCATCTGGCTGAATAACCCCACCCAGGGCACCATCGCCGGCCTGCCGCTGGAAGAGGTGCAGGAGGAAGAAAACCCCGCGCCGGTCGTCGCGGCCCAGGGCGGCTTTGTGGTGACCACGGTCAGCGGCGTGAGCCTCAGGCCGGAGCCTGCCGCCTCCTCGGAGAGCCTGGCGGTCCTGTCCCAGGGAGTGGTGCTGCAGGTCAGCGCCGCTACCAACGGCTGGTATTTTGTGAACTACGGCGGTGAGTACGGCTATGTTTCCTCCGCCTATGTGCGCGCGGCCTCCGCGGCGGAGATCAGCGCTTACATGAACAGCACGGAGACCGCCGAAGAGACGGAATCCGACGCCGTGACCGCGCAGCTGAACGCCCAGACCGAGGCGACCGCCGCTGGCGCGGTCCAGGCGGTGGTCTATACCCCCGACGGGGAGACCATCTCCCTGCGCAGGTCCCCCGCGAAATCCGCCGCGACCATCACCTACCTGCCCAACGGCACTGCGGTCACCGTGACGGAAGTATCGGACGGCTGGGCTGCGGTCGTCTATGAATCGAAGAACGGCTATGTGCTGGCGGACTGCCTGATCTATGCCGACGTGCCTTCCGGCGCGGGCGGCAAGCTGATTGGGAATGACATGATGGCCACCGTGAACGTGGGCAGCGGCACCCTGCCCCTGCTCAAGGAGCCTTCTGAATCTGCCGACAGCCTGAAATACATCCCCAACCATGCGGAGCTGTTCGTCCTGGAAGCCCGCACCGACTGGAGCAAGACCATCTACGCCGGCAAGACCGGTTATGTGGACAGCAACCTGATCACCTTCGCCACGACCAGTACCGGCTATGCGCCTTATGTGGTCATCACCAGCCAGAAGAGCGTCAACGTCCGCGGCAACGCGAAGAAGAACGCCAAGGTGGTGGACCATGTGAATCCCGGCGCGGTGCTGCCCCTGTGGGCCAGCCCCTGGACCAACGACGGCTATACCTGGTATCCCGTCAAGGTGAATAACGCCGAGGCCTATGTGCGCGGCGACACCTGCCGGCTGCTGACCGCGCTGGAATACTACGGCGGGGAGCCTGAACCCGAACCGGAAGAGGAGCTTTCCGATGTCTTCGAGAGCCTGTCCAGCGCGCTGAATATCCGCGCGGCGGCCACCACCTCCTCCAAGTCCCTGGGCAAGCTGCGCCTGCACAACCGCATGCGCTTCACCGGCACCACCACCGTCAAGGACGTGCTGTGGTACAAGGTGAACTATAAGGGCACCACCGCCTTTGTGATGGGCAAGTTCGTGCGCGTGCTGACCAAGTCCGAAGCCGGCGAGGATGTGCCGGCGCCCACCGCGGCCCCGACGCCCGCGCCCTCCGGCTTGAGCGACGTGGCCTATACCCTCAAGAAAAACAGCTATGTCCGCAAGGAGAACACCATGAGCTCCGCCAGCCTGACCAAGATCCGTCAGAGCGGCAGCTACATGACCTGGCTGGGCGAGCTGCTCCCGGACAAGAAGGGCGAGAACTACACCTGGTATCACGTCAAGTACCTGAACACCACGGGCTGGATCCGGGGCGACCTGATCCACGTGATGACCGTGGAGGAGTGGGAGAAGGAGTTCGGCCCGGTGACGCCCACGGCGGCGCCCACGGTCCCGGCTCCCACTGTTGCGCCGACCGCGACCCCCGATCCGAAGTCCCAGGACCTGACCGACGTGGCCTACACGATCAAGAGCAACGTCTTCGTCCGCAAGCAGAACACCATGAACTCCACCAGCGTCACCAAGATCTTCAAGGAGCGCTCCTACATGACGCTGCTGGGCGAGATCAAGGCGGACAAAAACGGCGAGAACTATACCTGGTACCATATCAATTACAACAATAAGATCGGCTGGATCCGGGGCGACCTGATCCACATCATGACCAACGAGGAGTGGGATGACGAGTTCCCGACTCCGGCACCGGTGGTCACCCCCGTGCCCACCGCCGCGCCCGTGCCCTCCGGCGACGACAGCGACCTGGGCCCCTATGTGGCCTATGACATCCTGCGCTACGGCGCGACCGGCACGGCCGTGACGGAGCTGCAGCAGGTCCTGTACGAGCAGGGTTATCTGGCCCCCAACAACGTCATCGGCACCTATAACGAGGCCACCCGGCAGGCGGTCCGCACCTTCCAGCAGGACAACGGCCTGACGGTGGACGGCGTGGCCGGCCAGCTGACCCAGGCGACGCTGTTCAAGACCATGGCCTATGACACGACCCTGTACCCGGTGGAAAAGGTGAGCTGGGGCGAGGCGAACAAGGCCTGGCCGCGCGGCTCCGTGGCCATGGTGACCGACGTGGTCACCGGCCTGTCCTTCGCCTCCAAGCGTTACGCCGGCGGATCCCACGCGGACGTGGAGCCGCTGACCGCGGCGGATACGGCCATCATGTGCCGCATCTACGGCGTGGAGACCGCTCAGGATATCGCCGAGCAGAACCTGTACCAGCGCCGCGCGCTGTGGGTGACCATCGGCGGGCGCAGCTTCGCCGCTTCCATGTACGGCGTGCCGCACAATCCGGGCGGAGACACCCTGCCGGACAACGAGTATACCGGCCAGTTCTGCATCCACTTCGTCGGCAGCAAGACCCACAACAAGGATGAGGTGGACTCGGCGCACCAGGCCGCAATCAATTATGCTTACAATAACGCTCCTGTAAAAAAATGAGGCATAGTGATGATCATTACAGTAACTCTGACGCCTGCCCTGGATAAGACGGTGATCCTGCCGGATTTCCGGGTCAACGAGGTGAACCGGATCCAGAGCCTCCGCCTGGATCCCGGCGGCAAGGGCATCAACGTGTCCAAGGGCTTGCGCGCCCTGGGCGTGGACAGCCTGGCCACCGGCATCCTCGGCGGGGATACGGGGCGGTATATCGAAAAGAGCCTGCATGAGGCGGGCGTCGCCTGTGACTTTGTCTGGACAGACCGGGATACACGCACCAACCTGAAGGTGGTGGACCCGGTCCGGCATACGAATACGGACATCAACGAGCCCGGCGCGCCGGTCAGCGCGGAGGTGCTGGAAACGGTGTTCCGCAAGGTGGAGGCCGCGTCCGGCGCGGGCGACATCGTGGTGCTGGCGGGTAAGGCCCCGGCAGACACGCCGGATACGATCTTCGCGGACTGGACCCGCCGGCTGAAGGCGCGGGGCGTGCGCGTGTATATGGACGCGGACGCCGGGCTGCTGATCCGAGGCGCGGAAGCCTGTCCGGCCCTCATCAAGCCCAATGACATGGAGCTCAGCCGCCTGACGGGCCGCAACTTTTCCTCCGTTGAGGAGATGGCGGACGCGGCCAGGGAGCTGGTCGATCAGGGCATCGGGACCGTGGTCGTCTCCCTGGGCGGGGACGGGGCGCTGTTCGTGACCCAAGAAAAAGCATACCGCGGATACGGCCTGAAAGTGGACGTGCAGAGCACCGTGGGCGCGGGGGACAGCATGCTGGCCGCCCTGGCCTGCGCGGAGAGCCGGCACATGTCCTTCAGGGACGGCTGCGCCCTGGCGATGGCCTTCAGCGCCGCGGCGGTGACTACGCCGGGCACTCAGCCCGCCGCGCAGGAAGTGGTCGACGCCCTGCTGGCCCAGGTCAGAATCGTTGAATTGTAACTTTTGTCTGAAAGGAGATCAATCATGAAAACCCGAGCTGTCCGTCTGCATGCCGCAAATGATCTGCGGCTGATGGAGTTTGAACTGCCTGAAATCAAGGAGGACGAGATCCTCGTCAAGGTGATCTCAGACAGTATCTGCATGTCTACCTACAAGTGCGCCATCCTGGGCACGAAGCACAAGCGCGTGCACCCGGACGTGGCGGAGCATCCCGCCATCATGGGCCACGAGTTTGCCGGCGTGATCGTGCAGGTGGGCAAAAAGTACGAGGGACAGTTCACCCCCGGCACCAAGTTCACCCTGCAGCCCGCGCTCAATTACAAGGGCACCATGTGGAGCCCGGGCTACAGCTATCCATTCTTCGGCGGGGACTGCACTTACTGCATCATCCCGCAGGAGGTCATGGAGCTGGGCTGCTTCCTGGAGTACAAGGGTGAGGCTTTCTTTGAGGCGTCCCTGGCGGAGCCCTACAGCTGCAGCATCGGCGCGGCTCACGCGGCCTTCCATACCCGAATGGGCGATTACCACCATGAGATGGGCATCCGCGAGGGCGGCAAAATGGCCATCCTCGCCGGCGCCGGCCCCATGGGCCTGGGCATGGCGGAATATATCATCCACTGCGACCGCCGCCCCGGTGTGCTGGTGGTGTCGGATATCGACGCGGCCCGCATCGAGCGCGCGAAGGAGCTCTTCCCGGAAGAACTGGTCAGGGAAACGGGGGTCGAGGTGCATTTTGTCAATACCCGGGACATGGCGGATCCGGCCCAGTATTTGAAGGACCTGGTGGGCGGCGGCTATGACGACGTGTTCGTCTACGCGCCGGTGGAAAGCGTGATCCGGCAGGCCTCGGATATCCTGGGCCGCGACGGGTGTCTGAATTTCTTCGCCGGTCCCACGGACCCCAAGTTCTCTGCCGGGATCAACTTCTATGACGTGCATTACAACAGCACCCACGTGATTGGGACCACGGGCGGCAACACCGCGGACATGGTCGAGTCCCTGGAGCTGACCGCCGCCGGACGTATCCGTCCCGCCGTCATGGTCACCCATGTGGGCGGTCTGGACAGCTGCGCGGAGACCACCCTGAACCTGCCCAAGATCCCCGGCGGCAAAAAGCTGATCTACACCCACATCAATATGCCCCTCACCGCCATCGATGATTTCGCGGAGAAGGGCAAAGAAGACCCGCGCTTCGCGGACCTCGCCGAGATCGTCTCCCGCCACAACGGCCTGTGGTGCCTGGAGGCGGAAAAATACCTGCTGGCGCATTGGGAAAACGTGGAATAATAGACAAGTAGTAAGTAGGAGCTAAGGAGCACAAGGTAGGAAGTAGAAAGTAGGAAGTAGGAAGTAATATTACTGACTGCAGCGGCGTTTGGAACGCCACCTGATTCAGTAGAATTACTTCCTACTTCCTAACTCCTACTTCCTACTTTTTTCTTTTCGTCCCTGCTTTTATTGCTGAAACCTGTAAATATCCTGATAGACTTCCTTCATCCTTGGATATAGGGTGCGGTAGAGTTCGCAGTGCCGGCGGTAGAGGCCGGCATTTGCTTTGTCGGGCAGCACTTCCCGCTGGATGTGGATCTGTCGGGCGGCCTCGGCGAAATCCCTGTACCAGCCGATGCCGACGCCGGCGGTCAGGGCGGCGCCCAGGGAGGTGGCTTCGCGCGGGGTCTGGTGCACGCGCACCGGCACCTCGAACATGTCCGCGGCCATCTGCGCCCAGAGCGTGCTCTTGGCGCCGCCGCCGATCAGCGTGATGTGGTCGGAGCACAGGCCGTTTTCGCGCAGGATTGCGCCGCACATGTTCAGGGACTGCATGATGCCCTCGTACACCGCCCGGGCCGCGTCCTCCCTCGTGTGGGAGAGGGTGAAGCCGATGAGGGTGCCGGAGGCTTCGGCGGTCCACCAGGGCGTGCGTTCGCCCATCAGCGTGGGCAGGAAGAAGACGCCGTGGGCCCCGGCCGGGGCGGCGGACGCCCATTTTTCGACGGTGCGGGGGTCCTCTGCGCCGAACAGCTGGCGGGCCGCCCAGTCGAAGGCCGCCGCGCCGCTCTGCACGGTGCCGCAGACGTTGTAGTGCTTTGCGTCGCTGTCGAAATAATTGAACAGACGCGTATCTGTCACCGGGCGTTCGCTCATGGCGCTCACCCAGGCGGAGGAGCCGATATTCATGTAGGTGTCGCCGACGGTCTGGCTTCTCGCGCCGTGGGCGGCACACGCGCCGTCGCCCGCGCCGACGGCCACGGGCAGGCCTTCGGGCAGGCCGGCGGCAGCCGCGAAGTCCGCGCACAGCCTGCCGCTGACGTCACAGGAAGGACGGAGCTGCGGCATTTTATCGCGGCTGATCCCGCATTCGCTCAGGATGTTCCAGGCCCAATCCCCGTTGCGCAGGTCCAGGCAGTTGCACAGGGAAGCGTCGGTCAGGTCCGTGCCGCCCGTCAGGCCGGTGGCGCGGCCGTACAGGTAGTCCTTGATGTTCACGAAGGCGGCGGCCCGGCGGTAGACGTCCGGCTCGTGGGCTTTCAGCCACATATACTTGGGCAGCCCGCTGTGCACGTCAATATGGTTGCCCGTCACGGCGTAATAATCTTTGAGGGGGATCCGCTCGGCGATCTCAGCCGTCTCCGGCGCGGCCCGCAGGTCGCTGTGGATCATGTTGTCGTACAGGGCGTTCCCTTCCCTGTCGATGGGGATGCAGCCGTTCATCGTGCCGGTAAAGACCAGGGCCTCACAGCCGTCTGCCGGGATGCGGGCGTTAAGCTCCCGGATGGCCTGAACGGACGCTTCCAGCTGCTCCTGGGGCCGCTGCTGGGCCCAGCCCAGTTCCGGAAACCGGGTCGGGTATGCCGCCACCGCGCTGTCCAGCATCAGGCCCTCTCTGGTGAAGGCCGCGCATTTTACGCCGGTGGTACCGGTGTCCAGTGTCAGGATGTATGCCATGGTCCGCGCCTCCGTCGCTGCTTTGTTGTTTATTATGCATCTGCATTATACCATCGACCGGCTCTATTTGACAATAAAGTTCTTTAAAACTTGACAAGCGGAAAAACAAACGATATAATATAGAAAATCCGGAAAGACTTTGACGTTTTACTACATGAATCCGATTTGAAATGGCGTGTGTCGCCATTTTGAAAATAATTCACAAAAGGAGCAATGTTGTATGAAAAAACTGCTTGCTTTCTGTCTGGCACTGACAATGGTGATCGGTCTGGTGACCGTCGCCGCGCAGGCCGATGAACCCATCGAGATCCTCTTCTGGTCGACCCGTAAATCCGGTGCGAACCTGACCGTGGTCGAGCATGAGGTCGAGACCTTCAACGAGACCATCGGCAAGGAGCTGGGCATCCATGTGACCCACGAACCGCAGGGCGGCTACCCGGAGATCTGGGCTGCGCTGTCCACCGCTGCCGGCAACGTGGCGCCTGACGTGGTCGCGCTGGGCAACACCTACATCCCCTACGCCCTGGGCGAAGATATGCTGGCCGACATGGCCCCGCTGGCCGCGGCTGACAACTATGACCTGGCCGGCAACCTGATGAGCTGGGTGCTTGATATCAAGGGCAACACCGACGGCGAGATCCACTCCCTGCCCTATATCCGCTCCACGCCCGTCCTGTATTACAACAAGGGTCTGGCGGACGAGCTGGGCATCACCATCAACCAGCAGATCACCATCGAAGAGCTGGAGAACTTCGGCCGCGCCGCCATGCTCAAGGATGAGCAGGGCAACGTGACCCGCTACGGCTTCGAGCTGCTGAAGGACTTCGGCTACTACAACGCCGCCTGGATCTATCAGCTCGGTTCCCAGTTCATCGCGCCCGAAGGCGGTTCCCCGTCCCTGGAAGACGGCACGATGCTGAAAGTGCTGTCCGACTGGCGCCGCTGGGTCGACGAGGGCTGGTGCCGTCCCTTTGACGCCAGCAGCCAGGCTGACGGCGCGCTGCAGGAGTTCAAGGCCGGCCGTCTCGCCGCCTATGTGAACAGCTGCTCCGCCATGGCCGGTATCATCAAGAACGCCAAGGAAAGCGGCATCGAGCTGGGCGTGGCCATGTTCCCGACCTATGACAAGGACCATCACGTAGCTGAGATTGGCGGCGGCAACATCGCCATCATCAGCGAAGGCAAGAGCGACGAGAAGATCAAGGCTGCCTGGGAATTCATCAAGTTCGTGATGAGCGATTCCGAGCAGTACTTCAACTCCATCAACACCGGCTACTGCCCCTGCACCCTGAGCGTGGCCAACGATCCTGAAATGGCCAAGTTCTGGGAGGAGAATCCCTTCTATAAGGTGCCCTTCGATCAGCTGAACACCGCTGGCCGCGGCCAGGAGCTCCCGGCGCTGAACAACGCTCAGGACTTCATCCAGCTGTGCGAGGATACCGCTGGCCGTCTGATCCAGGCGCAGGAGACCACGCCTGAAGAAGAAGTCAAGCGCCTGACCGAAGGCGCCGCCAACATCGTCTGGGACGACGACTGATCAACAGTACAACTGTCTCACCGGTCTCAGGGCCGGTGAGACCCTTTTCCAATTTTGGAACTATTTTTGAATGAAGGGGCTGGTGTCATGGCGGAAATCGTATTTGAACATGTCGGAAAATCCTTCGGAGATACGAAGGTCATTGAAAACCTGAACCTGACCATCGAGGATGGCAAGTTTACGGTGCTGGTCGGCTCCTCGGGCTGCGGCAAAACCACCCTGCTGCGCATGATCGCCGGCATCGGCCCGGCGACCTACGGGCGCATCCTGATGGACGGCAAGGACATCACCCACCAGCCGCCTGAAAAGCGTGATATCGCCATGGTGTTCCAGAATTACGCCATTTATCCGACGATGAGCGTGCGGGAAAATATTGAATTTGGCCTGAAAAACAAAAAGGTGCCCAAGCCGGAACGCGACCGCCGCATCGCGGAGTATGCTGAGGTAGTCGGCATGACGCCCTATCTCGACCGCAAGCCCTCCGACCTTTCCGGCGGCCAGCGCCAGCGTATCGCCCTGGCCCGCGCCATGGTCAAAAAGCCCAGCGTGTTCCTGATGGACGAGCCGCTGTCCAACCTGGACGCCAAGCTGCGCGCCGCCATGCGCGTGGAGCTGATCGAGCTGCAGCGCCGCCTGGGCACCACCTTCGTCTACGTCACCCATGACCAGATCGAGGCCATGTCCATGGCAGACACCATTGTGCTGATGGAAAAGGGCGAGATCCAGCAGATCGGCAGCCCGGAGGAGATCTACCACGAGCCGGCAAACATCTTCAGCGCCCAGTTCATCGGCACGCCGCCCATGAATATCATGGACCTGGGGGACGGTATCCGCTACGGCGTGCGGCCCGAATCCCTGCGCATGAATACTGAGCGGATGGAGGGCATGGCGCTGTACCGCAAGGGCCACGTGGTGACCCGCGAGATGCTCGGCGCAGAATTGCAGTACAAGGTCCGCCTGAGCGACGGCTCCACCATCATGGTCAAGAGCGAGAACGAGCGTGACGATGTGGAAGAGGACATCGACGTATGGGTCATGGCGCCCGCGCGTCATATCCATTTCTTCGGCTCGGACGGCAAGCACATCGGCCACAACGGCCCGCAGAACCTGCTGGATAAGCTGGGAGGGCTGAACGAATGACGACAGCTTTATCGGAGATTGAGAAGCAGGCGCTTCGCGAGACACGGCGCATCAAGCACCGCAGCTGGCTGGCCAGCTATGTGATGGTGCTGCCCGCCATGGCCTTCCTGATTGCCTTTGTCCTGTACCCGTCCGTGGCCATGTTCATCATGAGCCTGTATTACGGGAACGCGAAGAATCCCTTCAAGAGCTGGCGCGGGCTGCAGAACTACAGCATGCGCCCGGATTTCTGGATCGCCCTGCGCAATACCGCCGCCTACACCGGCATGGCGCTGGTGCTGGTGATGATCCTGTCCATCCTGTTCGCGCAGTGGATGTACAAGAGCCGCAAGCTAAACAACGTGGCGCAGACGCTGTTCTTCACGCCCCACCTGGTGGCCGGCGTGTCGGCCGGCTTCATCTGGAGCTGGCTGATGAGCAGCCAGCCCTACGGCCTGTTCAACACCGTGCTGGGGCCGATATACCAGGTGCTGAACGTGCCCTCCATCCGCTGGCTGGATTCCAGCAACACGGCCATGTTCTCCATCGTGCTCATGAACACCTGGAAGAGCGTGGGCTACTACTGCCTGATCATTATGAGCGCCATGAAGAGCATCCCCACCGAGATCTACGAATCCGCCAAGCTGGACGGCTCCTCCGCCTTCAAGACGTTCTTCAAGATCACCATCCCCATGATCAGCCCGCAGCTGTTCTTCCTGCTGATCACCATCACGACCGGCAGCTTCAAAGTGTTCGACTCCGTGCGCATCATGACCAACGGCGGCCCGGGCGACGCCACCCGCGTGCTGAGCATGTATATCTATGATTACGCCTTCCAGCGCAACAATACGCTGGGCTATGCCTGCGCTGCCGGCATCATCATGATGCTGATCATGGTGGGCGTCACCATCTTCGACTTCGCCTTCGTTGAGAAAAAGGTCTATTATCAGTAAAGGGGGGACATCGGCTTGCTGTATCGCTATATCCGCAACAAAGTTCAGCACGGACAGGCCGGGTCCGTCAAGAGACTGACGATCACCCTGGCTGTCATCGGCGTTGTGCTGTTCGTACTCGCTTTTGTCGGGTGGTATACCTACGTGCCGGTCAAGCAGGCGCTGGCCGCCGAAAACGCGGCTGAGCTGCGGGCGCAGCTGTTCACCGGCGTGTTCATGGACCGTTCCGTTCTGCCCGCTTCCCTGGCCGGGATCAGCACCTTCGGCTTTGCCTGCGCGATGCTCATGAAGGAGTTGCTGATTGCGTCCAGCGTGTTCTTTGCGCTGTCGTTCATCGTGGCGATGGAAAAATCCCTGGCAGTCAAGCAGGAAAACGGCAGCCTCTGGGAGACGGTCAAGAATACCGCCGTCGAGTACTTCCAACAGCCCAAGTGGGGCTTGCAGCTGTTCAGCGACGTGATGAAGATCATCCTGATGCTGGCCTTCGTTTTCCCCTTCTACTGGATGATCATCACTGCCTTCAAGACCTATCCGGAATCCCTGAACGTGCCGCCCACCATGTGGCCGACCCAGTGGACGATGGAGGGCTATGAGAACACCTTCTTCTCCGGCGAGAACATCCTGAATTACTTCAAGAACACCGTGGTCGTCACCGCCGCGGTGATCATCCTGCAGCTGGTGATCATGGTGCCCGCAGCCTACGCCTTCGCAAAGCGTGAATTCCCGCTGAAGGGCCTGCTGTTCGGCATCGTGCTGGTCGCCTTCATGATCCCGCTGCAGCTGACCTACATCCCCGTGTACCTGCGCATGCAGGACCTGAACCTGATCTTCACGCTGTGGCCGCAGATCCTGCCCCTGGGTGCGGACGCCTTCGGCATTTTCATGCTGCGCCAGTCCTTCAAGCAGATCCCGGACGAGATCGTGGAGAGCGCCAAGCTGGACAGCGCGGGCGAGCTGCAGATCATGACGCGCATCATGCTGCCCATGTGCAAGAGCGCCATGGTGACCATCGCCATGTTCTCCTTCATCGGCACCTGGAACGCCTACTTCTGGCCGTTGGTGATGACCCGCAGCCGCGACGTGCAGCCCCTGACCATCGTGGTCGAGCATCTGCGCGACGCCGAGCTGGGCATCCGCTGGAACACCGTCATGGCCGCCAACACCCTGCTGGTGCTGCCTATCCTGATCGTGTTCATCTTCGCCAGCAAGAAGATCATCGAGGGCTTTGCCTACCGCGGGGTCAAGTGATGATGACACTATGATCAAACAGGGGAGCGGCTGCTCCCCTGTTTGATTGCTTGCTTTGGCTGTTTTATCGGACCGTGATATCTCCGGACACGCTCGTGAGCTGGATGACGGCGGGATCAGGGCCGGGCTGGCAGTTTACCTCACAGTCGCCCGTGACCGTATTGGCCTTGACATCGGAGGGCTGGCGGTCGGCGAGGATGATCTCCGCGTCGCCGGAGACGGCGCTGCCCTTGATCCTGCGCAGCTCGCCGTGCAGCTCCAGTTCGATATCGCCCGAGACCGTGTTATAGACGACCTCCCTCGCTTCGCCCCTGAAGTCGAAGTCGCCGGAGGTCGATTTGCATTCGAGGGACCCAGTGCTGACCCGGGTGAGGTCTGCGTCGCCGCTGGTGGTCGTGACGCGGAGGGCGGCGTACTGCCCCTCCAGGTCGATATCGCCGCTGGTGGTGCTGACGCTGACATTCCCGGCGGCACCGCTGACATTCATGTCTCCGCTGGCGCTGTTGATCCGGACATCCTGCGTGCCTTCGTACAGCCGGATGTCGCCGTCGCCGCTGCCGGTGCGGACGGTCAGGCTCTCCAGCGGCAGGCCGATCCGCACGTCGCCGCTGCCGGTGTTGACGATGAGCGCCCCGCGCCAGGCTGCCGGTACAAGCAGCGTCGCGCGGCAGGGAGAGTGGGTATCGATGAACTCCACGAGCATCCGGGCGGCGCGCTGCAGCAGGCCGTTGAGGCTGTAATCGGCGTCCGGGGGAGGCGCGGCTTTTTTGCTTTCTTCGGGACGGACGACTTCGAGGGACAGGCGGCTGCCGTCGCGTTCGCTGTGCCACTGCGCTCCGTCCTTGCTGTCCAGCTCCAGGTGGATGAGGGCGTCCTCGGACGGGATCACCTGCAGGTCGTCCGCGCCCAGGCTGACCCTAATCTCCCGGATGCCCGAAACGGGGATGGTGCCCGGCGCGGGTACCGACAGGGCGCGCTCGCGGTGGGGAAAAGCGCTGGTCAGCTCGCTGAAGCCGGTCAGGTCCTCCATGATTTGGCGGGTGGCCGCTTCCTCGCCGAGGCCGGAGGCCAGCAGGTCGGCATAGCGCTCGTTCAGGTCGGCGGTCAGCTCCTCCTTCAGGGCCTGGGCCTCTTCGGTCATCTCGATATCATGAAACAATTGATCGGTGATCTCTGTGATCTTCTGATACATTTCATTATCCTCCCCGTTACTCGTTGCCGTCCAGCAGGAGCGTATCCAGTACGTGCTTTGTTTCCCGCCAGGCCTCCTGGTCGCTAAAAAGGCGTTCCCGGCCCTTGACTGTCAGGCGGTAATACCGCCGCCGCGCGCCGCTCTGCTCGTCGCCCCAGTAGCTGTCGATCAGCCCCTCCTGGGCGAGCCGCCGGAAGGCCGTATACAGCGTGGGCTCCTTGAGCTGCAGCGCGCCGCCGCTCTTATCGCCGATCTGCTTGATCATCTGGTAGCCGTAGCTGTCGCCGCCATCCAGACATTTGAGCAGGATCGTGTCCGTATATCCCCTCAGGATATCCGCGCTCAGTGCCATTGATCCACCTCCTATAACAAATAGAATACTCTAAGAAAATAGAATACTGCCATGGTGACGCTCATACACATCTCACCATCCCTCCTTCGGTCGGTTTGGCGATCGCAAATATATAATACAGCAAGATACATCGTCTGTCAAGGTATCTCACAAAAGAAATTTTGTCTTTTGTTTTTTAGTGAAAAACGGACCGATTTCATCCTTGACAAGGACCGGCGTTTTATAAGATAATAGATTGGTTAAATTTTGACGGGGACGGTCCCGGAGTTGAGGAGGTTACGTCATGAGCAAAGTAGTCGTATTTGATCATCCGCTGATCCAGCACAAGCTGAGCATCATGCGCGACAAGAACACCGGATGCAAGGAATTCCGCGAGCTTCTCGATGAGATCTCCATGCTGATGGTCTACGAAGTCACCCGCGACCTGCCCACGGAAGAGGTCGAGGTGGAGACCCCAATCTGCACGACCAAGACCAAGGCGCTGGCCGGCAAGCCCATCGGCATCATCCCGATCCTGCGCGCGGGCCTGGGCATGGTGGACGGCATCCTGAACCTGATCCCCAACGCGAAGGTGGGCCACATCGGTCTGTACCGCGACCCCAAGACCCTGAACCCCGTGGAATATTACTGCAAGCTGCCCGAAGACGCGGAACACCGTGAGCTGATCGTGCTGGATCCCATGCTCGCCACCGGCGGCAGCGCCAGCGCGGCCATCGGCTTCATCAAGGCCCGCGGCTGCAACAATATCCGCCTGGTCAACCTGATCGCGGCGCCCGAAGGTATCGCCCGCATCCAGAAGGATCATCCGGACGTCGACATCTATGTGGCGGCGCTGGACGAGAAGCTCAATGACCACGGCTATATCATCCCCGGTCTCGGCGACGCGGGCGACCGCCTGTTCGGCACCAAGTAAGGGGGAGACCTTCCGTGAAGGTACAGCCTGCCGTACGGCAGGAAACGGCGAAGATCGCCCTCGGCACCGCGGTGCTGACCCTGATCATGATCGGCGTGTTCATGATCCTGGGCAGATTTGACTGGACGGTGCTCACCGGCGCGCTCCTGGGCTGGGCCGCGGCTGTCGGGAACTTTTTCCTGATGGCGCTGACCGTGCAGAAAGCCGCCGATGAGATGAAACCCACCGCGCAGCCTGCGGCGGACGAGGACGATCAGGAAGAGGACGACGGCGAGGAAAAGCCGGAGGCTCCCTTGAGCGAGGACGCCAAGCGCGGCAAACAGCGCATCCAGCTGAGCTATACTTTGCGCATGCTGGGTCTGGGCGTCATCGCGATCCTGGGGGTCACGCTGCCCTGGTTCCAGTCCGTGGCGGTGCTTTTGCCCATGCTGTTCCCGCGCATCGTCATCATGCTTTTGAACAGCCGGCCTTCAACACTGTAAGAAAGGGAGGGAAGGCGTAAGCAAATGAAAGAAAAAGATACGCGTTTCCGACTGCTGGACGCGCTGTACATCGCGCTCATGATCCTGCCGCTCGTGGCCTGCATGGTGCTGAAGATCCTGACCACGCCCGGCGGCGAGGGCATTTCGATCACCGGCGCGCAGATCTACCTGACGATCCCCATGCCGCTGATGGACCTGACCATCACCTCGTCCCAGATCACCTCCTGGGCGGTCATGCTCTCGATCCTCGGGCTTTGCCTGTACCTGACCCACGGGCTGACCGTGCGGCCGGGCAGCAAGCGCCAGCTGGTGGCGGAATGGGCCGTGGAGCAGGTCAATAAACTGGTATCGGAAAACATGGGCCAGCGCTTTATGGCCTTCGCCCCGTTCGTGGCGGCCATCATGCTCTTGTCCGCGTTCTCCAGCCTGACCAGCCTGATCGGGCTCTTCCCGCCCACCTCGGATATGAACGTGGTGGCCGGCTGGGCGATCCTGGTGTTCATCCTGATCACGCATTACAAGCTCAAGGGCGGCTTCTGGCCGTACTTCAAGGGCTTCTTTGAGCCGGTGCCGATCTTCGCGCCCTTCAACATCATCGGCGAGATCGCGACGCCCGTCTCCATGTCCTTCCGTCATTACGGCAACGTGCTGTCCGGCGTGGTCATCTCCACCCTGGTGGCCTACGCGCTCAGGAGCCTGTCCCACATGCTGTTCAGCTTCCTGGGCAACTTTACCATCCTGCAGATCGGTCTGCCGGCGGTATTGTCCATCTACTTCGATATTTTCAGCGGCCTCATGCAGGCCTTCATCTTCGCGATGCTGACGATGCTCTACATCGCCACCGGCTTCCCGGAGGAAGAATACGAACGGCGCAAAGCAAAGAAAGCCAAAGCTACTTTGCCTGCTGCATAAAGAAACGAACCAACAACTTTGAGGAGGTTTCATCATGATCGAACTTGCTATCGGTATCATTCTGGCTGGCTGCGGCATCGGCGCGGGTCTGGCGCTGATCGCGGGTATCGGCCCCGGTATCGGCGAAGGCAACGCGGTTGCCCGTGCCTGCGAAGCTATCGGCCGTCAGCCGGAGAGCCGCGGCGCTGTCACTTCCACCATGATCATGGGCTGCGCTATCGCTGAGACCACCGGTTTGTACGGCCTGGTCATCGGCATCCTGCTGATCTTCGTGGCCCCCGGCATCTTTGTGAATACGCTCAAGACCGCTATGGAGGGCTGGGCTCACGCGTTCCATTGATCCACACACCACGCAGAAAGGCAGATGAAGGATGGTACAGTCACTGGATATCATTTCTGTCAATATCTGGCAGATCCTGATTTCCCTGATCAATCTGCTGATCCTGTTCCTCATGCTCAAAAAGTTCCTGTTCAAGCCGGTGCAGAACATGATGGCCGCGCGTCAGGCGCAGGTCGATCAGGTGTACCAGGACGCGGATGAGCGCCTGCAGTCCGCCACCCAGATGAAGCAGGAATACGAGCAGCGGCTTTCCACCGCGCGTGACGAGGCGGATACACTGGTCAAGAACGCGACGACGACCGCCCAGAAGCGCGGGGATGAGCTGCTGTCCGAAGCGCAGCAGCAGGCTGCCCGCCTCAAGCAGAAGGCCGAGGAAGAGATCGAGCAGCAGAAAAAGCAGATGCTCAACGAGGTCCGTCAGGACATTTCCGAGCTGGCAGTGGATATCGCCTCCAAGGTGATCGAACGCGAGATCAAGCAGGGCGACTATGACGCGTTCGTGGACGAATTTATCAGAAACGTGGGTGACAAGACGTGACGGAATTCGGCCGGGAATACGGGGACGGTCTGTTTGAGCTGTGCGCGGAAGAGGGACTGGACGAACAGGTGCTGGGCGAACTGGAATGCCTGAGGATTCTGTTCAAGGAAGAGCCCGATTTCGTGCGCCTGCTCATGAACATGACCCTGAGCCGCGACGAGCGGCTTAAGATCGCTGACAGCGCTTTGCGCGGTCAGGTGCATCCCTATGTACTGAATTTCATCAAGATCCTGGTAGAGCGCGGGGCCGTCAGCGAGTTTTCGAGCTGCGCGGACGCCTACCGCGACCGCTATGGCAAGGCCCATGACATCGCCGAGGCGGAGGTCACCACAGCCACCGCCCTGAGCGACGAGCAGCGAAAGGCGCTGACAGAGCGTCTGGAGCGCATGACCGGGCAGAAGATCCGGCTTAAGGAGCACGTGCGTCCGGAAGTCGTGGGCGGCGTTCTGCTGGAGCTGAACGGCAAACGTTACGACAATACCGTCCGGCAGCGGCTGGACAATATCAGGCGCGTCATGTCTGGCAAAGTCTGAGTAACTGAAAGCGGTGAATGACATGCAGTTGAAACCTGAAGAAATTTCCAAGCTGATCAAACAGCAGATCAAGCAATACGAGAACAAGATCGCGCAGAACGATACCGGTACGATCATCATGATCGGCGACGGCATCGCCCGCGCCACCGGCCTGGACGCCTGCATGGCGAACGAGCTGGTGCGCTTCCCCAACGGCGAGTACGGCATGGCGCTGAACCTGGAAGAGAACTCCGTGGCCATCGTCATGCTCGGCACCGACGAGGGCATCCGCGAGGGCGACACTGTCACCCGCACCGGCACCGTCGTGTCCGTGCCCGTCGGCGAGGCCCTGATCGGCCGCGTCGTGAACGCGCTGGGCCAGCCCGTGGACGGCAAGGGCGCCATCGAGGCGAAGGATCACTATCCCATTGAGCGCAACGCCCCCGGCATCATCAAGCGCCGGAAGGTCTCCGTGCCGCTGCAGACCGGTATCAAGGCCATCGACAGCATGATCCCCATCGGCCGCGGCCAGCGCGAGCTGATCATCGGCGACCGCCAGACTGGTAAAACGGTCATCGCCACCGATACCATCATCAACCAGAAGGGCAAGGACGTCATCTGCATTTACGTGGCCATCGGCCAGAAGTGCTCCACCGTCGCTCAGCTGGTGGAGAACCTGGACGCCGCGGGCGCGATGGACTACACCATCGTGGTCAGCGCCACGGCCAGCGAGCTGAGCCCCCTGCAGTACATCGCGCCCTACGCCGGCTGCGCCATGGGCGAATACTTCATGGACCAGGGCAAGGATGTCCTGATCATCTATGACGATCTATCCAAGCACGCGGTGGCTTACCGCGCCCTGTCCCTGCTGATCCGCCGTCCTCCGGGACGCGAGGCGTATCCGGGCGACGTCTTCTATCTGCACAGCCGTCTGCTGGAGCGCGCGGCGCGCGTGGATGAGAAGTACGGCGGCGGCTCCATCACGGCGCTGCCCATTATCGAGACCCAGGCGGGCGACGTGTCCGCTTACATCCCGACCAACGTCATCTCCATCACTGACGGCCAGATCTTCCTGGAGACGGAGCTCTTCCACAGCGGCATCATGCCCGCCATCGACCCCGGTATCTCCGTCAGCCGCGTGGGCGGCGACGCCCAGATCAAGGCCATGAAGAAGGTGGCCGGCAGCCTGAAGCTGCTGTACAGCCAGTACCGCGAGCTCCAGTCCTTCGCCCAGTTCGGCTCCGACCTGGATGCGGACACCAAGGCCCGTCTGGCCCAGGGCGCGCGCATCGTGGAGGTGCTCAAGCAGAACCGCAACCACCCGATCGCGGTGGAGCTGCAGGTCTGCATCTTCTACGCCGTGACCCACGATTATCTGGCCCAGGTGGACGTCAGCAAGGTGTCTGAGTATGAGCAGGGCCTGTACGAGCGCATGGAAGCCCAGCACGCGGACGTGCTGGAAGCGATCCGCACCACCGGCCTTTTGACCGAGGAGACGGAGAGCGGGCTCAAGAAGGCGCTGGACGGCTACACTGCTGATTTCATCAAGGCTCACCCCTAAAGGAGGCGCTTCATGGCAGGTTCTTCCATGAAAAGCATCAAGCTCCGCATCAAAAGTGTCGAGAGCACGATGCAAATCACCCGGGCCATGCAGCTCGTCGCCACATCCAAGCTCCGCCGTTCCAAGGAGCGGATGGAGATGAGTAAGCCCTATGCCGAGATCTCCCGCGAGGCGATCCATGCGGCCATCCTGGCCTGCGGCGACCAGAGCGTGCCCTATGTCTCTGCCCGCCCCGTGCAGAAGCGCTGCTATATCGTGATCGCGGGCGAGCGCGGCCTGGCCGGCGGTTATAACGCCAACGTCTTCAAGGCTGTGGCTGCCGACGCGGGGGAAACGCCCTACATGGTGCTGCCCATCGGCCGCAAGGCGATCGACAAGTACCAGCGCCTGGGCGTGGAGCTCCTGGACACGGATCACAGCCATGTGGAAGGGCTGAGCGTCAGCGCATGCTTTAAGCTGGTGCGGCAGCTGACCGAAGGCTATCTGAACGGCAGCTTCGACGAGCTGGTCCTGGTATACACCAACTTCGTCAGCATGATGAGCCAGGAGGTGCAGGTGGAGCGCCTGCTCCCGGTGGAAATACCTGAGGATGCCGCCCCCGAGAGCCGGAACGTGCAGACCCTGTACGACCCGACCCCCGAGGAGACGCTGATGCGGGCCATGCCGGACTACCTGGCCGGCCGCCTGTACTCCGCGGCCTGCGATGCCTTTGCCAGCGAAGTGGCGGCCCGGCGCAACGCCATGGACTCCGCCACCAAGAACGCCGGCGAGATGATCGACGGCCTGCGGCTCAAGTACAACCGTGCTCGCCAGGGCGCCATCACCCAGGAGATCACGGAGATCGTGGCCGGCGCGGAGAACTGAGCGCCCGGCGCGGAAACGCAATTGAACTCACAGCGGCAACGCTGATCAACTTCTGAAATCCTATCCTTCTGAAAGAAAGGAGCCCGAGAGCGTGAGCGAAAAGAACATCGGGAAGGTGGTACAGGTCATCGGGCCTGTGCTCGATATCCGTTTTGAGGACGGGCATCTGCCTGAGCTGCTGTCCGCCATCAAGATCCCGTGCGGCGACCGCGTGGTCACTGCGGAAGTCGCGCAGCACATCGGCGACAATGTGGCGCGCTGCGTATCCATGAACGCGACGGACGGCATGGTCCGCGGCCTGGATGCGGAGGATACGGGCAGCCCCATCACGGTGCCCGTGGGCAACGAGTGCCTGGGCCGTATCTTCAACCTGCTGGGCGAGCCCATCGACGAGCTGGGGCCGGTCAAGACGGAAGAGCGCTGGCCGATCCACCGCCCCGCCCCCAGCTTTGAAGAACAGGAATCCTCCACGGAGATCCTGGAGACCGGCATCAAGGTCGTCGACCTGATTGCGCCTTACGCCAAGGGCGGCAAGATCGGCCTGTTCGGCGGCGCGGGCGTCGGCAAGACGGTGCTCATCATGGAGCTCATCAACAACGTCGCCAAGCAGCACGGCGGTCTGTCCGTGTTCGCGGGCGTCGGTGAGCGCACGCGTGAAGGCAACGACTTGTACAACGAAATGAAGGAGAGCGGCGTCATCAACAAGACGGCCCTGGTCTATGGCCAGATGAACGAGCCGCCGGGAGCGCGTATGCGCGTGGGCCTGTCCGGCCTGACCATGGCGGAATACTTCCGTGACCGCGAGAATCAGGACGTGCTGCTCTTCATCGACAACATCTTCCGCTTCACCCAGGCGGGCTCCGAGGTCTCCGCGCTGCTGGGCCGTATGCCCAGCGCCGTAGGCTACCAGCCCACCCTGGCCACCGAGATGGGCGCTCTGCAGGAGCGCATCACCTCCACCCGCAAGGGCTCCATCACCTCCGTGCAGGCGGTCTACGTGCCTGCGGACGACCTGACGGACCCCGCTCCGGCCACGACCTTTGCCCACCTGGACGCCACGACCGTTCTGAGCCGTGCCATCTCCTCCCTGGGCATCTATCCCGCCGTGGATCCGCTGGATTCCACCAGCCGTATCCTGAGCCCGGAGATCGTGGGCCACCAGGACATCATCGCCATCATGGGTATGGACGAACTGAGCGACGAGGATAAGCTGATCGTGGCCCGCGCCCGCAAGGTGCAGCGCTTCCTGAGCCAGCCCTTCTCCGTGGCCGAGCAGTTCACCGGCATGCAGGGCAAGTACGTCCCGCTGAAGGAGACCATCCGCGGCTTCAAGGAGATCATCGAAGGCAAGCACGACGACCTGCCCGAGAGCGCGTTCCTGTTCGTGGGCACGATCGAAGAAGCGATCGAAAAAGCAAAGAAGGGTGAGCATTGATGGCCGTCTTTACCTTAGAGATCGTGACGCCTGACCGCCTGATCTACGAGGGGAAGGCCGAGCGCCTGATCGTGCGCGGGGTCACAGGCGATCTGTGCATCCTGGCGCATCACATCGATTACGCCACCGCCCTGATCCCGGGGGAGGCCAGCGTCACGACCGCCGAGGGCGAGCGCTATGCCGCCTGCAGCGGCGGGATGCTGAGCGTGCATGACAACCATGTGCGCCTGATGGCCACCACCTTCGAGTGGGAGGACGAGATCGACTTGGAGCGTGCCCAGCGCGCCCGGGAGGCCGCTGAGCAGAAGCTCGGCTCCATGACCACCGCCGATAAGGACTATGCCCTGGTGGAAGCCAAGCTCAAACGCGCTCTGGCTCGCATCAGAACGAAAAGCTGAAATCAGATCCGCCTGATATGGGCGGATCTTTTTCTGTGAGAAACGCTTTGGGCGGCCGGATAGTTGCGCATCAGGCACAGAATCCGTGAATAGACTTGAGAATTCCTTCTCTTTCTGCTATAATTTGATCAGCGAAACGGGCACGTCAGGTGCCGCTCAAGTGTAAAAGGAGGAACCCGGATCCATGAAGAAAAGTGCTTTTTTGATCATTTTTGTCTGCCTGACCCTGCTGGTGTCAGCCGTATCGGCAGAGACCGGTCTGCTCACGCTCAAAGCGAGGGATCTGACCACCGGTCGTGGAACGCGAAACCTGGCCTATGAGTCCGAAGACACGAGAACCTACAGCCTGATGGATACCCAGGGGAACCTTCTGACTTCGGAAGCGTATACCTATATGACCAATTACATCGACACCTCACTGTGGAGGGTGAAAGTTGCTTCCTCCGACGGTGTGCATGTGGAGGGCGTGATCGACGACCAGGGCCGGGTGATTGTGCCGCCGCAGTATGCGGACATCACGATATGGTCCGACCGCTGGTGCACCGGTGTCAAGCTGGTGCCCTCCTCTTCGGATGACAAGGACTACACATATACCAATTTTTCTACGGATCTGAAGTCTTTCTACCGCATCGATGCGGTGGATTTTTACCACAACGGCAGGCTGGCGGGCACCCTGTCCCGCAGCGAGTACGGCGGCATGGTCTCACCGCACGGCGATTATATCTGCGTAACCAACCAGGCCGGAGAACGGATTTTCTACAATAAGGACATGCAGCGCTCTCCTGCGCAGACCAGCGGAAGCTCTGAATACAACCAGGTCAGGCTGAACGGAAAGTATGTGTATGTCCATCAGGGCAGCGGCCAGTATGCCTTCCAGGAAGGCTGCACCCTGACCGAGGATGAGGTGGAAAAGGCCTGGCTGTACGATAAGGGCGTCGTGTACGGCCTGCAGGGCCAGGTCCTGTTCAAGGCGGCCCAGAATTATGATTCCATCCAGAATTTCAACGGTGATTATGCCATTGTCAGGATGAATTCCAAGAAGGGTGTGATCGATCGCAGCGGCAAGGAGATCATCCCCGTAGAGTATGAAGACCTGGGCAATTACAGCGAAAAGCTCTTTGAGTACGGCTATATCAGTGCGGTGAAGGATGGCAAGTTCGGCTTCCTGGACATCAACGGGAATGTGACCTGCGATTTCGTATACGGCAAGGATGCGGTGCGGAACCGCGGTGTCTTCGCCACCATCAAGAATCTAGACGGCAAGTACATCGTGCTGAGCGCGGCGGTGGGTGAGCTGCCGGAGCATTATACGAACGTCTCGATGCCCAGCGCGGGCTGCATGGCCTTCGTGGCGGAGAACGAGAACCGTCAGTACGCTCTGATCGATCTGTACGGCAATACCGTCATCCCCTTCTCTGATTACCGGTCCATCGACGTCAATAACGCGGGCACCGTGGCGCTGGCTTATCAGGGCAACAGGATTTACGATATTTATACGCTGGACATCCAGGCTCCTCAGAAATCGGATACAGTGCCGGAGCAGGAAGTGATCGAAGCAGAGGAGCGCGAAGCCCAGGATCAGGGCGGCAGTTCGACCTCTCTCCTGGATGTGTTCAACTTCTTCAAAAAGACTTCCGAAACGCAGAACGACGACCAGGAAGCGCCTGCCCCTGCCGCCGAGGATGACGGCAGCTGGACCTGCGTGAACGGCCACGCCGGGAACACCGGCAATTTCTGCGCCGAGTGCGGCTCCCCGCGCCCCGCGGAGGAAGCGGCCAACAAGTGCCCCAACTGCGGCAATGAGTTTGAGGCCGGCAATGTGCCGCGCTTCTGCCCCAACTGCGGCACGAAGCTGCACGACTGATTACCGCTGAACGCAGTCAAAAAGGCTGCTGTCCTTCCCTTCTGCCAAGCTCCGACGCTTGGCGTGGGAAAGGCAGCAGCCTTTTCATATAGCAATTTTGGTTCTTCATTTTTAGGAGATCAACGCCCTCATCCGTCAGGCTATCGCCTGACACACACCTGGGCCTGCCGGCCCGCTCTTCACTGAGATCGGTCCACCGGACCGATCTCTGGGCGTTCAGAGCCCCCGAGATCGGGGAAAGGCCTTCGGATGGCTCACTTTTAGGATTAAATGCCTACGATCGCAGTGTGTATGTTTGTTCAACAAGCCAAGATCCCGACAGAGCCTTCCCCCGATCTCGGGGGAAGGTGCCGAGCGCAGTGAGGCGGATGAGGGTGCTCAACTTGTGTATTTCATTCAGGCGTTTCCTCGTCCGTGAAGAATCTTCATTTCGCCGTATCGATGGACTTCCCGAATACGAACCAGCGCTGATAGAGGAACTCGGTCACGAAATTCAGAATCATGTTCAGGGCGGTGACCAGGTACTCGTTCCAGCCCAGGGTGCCGACCAGCCAGTTGCCCAGCCAGGTGCTCAGCGGCGTGAACACGGCGTAATAGGCCGCGACCTTCGCCATGGCGATGGGCACGTTGGCGGCGGAGCGGAAGGTGAACTTCCGGTTCAGGGTGAAGTTCCAGAGCACGGACAAAACAAGGCTCAGCAGATAGCAGACCCAGTAGTCCCAATGGAAAACCTCGTTGAACAGGGTGAAGCTGCCGATCTGGATGAGGCCGGCGCTGATGGAAAAGAGGGCGAATTTGACGGCCCGCAGGGCTTCCTGATTCTTGCTCATGACCGGGCCTCCGGATAGACGGTGCGGGGACTGTCCGTGAGCTCCTTCAGGTAGCGGCGGATATAGTATTTGGCCATGTTCAGGCTCTGCTCGGAATAGTTGCCGCATTCCTCGAGCTTCGCGCCGGGGATCTCGCCCTCGAAACCGAGGATGAAGGCGCACATGTCCCTGACCAGGGGCAGAACGTCCTCAGCATCCAGCGCGCCGAACATCAGCAGGTAGAAGCCGGTGCGGCAGCCCATGGGCCCGAAGTAGACGATGTCCGCCTTCCTGGCGCTGTTGCGCAGGTAGGTCGCGCCCAGGTGCTCGATGGTGTGGATGGCGGGCTGGTCCATCACCGGCTCGCGGTTCGGCGCGGTCAGCCGCAGGTCGAAGGTAGTGACGGTGCTCAACCCATCGCTGTCCCGGCGGGAAACGTACACCCCGGGCAGCAGGTCCAGGTGGTTGACGGTGAAGCTGGTGATCTTGTCCATATTCAATCCTCTCGTCCGCAAATGAAAACTGCCGTCGCATCCGGACGGCAGTTCTGGTGATGGAGCTTACTCCTCTTCTTCCTCTTCGGGCAGCTCCGCGTTGTGATAGACCTCGGATACGTCGTCGTTGTCGTCCAGCATGTCCAGGAGCTTCTGGATCTTGGCGACCGTTTCAGGATCCTCCACCTTGATGGTGTTCTGGGGCACCATCTGCTTGTCGGCGGAGAGGAAGGACAGGCCTTCGTTCTCCAGCGCTTCACGCACGGCGGAGAAGTCGTTGGGCGCGGTGTAGATGATGAAGGCGTCTTCTTCGGTCTTCATATCCTCAGCGCCGGCGTCCATGGCCTTCATCATGATGTCGTCCTCGTCCATATCGGGCTCGCGCTCGATCACGATGACGCCCTTGTTGTCAAACTGGTAGCTGACGGAACCGGTGGTGCCCAGGGAGCCGCCGTTCTTGTCGAAGATGTGGCGGATATCGGAGGACGTGCGGTTGCGGTTGTCGGTGACCAGATCCACGATGATGGCGACGCCGCCGGGGGCATAGCCTTCATAGCTGAATTCTTCGTAGTTCGCGCCGTCGCCTTCGCCGGAGGCCTTTTTGATGCTGCGCTGGATGTTGTCGTTGGGCATGTTATTGGCCTTCGCCTTGGCGATGATATCGCGCAGTTTGCCGTTTACGTTCGGGTCGGGGCCGCCTTCGCGCACAGCGATGGCGATCTCACGGCCGATCTTGGTGAAAATTTTGCCGCGGGCGGCGTCAGCCTTGCCCTTTTTGGCCTGAATATTATGCCATTTAGAATGTCCGGACATACGGGAACCCTCCTGTCAAATGAGAAATCATGATATTATAGCACGCGGGATATGGGCGCGTCAAACAAATATTTGGAAACCGCGCGCATTGACGCTGCCGTTCAGGGCGAATACGCCCTGGTCGCCGTCGGGCATCAGGGTCAGGCGCAGGCTCTGGCTCTTGCAGAAGCGCGCGTCCGGCTCCTCGGGGGAGATCAGGATCACGGTGACGCTGCCGCCCTCCTTAAAGGTGCGGCCGGCCGCGAAGGTGCCCAGCAGAGCTTCGTACAGGGAGCTTTCGCTCTGCTCCAGGCTGTTCGGGCAGCTGATGATCAGCACCGCGTCCAGCTTCTGCTCCGCCTGGCGGGCCGCCCAGGCGCCGGCGAGGCGCACGGTCTGGGCCTGCTTCTCCATCGGCGCGGAGGGCTCGGTGGCCAGGAGGGGCCAATGGGCCGCCGCGCGGGCCAGCGCGGTCTCCTCCGGGGTATCCTGCACGCTCAGCACCATCAGGCGGGCATTGGGCTTGGATTCCTGCAGCTGCTTGGCCAGATCATGGGTCAGCTTGAGGGGCACGGCTCCCTTGGCCAGGGCGCAGATGCGCTGGCCGTAGAGCAGGGGAGTGCTGGCGCTGTCGCCCTTTTCGCCGGTCTCGGTGCGCAGGGGCATGGAGAGCAGGCGCTTGCCGGGCACGATGACGTGCAGGGAATCAAAGGAAACGCGGTTCTTGATATCGTCCACCGGGATGCCGTTGACCCCGGTCACATAGAGCATGAAGCGGTATTTGTCGCCATCGCGGCGGGAGCGGATCTTGCCTGCGACGCGGTCGCCCATGCGCAGCTGGAAGCGCCGCACCTGGGCCGCGGTCAGGTAGATGATTGTCTCGTCATCCAGGTTGTAGTCCGGATAGAGGAAGGCGGTGCCGTCGTTCAGGAGCACGCAGGTGCCCTCGGCGTCCTCGCTCTCGTCCTGATTGAGCAGCTCGTTGACGGCGGGCTTGCCCAGGCTCTGATAGTCGCGCAGCGCGGCGGGCGGCACGGAAGAACGGGCGTTCTGCCAGGCAGCGCCCCGGGGCTGGGCCTCGGGCACCGCGTTGGTCTCCACCGGCAGGCTCTCTGCGCGGGGAGCGGCGGCCTGGGCTTCCGCGGGACGGGCGGTCTCCGCCGGGCCGAAGCGCTGCATGGGCGCAGCCGGGCGCGGGGCGGCGGTGCGGCTGTCATAGGGCCGGGAGACGGGCGCTGCCGTGCGGGCCGGGTCCGCGGCGCGCTGGCCGTAGGGGGTATGGGAAGCGGTGGCCGGAGAGGCCGGCGCATGATAATTGTTGGGCTGGAAGCTGCGCGGGTTGTGCCAGGCCTTGGTGCCGCTGTCGATATGGAAAGCGGGGGCCTTGCTGGAGATGGTGCTCAGCACGTCGGACGTGCTGCGGGCAGCGGGGGCCGCCGGCGTGCGCACGGGATCAGAGCTGTAGCGGGGGCGCTCGGTCTGGGGGCGCGTATAGGTGCCCATGCCGTAGCCGATCTCCCGGCTCTCGTCGTCATCGTCCGAGATGATGGACGCCCGGCGAACCGCGGGCTTGGGCTGTGTTTCCGCCGGAGTCTCCACCGGATTCTCTACCGTTTCCACGGTCAGCTGCTCCGGAGCCTGGGACTGCTCGTGTTCCGCGATGCGGTCCAGGATCCCTTGCTTGTTAATGCCTGCGGACAGGGTAATGCCATGCTCGCGCGCGTACTTTCTCAACTCAGCGACTGTCATATCATCCCACACTGACGCCATATTTTCTCCTCCGGTCCGTATTGCGATCAACAGGGCGAAAACACTCGATCATAACGATACGGTTGTCTTCAATGGGTGTATTATAACAGACAAAACCCGGTTGCGCAAGGAAAAATCTTGAGAATATCGGCGGTTTCTCATGTTCTGCGGGCAAAAATGGATGGATCCCGCCGGGTTTTTATCAGATGAGACAACTCCGGGCCTTCCGGACATGAAAAAAACGCCCCGCAAGGCGGGGCGCTTCAGATGTTTTGCCGGATCAGGCAGACTGCTTTTCGCCGTATTCGACGGACCAGAAGAGCTTCGTTTCATCCTCGCTGGAGGAGACGACGATCTCGTTTTCCTGGTTTTCTGTATTCGCAGCCATCGCGTCGCTTTCTTCGATCGCGTCCTGCAGCATGGCCATGTTTTCATCCATCATAATTGTTTCTTTCTCCTTCACACACGCTCGGCGGTTCGCTCCATCGGCGGCGCCGGCTTTACCTCAGGGAGAGCATTTCCTGTTCTCCGGTGGAGGATTATATTGCGTTTCAGGGGAAATGACAATCGATGAAAAGTCTCGTTACCGGTCATTTAAGACATGGATGGCTGTCAGACGAGCATTTTTACAATTTGCGCCGGGGCGTCGGCCAGGGCGATCTCCTGCTCCTCGCGGGTCTGGAGGTCGCGCACCTTGACGTTGCCGCGCTCAAATTCGTCGCCGCCCACCATCACGATCAGTCGGGTGCCGAGCTTGTCGGCATATTTGAACTGGGCCTTAAGGCTGCGGCTGCACAAGTCGCTGTCCGCCTTCACGCCCTGGGCACGCAGCGCCTGGGTCAGTTTGAAAGCGTCGGTGCGGCGCTCGTCGCCGATGTTTGCCACGTAGACATCCGTCACGGAGGGCGCAGGCGGCTCGAGGCCCTGGTTTTTGAGCTCCAGCAGGATGCGCTCCAGCCCCAGGCCGAAGCCGGCGGCGGGCATATCCGGGCCGCCCAGCTGCTCGATCAGGTTGTCATAGCGGCCGCCGCCGCAGAGGGCCAGGCCTTCGCGGCCGGTCTGCATGATGACCTCGAACACGGTGCGGGTATAGTAGTCCAGGCCGCGGACGATGGTGGGATCGACCTCAAAGGGGATGCCCTGGGCGGCCAGAAGCTCCTGCAGCTGGGCAAAGTGCGCCTTGCAGTCGTCGCAGAGGCAGTCCAGGATGGACGGCGCGCCCTTCACGATCTCCTTGCACTTATCCTTCTTGCAGTCCAGGATGCGCAGGGGATTGCGGTCGAAACGGGAACGGCAGTCCTCGCACATTTCGTCGATGCGGCCGCCCAGATAAGCGCGCAGGGCCTCGTGGTACTTGGGCCGGCACTCCTTGCAGCCGATGGAGTTGATGTGCACCACCAGGTTCTTGAGGCCGACTTCGTGGAGCAGCGTCATCAACAGGTTGATCAGCTCGGCTTCCACCGCGGGGGACTTGCCGCCGAAGCACTCCATGCCGAACTGGTGGTGCTCCCTCAGGCGTCCGGCCTGGGGATTCTCATAGCGGAAGATGGGCGCGGCCAGGTAATAGACCTTGCAGGGCAGGGGCTCGGCGTACAGGCGGCTTTCGATGAAAGCGCGCACCGCGCCGGCGGTGCCCTCGGGCTTCAGGGTGATGGAACGGTCGCCCTTGTCGGTAAAGGTGTACATTTCCTTATTCACGATGTCGGTGGTATCGCCGACGCCGCGCAGGAACAGCTCTGTATGCTCAAACACGGGGGTGCGGATCTCGCGGTAGCCCCACAGCGCGGCCAGCGCGCGCATCTTCGCTTCCAGGCCCTGCCACAGATAGGCCTGCTGCGGCAGCATGTCCCGGGTCCCCTTGGGTGCTTGTGTCAGCATGGTGCGTCCTCCAAATTTCCTCGATTCGTAACCGGTTCGGTCACGCTTCCAATTATAATGGCTCGCAAGCGGTTTGTCAATTTGGCAAAAGCCAGCTTTCCTCCACCGCGTCATGGATGTGAATTGTTGAACATAAGCCGCAAAATTCCCGTGTTTGACAGCTGTTTTGTAAGGAAAGATGTATAAATTGAACACAGATTATCAATTGACACAGCAAATTTGGGCTGGTATAATGACCCCTTGGAGATACTATTTTAGCTTGTCAACGTAAGGGCGTGATCCGCCCAAACTGTGCATCAGCCGTTGAGGAGTATAAGAGTGGAAAAACAGCGGACGATTGGGCAGTACCGGGCGATCGACTTATCAGTGTTCGCGTTGATGGCCATGGTTTCGGAAATGCTGCTGGTCACTGCGGCGACGCGATGGTTCCCGATGGAGGCCTACACCGTATCAGCGACGGCGGCTCTGACAGCCGTCGTGATGATACGCTGGGGCCCGTGGGCTGCCCTGCACGCCTTTTTGGGCGGACTGGCGTTTTGTCTGGCGTCGGGGGCGAACCTGAGACAATTCGTTACCTATTGTATAGGCAACGAGCTGGCGATGCTGCTGTTGTTCTTCGTCAAAAAGAAGGGCGACGGGTACATCCGTGAGACCGCCTTCAGGACGATGGCTTTCGGCGGCGCGGCGCTTCTGCTGATGCAGCTGGGGCGCGCGGCGGTCTCGATCCTGTTCGGGGCGGAGCCCGGACAGGCGGCAGGGTTCTTTACGACAGATTCCGTTTCCATGATCTTTACGCTGGTCATCATGTGGATCGTTCGCAGACTGGACGGCGTATTCGAAAATCAGTATCACTATCTCAGGCGTATCCAGGCGGAACGCGACAGGGAAGAAGGAGGATATCGATGAAAGGTCGGGCAGGAGATTATCTGATCCTTGATCAGGCGACAGGCCGGTATCGGGAAAATCCCGAGCAGGTGGTTCGCGACGATGTCGAGAAGCATTACTGGCTGCATGTGGGCCGCACCATTGTGAAGGACTGGCGGCTTTACGTCATGCTGGTGCCGATGCTTCTGGTGTTCCTTTTCTGGCGCTATCTGCCGATGTATGAGCTGCTGGGCTCCTTCAAGGTGTCTGACCAGGTCAAGGCAGTCAACGACCAGTACTTTGCAGGCTTTTCCTATTTTAAGACGCTCCTGGTGGGCACCGGCTCCCTGAGCACAGATTTCTGGCGGGCGCTGCGCAACACCTTCCTGCTGAGCTTCTACGGCCTGCTGTTCGGCTTCCCGATGCCGATTTTGCTGGCGCTGTTCTTCAACGAGGTCCGCTCCAACATCGCCCGCAGCGTGCTGCAGGTGATGACGTACCTGCCGAAGTTCATGTCCACCGTTGTTATGACCTCTCTGGTGGCCATGCTGGTCAAGCAGGGCATCACGACCCTCAACATCCAGCCCGGTATCATCTCCCAGCTGCTGGCCAACCTGGGCCTCATCTCCCAGGAGACGGCGCGCGCGGGCCTGCTGAACGATCCGGCCTTCTTCCGCGCCATCTACCAGATCAGCGGTATCTGGGAGACGGCGGGCTATGACTCGATCGTCTTCTTCGCCGCCATCATCGCGATCTCGCCCACCAGCTACGAAGCCGCCCAGATCGACGGCGCGGGCAAGATGGCCCAGATGCGCTACGTGGTATTGCCCAGCATCCTTTCCACCATCGTCATCATGCTGATCACCCGTATCGGCTCCATGCTGTCCATAGGCTATGAAAAGGTCTTGCTGCTGTATAACCCCAACACCTATGTCACCGCGGACGTCGTTTCGACCTTCGCACAGCGCAACGGTCTGGCGGGCTCCCAGCAGGGCATCGCTTCCGCGGCTGAAATGATGAACAACGTGGTCGGCATGCTGCTGGTCATCGGTGCCAACACCATCGCGCGCAAAGCCTCGAACGTATCGCTGTACTGATAAGGGGGACGGATCATGAAAAGACGGCTTGAAGCTTCCGAGCTGATATTCAAAATCATCAGCTATACCCTGCTGACAGTGTTCGCCCTGTGCTGCCTGTATCCATTCGTGTACGCGATCTCCGCGGCCATGAGCGGCAGGCACGCGGTTGAATACGGCGAGGTCATCCTCTTCCCGAAGGCGGTCCAGTTTGACGCCTTCAATCAGATGTTCAACGACAACATGTTCTGGAATTCCTATTCCAACACGCTGTTTTTGACCTTCTACGGCACCGTGTGGTCCCTGATCGTGTCCATCCTGGGCGCTTACGCGCTGAGCAAGCGCCGGCTGCTGTTCCGCAAGTTCTTCAACTTCTTCCTGGTCTTCACCATGTGGTTCTCCGCCGGTATCGTACCGCAGTACCTGAACTACCTGGCCACCAAGGAAGTCTTCAACGGCCTGGGCATCATGGACGACAAGTGGCTGGTGGTCATCGCCATGGGTATGGCGGCCATGAACATCATCCTGCTGCGCAACGCCTTTGAGGGCGTGCCCAGCGAGATCGAGGAAGCCGCCATCGTGGACGGCGCCGGCGAGTTCCAGGTGCTGACCAAGGTCTTCATCCCGATGTCCAAATCCACCATCGCCACCGTGGCCCTGTTCTTCGGCATTTCCCGCTGGAACGGCTACTTCTGGGCGCGCCAGATGATCTCCAACCAGAACGAGCATCCGCTGCAGGTGTTCATCCGTCTGAAGCTGGAGCAGTATACGGACCCCGAATTCCTGGCCGGCTGGAACGCGAGCTACGCCACCGACTCCGTCATCTACGCGCTGATCGTGTGCTCCATCGTTCCGATCCTGATCATCTACCCCTTCATTCAGAAGTACTTCGCCAAAGGCACCAATGCCGGCGGTGTGAAGGAATAATATTATTGAGGAGGAAAACAAGAATGAAACGCATTGTCTCATTGGCTTTGGTCCTGGCTCTGGCGCTGTCCATGATGGTCGTCACCGCCGGCGCTGAAGCTGAAAAGAAGTATGCTGACGGCACCGTGCTGCGCATGGCGACCGGCTACAACAGCGCGAAGACGGGTATCGCCTTTGACGCTGAGACCGCCGGCGAAGGCATCACCCTGGCTGACGGCAAGACCTACAACACCGGCGACCTGAAGCCCACCTGGGTGGCTGCGCAGGAGATCCTCGGTGTCAAGTTCGAGAACAAGTACCAGGGCAACAACTCCACCAAGGAGTTCGAGTACTGGAAAGATCGTCTGAACGAGATCGACATGCTGAGCGGCACCGCCTCCGCGCTGACCGCGAACGGCGAAGAAGGCTCCTTCGTGGACCTGGCCAAGTATCTGGACGTGATGCCCAACTTCAAGGCCTATCTGGAAGCGAACCCCATCGTCCGCCTCTCCATCACCGGCAACACCAGCACTGGCGCGATCTACTTCAGCCCCTACTTCGACGGCGTCAACGACATCGAGCGCTTCCCGCTGATGCGTGTTGACTGGCTGGTCAAGCTGCTGGACGGCGAAGGCGAATTCACCGCGGAAGCCTGCAAGGACATCGCGGCCCCCGTGTATGAGCCCTTCATGCCCACCTCCGGCAAGATCGAGATCGAAACCCCGACCCTTGACGGCACCGCCACCGAGATCGTGACCAAGGACTATGACGCGGCCGGCAACATCGTCGCCAACATGAACGCCAAGGGCGTCATGAGCGGTGTGGAAGCCGTCAACATGCTGCGTGAATACATCGACAAGGCCTACAACGGCTACTACGGCACCGAGCGCTCCAACCTGTTCGCCGGCCAGAACGCCGCGTGGGACGTGGACGAACTGGTCGCCCTGCTGCGCTGCGTGGTCGCGAACCCGCAGACCCTGAACGGCTCCGATCATGTCGAAGGCCTGTTCAGCCGTGAAGACAACAACACCGCCCGCCGTATGGACATGGTCCGCTTCACCAGCACCCTGTTCGGCGTCCGCGGCCTCGAATCCCGCCAGGATTACCTGTATGTCGGCACCGACGGCATCCTGCACGATGCCCGTCAGGAAGTTGACGCCTACAAGGCTCTGGCCAAGATGAACGACATGGCCAAGGAAGGCCTCATCTCCAGCGCTTTCCTGAATGAAGAAGCGGTCAACTCCGGCAACTACCTGGAGAACGACCTGGGCTTCATGTCCTACGACTACAACCAGACCCAGACCCTGATGAACGCCACCAAGCTGCAGAATGACGAAGGCGAAAAGTACATGGCGATCATGGTGCCCGTATCCTGCTGGCAGGATGGCACCGAGGGCGGCCACTACATGCGCTTCACCGAGTCCTGGCGTTCCGTCAAGACCGACGGCTGGGGCATCTCTGCAAAGGGCGTTGCGGGCGACGATAACAAGTTGTACGCCGCGCTGGCTCTGATCGACTATGCTTACTCTCCCGAAGGCCAGGTGCTGATGAGCTACGGCCCCGACGCCTTCATCAAGACCAAGGCTGACGGCAGCTATGAGACCTTCATCTTCAACGGCAAGGAAATGCCCGTGATCGCGGATGCGACCTATGAAGAGCTGTGGGCCAAGGCCGGCGGTAACTACACCAACTACGCCCGTATGTACCTGGGCTCCACCCTGTCCTTCGTGAAGAACCAGGCCTTCGAATATCAGTGCACTCATGCGATCGGCCGCGAAGGCGCCGGCAAGGTGTCTGTGGCTATCGCGCTGGGCACTGTGAAGCATCCTGAGCTGGCCATCACCGAGAACCCCTGGTACACCTCCGTGCCCACCGTGCTTCCGAACAGCAAGGTTGAGAACGACGAGCTGAACAGCTACACCGAACTGACTTCCAAGGGCAAGTTCAGCGCCTCCAAGGGCGAGACCAACCTGTTTGTCAACATCATCTGCAAGGGCCTGACCGATGATGCCGAGCCCGGCTTCACCAGCCCCGAAGCGGCGGCGGATGTCGTATTCACCACCTGGTTCGGCGAGTTCTACCTCGAGCTGAAGAACACTGCCTGGAACCGCATCCAGGAATACTTCGCCACTCTGAACTAAGGAACTGATCCGGAAGTCCGGACCTAATTTGCCGGCCCTCCCCGCCTAAAGGGGAGGGGAGGGCCGGAACCAAGGCATTCATTTTCATCTGAGATCGGGGGAAGCTGCCGTGTATAAAAAGCAAATGAGTTTTCAGCGGATCATCTGTCTGCTGTCCATCGTGGCCAGTGTGATCGTATTTCTTTACTCGCTGGGAATCATGACAGACCTGTATGATACGCTCTATACCATGGTTCCTTATCCCGATGATCCAACTTCCGTGCGTGTTGCGGGCGCCTATATCTACTATGATATGCAGGGCTTCAACCGCAACCTGCTCAGGTGCAGCATCGGCCTGATTTTGCTGAGCTGCCTCCTGTTCATTACGAACACTCATAACCGTCGGCGCTACTACATCGCCAATCACGTGGCGGTAGTGCTGAACGCGGTGGCCAATATTGCGGTCGCTGTCTGGGCACATATCCAGATCGCGGCATTCAAAACGCAGTATCTGACCACGGTCGATTTTGCCCAGCTGGAGCGCAGGCTCAGCCGACTGGGCACCTATACCGATTCGACCTTCTGGTTCGATATCCACTGGTGCGTATTCATCTTCGCGCTGGTGGTCGTCTGCCTGCTGGTCTATAATATGATTTGGAAAATGAACCTGATGAAAGGCGAAGCTGAATTGCTGAGCGGCGCCGAAACTGCGAATACCGGAAAGGCGGTGTAAACATGAGCGAGGAATTAAAAATTGCGGATGACCGCATGCGATTTACCAAGAACACCACCTCCTCCCGGCTGGCGCTGCTGGCCATCGTGTTCGACGTGCTCTACTTCATCAGTATCTATAAGTCGGACGTCGGAACCTATTACTATAATATCATGATCGGCGCGTCCGTCGTGTACAACCTGATCTTCCTGCTGGCGACCTTCCTGTGCTCTGAGGGCGTCAAGAACTATAAGCGCAGCTATTCCAAGCTGATGATCGTTCTGGGCATCCTGCAGATCGTGCGCATTTTCATCCTGCCCGCCTCGGCTCACGCCACCGTGGTCGGTGAGCCCATCGAATCCATCTGGCAGGTCTTCAACGTCAGCATCCCCGTTTCAGTGGCGAACACAGTCATGTCTGACGGGCAGTTCATCCGGGTGTCCATCTACCTGGTGCTTTCTGCCATCTGCCTGTTTGCCAGCGCTGTGATCAATAATAAGAAGAGCAGTGCGCTGGAAGCCCATATTGCCAATCTGGGCCTCGACAAGGCGTAAGGAGGGGACGACATGGCAGAGCTTTTGATTCAGCATATCGATAAGATCTATGACAACAACGTCCAGGCGGTCTATGACTTCAACCTGAACGTCAAGGACGGCGAGCTGATCGTGCTGGTCGGTCCGTCCGGCTGCGGCAAATCCACCACCCTGCGCATGGTCGCGGGCCTGGAGGACATTTCCGCCGGCCACCTGATCCTGGACGGCCGCGACATCACCAAGACTCCGGCCAAGGACCGCGACATGGCCATGGTGTTCCAGAACTACGCCCTGTACGGCCACATGACCATCTATGAGAACATGGCCTTCTCCCTGACGCTGCGCAAGGAGAACCCGAACGTCATCCACAAGAAGGTCATGGCCGCCGCGGAGATCCTGGGCCTGACCAACCAGCTCAACAAGAAGCCCTCCCAGCTGTCCGGCGGTCAGCGCCAGCGCGTGGCCATGGGCCGCTCCATCGTCCGCAACCCGAAGGTCTTCCTGTTCGACGAGCCCCTGTCCAACCTGGACGCCAAGCTGCGCGGCGCCACCCGCCGCGAGATCCTGCTCCTGCACAAGCGCCTGCAGGCGACCATGATGTACGTTACCCACGACCAGACCGAGGCCCTGACCCTGGCGGACCGCATCGTCTGCATGTCCATGGGTCATGTGCAGCAGGTGGGTACGCCGCTGGAACTGTACGACAAGCCGGATAACCTGTTCGTGGCCACCTTCATCGGCCTGCCGCCCATGAACATCTATGAGACGGTGTTCGAGGAAGGGATGCTCAAGGGCAAGGGCTTCAACGTGCCGCTGACCGACGAGGAAAAGGACATCCTGAAGGATCACGTGGGCAAGAAAGTCTCCCTGGGCGTGCGCCCCGAGGATATCGAGGAAGCCTCTGAGGGCGGCCTCCCGGTCAAGGTCTTCTCCAACGAGAACCTGGGCATGAACACCCTGGTCCACGGTCATCTGGGCACCGCAGACGGCGTCCGCGTCTCCGCGAAGCTGCGCGGCTGGACGAACTACAAGAACGGCGACCAGGTGTACGTGCACTTCAAACGCAAGCATTTCTTCGACACCGAAACCACGAAAGCGATCAGGAAGGAGGGCTGAGGTCATGACTGAGAAGAAAGCCGCGAAACCGTCCGGACTTCATGAGTTTTTCCGCAAGCGCCTGGTAGGGCTGAAGCGCAAGCCGCACATGATCGGCCTGGCGGCTCTGGCCATTGCCTTCCTGTATTATTCCTTCAATCTGACCGTCATCTCCAACACGACGGCGCGCATCCAGGCCCCGGGCATGGGCCTGGCGGGCTTTGCCACGATGCTGTTCTCCCTGCTGGGCATGGTCAGCTACATGAATGCGTTCCCGCACCGCAAGAAGGTCAATGTGCCCATGCTGGTGCTCATGTTCCTCATGGTCGGCCTCGTGATCTTCTGCGATATTTACTATGGCGGCCGTATCACCAACGCCATCACCCGTGAGACCAACCGCATTGATCCCACCGGCAGCAATGCCTTCATCATGACCGCCAAGAATGTGCTCAACGTGCACATCATCATCCTCTGCGTCGCCGCGGTCCTGACGGCGCTGCTGCCCGTGTACAGCAAGCTGCTCCGCAAGATCAACACCTCGGTCAATATCGAGGAAAACAAGGGCATGACCAGCATCGACATCAGCGGAGAGGACGCGTAACTGGGCGCTATGGCCGGCAAACGCAACAAGCGGCCTGTGGATGCCCCGGAGCAGGCGGGTTCCTACTACGATCTGCCGCTCAAAGCGGTGGATGATCTGGTCACGGCGGACGAGAGCAATTCGCCCCCCGTCACGGATCAGGAACTCAGGAAGTACCGTTCCCGCTCGCGCATCCACCTGGCCGACTGGCTGAAGGCTCTGCTCATCAAGGCCTGGTTTTCCGGCGCGGTATGCTTCTTCTTCTATTGGGGCCTGGGCACCTACCTGCATGACGCATTGGACAAGCTGGTGGTGCTGGGCGTGGCCCTGGGCATCGTGTTCGATATCCTGCTCAACAACCTGTACCGCTTCTACGCGTCGCCCAAGGGGGCGAACGACCGGTGGATGATGTATCCCCAGAAGAAATACATCACCTTCCCGCTCAACATCCTGCACGCATTCGTGCTGCTGGCCCTGGTGGTGACGACCTATCAGGCCATCAACCTGGCCCTTGTGGCCCTGACCGGCGTGAAGGACAAGATCTTCCTCGGGGTGGAACCCATCCTGTTCGGCGTCTTCACCACACTGTGGGATCAGGCACTGATCAGCCTCAAGGGGGTCTTCAAGAGGATCGTACAGGACGCCAAACAGAAGAATCGGTAAACGGACGAACCGCTTTCCTGCAAAGCTCACACATCAACTGAAAGGATGGTCACGACTTGGCTGAAAACGCAACCTACGCTGCCCTGGATCAGTACATCCAGCGTCTGATCCGTGAATCCAGCCCGGATCACACCATCTGGAACGTGGAAAAGCTGCGCCGGGGAGAGAGCACCAACTGGAATTACATCGACGGGTGCATGATGACCGCGCTGCTCTCCCTGCATCAGATCACGGGAGAACAGAAGTACTTCGATTTTGTGGAATCATTCATCGACGCCTTTGTGGAAGAGGATGGCACGATACGGACTTACTCGCCGGAGAAACATACCCTGGACGATATCAATGAAGGCAGGGTGCTGTTTGAACTGTATGAGGCGACAGGCAAGGAAAAGTACCGAAAAGCAGCCGAGCTTCTCCACAGTGCACTGGAAGACCAGCCACGGACCGTTGAAGGCTCCTGGTGGCACAAGGATATTTATCCAAACCAGGTCTGGCTGGACGGCATTTACATGGCGCAGCCCTTTGCTGCCCTGTATCAGAAGCATGTCGGCACGGGAGATTACAGCGATATCCTGAAGCAGGTCGCCATTGTCCGTGACCGGATGCGGGATGCCCGCACAGGCCTGTATTACCACGGCTACGACGCATCCCGGGAAGCCTTCTGGTGCGACAAGGAGACGGGCCTCAGCCAGAACTTCTGGCTCAGAGCCATCGGCTGGTTCTCGGTGGCGCTGGTCGACCTGCTCGAAATCCTGCCCGATACGGAAACGGGCAAGCTCAGGGAGATCTTCTCCCGGCTGATGTCGGACATCCTGGCCTTTGCCGATCCGGAGACCGGCATGTATTACCAGCTGGTCAACCTGCCGAAAGAGCCGGGCAACTACCTGGAGACCAGCGGCAGTTCCATGATCGCCTATGCCATGCTGAAGGGCGCGCGCCTGAAGGTGCTGGATGCTTCCTTCGGGGAGCAGGGCCGCAAGACCTTTGAAGGCATCGTGCGCACCAATCTTTCCTTCACGGACGAGGGCCTGAACCTGGACCACATCTGCCTGGTGGCGGGCCTGGGGCCGGAGAATAACCGCCGGCGCGACGGCAGCATAGCCTATTATCTTTCCGAACCCGTTGTTCAGAACGACGCCAAGGGCGTAGCGCCGTTGCTGATGTGCTATACGGAAATGAAGAGGAGGTAAACCTCATGGCGTATTTGACCCTGAAGAACATCAACAAGATCTACCCCAACGGTTTCCATGCGGTGCACAACTTTAACCTGGAGATCGAGAAGGGTGAATTCATCGTCTTTGTCGGCCCCTCCGGCTGCGGTAAATCCACCACCCTGCGTATGATCGCGGGTCTGGAGGATATCTCCAGCGGCGAATTCCTGATCAACGGGAAGCGCGCCAACGAGTGGGGACCACGTGAACGTGAGATCGCGATGGTGTTCCAGAGCTACGCGCTGTATCCGCAGATGACCGTGTACGATAACATCGCCTTCGGCCTGACCCTGCAGGGCGTCGATGACGAGGTGATCGACGAGCGCGTCAAGAAGACCGCTGCCATCCTCGGCCTGACGGACTATCTGGACCGCCTGCCGAGAGCGCTGTCCGGCGGTCAGCGCCAGCGCGTCGCCATCGGCCGCGCCATCATCCGCAAAGTCGGCGTCTTCCTGATGGACGAGCCCCTCTCCAACCTGGACGCCAAGCAGCGCGTGACCATGCGCTATGAGATCGCCCAGATCCACCAGGAGACCGATGCCACCACCATCTACGTCACCCACGACCAGACGGAGGCCATGACCCTGGCGGACCGCATCGTCGTCATGAAGGACGGCTATGTGCAGCAGATCGGCACGCCCTATGAACTGTACTTCAAGCCGGTCAACGTCTTTGTGGCCGGGTTCATCGGCGAACCGCCCATGAACTTCGTGCGCGGCGAGGTACACCACGGCGTGCTCCAGTTCGGTGAAAACAAGCTGGACCTCTCCTGCAAGCTCAAGAACATCGCGGATTACGAGGGCAAGGAGATCGTCTTCGGCTTCCGTCCCGAGGCCATCCACCTCAGGGAGACGGAAGACGCCTATCTGATCCACAGCCAGGTCGAGCTGACCGAAATGCTTGGCGACAACACGAACATCTACATCACCACCGGCGACAAGCAGGCGATCCTGAAGGTCGACTCCCACGACACGCCGGAAACGGATGTCCCGCTGGACTTCTACATCCCGCTGGAGAGCGTGTACCTGTTCGACGGCGAGACCGAAAACGTGATCGAATGATCGCCTGACCCTGCAGGCGTTTGAATACTAAATTCCACCTAAACCATGCACAACTGTCAGAAGCTTTTGCGCCATCTCTGCGTCAGCCACCCTCACCGTACCACAGCGGGTACGCTTTCAGGCGTCTTCCTTGACCTGACACAAAATCCTTCTGACATTTGTACATATTTCAGATGGAATTTAGTATAAGACCCGGCTCATTGCAGCCGGGTTTTTTTCAGAAAGGGGGAGACCGGTGAGGTTTGAACCGAGGGATGTACGGCTCAAAAATGGAACTGTCTGCACGCTGCGGCCCGCGGTCCCGGAGGACGCGGAGCAGATGATCGCCTATATGAAGCAAACCGCGGCGGAAACGGAATATGTGCTGCGCTATCCGGATGAGGTCCGGTTTACGCTGGAACAGGAGCGGGATATTCTGCAGCGCCTGATGGAAGACCCGCAGGCGGTGATGATGGCGGCCATCGTCAACGGACAGCTGGCCGGCAACGCCAGCATCGGCGGGCTCGGGCCCAAGCGGAAGGTGCGGCACCGCTGCTCTCTGGCCATCGCCCTCAAGCGGGAATACTGGGGCCAGGGCATCGGCACCGCCATGATCAGCTACCTGACGGAGCTGGCCGGACAGATGGGCTTTGCCCAGATCGACCTGGAGGTAGTGGCGGACAACGCCCGGGCGATCGCGCTGTATGAAAAATGCGGCTTCAAGATGACGGGTCGCAGGGTGCGGGCGCTCAGGTTCGACGACGGATCCTGGCATGACGAGCTGATCATGGTGAAGCTGCTCACCAAAGAACAGGAGGGAGCAAATGAAACTCTGTGATTTCCCGCGGGTGTCCCTGGGCCTCTTTCCGACGCCCATCCAGAAGCTCAATAACATCAGTCGCGAGCTCCGTGTGAACGTCTGGGTCAAGCGGGACGACCTGACCGGCATCGGCCTGGGCGGCAATAAGGTGCGCAAGCTGGAATACCTGCTGGCGGACGCAAAGGCGAAGGGGGCGGAAGTCGTCTTTACGACGGGCGGCGCCCAGTCCAACCACGCTATGCTGACGGCGGCCTGCGCTTTAAAACTGGGTATGACGCCCATCCTGATCCTGAAAAAGCGCGGCGTGACGGCCCGCCAGGGCAACCAGCTGCTGGAGCACCTGATGGGCGTGGATGTGCGCTTCATGGATACGGAAGATTACGCCGACATCTATGCGGAGATGGATCGGGTGGGCCAGGCCTTGGGCCGTCCTTATTACAAGATCCCCTGCGGCGGCTCCAACGCCCTGGGCTCGCTGGGCTACGTGGAGTGCGCGCGGGAGATCGGGGGACAGGGTATGCATTTCGACCACCTGATCTGCGCGGAGGGCAGCGGCGGCACCATGGCCGGTCTCGCCCTGGGCGCGAAGCTCTATCTGCCCGGCACCCGCGTGCACGGCATGATGGTGGATACGGACCCCTTCGACCAGATCACCCCGCGCCTCATGCGCGAAGCGGCGGAGCTGCTGGGGGAGGACATTGAGATCGGGCCGGAGGATTATATCCTGCGGGATATGTGCGGCCCCGGCTATGCCATCTCCTCCCCGGAAGGCACGGCCGCTGTCCAGATGATGGCGAAGCTGGAGGGCCTGTTCCTGGACCCCGTTTACACCGGCAAGGCCTTCGCCGGCCTCATCGCTCTGGCCCGGGAAGGCGCCTTCCGGCCGGATGACAGCGTACTTTTCGTGCATACCGGCGGCGCCGGCGGGCTGTTCGCCGTGGAGATGTGATCATCATTGATCGACGCTTTTGATCCCCAAACAAAGGATGCGGTCCTAACTGTCCTTAGCATTGCGTCATCCTGCAGTCTGCCGATCCATTCAGTGCAAGCTGAATCATCACATCACAGAAAAAGCTTGCATTATCATGCATTGTTTGATAAAATATGACCCGATAGGCAATTATCGTCTTTTGCTATAGAGGACTAAGACGACAAATCAAAAGGGAGATGATCAACATGGCGGATTATGTAACCAAGAACATCCGAAACATCGCGCTGCTCGGTCACGGCAGTGAGGGTAAGACCACGCTGACTGAGGCGATGCTCTATGCGGCCGGCCTGATCGACAGGCAGGGCAAGGTGGAAGACGGCTCCACGGTTTCCGACTACGATCCGGAAGAAACCAAGCGCGGCATTTCCATCAGCGCCTCTTTGGCTCCCATCGAATGGAAGGGCAACAAGATCAACGTGATCGACGTGCCCGGTTACTTTGATTTCATCGGCGAATCCATCGCGGCGCTGCGCGTGGTCGAGACGGCCGGCATCGTGGTCGGCGCGGTCAACGGCCTGAGCGTCGGCGCGGAAAAAGCGTGGGACAACGCGGGCAAGACCCCGAACGTCTGCCGCATGTTCATCATCAACCAGATGGACCGCGAGAATGCCGATTACAATAAAGTGCTCGAAGCGCTGCGCGACAAGTTCTCCACCGGCGTCGTGCCGCTGGTGCTGCCCATCGGCTCCGGCGCGAGCTTCAAGGGCGTCGTGAACATCCTCGAGAACAAGGCCTTCGAAGGCTTTGGCAAGAACTGGAAAGAGATCCCCGTGCCCGCCAGCATGGCCGGCGACATCGAAAACGCTATGGCGGAGCTGACCGAAGCGGCTGCCAGCGCGGACGATGAACTGATGATGAAGTACCTGGAAGGCGAAGAGCTGACCCATGACGAGATCGTGCAGGGCTTCCGCGCCGGCATGAAGGACGGCTCCATCGTGCCCGTCGTGCCCGTCTCCGCCCTGACCGGCGTGGGCGTCGCCACCCTGATGAACACCATCGCCAACTACATGCATTCCCCGACCCATGTGGTCGCGAAAGCGGTCAACCCGAAGACCGACGAGCCCGTGGAGCGCGCCTGCAATTCCGACGAGCCCTTCAGCGCCTTCGTGTTCAAGACCATTGCCGACCCCTTCGTCGGCAAGCTGTCCCTGGTGCGCGTCTGCTCCGGCAAGCTGACCAGCGGCACCGCCCTGTACAACGCCAACGCCGAGAAGGCTGAAAAGGCCGCGGGCCTCTACTTCCTGCGCGGCAAGAAGCAGACCCAGGCCGGCACCGTCTACGCGGGCGACCTCGCTGCCCTCTCCAAGCTGAGCATCACCGCCTCCGGCGATACGCTCTGCGATCAGGCCAACCCCATCCGCTATGCGGCCATCGACTATCCGGAACCCTGCATCTCCAAGGCTGTCTCCGCCGCCAAGCAGGGCGAGGAAGACAAGGTCTTCTCTGGCCTGGCCCGTCTGATGGAAGAAGATCCTTCCATGAAGGTCGAAAAGAACGTCGAGACCACCGAGACCCTGCTCTCCGGCCAGGGCGAGCTGCACCTGGATGTCATCCGCAACAAGCTGGCCACCAAGTTCGGCGCCAACGCCGTGCTGACGGATCCGCGCATCCCGTACCGTGAAACCATCCGCAAGACCGTTTCCGTCCAGGGCCGCCACAAGAAGCAGACCGGCGGTCACGGCCAGTTCGGCGACGTGTGGATCGAGTTCTCCCCGATCGGCGATACCAACATCCAGTTCGAGTTCGAAGACGCGGTCGTCGGCGGCGCCGTCCCGCGCAACTTCATTCCTTCCGTCGAAAAGGGCCTGCGCGAGAACATCGTCAAGGGCGTCCTGGCGGGCTACCCGATGGTGGGCCTGCACGCTAAGCTGTACGACGGCAGCTACCATCCGGTCGACTCCTCTGAAATGGCGTTCAAGACCGCTGCCCGCATTGCTTACAAGAAGGGCTGCATGGACGCGTCTCCCGTCCTGCTGGAGCCGATCCTGCACGTGGAAGTGTTCGTCCCCAACGAGTACATGGGCGACGTCATGGGCGATATGAGCAAGCGCGGCGGCAGCATCATGGGTATGGACCAGGTGGACGGCCTGCAGCGCGTGACCGCTGAGGTGCCCATGCGCGAAATGTTCAAGTATGCCACCGACCTGCGCTCCATGACCCAGGCCCGCGGCTACTTCACCCAGCGCTTCGAGCGTTATCAGGAAATGAATCCCGA
>CADAPM010000016.1:0-40895 GCA_902789795.1 uncultured Eubacteriales bacterium
TATCGTGCGCGGCGACGTGCCGGATACGCTGAAGGACCGCACCATCTTCTCCCTGGACATGGGCGCGCTGATCGCCGGCGCGAAGTTCCGCGGCGAGTTTGAGGAGCGCCTGAAGGCGGTCCTGAACGAGATCAAGAAGTCTGAGGGCCGCATCATCCTGTTCATCGACGAGCTGCACCTGATCGTGGGCGCGGGCAAGACCGAGGGCTCCATGGACGCGGGCAACCTGCTGAAGCCCATGCTGGCCCGGGGCGAGCTGCACTGCATCGGCGCGACCACTCTGGACGAGTACCGCAAGTATGTGGAAAAGGACGCCGCCCTGGAGCGCCGTTTCCAGCCCGTCATGGTCAACGAGCCCACGGTGGAGGACACCATCTCCATCCTGCGCGGCCTGAAGGAACGCTATGAGGTCTTCCACGGTGTGAAGATCCAGGACGCCGCGCTGATCGCCGCCGCCACCCTGTCCAGCCGCTACATCCAGGACCGTTTCCTGCCGGACAAGGCCATCGACCTGGTGGACGAGGCCTGCGCCATGATCCGCACGGAAATGGACTCCATGCCCACCGAGCTGGACGAGGTCAGCCGCAAGATCATGCAGCTGGAGATCGAGGAGGCCGCCCTCCAGAAGGAGACCGACCCCATGAGCGCCGAGCGGCTGAATATGCTGCGCCAGGAGCTGTCCGAGGAGCGCGAAAAGTATAAGGAAATGAAGTCCCGCTGGGAGAACGAGAAGGCGGACATCGGCAAGGTCCAGCGCCTGCGCGAGGAGATCGAAAAGACCAACGCGGATATCGCCGCGGCGGAGCGCAAGTACGACCTGAACAGGGCCGCAGAGCTGAAATACGGCACCCTGCCCAAGCTGCAGGATGAGCTGCGCCAGGCGGAGCAGACCGAAAAGCCCGATAACGTGCTCCTGCGCGACAAGGTCACCGAGGAGGAGATCGCGCGCATCGTGGCCCGGTGGACGGGCATCCCGGTGAGCAAGCTGATGGAGACGGAGCGCGAGAAGCTGCTGCGTCTGCCGGAGGAGCTGCACCAGCGCGTGATCGGCCAGGACGAGGCGGTCCAGGCCGTGGCCGACGCCATCCTGCGTTCCCGCGCGGGCATCGCGGATGAGAACCGGCCCATCGGTTCCTTCCTGTTCCTGGGCCCCACGGGCGTGGGCAAGACGGAGCTGGCCAAGACCCTGGCCCAGGCGCTGTTCGACGACGAAAAGAGCCTGATCCGCATCGATATGTCCGAGTACATGGAGAAGTTCTCCGTCACGCGCCTGATCGGCGCACCTCCCGGATACGTGGGCTACGACGAGGGCGGTCAGCTGACCGAGGCCGTGCGCCGCAAGCCCTACGCCGTGATCCTGTTCGACGAGATGGAAAAGGCGCACCCGGACGTGTTCAACGTTCTGCTGCAGATCCTGGACGACGGCCGACTGACCGACGGTCAGGGCCGGGTGGTGGACTTCAAGAACACCATCCTGATCATGACCAGCAACCTGGGGTCTCAGCAGATCCTGGAGGGCATCGACGGCAGCGGCGCGCTGAGCGAAGAGGCCCGTGACCAGGTGACGAAGCTGCTCAAAATGTCCTTCCGCCCCGAGTTCCTGAACCGTATCGACGACACCGTGTTCTTTACGCCTTTGACCAAGGACCAGGTGGAGAAGATCGTGGACCTGCTGCTCAACCGCCTGCGCCTGAGGCTCAAGGAACAGCAGCTGGATCTCGAGCTGACCCAGGCCGCCAAGGACAAGCTGCTGGACCTGGGCTACGACCCGGTGTACGGCGCGCGGCCCATGAAGCGCGTGCTGCAGGCGAAGATCGAGACCCTGGTGGCCCGCAAGCTGATCGAGGGCGTCGCCCTGCCCGGCAGCACCCTGATTGCCGACGCCGCCGACAACGCGGATGGCTTCGTGATCAGCGTGACCCAGCAGAAAAAGAGAATCGAGGAGTAAGAGCGGTTAATTTGGTATAAAAGAGCAGGGAGCTGTGTATAACGGCTCCCTGCTTTTGAGTTTTATGAACGCCCTCATCCGTCACGCCTGCGGCGTGACACCTTCCCCCGAGATCGGGGGAAGGCTTTCTTTCGTTTCTTTACTTGATTGAGCGAATAAACGCACTGCAATCGCAGGCATATAATTCAAGAAGTGAACCAACCAGCCAAAAGCCTTCCCCCGTCCGCAGAGGGGGGAAGGTGTCAGGCGATAGCCTGACGGATGAGGGTTGTATACTATAATGGAACCACCCATTCTCTTTTCAAAAAAGATTTGACATTTTCCGAAACGATGGTAGAATAGCATCTGTTCATCGGAGGGTGGATTATTCAGTGGAAATGATCGACCGGATAAGGTGTCGGGCTGAGATGCCCGGTGTCTTGTCCGGTCGTTTTCATGGAGGTAGCATGAGAGAAGAAAACAACTTTACGCAGGGGAAGATCCTGTCGCCGCTGATCCGGTTCATGGTGCCGGTGTTTCTGGCCATGTTCCTGCAGGCGATGTACGGCGCGGTGGACCTGCTGATCGTGGGCAAGTTCGCCCAGTCGGTGGACGTTTCGGCGGTTTCGACCGGCTCGCAGATCATGATGACCATCACGAACCTGGTGACCAGCTTTGCCATGGGCACGACGATCCTCCTGGGCCAACGGATCGGCGAGGGCCACGGCCGGGAGGGCGGCCAGGTGATCGGCAGCAGCATCTGCCTGTTCGGGGCGATCGCGGTGGTGTTCACCTTCCTGATCCCGCTGCTCAGCGGCAGCCTGAGCTCGGTGATGAACGCGCCTCGGGAGGCCTTTGCCGAGACCACCGCCTATATCCGCATCTGCGGCTTCGGGTCGCTGTTCATTATCGCCTATAACCTGATCGGCAGCATCTTCCGGGGGATCGGGGATTCAAAAACGCCGCTCATGACAGTCCTGATCGCGTGCGTCTGTAATATCCTGGGCGATCTGCTGCTGGTGGCGGTGTTCCACCTGGGGACCGCCGGGGCGGCCCTGGCCACGGTGGCGGCGCAGATGATCAGCGTGGTTATCTCCCTGCTGATCCTTCGCAGGAAGGAGCTCCCCTTTCAGGTGCAGCGCGCGGACCTGCGCTTTAACGGCAGGATCATCAAAAAGGTGACCGCCCTGGGCGTGCCCATCGCGCTGCAGGATTTCCTGGTGGGCATCTCCTTCCTGGTGCTGCTGGCCATCGTGAACGACCTGGGCCTGATCGCGTCCGCCGGGGTCGGGGTCGCGGAAAAGGTGTGCGGATTCATCATGCTGATCCCGGCGGCCTTTATGCAGGCGATGGCGGCCTTCGTGGCGCAGAATATCGGCGCGGGCAAATACGGCCGGGCCCGGAAAGCGCTGGTCTACGCCATCGCGGTGTCCGCGATGCTCGCCGTGGTGATGTTTGCCGTCACCTTCTGGCGCGGCGACCTGCTGTCCGGCATCTTTGCGAACGATCCGGACGTGATCTTCGCGTCGGCGGACTATCTGAAGGCCTATGCGATCGACTGCCTGCTGACCTGCTTCCTGTTCTGCTTCATCGGCTTCTTCAACGGCCTGGGCATGACGCGCTTCGTGATGATCCAGGGGGTCATCGGCGCGTTCCTGGTGCGCATCCCCGTGGCGTTTTTCATGAGCCGGCAGGTGCCGGTCTCCATGTTCCATATCGGGCTGGCGACGCCGTGCTCCACCGTGCTGCAGGTCATCCTGTGCGTGATCTGGTTCAGGCGGGCGAACAAGAAATACGCGTCGCAATAAGTAAACAGCAACAGTAAATATCCGCTCCGGCGCTCCGGGGCGGATGTTTGCATACAGACAGGGAGGTCAGCCTTCGGGAATGTCTTCGGGCGCGGGATCCAGCGCCATACTGATCACGGCTTCAAAGGCTTTGTCGGGGATCAGCGCGATGCCGTGCTCGTCGCTCAGCACGATCAGGCGCTGGCCGCCGGTGAGGCCGAACAGGTTTCGGGCGCCCTTGGGGATGACCAGCTGCCCGCGCTCGTTGATGGTGACGGAGCCCCAGATGTTCTTGCCCCGGGGCGCCGGAGGAAACGTCCGTCCCTCCACCGTCTCGGTGCGGATCAGGCTGTCGATGGTGGTATCGTACACGTCCGCCAGCAGGCTGCACTTTTCGATGTCGGGGACGGTCGCACCGGTCTCCCATTTCGCGTAGGCCTGGCGGGAAATGCCGATCCTGCCGGCGATCTCCTCCTGGGAGAAGCCGCGCATCCTGCGCAGCATGATCAGATTGTCTTTCAGCATGAGCCCTCCTTTACAGGTCGATCTTCTCGAAGCTTTCACACGCCCGGCGGCAGGAAAGCAGGGTCATCAGCAGGTATGCGAGGATCCCGCAGGCGAGCAAAGCCAGCTGCCTTCCCAGATCATCGGTTCCAAAGGCGTTCAGCCAGCTGAGGCCGGGGAAGTGATGCAGCGCTTCAAAAACGCCGATCGATACGAAGCCGACGATGATATAGGCGACGAAGGGGCGGGCGAATTTGTAGGCAGTTTTGAAAAAGCCTCCCACGAAGATCCAGTTGAACAGCCCGAAAATGAAACAGGCCGCGCCCAGGGCGAAGGGATTCGCGTTCATCAGCGCATTGCTGCGGTACACGATGGAGTCCGAGAACAGCGTCATCCGGACCAGGGCAGATAGGGCCATCAGGAGGAAGCCGCAGGCCTCGATCAGGCAGACGAACAGGTATTTTCCTCGTACCACGTCCCTTTTCGCGATGGGCAGCAGGGCGGAAAACACCAGGTCGTTGGCCTCCCGGGCGCTCTGAAAGCTCTGGAAGATGCCCAGCGTCACAAAGAAGGCGCTGACGAGGATGGGGTAGCCGGGCAGGAGGAACATGAGCCCGAAGGCGATGAACAAATAGGATAGTATGGAAGCGCTGAGCTTCATTTCCTTGGCCAGGATGTTACGCATGGGCGGCCTCCTTTTCCAGGCGGAGCATGGTCTCTTCCAGGGTCTCGCCGGGCAGGCTGTGCTTCGCGGCAAAATCCTCCCGGGGCAGAGCAGCGATGATGCGCCCGTTGGAGATGTACACGATGTCGTCCGCGCACTTCTCGATGTCCGAGATGATGTGGGTGGAGAAGAAGACGGCCACGCCCTCATGCTTGAGGTCGGTGAAGATGTCCAGCAGCTCGCTGCGCGAGAAGGGATCCAGGCCGCTGGTGGGCTCGTCCAGGATCAGCACCCTGGCCCGATGGGACAGGGCCAGGAGCAGGTTGAACTTGACCTTCATGCCCTCGGACAGCTCCAGCGGGGTCTTGTCCTCCTCGAGGCTGAACAGGGTCATGTATTTCCGGTAGGCGTCCTCGTCCCAGGTGTCATAAAACCTTTTCACGATCCCGGTGATGTCCCGGATCCTTTTGCGCGGGTACCAGTTGACCGTGCCGGTAGAATAGCCGATCTGCTGCTTGACCTCGTTCTCGTTCCCGATCAGCGGCTTGCCGAAATAGCGGACCTCGCCGCCGTCCAGATGGATCAGGTTCAAAAGGGCCTTGATGGTCGTGGTCTTTCCAGCGCCGTTCCGCCCGATGAAGCCGGTGATCCGGCCCTCGCTGATCGGGAAGGAGGCCTCCTTCAGCTCAAAGGAGGGATAGCGTTTGACCAGGCCGCGCGCTTCTGCGATGCTCATACATACCTCCCAAATGTTTGTTTTGTGTGAATATTGTAGCATACAGTTGCCTTCTTCACAACCAACCGGAGCTCACATTTTGATCAGTTATTTGTTATCTTTGGTTGCTGCGGAGCAATTTTTGATCACCGGCGGATAAAAAACGAGCAGTAACGGAAGAAAAATACCTTTTCAAACCGTTGTTGATATGTTATGATGTATGAAAACTGAGCTGAACACTGATCCGTGATCGGAGGGTAAAAATGATGAAGAAGACTGTTTGTCTGCTGTTGAGCTGTATTCTGACCGTACTTTGCCTGATGGGCGCCGCTGCTGCGGAAGGGGAGATCACCGTGCCGAAGATCGAAACGGACACTTTTGAAGTGCCGGACAACGAGGCGATGGCTTTCCTGCGCAAAATGGGGGTGGGCTGGAACCTGGGCAACACCTTTGATGCCTGGAACGACGCGATCCCCGCATCCGACGAGATGAAGATCGAGACCATCTGGTGCGGTGCCATGACCACGGAAAAAATGATCGCCGCGGTGCATGACGCGGGCTTCACCACCATGCGCCTGCCGGTGTCCTGGCACAACCACGTGGACGCGGACTTCAATATCAGCCAGCGCTGGCTCGACCGCGTGCAGGAGGTGCTGGACTGGGCCTACAGCCGCGGGATGTATGTGATCCTCAATACCCACCACGACGAGGGGGAGAAGTACTTCTATCCCTCTTCGGAACACTATGAGACCTCGGAGCGCTACATCACCCGCATCTGGGAGCAGCTGAGCGAGCGCTTCAAGGACTATGACGAGCATCTGATCTTTGAATCCATGAACGAGCCGCGGCCCAAGGGGATCCCGGGCAATGCGGAGTGGAATTACAGCAGCCTGAACCCGGCCTGTGTGGATGCGGCAGACTGCATCAACAAACTGAACCAGGCCTTCGTGAACACGGTGCGGGCTTCCGGCGGCAATAACGCCACCCGTTACCTGATGGTGCCCGGCTACGCGGCTTCCCCGGATGGCGCGCTCAGAAGCAATTTTGTCCTGCCCGAGGATCCGGCGAATGACAATAAGATCATCGTGTCGGTGCACGCCTACACGCCCTACAGCTTTGCTTTGCAGGCCGGCGGGAGCAAACAGTTCAGCCATACCGCGCGCCGTCATACCCGGGATATTGACAGCTTCATGAACTCCTTGTACAAAAAGTACATCAGCGCCGGCATCCCGGTGGTGATCGGCGAGTTCGGCGCCCGGGACAAGGACGGCAATCTGCAGGACCGCGTCAATTACGCCGCTTACTATGCGGCGAACGCCACCGCGCGCAATATGCCCTGCTGCTGGTGGGATAATAACGCTTTTACCGGCAATGGGGAAAACTTCGGCCTCCTGCGCCGTATCCGGCATACCTTTAAGTACCCGGAGATCGTGGAAGCCTTGATGACGAACGCGCAGTTTGGAACAAAGGCACAATAAGGGCGTCAGCTAAAACGATTTAATCAAATCTTAATAGTTTATCTGGTCAAAAAAAGCTTGCAATCGAAGCAAAACGGTATTATAATAAAGTTGTATTTACTTAAATAAGTAATCTTATTTAGCTTCGACTATGTTTTTCGGAACTGAATGTCCCCTGATAGGATGATACCGACCGTGATCTGCAGGAGGAAAACGATGTACAGAAAACGCCCATGGATCCGTGCTGTGTGCCGGGCGCTGGCGCTTGCGGGCTGCATAGCGCTCATGCCTTTGTCTGCGCTGTCTGATGAGACCGCGCCTCTGCGCCTGGAGGCGGAGGAGGGCGAGATGTCGGGCAGCGTCAAAGCGGTGCAGACCTGGGCGGAAGGATTTAGAGCTGCGGGGGACAGTGTGGCCATGAAGATCACGATCTGCGACGAAGGCATGTATGATATCACCGCGATCCTGGCCAGCATGGACGGCAGCCACAAGGAGAACCCCGTGCTGCTGGACGGTGAGAACATAGGCTCGGTGATTGCGGAGGGCAAGGACTTCATCCGCAGCTCCCTGCCGCACGTTTACCTGACCGCAGGGGAGCACACCCTGAGCCTCGGCACCAGCTGGGGCTGGATCAAGCTGGATGCGCTGGAGCTCGCGCCCGCCGAGCCGCTGCCGGAGGACCTGTACGACGTGGAGCCGGTGCTGGTGAACCCGGACCCGACCCCCGAAGCGCAGCGGCTGTTTAACTGGCTTTGCGAGTGCTACGGAAAAAAGATCATTACCGGCCAGTACTGCGACGGCGGCATGTACGGCCTGGAGAACCAGGCCATCTGGCGGGCCACGGGCGGCGCTTATCCCGCGATCCTGGGCCTGGACATGATCGAGTATACGCCCTCCCGGGTCGAGCATGGCGCCCAGGGCAAGTCCGTGGATCAGGCGATCGAATACTGGGACAAGGGCGGTATCGTGACCTTCTGCTGGCACTGGAATGCCCCAGGCCCCTACCTGCAGGCTCACCGCTGGTACTCCGGCTTCTATACCCAGTACACGAGCTTCGACCTGGGCAAGGTGATGAGCGGGGAAGACCAGGTGGGCTACGACCTGTTGATCCGGGACATCGACGCCATCGCCGCCCAGCTGAAGCGCCTGAAGGACGCGGGCGTGCCGGTCTTGTGGCGGCCCCTGCACGAGGCCAGCGGCGGCTGGTTCTGGTGGGGCGCTTCCGGGCCGGAAAACTACAAGAAGCTGTGGAACCTGCTGTACGACCGGCTGACCAACCTCCACGGCCTCAACAACCTGATCTGGATCTGGAACGGCCAGAAGGCGGACTGGTACCCCGGGGACGCCACGGTGGACATCATCGGCGAGGACATCTACCCCGGCGAGCGGGTGTACAACTCCCAGAGCGCCAAGTTCATCGAATGCCTGGGGTATACGGACGCGCGCAAGATGATCATCCTGTCCGAAAACGGCTGCGTGCCGGATCCGGACCTGCTGTTCCGCGACGGCACGGTGTGGGGCAGCTACTGTACCTGGGGCGGGGATTTCGTGCTCAAGAGCAACAAGTTCAACAAGCCCAGCGAACAGTATACCGAAGTCTGGCTGCTCAAAAAGATGTACGATGACGAGCGTTCGGTGACCCGGGCGGATATCCCGGATCTGAAGAGCGGAGAATGACCCTCCGATATAGAACCAACTGACAGGAGCGGGTTAGCATGAAGAAATGGATTGGTCTGGCGTTGGCGCTCATGCTGCTGGGCATGGTCCCATCGGCGCTGGCGGTCACGGATCTGTCTGTGGAAGCGTACGAAAAGCTGGTCAGCACCTACTCGATCGATGAAAGCATTCCGGCTTACGATGAGTATATGGAGCTGCATCCCGGCGCGCATCCGGAGGCCGAGATCGTGATCGAAGGCGCCCAGGCGGTGCGCTATGAGGAAGAGGGGCAGGCGGGCCCCACGGTGCTCACCGATTATGAAGGCATGGCGGGCGACGCCCTGCTGACCGGTGAAGAAGCGCTGGCGGAATGGGAATTCCAGGTCGCCGAGCCTGGCTGGTACGACCTGCACGTGACCTACTACCCCTACGCGGGTAAGAACTCGGAGATCCAGCGCGCCTTCTTCCTGGACGGGAAGCTGCCCTATGACGAGCTGTCCCTGATTGCCTTCACCCGCGTGTGGCGCAACGATACCCATGAGGGCGTCGCCCGCGTCACGGACGATAAGGGCGTCCAGGTGATCACCTGGCTCAAGGACAACCAGGGCAACGACCTGAAGCCCTCGCCGGAGGAAGCCCCCGAATGGGTGGAGACCGCCGTGTACGACAGCAACGGCTACATCACCGACTGCCTGAGCGTCTACCTGGAGGCAGGCGGGCACACCCTGAGCATGCTTTCGCTGCGCGAGCCCATGCTGGTCAGGAGCCTGACCTTTAAAAATGAAGGCCGCCCCGCCGCCTATGCTGAGACCACATCGGCCACAGGCTCCGGGGCCAGCGGCGTTTCCGTGCGCATCGAGGCCGAGACCGCGCAGAAGACCTCCTCCCAGATGCTGTACCCGGTACAGGACCAGGCGAGCGCGGCGGTGTACCCGTCCAGCGCCAGGTACCTGCTCAATAATACCATCGGCGGCAACGCCTGGAAGAACGCGGGCCAGTGGATCGAGTGGGAGTTCGAGGTGCCCGCGGAGGGCGATTACTGCCTGACCTTCTACGACAAGCAGAACTTCGTGCGAGGCATCGACATCTACCGCAAGATCTATGTGGACGGGAAGGTGCCCTTCGCCGAGTTCGGCGCCCTGGCCTTCCCTTACGGCCAGAACTGGCGCATGGAGACCGCGTCGGATGAGAGCGGCAAGCCCTTCCGGGTGCACCTGACCGCCGGCCGCCACACCCTGCGCATGGAGGTGGTGCTGGGCAAAATGGCCGGCATCATCAGCCAGGTGCAGCAGTGCGTGCTGCAGCTGAATGCCATTTACCGCCAGGTGCTCTACATCACCGGCGTTTCCCCGGACCAGTACCGCGACTACCAGATCGAGCGCAGCCTCCCGGGCCTGAAACAGGAGCTCGTGGACGTGCAGGCCGACCTGCGCAAGGCCATCACCGTGCTGGAAGCCACGGCGGGACATTCGAGCGACAAGCTGACCGTGCTCAGGACCATGGACGACCAGCTGGACGAGCTGATCGAGGACCAGGAGCGCTTCACGGAGGTCCTTTCTTCCTATAAGACGAACGTGCGCGCCTGCGGCAACTGGATCACCCAGGTGCTGGGGCAGCCCTTGCAGATCGACCGCATTTACGTGCACACCGCCGATGTGAAGCCCGCGGTGGAGAACGGCGGCTTCCTGGCCGGCCTGGCCCATGAGGCCGAGCGCCTGTTCAGCTCCTTCGTGATCGACTACAACCAGGTCGGCAATGTGGCCGAGACCGGGGGAGAGGCCAAGGTCATCACCCTCTGGATCGGCACCGGCCGCGACCAGGCCAACGTCATCAAGTCCATGATCGACGAAAACTTCACGCCGGAGACCGGCATCAGCGTGAACGTGCAGCTGGTGGATATGAACACCCTGCTGCGCGCCACCCTGTCCGGCCAGGGCCCCGACGTGGCGATCCAGGTGGCCAACACCACCGGCATCGCCGGCGCGGTCATGAACACCGGCAACGATACGCCCATGAACTACGGTCTGCGCCACGCCGTCCTGGACCTGACCAAGTTTGCGGACTTTTCCGAGGTCGCGTCCCGGTTCATGCCCAGCGCCCTGGTGCCCTTCTCCTTCAACGGCGCCACCTACGCTCTGCCCGACACCCAGACCTTCCCCATGATGTTCTACCGCAAGGACATCCTCGCGGAGATCGGCATGGAGGTGCCTGAGACCTGGGACGACGTGAAGGTGTCCATGAGCGTGCTTTCCAAGAACCAGATGGAGTTCGGCATGCTGCCGGGCGAGCAGACCTTCGCCATGCTTCTGTACCAGGCGGGCGGCGAGTATTACACCGAGAACGGCGACGCCTCCGCGCTGGACAGCGATGTGGCCATCAACGTGTTCCGCCGCTACTGCGAGTTTTACACCGACTACCGGCTGGACCGCGCCACCAGCGTGGAGGAGCGCTTCCGCACCGGCGAGTGCCCCATCATCATTTCTGACTATACTACCTATAATAACCTCCAGGTCTCTGCGCCTGACATCAAGGGCCTGTGGGACTTCACCCACGTACCCGGCACCCTCGCGGCGGACGGCACGCTGGACACCACCACCGGCTGCAGCGGCCTGGCGGACATCATCATGAGCGCCACCAAGGAGCCGGAAGCCTGCTGGGAGTTCCTCAAGTGGTGGACGAGAGCGGACACCCAGACCCTGTACGGCCGCGAGATGGAATCCCTGATGGGCTCCTCCGCCCGCGTGGCCACGGCCAATCAGGAGGCGCTGGCCAACCTGTCCTGGCCCATCCGCGACTACAAGGCCCTGGCGGAACAGTTCCAGCACGTCAAGGGCATCCCGCAGGTGCCCGGCGGCTACTACACCTGGCGTAACGTGAACAACGCCTTCTACGCGGTGACCACGGACAACGCCAGCAAGGGCCGCAACGAGTCCGGCAACACGCCCCGCGAGGAGCTGATGGACAAGATCTACTACATCAATGCTGAGATCACCTACAAGCGCACGGAATTCGGCCTGCCGACCGCGCAGGTCAGAGAGGAGGAGTAAGATGAGCCAGGCACAAGCCAAGCGGTTACCCAAGACTCAGCGCTATGACCTTCGGCATGAGATCTGGAAGAGCAGAGCTTCCTACATGCTGATCGCGCCGTACTTCATCCTGTTCTTCCTGTTTACGGTGCTGCCGGTGCTGATGTCCGTGTACCTGTCCTTCACCTACTTCAATATGCTGGAGCCGCCCCGCTTCGTGGGCTGGGCCAACTATGTGAAGCTCTTGCTGGAGGATGACATCTTCATCATTTCTCTGCGCAATACCCTTTTGTTCGCGGTGATCACGGGCCCGGTCAGCTACATGCTGTGCCTGCTCTTCGCCTGGATCATCAACGAATTCAAGCCCAAGGTGCGCGCGCTGTTGACCCTGGTCTTCTACGCACCGTCCATCTGCGGCAACGCCTACATGGTCTGGAACCTGATCCTGACCGGCGACCGCTACGGCTACCTGAACGGCTTCCTGCTGCGCCTGGACCTGATCAACGAGCCCATCCTGTGGATGCAGACGGAAAAGTACATCATGCCGGTGCTGATCGTGGTCCAGCTGTGGCTGAGCCTCGGTACGGGCTTCCTGTCCTTCATCGCCGGTCTGCAGACCGTGGATAAGGGCATGTATGAGGCTGCGGCCATCGACGGTGTCAAGAACCGCTGGCAGGAATTGTGGTTCGTGACCCTGCCGGCCATGAAGCCCCAGCTGCTGTTCGGCGCGGTCATGCAGATCACGCAGTCCTTCGCAGTGGCGGATATCTCCATCTGGCTGGCGGGCAACCCGTCGGTCAACTACGCGGGCGCCACGGTGGTCACCCACCTGCTGGACTACGGCTCCACGCGTCTGGACATGGGCTACGCCTCCGCTATCGCCACCATCCTCTTCCTGCTGATGGTGGGCACCAACCAGCTGGTGCAGAGGATCCTGAGAAGGGTGGGTGAGTGAGATGCCGGCGACTGCAGTCAAACGTCCCGCTGAGACCGAGCCCGTCCGCAAGGTGAAACCCAAGAGGATCAAGAAGCTCAGGACCGGCAGCGGCAAGCTGAACCGATCCCTGGCGGGCAACACCCTGCTGTTCATCCTGATGGGCATCTGCGGCGTATTCATGGTCTTGCCGCTGGTGATGATCGTCAACAACGCGCTGAAGCCGCTGGACGAGATCTACCAGTTCCCGCCCCGCATCTTTGTGCGCAACCCCACTCTGACCAACTTCAGCGACCTGTTCGTGCTGATGAACGAGAGCTGGGTGCCCTTCTCCCGGTACGTGTTCAACACCATCATCATCACCCTGGGCGGCATGATCGGCCACGTCATCATCGCTTCCATGGCCGCCTATCCGCTGGCGAAGCACAAGTTCCCAGGCCTCAAGCTGCTGTTCTCCATGGTCGTACTGTCCATGATGTTCTCCTGGACCGTCACCCAGATCCCGCAGTACCTGATCATCTCCTGGCTGGGCATCAACAACACCTACGCGGCGCTGATCCTGCCCGCCTGGTCCTACGGCATGGGCCTGTACCTGATGAAGCAGTTCATGGAGCAGCTGCCCGACTCGCTGATGGAGAGCGCGCGTCTGCAGGGCGCCAACGAGTGGCAGATCTTCTGGAAGATCGTCATGCCCAACGTGCGTCCCGCCTGGCTGACCCTGGCTATCTTCCAGTTCCAGGCCATGTGGGGCAACACCGGCGGCATGTTCCTGCGCTCTGAGGAACTGAAGCCCCTGCAGTACGCGCTGCAGCAGATCACCTCCGGCGGCGTGAGCCGCGCCGGCGCGGGCGCAGCGGTGACCTTCATCATCGCAGCCATCCCCATCACCTTCTTCCTCATCTGCCAGAGCTCCATTCTTGAGACCATGACCACCTCGGGCATGAAAGACTAAGGGAGGCGACAGACGTGAGAATGAGAAAATGCTTCCCCCGGACGCTCTGCCTGGCCGCGGTGCTGTGTCTGATCGCCTCCTGCGCCTGGGCCAACGACAGCCTGCCCTATGACTGCTACAATTACGACTACTGGAACAACATCCTGTACACGCCCGCGCCCTACGTGCCGGATGGCAGTATTTCCGGTGCGACGCTGGAGTGGCAGGGCCAGCCCCTGGGCGCGTTCCGCATGCCCCAGGACCTGTGCGTGTCCCCGGAGGGGAACGTCTACATCGCCGATACGGGCAATAACCGCATCGTGGTACTGTCCGGCGATTTGAAGACGGTGCTCCAGGTGATCACCGACTTTGACGCCAACGGCAAAAAGGAGACCTTCAGCTCTCCCTACGGTGTGGCGGTATCCCAGAACGAACAGCTGTACGTGGCGGACTCCCAGAACCACCGCATCGTAGTGCTGGAGCTGGACGGCTCCTTCGTCAAGTACGTGCAGGACCCCAAGAGCGAGGTCCTGGACGAGAAATTCGTGTTCACGCCTCTCAAAGTCAGCGTGGACTATGCCGACCGCGTGTACTGTGTGGCCCAGAACATGTTCCAGGGCATCATGGTCTTCACCGCGGAGGGCGACTTCACCGGCTTCTTCGGCACCATCAGCGTCAAGATCAGCCTGTGGGAAAAGTTCTGGCGCAAGGTGTCCACCAAGGAAGAGCGCTCCAAGCAGCAGCTCTTCATCCCGACGGAGTTCACCGGTATCGACGTGGACGACGAGGGCTATGTGTACACGTCCAACAAGGATACGGACGGCATCCAGGCGGTGCGCCGCCTGAACCCCAAGGGCGAGGACGTCATCCGCAAGGGCGCCAAGGAGAACCTGGGCGGCGACCGCGTGTTCGGCACCGTGGGCAACTATTCCGGCCCGAGCCAGATCGTGGACGTGGTCTACCGCGACCACGGCATCTACTCCCTGCTGGACGCCCGCAGGGGCAGGGTCTTCACCTATGATCACGAAGGCAACCTGCTGTACATCTTCGGCGGCATCGGCACCCAGGAGGGCACCTTCCGCGTGCCCGCGGCCATCGAGCACCTGGGCAGCCGGCTGATCGTGCTGGACAGCCAGCAGGCCAATGTCTGCATCTTCTCCGAGACCGAGTACGGGCGGCTCATCAACCAGGCGGTGAGCCTGCGCTACGACGGCGACGAGAGCCAGGCCGTGCCCCTCTGGCAGGAGGTGCTGCGCCTGGACGAAAACAACGAGCTGGCCAACAGCGGCATCGGCAAGGCCTACCTCTCGGCCGGGGACAACGAAAAGGCCCTGACCTACCTGCGCCGGGGCATGAACCGGGCGTACTACTCCGTGGCCTTCAAGCGCTGGCGCAATGAGATGCTTGCCGGCAACATCAGCTGGATCCTGACCCTGGTGGTAGTGCTGGTGATCCTGCTCATGGTCTGGAAGCGCGTGCTGAAGCCCAGACTTGCCGCGGCCAGAACAGCGAAAGGGGGGAGGACCGCGTGAAAGACATGTTCAGCAAGGAGCGGTGGAAGTACCTCTTTTATACCGTGAGCCATCCCTCTGACGGCTTCTACTGGATCCGTCACCAGGAGCGCGGCAGCATCGGCATCGCCATCCTGCTGGTGGTGCTGTACGGCGTCGTCTTCTCCATGAACCGGATCTACGCCAGCTTCGTGGTCAACGACATCGAGCCCCGTACCGTCAATTCCGTGGCGGAGCTGGCCGGCGTGCTGATCCTCTATCTGGTGCTCTGCGTGGGCAACTGGTCCGTGACCTGTCTGATGGAGGGCGAGGGCCGCTTCAAGGATATCCTGATCGCCGTGGGCTACTCCATGCTGCCCATGGTGGTGGGCACGGTGCTGGCCACCATCGTCTCCCAGGGTGTGGCGGAGAATGAAGAAGCCTTCTATTCCATCATCATGGGCCTGGGCACGGCCTATACCGTCATCATGATGCTCATCGGCATCATGCAGGTGCACAATTATACGCTGGGGAAGACGCTGACCACATTGTTCCTGACCGTGGTGGCGATGTTCATCATCATCTTCCTGGCGCTGCTGGTTTTCAACTTCATCACTCAGGTGTATAGCTTCTTCAGAAGCATCTACACCGAGCTGGTCTTCCGTGTGTGAGAGGGGGTCTGGGATAATGCAGCAAGCAGAAAATACCTGGAGCCTTCCTCCGAAACTGAAGCGCGCCCTCTGGATCCTGCTGGCGGTGGTGCTCGTGGCGGCCGCCGCGGTGATCTGGTGGTTCGTCACCAATTATCGTGGCTATAACGTATACCGTTCCATGGTCAAAGCTCCGGAGACCATGGCAGCGGGCACGGAATTCACCGCCCTCAAGGACGAACTGAAGGCCGTGCCGGGCTTCAAGCTGGCGGCGGAGAACGACCGCGCGGCCCTGTATGTGAAGACCGAAACGGCCGAGGTCGCCCTCTATGACAAGGAGAGCGGCGTCACCCTCTACTCCAACCCGCAGGACGCGGAGAAGGACCCCATCGCCAAGGCTACGAACCAGGAACGCCTGAAGAGCCAGTTCATCCTGAGCTACCTGGACTCCAACGCCAAGGAAGGCACGGCCTGGTCCAGCTACGCCAAGTCCGTCGCCAACGGTCAGGTGGAGTATGAGAACATCGAAAACGGCGTGCGGGTGATCTACAATCTCTCCAACGAGCGCATCCTGCTGGTGTCCGACCAGCTGACCGCCGAGTGGTACGAGATCCTGTCCAACGCCGGAAAGAAGCAGGCGGCCAAGTCTTACGTCCTGAATGAAGAAAACGGCCTGTACGAGATCAAGACCAAGGGCGTCACCTCCCGCAACAAGCAGCAGATCGACCAGGACGCCCGGACGGCGGGCTTCACCCTGGACGATTATGAAGAGATGCAGGCCCTGATCGTCAAAGAGGTCGAAGAAGAAGAGACGGAGAACCTTTCCTTCAGCATCACGCTCGAATGGAGACTGACGGCGGACGGCGCTCAGGTGACCCTGCCCTATGAAGGCCTGCAGGAATTCGGCGGCGGCCAGATCCGAGCCGTGCAGCTGCTGCCCTTCTTTGGCGCGGCGGGCACGGGGGAGACCGGCGACCTGGTGCTGCCCGACGGCAGCGGCGCCCTGATGCACTTCAACAACGGCAAGAGCGCTTTCCCGCAGTACAACAAGAGTGTCTACGACCTGGACCTGGTGGACAGCGATTACGCCGCGCCCCAGAATGCCCAGACGGTGCGTCTGCCCTTGTACGGCATCTGCCGTGAGAACAGCAGCCTGCTGGCGACCTGCGAACGGGGCACGACCCTGGCCAGCGTGGTGGCGGACGTGGCGGGCCGCAACAACAGCTACAACTTCGCCTACTTCACCTTCAACCTGCGCAGGACGGATACCCTGATGGTGGCCGGTGAAGAGGTGATCGTGGCCGAGCGCGACCTGTACCCGGTGGACTGCGTGGTGCGCTACACCATGCTGAACAGCGACTATAAGGGCTACAGCGGCCTGGCCCGGGCTTACCGGGAACGGCTGATCTCCGAAGGCCGGCTCAAGGCCTCGGAAGCCAAGGAAGCGGATATCCCCTTCTATTATGACCTGATCGGCGGCGTCAAGGAGACCGCCCACTGGCTGGGCGTGCAGTACCTGCGGGTGCTGCCCATGACCACCTTCGCCGACGCGGAGAACATCGTTACCGAGCTCAAGCATGAGAATATCTCCAACCAGCAGGTCAACCTGCAGGGCTGGATGAACGGCGGCTACTATCACGACGTCGTGAAGAAGGCCAGGGTGCTCAAACAGCTGGGCGGTGAAAAGGGGCTGAGCGATCTGAACGCTGCCCTGGCCCGCAGCGGCGGCGCGCTCTATCCCGATGCCGCGCTGCAGCTCGTCACCAGCATCACCAAGGGCTTCTTCCCCAGCGAGGAGGCTTCCCGCTACTATGCCGAGGGCTATGTGGTGGAGCTGGGCGTGGTCAATCCCGTGTCCCTGCGCCGGGCGGCTACCCTGGGCTATAACGAGCTGGGCTACATGCTGCTCTCGCCCAAGTTCCTGCCCCGGTACGCGGAAAACCTGAACCGGGAAGCCGAACGGCTGAAGCTCAAGAATCTGAGCCTGCGCGACCTGGGCAGCGAGCTCCACGCGGACAAGCGCCGCACCAACGTGATCAACCGCGAGATGGACCTGGACATCGTGGACGAGGCCTTCAAGACCCTCGCGGGCGGGGGCCGCAGCCTGATGGTGACCGGCGGCAACGATTACGCTTTCGCTTATGCGGACCATGTCCTGAACGCGCCGGTCATGTACACGCCCTATCCGATCCTGGATGAAGAGATCCCCCTGTGGGAAATGATCGTGCACGGCTCCATCGATTATGCCGGCAGCGCCATGAACCTGACCCAGAGCGAAGACAAGGTCCGGGACCTGCTGCGCCTGGTGGAATACGGCGCCTCCGTCCATTACACCTTCACCTGGAGAGACGCGGCGGAGATGAAGTACACCGGCCTGAACAGCAAGTTCGCCACGACCTTCGAAGCCTGGAAGGACGACGCGGTATCTGACTACCGTTTCGTGAACGGCGCCCTGCGCGCGGTGAACGGCGCGCAGATGGAGGAGCATGAACGGCTCACTGAGACCCTGAGCCGCGTCACCTATTCCAACGGTGTCACCATCTATGTGAACCAGGGGAATGAGGAAGCGCAGGCGGATGGAAAATACATTCCGGCACTGAGTTACCTGGTCGTGGGAGGTGAAGCGCAATGACGGTGAAAGAGAGGAAAAAAGGCTTTCGCCTTTCCTATGAGCAGCGCAACTCCGTGCGCGGCTACGCGTTTATCCTGCCGTGGCTGATCGGCTTCCTGGTGTTCTATGTGGGCTGTCTGATCCAGTTGGTGCAGTTCAGCTTCCTGGACATCAAGATCGACGCGGCCACCGGCAGCCGGATCGACAACTTCGTGGGCCTTGGCAACTATATCGAGGCGTTCACGGCCCACGCCACCTTCAAGCAGGTGCTGACCTCCTCGGTCATGGATATGCTCATCGACCTGCCCATGATCATCTTCTTCAGCCTCTTCGTGTCCCTGATGCTGAACCGGAAGTTCAAGGGCCGTGCCGTGGTGCGCGCCATCTTCTTCCTGCCGGTCATCCTGAGCGCGGACGCGGTGGGCGCGGCCATCACCAGGGCCATGGAACTGATGAACGTGGGCGTATCCTCCACCTCCCAGGAGATGACGATGGCGGGCGGCGTATCCGTGTCCTACTACATCCAGCTGTTTGGAGACCTGGCGCTGCCGCCGGCCCTGCTCGAATACATCGTGGGCGCGGTCAACCGCATCGCGACCATCATCAAGGGCTCCGGTGTCCAGATCATCCTGTTCATCGCGGCGCTGCAGTCCATCCCCGGCTCTTTGTACGAGGTGGCGAAGATCGAAGGCGCCACGGGCTACGAGACGCTGTGGAAGGTGACCATCCCCATGCTGATGCCGCACATCATCACCAACACGATCTACACCTTGGTGGACCGCTTTACCACGAGCCAGGTCGTGCAGCTGGCCAATGAAACGTACCAGCGCTACAATTACGGCCTGTCCTCCGTGTTCTCGCTGACCTCCACGATGATCACCATCCTGATCCTGGGCCTGATCGTGTACCTGCTCAACAAGCGGGCCTTCTACTACAACTGAGGAGGCGGAGAAAATGGAAAAAACGAAAAAAAAGCTGGACGCCTGGCAGGAATTCCGTACCTCCCCGAAGTATTATGCAAAAAGAATACGCATGCGCAACAACCTCAAAAACTTCCTCCTGGGGCTGTTCAGATTCATCATCATCGTCGGCATCAGCTACGTCATCCTGGCGCCGGTCATCGGCATCATCACGCAGTCCTTCTTCTCCAGGCAGGACTCCATCAACCCCATGGTGTTCACCATCCCCATCAATCCCACTCTGGAACGCTATGAGATGTCCCTCAAGTATATGGACTATCTGCCCATCCTGGGCCGGACGCTCCTGTACGTAGGCGGGGTGACGGTGCTCCAGCTGCTGATCTGCTCCATGGTGGGCTACGGCTTCGCGCGCTACAACTTCCCGTTCAAAAAGCTGCTCTTCGGCTTCGTGGTGGTCATGATCGTGGTGCCGCTGAACACCATCCAGTTCCCGCTGTATGTCACCTTCCGCTACTTCGGCATCGGCAGCCATACGGTGAACCTGCTCAAAACGCCCTGGCCTACCATCATCCTGACCGCTTTCGGCTGCGGCCTGCGCTCGGGACTGTACATCTACATCTTCAACCAGTTCTTCCGCGGCCTGCCCAAGGAGATCGAGGAAGCCGCCCTGGTGGACGGCGCGAGCCCGTGGTACACCTATTTCGGCATCATGCTGCCCAACGCCTCTCCGGCCATCATCACGGTGGCGGTGTTCTCCATCGTGTGGCAGTACAATGATTCCTTCTTCGCCAATACCTTCAACATCTCTGATTCCATCCTGATCACCCGCAAGCTCGATACCCTGATCAACGTCATCGCCAACGGTGAGAAAATCTATACGATCCGCGAACAGCAGCTCTACTTTAACGCCGGCGTGGTGCTGGTGCTGCTGCCGGTCGTGATCATCTACCTGCTCCTGCAGCGCCGCTTCATCGAAGGCGTCGAACGGTCCGGTATCGTCGGCTGATCCCTGTTTCCCATCGTACCTGATGCGGTACGCCGCATATAGGATAAAGAAAAGGAGGAGATTCTCTTGAAAAAAGCACTGTCCTTTTTCCTGATCGTGTGTCTCGCGATCACCATGTGCATGTCGAGCTATGCCGACACCTTCAACTGGGCCCCCGCGCCGCAGGCTGAAGAAGCGGCAGCCGAGCCCGAAGCCGTAGCCGAAGCGGCCCCTGAGGCTGAAGCGGAAGCCGAACCCGAAGCCGAAGCGCCGGCAGCCACTGCTGAAGTGATCGACTTCGAAGACGGCAACTTCGCCTTCCTCGGCGTATCCACCCTCAAGGGCAACGCCGATCCGGCCGCCGTGCTCTCCGTTGTGGATTTCAACGGTTCCAAGGCGCTGAAGGTCGAAGCTCCCGCGAAGTTCCCCTACGTTGCCCTCAACGTGGAAGGCCTGCTGGGCGACCGGCTCGCCGATGTGGCGGCCATCAGCGCTTCCTTTGGCGCGGACAGCGCGTCCGACGGCAACTTCTACGCGGTCTCCGGCAAGATCTATACCTACACCGGAGAAGCCAACGATGAGACGGTTGCGGGCTGGTCTGTCTACATGGCCAAGAAGAACCCCCGCACCATCGTCACCCAGCTGCCCGCCTTCGTGGCCGGTGCCGGCAACGCTCTGGTGATCTGCAAGGACGACCAGGCCGGCGGCGATCCCGAGGCCATCTACCTGGATGACATCAAGTTCCTGGATGCGGAAGGCAATGCCCTGCCTCTGGATTTGAGCGCTGAGTATGTCTCTGCGGACTCCGGCAAGGACCTGTCCAACCTGGTCGCGCTGGTCAACCCCGTCGAATTCGCGGGCTTCACCGGCATCGCCGGCAGCGGCTGGGGCCAGAACGGTCTCGAAATGCCTGAAGACTTCCTGAACGCGCTGGTGCCCGGCTCCGTGGTGGAGATAGAGTACGAGAGCGCCGACGGCACTATCTGGGCGGTCATGCCTTGGGCTACCGCTGGCTGGAGCCGCATCGCGCAGGGCCAGGCTGCCATCAACAACTCCAAGAATATCGCCCAGATCCCCTACGAAAAGTTCGTGGAAGTCTGCGGCGAAGACAAGTCCACCTGGGGCGCCATGTTCCAGTGTGAAGCCCAGACCGACTGGACCGTGTACGCGGTGCGCGTCGGCCAGAGAGCCAACCAGATCGTGCTGAAGAACGCGGTCGAATTCCCCGGCTTCCAGAAGTCTGCCGGCGCCTGGGCGCAGGATGGTCTGGAAATGCCGCAGGAGATCGTGGACGCGCTGGTTCCCGGCTCCGTGGTTGAATTCACCTTTGAATCTGAAGACGGCAACCTGTGGCTGGTCATGCCGTGGGCGACCGCCGGCTGGAGCCGCGTTGCGCAGGGCAGCGCCACCATCATCGGTGACAAGTGCTATGTGACCTATGAGCAGATCGCCGAAGTCTGCGGCGAAGACAAGTCCACCTGGGGCGCCATGATGCAGGCTGAAGGCTCCTCCGCCTGGTCTGTGTACGGCGTGCGCGTCGGCCAGAAGGCTGAATTCTACGGCCTGACCAACCTGGTCGAGTTCCCCGGCTTCCAGAAGTCTGCCGGCGCTTGGGCGCAGGACGGCCTGGAAATGCCGCAGGAGATCGTGGACGCGCTGGTTCCCGGCAGCGTCGTGACCTTCACCTACGAGTCTGAAGACGGCAATCTCTGGCTGGTCATGCCCTGGGCGACCGCCGGCTGGAGCCGCGTGGGCAATGACGGCAAGGACGTGGCGGACGGCCACACCGCGCAGGTCACCTATGAGCAGATCGCTGAAGTATGCGGCGAAGACAAGACCACTTGGGGCGCCATGATGCAGGCTGAGGGCTCCTCTGCCTGGACGGTCTACAGCGTGGCTGTCGGCCAGGCGATCAAGTGATCCCTGTGGATGAATTCAAAGGAGGTTTGAATCAATGAAACGTATCGTTGCTCTGATCCTGACCCTGGCGATGGTGCTGTCTCTGCCCGTATTCGCGAGCGCTGAGCGCCACCTGACGTACGGCATCTGGTGGGACGTGTACTACAATTCCGGTGATGCGGACCTGTCCGCGAACCCCGCTGTGGATCCTGAAGATCCCACCGATCAGGACGTTGCCATGTTCGAGAACGTCAAGCTGATCGAGGATGAGTATGACGTGACCTTCGAGTGGGCCAACCTGACCTATCAGGGCGTTCAGGACTCCATCAATTCTTCCATCCTGGCCGGTGATCCGGACTGCGATGTGTACACCGTTGAGCTGGGCTGGGGCGTGCCTGCCGCGATGAACGGCCTGGCCACCGACCTGCGCGATGTGCTGCCTGCTGACGATCCCCTGTTCAAGGGCGAAGACACCGTATTCAACATCGTCTCCCTGCCCGATGGCAGCGCCAAGATCCTGGCGGTCAAGAGCGGCCAGGCTCAGGCCGAAGCTACCTATCCGCTGGCCTTCAACCTGCAGATGATCCAGGAAGCCAACCTGGAAGACCCCCGCGACCTGGTGGAACGCGGCGAGTGGACCTGGGACAAATTCCGTGAGTACTGCGAAGTCCTGACCAAGGACACCGACGGCGACGGTGTGACCGACGTGTACGGCTACGGCGCCTGGGCCAATGACGCCCTGATGTACTGGATCATGTCCAACGGCACCTACATTGCTGCGACTGAAAAAGAGAACCTGTCTTCCCCCGAAGTGGGTGAGACCCTCAAGTTCCTGCAGGATCTGTACCTGGATGGCCTGGCCTACCCGATCCCCGCGGAAAACGGCTGGGACGTCTGCCGCTGGCTGTACCGCGACAAGAAGGTTGCCTTCACCACCACCGCTACTTGGATCCTGTCCAACTATGACGACTATAACTATGACGGCAAGGCCGAGACCACGCTGGACTTCGACATGATCTTCGTCGATTATCCCATTGGCCCCTCCGGCAATGCCGAGACCAACGCCACCAAGATCGCCTACTCCAACTACTACATGATCCCCGCCGGCGTTAAGGATCCCAAGCTGGTCTACGACGCCTTCCGCGCCTACTGGAACTGGTATCATGATGATACCGAACTGCGCGACGAACTCACCGACTGGTGGTACACCGCTGTCTCTGACAAGCTGGAGATCCAGGATTGGAACGTCAGCGTGGAGATGAAGATGGGCGAGCGCGAGACCGTCGACTTCTATAAGCTGGTCGAAAACGACGTTCCGATCCTTCAGTTCCTGAACGGCGAGTACACCCCGGCTCAGCTGCAGGAATCCTACAAGCAGGTGGTCCAGGACGCGCTGGACAATCTCTATAAGTAATAAAGCCAAGCATCATCGGCCGGGGGTGTAAGAACAACCCTGAGCCCCCGGCCGGCGGCGCAAAACCTGAGGCGCCGCGCGCCCCGTACCGGCTTGCCGGCTGCGGCGCGCGGCGCTTTTTATGAAAGGGAATTGAACGACATGAGCAAATACCAGATCATTGCGCCTGCGCTCAAAAGCATGCCCTGGCAGGAGCGGCCGGACGAGCCCTCCAATTCCCCGCTGTGGCGCTGGAACGACAATCCCATCATCGGCCGGAACCCCCTGAAAGGGGTCGCCCGCATTTTCAACAGCGCTGTCATGCCCTATGAGGACCGCTTTGTCGGCGTGTTCCGCGGCGAGCAGTGCGACGGCGTCTCCTTCATCTACCTGGGCTGGTCCGAGGACGGCGTACACTGGCAGTTCGAGCCGGACAAGATCCAGTTCGTGGATGAATCCGGCGCGCCCTTCCAGCCCGTCTATGCCTACGATCCCCGCCTGGTCAAGGTGGAGGACACCTACTATATCATGTGGTGCCAGGACTTCTACGGTGCGGCCATCGGCGTGGCGAAGACGCAGGACTTCAAGACCTTCACCCGGGTCGAGAACCCCTTCCTGCCCTTCAACCGCAATGCGGTGCTGTTCCCGCGCAAGATCAACGGCAACTTCGTGATGCTGTCCCGCCCCTCTGATTCGGGGCATACGCCCTTTGGGGATATCTTTATCTCCGAAAGCCCGGATATGCACTTTTGGGGCAATCACCGCCACGTGATGGGCCGCTCCGGCGAATGGTGGGAGAGCCTGAAGATCGGCGGCGGCGCTGCGCCCATCGAGACCAGCGAGGGCTGGCTGATCTTCTACCACGGCGTCAGCGGCACCTGCAACGGCTACGTCTATTCCATCGGCGGCGCGATCCTGGATATCGACGAGCCCTCCAGGGTCAAATACCGCTGCGCCAACTGGCTCCTGACGCCTGAAAAATGGTATGAGGAGCGGGGCTTTGTGCCCAACGTGACCTTCCCGTGCGCCACGCTGCAGGATCCCGCCACCGGCCGTATCGCCATCTATTACGGCTGCGCGGACAGCTATGTGGGCCTGGCGTTCGGTCAGGTGGACGAGATCATCGATTACATCAAGGAAAACAACCGTCTGTCCGGTTCGGATACGGAGCTGGGACGCCGGTAACAGGGATAAACGCGGAGGAAATGAGTGGCTATGGCGGAGTTGGTCAGGATGGCGGATATCGCCGCACGGCTCGGCATCAGCACGGTGTCGGTCTCCAAGGCGCTGAATGGCGACAAGGGCGTCAGCGAGGAGACCCGGCAGCGCGTGCTGGACACCGCCGCGCAGATGGGCTATCAGGGCCCGCTGCGCCATCGCAAAGAGCCTGAAAGGCAGTATGTGCTCAGCATCCTGATCCCCGCGCGCTACCTGGACACCACGGAGACCTTCTATCTGCACCTGTACCAGCACGTGCTCAAGCAGGCGGCGCTCATGAATTGCGTGCTCCTGATGGAAACGCTGGAGGACGCCCAGGCGGAGCGCGGCGACCTGCCCCGGCTGATGGCCGACAGGCACACGGACGGACTGATCCTGCTGGGGAACCCGCCCTTCGACTATGCCAAGCGCATGCGCGGCAAGTGGCAAAAGCCGGTGATCTACCTGGACTTTATCTCCCCGGGCGCGGACAGGGACGCGGTGATCTCCAACAACGTGTACGGCACCGCCGCCCTGACGGAGTACCTGGCTTCCAAGGGCCACCGCAGGATCGGCTTTCTGGGCACGCTGAACGTGACCGACTCCATCAATGACCGCTATCTGGGCTACTGCCGGGGGCTCATGCAGAATCATCTGCCCTTCCGCCGGGACTGGTGCCTGGATGACCGCGACCAACGGACGGGCGAATACTGCGAGATCCGGCTGCCGGAGGAGTTGCCCACCGCCTTCGTGTGCAACTGCGACATGGCGGCGAACCGGATGATCGAGGTCCTGAACGGCCACGGCCTGCGCGTGCCGGAGGATATCAGCGTCGTCGGCTTTGACGATTACCTGCCTCCAAACGCCAGCGTGTCCGTGACCACCTGGAACGTGGACGCGGAGGAGATGGCTCGCTTGACGGTGCAGACCATCGTGGCCCGCATCCGGCATGAAAGCGGCTATCCCAGCCAGCAGATCGTCAGCGGACACCTGGTGATCCGGGATACGGTGCGGGAGATCTGATACCGAATCGTCCTTTGATCAGGCTGCCCCTCAATGATAGGGGCGGTTTTTCTGTTCTTTTACAAAAAAAGTTCCTGCATGTTTTTACAAAAAAAGTTCCTGCAGAAATAGCCTTTTGGAAAAGTTTATGGTATACTGAAACTGGTATGCCCTGCATGGGCCGTACCGCGGAGGGATTGATCTTTTGCAACACCGCGATTCAACGCAGAAGGGCCTGGAGGGGCTGAAACGCCGGGCGGCCGAGCTGCTGGCGGCAGTCGCGCTGCTGGCAGCGCTGATGGCAGGAGCGTGGATGCTCCTCACCCGCAAAGGTCCCGCAGCCGGACCCATCACTCTGCCGGAAGCAAACAGGCCCTCCTACACGCTGCACCTTCGCACCACCGACGACGGAAGGACGCTGACGGTATCGGAGGAGATCCGCTGGACGAATCAGGAAAGCGGCAGGATCGACGATCTTTGCCTCCGGTTCGACGCGGCGGCCTATGTACAGGAGAGCACTTCTCCGGCTGCGGCGGAGGATCTGGCGGAGGCAGCCTACCCGGACGGCTTTGAAGCGGCGAGCATCGCCCTGGAGGGCTGCTGGGTGAACGGCGTCCTGACCGATGCGCGCTTTGACACAGACCGCCCTTTCCTGCTCCGGATCAAAAGCCCTCTGGAACCGGGAGAAACGGCGGAGATCACGCTGAACCTCCGTCTCGGGGTGCCCGAATGCGCCTCGCTGTTCGGCAAGACGGGGGATACGATCCGCCTTATACAGGCGCTCCCCGCCGTGGCAGCCCGGACGGACAAGGGCTGGGACGTGTCACCGATGAGCCCCTATGCGGAGCCCCAGGACATGGATCTTTCCGACGTCCGGATCACAGCGGACCTGCCGGAAGGCTGGCAGCTCATCACAGGCGCGGATACGGGCAGCAATGTCATCGCTGCGCTGATCGTGACGGGCGAGCGTTCCAAGGCTTCCGCCCGGGTGAATGGCCTGACCGTGACCGCATGGGCGGAAACAGATCAGCGTTCCCGGGCCTTGTTGGACGCTGCCAGGAAGATCCTGCCGGTGTATATGCGGCTCTACGGACAGCTGCCGCTGCAGGAGCTGACGCTCATGGACCTGGCCCTGACGGATACGGGGGCTGCCGCGCCGGGACTGGTGCTGGTGGATGACAGTCTGACCGGTGCTGACCTGGAGCACCGCCTGGCCTACTGGCTGGCGGGGCAGTGGTTCGGCTGGGCGCTGAGGGCCGACCGGTATGCGGAATCCTGGATCCTCTGCTCCCTGCGGCAGCGGGCGGCGCTTAGGTACATCCGCGAGACGGCCGGAGCGGACGCGGAAGCGGACCTGAGGACCCTATGGGTGGAACTGCCGATGCGGGAAAACCTGCACGCGGCAGTCACGCCGGGTACCGCGGCGGACGGCTTCCCGGACCTGTATACCTTCCGGGCGGTTATGGACGGCAGGGGCACCGCCTTCCTGTACGCGCTGGACACCTGGATGGACGGCAGGCTGGACACTTTGATCACAGAGCTCTTCCGGGAGCGCGCCTTCACCCGCATCGGGCGCAAAACGCTGGCTGACGGGATCATGAAAGCGACCAGCCGGGATATCGGGCCGCTGATGCTCGACTGGCTGGATACCTACATACAAGAAAAGCCATAAAGGAGAAAGGTTTTTATATGGACAGAAAAAACTGCTGCGTGCTGATCCCTTCCCTGGATCCGGACGAGAAGCTGCCGGCCTATGTGAAAGAGCTGATCAAGGCGCAGTATGGGCTGATCCTGGTGGTCGACGATGGGTCGAGCGCGGATCATCAGCCGATCTTTGATCGCATCGCCTCCTGGCCGGGCTGCCAGGTGCTGCACCATGAGGTGAACCGCGGCAAGGGCGCGGCCCTCAGGACGGGCTTTGCCTATATCCTGGAGCATACGGACCTGGAAGGCGTGATCACCGCGGATTCCGACGGCCAGCACACCGTGACGGACACCGCCAAACTGGCGGAGAAACTGGACGGGAGCAAGGCCGAGCTGCTGCTGGGTTCCCGGGACTTTTCCCGGCACTCCACCCAGGTGCCGCCCAAGTCCCGCCTGGGCAACCGCATCACCTCCGGCGTTTTCGCCCTGCTGTACGGGAACTGGCTGCCGGACACCCAGACCGGCCTTCGGGCCATGAGCCGCCCGATGCTTCACGACTGCCTGGAAATCACGGGCGATCGCTTCGAGTATGAGATGAACCAGCTGATCTGGTGCTCCCGCCATCATATCCCCATGACGGTGGTGCCCATCGAGACGGTGTACCATAACGAGAACCAGGGCACCCATTTCCATCCGGTCCGGGATTCCTGGCGCATCTACAAGCTGATCCTGGGCAACTTTCTCCGCTTCACTTACGCGTCGCTGATCTGCTGGCTGGTGGACTTCGTGCTGTTCACCCTGCTCAAGCGTATCCCCTTCCTGGCCCAGCTGGAGCTGGATACCCCCTGGCTGCACGCCCTGAGCCAAAGCGCGGAGGCGATCCTGCTGGCGACGGCCATCGCGCGCGTATGCTCGGCCACGCTCAACTTCTTCCTGAACAAAGGCATGGTCTTCCACATCCGGAAGAGCAAGGGCGCCGTGTGGCGCTACATCGCGCTCTGCATTGCTGTGATGCTGGTGTCCGGCATCACGGTCAGCGCTCTGCACGCCCTGCTCGGCATCAACTCCAGCGTCATCAAGCTGGTGGTGGACCTGATCCTTTTCGTGGTCAACTACAGAATTCAAAGAAACTGGGTCTTTGCCCAGACTGAAGGAGACTGAAGCCTATGAAACTGCCTGTACGTATTGCCCTTTGGGTGCTTTGCGCCGTCATGATCCTGGCGACGCCCTTCATCATTTCCTCCCCGCAGATCCTGGAGGACGCGCGGTGGGAGATCACCGACGCGATCGAGGAGAGCGGCCATTGGTCGCTGTTCCCCACCGCCTGCGCGGAATCCGAGTGGGAAGAGGCCGCGCCGGAATATGAGCTGCCCATCGACCGCAGCCCCGGCATGAAGCCGAACCCGGCCAACTTTACCGAAAGCGGCTATGAGGACGAGAGCATCAGCGTCCGGATGGAGACCCTCGAAGAGGAAGGCGTCGTATGGCGCATCGCATGGGTGAACATCGCGTCCCCGACCCAGCTGCGCACGAATTTCTATGCCAAGAACATCAAGAGCGACAAGGGCTACGGCTATGTGACCAAAATGGCGGCTGAAAACAACGCCATCGTCGCCATGAACGGCACCGCCTTCACTCGGAGCGCCAAGCTGCACTCCTTCGAGGTCCGCATGGGCATCGTGCGCCAGACCAAGATCAACAAGAGCCTTGATATCCTGATCATCGACGAGAACGCCGACTTCCACGTGTTCCCGAATTCTGTGGGCGCGGACACCTTTGAAAAGGACACCGGGCACAAGATCATCAACGCGTTCATGTTCGGCCCGGCGCTGGTGAAGAACGGCGAGGTACTGACCCTACCCAAGAAGTACGGCAATTACAACGCCAGCGGCAATGAGCCCCGGGCCGCCTTTGGCCAGACGGACGCGCTGAACTACGTGATGGTGATCGCCGACGGCCGCGGCAAATCGGGCAGCGAGGGCTGCACCCTGCAGGAGCTGGCGGATTTCATGGGCCGCCTCGGCTGCACCCAGGCCTATAACTTTGACGGCGGAAACTCTGCCATCATGGTATTCAACAACGAGATCTACAACTACAAGAGCCAGGAGCGCGACCTGAACGACCTCATCTATTTTGCGACGGCTGTGCCTGAGGAGGCTTGGAACTGATGCCTGCAGTGCGTGAAGACGCGGTCCTGACCCAGGTACTGGGCATCCAGACCTATACTTATGGCCTGTACATCTGCGCAGGCCTCGCCATGGCGGCGCTGATGCTTTGGCTGCTCTCCAGGCATCTCCGCCTGAAAGAAGGCACGGCGCCTGTACAGATGGCGCTGAGCCTGGTGCTGGGGCTGATCCTGTCCCGGGTCTTTTACGGGCTTTTGGATGAGACCCTGGGCTATGTGATGCCCGTCTGGGCCATGGTGCGCCTGAATACGGGCGGCTACTCCCTGTACGGCGCTCTGGCCGGGGCCTGCCTGGCGGCGGTGGTGGCTGCGAAAATCGTGAAGGAGAAGCCGGCGCGCTGCCTGGATGTCCTGGCGCCCGCCTTCCTGGCGTTCACGGCGTGCGAGCGCCTGGGGGAACGCTGGATCGAGACCTTCGGCCTGAGCCGCGGCCTGACATTGGAAGTGTTCTTCCAGCCCTGGATCGCGGTGGTGGACGACTATGAGACCTGGTTTTTGATGACCTGGCGCATCGAATTCGTGATCGCCGTGCTCCTGTGCGTGATCCTGACCATCAAGCTGCTCAAGCCGCACCGGGACGGGAACATATTCCTCATGTACATGCTCCTGTTCGGGGCGACCCAGGTCATCATGGAGAGTCTGCGCTATGACGGGCATATGACCGTGCGCAGCTTCGTGCGCATGGAGCAGATCCTGTCCATGGTGCTCTTGGGCGTGGCGGTGATCATCCTGGCGGTCAGGAATTGGAACAAGCGCCGGGCCCTGGCCCTGGCGGTGCTCATCAGCATCCCGGTGGTGACCGGCATCGCGGTGGGCATCGAGTTCATGATCGACCGCACGGACATCAGCCGGCTGCTGCTGTACGCAGTATTCATCATCCTCGTGGCTGTGCCCGCGGTGCTGGGCTTCCGCCTGATGAAGGAGGACAAGGCATGACCAAGGAGCAGATCGAGCGCATCAACGAGCTGGCCCGCACAGGCCGCGAGCGGCCGCTGACGGCGGAAGAACAGGAGGAGCAGAAGGCCCTCCGCCGCCGGTATATCGATGAGTTCAAGGCGAACGTGAAGGCGACCCTGGACCATACTTGGATCCAGGAGCCGGACGGGACCAAGCGCCCCCTGCGGCGCAGGGAACCGCAGTGAAGTTTTTTGAAATTTTCCTGAAATTCCGGGATAAATCCGAAGGGGTATTACGTCTGTATGAATGAGTGGGAACCGTCGACGGGCCAACGTCCGCCCATGTCGTATTACGACGGGCTGTACCACGAGTACGCGACGGGTATTCTGCGGCTGTGCTATTACTACCTGGGCAACCGTGAACAGGCGGAGGATGTGGTGCAGGACGTGTTCGTGCGCATCATCACCGCGGGGGTCACAATCAAACCCGGCAGTGAAAAGGCCTACCTGCTGAAGGCGGCCATGAACCGCTGCAAGGACCTGTGGCGCAGCGCGTGGGTGCGGAGGACCGTGTACGGCAGTCCGGCCATGGAGCTGACGCCGGATCCGCACCGGGTGGAGGAAGGCCTGGAGCAGGCGGAGCTGATGGCTGCCGTCAACAAGCTCAGGCCGGACTACCGGGAGGTGATCCTGCTGTTCTACTACCAGCAGCTCACGATCGAGCAGATCGCGCAGGTCCTGACGGTGCCGTCGGGCACCGTATCCAGCCGCCTGACCCGCGGACGCAAAAAACTCAAGGAGATTCTGGAAGGGAAGTGAATCGTCTGTGACATTGGAAGAACGCCTGAATAACCTGCCCCAGGCCGCTGATGAGCTGGCAGCCGATGTCCGGGCGGATGATAAGCTGTTTGAAAAGATCCGCTACGAGGCCGCGAAAGCGCAGCAGCAGCCCAGGAGGAAGCCTCTTTTGAAGGCGCTGATCCCCGCGGGCGCGCTGGTGATGGCCGCCGTGCTGGCGATCCTGATCTGGCCCGGCGCCGCGGGCGGAAAGAACCCGCTGAACATCCAGAGCGTGACCGCCGGCAACGGCGAGCCTCAGCCGCTGCCCTCTACCCGGGCTGATCTGCCCGCGGGCAGCATCACCGTGGATACCCCTGCGGGAGCGCCGTCCTTTAGGAACATCTGGGCGGGCAGCTCCGACAGCAGCTTCCCCATGGTGATGGTGAACGGCGCGTATTACCGCCTGCTCTCTTCGCCGAAAAACCTGTCTGACGGACAGCTCGCCAACGCCCTTGGCACGGTGGAGCAGTATATCAGTGGGATGAACGGCAGCGGTCTCTGCTCCAACACGGTGCTCCAGGGCGAGACGGTGTGGCAGGTGCGGGGGATGGGCTCCTCCGCGGTGGCCGCCCGCATCGACGGCAGCCTGAGGGTCTTCCAGCGGGTCACGGCCAACGGCCAGGGCGCCGCTCCGGGCAGCCTCTCGGAGGCCATTGCGCAGACCGGCGTCAAGGAGCTGAGCCTCTCCGGCGTGGGCCGCGTGCGCGACAGCGGGAAGGCCCAGCAGCTCCTGAACACCCTCGTATCCGGAGCCAGCTATCAGGGCAGCGGATGCTCCAAGACCAGCCAGGTGCTGCATATCGTATTCAATAACGGCATCACCCTGCAGATGTACGTGCAGGACAACAGCCTGTCTTCGGGCGGCACCTGGTACTGCCCGGCCTTCTTTGAACAGTTCAGGCTTGCAATTTGATAAAATACAAGGAGAAACAATGCGCAAAACAGTTCTGCTCTCCATCACCGGCGTGAGCAAGACAAACGGCGTCCCCGACGACGCGATCAAGATGTTCACCACCGGCTACCTGAGCGGTGAAGGCGACAGCTGGAAGCTGCGCTACAGCGAGACGTCGCCGGAGGATATAAAAGACAAGAACCATGTGACCCTGACCATGAACAACGGCACCGTCACCATGACCAACAGCCAGAACAAGGGCGCGGACATGATTTTCGTCCGCGGCAGCCGCTATCAGGGCGTGTACCGCACTCCCTACGGGGATCTGGACCTGGCGGTGTTCCCCAGCGTGGTGGATTATAGGATCGGCCAGGACAGCGGCGAGATCAACCTGAGCTACCAGCTGGACTTCGACGGCCAGTACGCTTCTGACCATGAACTGCACATCCTGTATGCTGACAAATCCAATGGCCGGACAGCCGCTTCTTGAGCCATTACGGGACTCCCTGCGCGTTTTGCTGGGAGTTCCTTGCTTTATACGCCGGAGCCGGGAGCCCGGATTTCTGTTCGTGACCGACGTCCTCAGCCGGGCAGAGGAAGCGGACCAGGTGCTGGACCGGCTGAGCCGGGACGGGAGCTGGCGCTTCCGGCGCGAGGGAGGGCTCATGCAGCTGGACCCCGGGCAGGAGCTGTGGCAGAAGATCATGGCGTCTGCCCCGGCTGCAGCGCCGATACCCATGGGCGAGGGCACGGCCTACCCCTTTCTGCAGTCCTGCGCCAACCGCCTGGTATCGGAAACGGTGCCGCCTGAAAGACAGCCGGTCAGACCGCTGCGGCTGACGCTCAAATGCCTGGAGGCGGGGGAGCTCAGCCGCCTGCAGGAGGAGCTGCCTATGGAGATCGCCGTGCTTCAGAGAAAACACGAGCCCCTGCCGACGGCGGCGGGGCTGTATATCCTGGCATATCTGAAATCGTTGAATTGAGGGAGGAAAACCTATGCTGCTGTATTGGAACGGACATTCCGAATTCCTGCTGGAGAGCGCGGACGGCTACCGCGTGCTGACCGATCCCTTTGACGACCATGTGGGCTATCCCATGCGCCGGGTGAAGGCGGACGCGGTGACGGTGTCCCACGGCCACGGAGACCACAGCTATACCGCAAAGGTATCTGGCCAGCCCATGATCCTGACCCAGCCCGGCACCACCTTCCTGACGCCCGACGTGACCGTAAGCTCCGTGAGCGCCTACCACGACGACGCGGAAGGCATGAAGCGGGGGAATACCCTGCTGACCGTCATTGAGATGGATGGCCTGCGCATCGCCCACCTGGGGGATCTGGGCTCTCCGCTCGATCAAGACCAGGCGGCCTTCCTGAAGGATGTGGACATCCTGCTGGTGCCTGTGGGCGGGTACTATACCATCGACGCGCGTCAGGCGGCGGAGACCGTGCGGGTCATCCGGCCGAAGGTAGTGATCCCCATGCATTATAAAACCCGGTATAACGCGGGCTGGCCCATCAGCACGGTGGATCCCTTCTGGGAAGCCCTGGGCGTGTCCGTCCCCGTGCCGGTGCCCCTGCTGCGCGTCACCCGGGAAGATATCGAGTGCTGCCGGCCCTATTACATCTTTGAAGAGCCGAAGGTGTAAAGATCATACTAAATTCCATCTGAAAAATGTACAAATGTCAGAAGTATTTTGTGTCAGGTCAAGGAAGACGCCCGAAAGCGTACCCGAAGGTACGGTGAGGGTGGCTGACGCAGAGATGGCGCAAAATCCTCTGACAGTTGTGCATGGTTTAGATAAAATTTAGTATCAGTTGAATTTTCCGGTCAGCAGCAGCCTCGCGCAGGCTGCAGCCTGATCATCCACAGCCCCCTCCTGACTGCTCAGGTGGAGGCTGTTTTTTCCGAAACAGAGATAGTAGGTTTCCTGGTCACCAAAGCTGATAAGGCCGCGGAAAGGATCGTAAGACCGGATGGGGGTATAGACCATCTGCCCGTAGCACACCCCTTCGTGCTCCCAGGCGGGCATCAGGCTCTCAAAGTCATCAGGGTAAGGCACGAACCAGCTGAGATAGATCTCCAGCTCGGAGGCCTTCACGATGTACAGGTCCGCATTGGTGATGGTGGAGGTGTCGAGCATGGCATAGGTGAAGGGGTGCACCTGGACCATCCGGATGCCGTCCTTGAGCAGGGGCTGGAGCTTCGTTTCCAGCTCGGCGGCCCCGGGCGTTTCGGCGTCGACGAAGATGACGATCTTGTTTTCCCGGGCTGTATCGGTGATCCGGGTGAACACGAAGCCCCAGATGAGGGCGCTGGCCATGAGCCAGAGGATCAGCAGGGGGATCAGCCGGGTGAAGCGTCTGAAGCCGTTCATGGTTCTACCTCGAAGGCGGTGATAAAGCTGCCCCTGCAGCGCACACGAACGCGCGTGCCACTGTCCGGCAGGAGGCGGCGCTTCCGGGCGTCCACATGCAGGGTGCGCGAACTTTCCCCCTCACGCAGCACGACCTTCTGGACCGTGATGCTGCCGGGGATCTGGAACAGGAGCTCGCTTTTCTCCATCGTCCCGCTGTATTCCGAGACTTCCTCCGTTTCGATCCGCCGGATGTGCCGGGCCGCGCCGTTCAGCGGGCGATAGCCGATGCACGTGAGCAGTATCACGCCCCAGCCGGTCAGGGTGCTGACGGAAATGACAGCGATCAGCCGCCGGACCGTGTTGGTCGGACGCACGCCTGTGCACAGCCAGACGCAGAGGATGAGCCCCAGCACGCCTGCGATCCATGCCGCAGCGCGGCAGAGGGAGGCGCGGGACGCCAGGCGTTGTGCCTCATCGGGGGAATAGAGCTCAGTCACGGATGTATCTCCTGTTCAGGATCATTTGCCAAGGTACTCTAAGTTCTTGCGGATGAAATCGACCCGCTGCTTCACGCAGTCGACGCTGCGGCCGGGATCGGCAGGGGTGTTGAACACATAGTCAGTCAGGCGGTCGATGTCGGTGATGGCCACGTGCAGGCGGGTATCGCTGGAGGCGTAGTAGATATAGACCTTCCCGTCCGGGGCCGCGATGGCGCCGTTGGTGAAGACCACATTGCTCACGTCGCCGACCCGCTCGCCGCCCAGGGGCGCGATCAGATAGCCGCCGGGCTCCGCGATCACTTTGGACGGATCATCGAGGGCGGTGGCGAAGGCGTAGATCACATAGCGCAGGCCCGCGGCGGTATTGCGCACGCCGTGGGCGATGTGGATCCAGCCTTTGTCCGTCTTGATCGGCACAGCGCCGGCACCGTTTTTGCTCTCGGTGATGGTGTGGTACTTGCGCACGGAGGTCATCTTTTCCTCGTCAATGACGGCGTTGGTGATGTCATCGCAGAGGCCGAAGCCGATGCCGCCGCCGGAGCCGGTCTCGATGAAATCATCCATGGGGCGGGTGTAGAAGGCGTACTTGCCGTTCACGAACTCCGGATGCAGGACCACGTTGCGCTGCTGGGGCGAGCGCAGCGTCCTGAGGTTGGGCAGGCGTTCCCAGGTCTTCAGGTCCCGGGTGCGCACGATGCCCGCGGCGGCGGTGGCGGCCGAAAGGTCGTTGACGGTGGTATCCTTGCTTTCCGAGCAGAATACGCCGTAGATCCAGCCGTCTTCGTGCCGGGTCAGGCGCATGTCGTATACGTTGGTTTCTTCCGGGCAGGTGTCGGGCAGCAGGATGGGCTCGTCCCAGAAGCGGAAGCCCTCCGTGCCGCTGTCGGACTGGGCGACCGCGAAGAAGCTTTTGCGGTCGTTGCCTTCGACGCGGGCCACCAGGGTGAACTTGCCGTCCAGCAGGATCGCGCCGGAGTTGAAGACCGCGTTGACGCCCAGCCGCTGCATCATGTGGGGATTCGCGGCGGGATCCGGATCGAACATCCAGAAGGGCGGGATATGCTCCCGGGTCAGCACGGGATAGAGGTAGCGGTCATAAATGCCATTGTAGAAGTTGGGATCGACTGTGTTTTTGCGTCCGATCAGCGCTTCGTAACGGGTAATCAGTTCCTGATAAGTCATAAAGCCTCCCTCTTTTCAATTAGGAATTAGGAGTTAGTAATTGGAATTAGGAATTAGGAATTAGGAATTAGGAATTAGGAATGAGGAGTTGTGGTGGAAACTGCGCGGAGCGCAGTTTCTGTTGATTTTGAATGGAGAGCCGCTAAAACCGAAGAATACTCTGAAGCGCAGCGGAGGAGTTTCTTCCAGAACTCCTCATTCCTCATTCCTCACTCCTCATTAACTCATATGTTTTCTTCTCTCGCCAAAAACTCCATGCACATCCGCCCGTTGTGGTAGGGGCATTTCCAGGGCTCCACGATGGGCTTGTCCGTGCTGGGGGTCCCGTCCTCGTTCACGTACCAGAACCATTCGGAGTTCGGGCGCGGGTCGTCCACATAGGCGCGGATATACTTCCACTGGGTCAGGACGGCGTCCTTGTACCGGGCTTCTCCGGTCTTTTCCCAGGCGTTCAGGAAGCCCATGAAGGCTTCCGCCTGCACCCACCAGATGCGGATCTGGCTGACCTTCCCGCGCTCGCACTCGTTGGCGAAGCCGTGGTCCGTGAAGGCGGCGTGATAGGTGTGGTCCGCCATCTCCAACAGCAGGGGCCGGATACGGGCGGTCAGGGCGGGATCGTTGATCGCGTCCAGGGTCTTTTCCGCCAGCCAGCTGGTCTCGATGTCGTGGCCGTAGGAGTGCAGGTCGATCAGGGTGTGGTACTCATGATCGAAGAAGACCTCCTGCCGCCTGAGCTCGCGGTTATAGACCTTCTTTTCAAAGATGTCCATGATCTCGACGAGTCGGTCCCGGAGCTCGGGATCCGGCCAGACGGTATACAGCCCCGTGTACCCCTCCATCACGTGCAGCAGGGTGTTCATGGTGCGGGTGGCCATGACGCCGTTTTCGCTGAGCTTCTCATTGCTCTCCGGCTGCCAGTCGGCGGTGAAGGCCTCCAGATAGCCGCCCTCGTCCCGGCAGCGGCCCTCGATCAGGCGGAACAGCGCCTGGGCCTGGGCGAGCGCTTCCTGATCGCCCGAAGCGCGGGTGTAGGCGGCCAGGGCATAGATGGCGAAGGCCTGGTTATAGGTGTGCTTGGTGGTGTCCGCGGGGCTTCCGTCCGCGTGGAGGGACCAGTACATCCCGCCGTTATCCGTGTCCGTCATGCGTTGGAGCATGGCGTAGGCGTGGCGGGCTTCGTCGAGCAGGCTCTCGTCCTTGAGCAGCATGTAGGCTTCGGAAAAGAACCAAAGGATCCGGCTGTTCAGGATGCAGCCCTTGTCTGCCTCCGGGTGCCGGGTCAGGTCATAGTCGACCAGGCCGATATAGCCGCCGTTCTCATCATCGCGGAGCCCCTTCCAGAAGGGGATGATCCGCTCCGTCAGTTCCTGATAGATCTCGTTTCGGATGCCGGGCATAGGCCAACCTCCCGATCATTTGATATTCACGGTATTCTATCATGAAAAGGAAAGAATAGCAACGGTCCGGACGCATTTTGAACGGTACAAAATCCTTTGGTGTAAGCACAAAAATGCTTGCGTTTAAGGCGTTTTTTTGATATTGTATTACGGAGTCAGCTAAGATCCATCCAGGCCGCGGGCCGCAAGGCTCCGGCAGAAAGGACAGTATGAGCTCAACAGTTGAGGAGGGGACAAGGACCGCACCATGGGTGCGTCCGCGGCACCGTGTGGTGACGCGGACGGCGCTGGCGCTCCTCGATCCGATCGTGCGCCGGAAGTACGGGGTAGAGGCGGAGCCCTTTGAACGGTTCAGGGACGAGCCCTGCCTGATCTTATATAACCACCAGACCCCTTGCGACCAGTTTTTTGTCGCCATGTCCTTCCGCAGGCCCATTTATTACCTGGCCACGGAAGATATCTTTTCCAAGGGCTGGATCTCCGCCTTGCTGCGTTGGGCGGTGGCGCCTATTCCCTTCACCAAGCAGACCACGGATGTGAGCGCCCTGGCCTCCATGATGAAGGTGGCCCACGAGGGCGGTACCATCGCCATCGCACCGGAGGGCAACCGCACCTACAGCGGCAAGACGGAATACATGAGCCCGGCCATCACTTTCCTGGTCAAGCGCCTGCGCCTGCCCGTGGTCCTGTACCGTATCGAGGGCGGCTACGGGGTGCAGCCCCGCTGGAGCAACGGCATCCGCAAGGGCAGGATCCGCGCCTATACCTCCCGGGTCATCGAGCCGGAAGAGTATGCAAAGATGACCAACGCGGAGCTGTTCAGCCTGATCCAAGACGGACTTTATGTCAATGAAGCGACGGCGGACGCGCGCTTCATATCGGACGCGAAGGCGGAATACCTCGAGCGCATGGCCTATATCTGCCCGTTCTGCGGGCTTTCCCGCTTCGAGAGCCATGGAGACGAGATCCGCTGTCTCACCTGCGGTAAAGGCATCCGTTACGGGGAGGACAAGCGCCTGATCGGTCTGGACGGCGACTGGCCCTTCGCCTTCGTCAACGACTGGTATGAGTACCAGAAGGACTATATCAACCATTTGGATGTGTGCGCGCTCTGCGAGACGCCGGTCTATGAGGACCGGGCAGACGTCTACGAGGTCATTCTGTACAAGCGGAAGGAACTGCTGGATCAGGGCCAGACCCTGCGCCTGTATGGCGATCGGATCACCCTCAAGGGACAGGTGGAGGAGCGGGTCATGCCTTTCAGCCAGATCCAGGGCATGGCGCTGATCGGGCGCAACCGCCTGAACGTCGCCTGGGAGGGCAAAACCTACCAGCTGCGGGGGGACGATCGCTTCAACGCACTCAAATACATGCATTTTTATCATCGCTGTCTGAATATGTCGAAAGGGGAACCCTATGGAGAATTTCTGGGACTATAGTGTGTGGGGCGGCCTGAACCTGATCGCGGTGCTGCTGATCAGCCTGCTTCTGGCCAATGTGCTCCTGAAGGTGATCCGCCCGCTGCGCGGCTCGCTGATCCCGACCTCGGTGCTGGGCGGCATGATCCTGCTGATCATCTCCGCGGTCTACCGGAATATCACCGGGGTGGACCTGTTTGATACTCCGTTTTTCGGCGGCCGGGGCATCACCAACCTGGAGATCATCACTTATCATACCCTGGCCCTGGGCTTCATCGCCTCCACGTTCAAATCGAGCCAGGGGAGACTGACCGGCCAGCGGATGAACGAGATCTTCAACACCGGCGTGACCACGGTGGGCACCTACCTGCTGCAGGGCATCTGCGGCCTCATCATCTCCCTGATCGCGGCGGCGGTGCTGCCGGGCTTCTTCCAGGCGGCGGGCATCCTTTTGCCCTTCGGCTATGGCCAGGGCACCGGCCAGGCCCTGAACTACGGCGGCATATTCGAGGCGGATTACGGCTTCACGGGCGGCAAGAGCTTCGGCCTCACCATTGCGGCCCTGGGCTTCCTGAGCGCCAGCGTGGGCGGCGTCATCTACCTGAACATCCTGAAGCACAAGGGCAGGATCGCTGTGGACATCGGCGGGGAAAAGGCGCTGCGCTCCGAGGACGTGCAGCGCGCGGACGAGATCCCCATGCAGGAGAGCATCGACAAAATGACGATCCAGGTGGCGCTGGTGGCGGTCACCTATCTGGTGACGTACCTGCTCATGTCCCTGCTGGGCTCGCTTTTGCCCGGCATGCGCTCCGTGATCTTCGGCTTCAACTTCCTGCTGGGCGTGCTCAGCGCCATCCTGGTGCGCAACCTGGTCAAGGGCATGCGCAAGGTCGGCATCGTCAAGAAGGAGTATGTCAACAATTTCCTGATGACCCGCGTGAGCAATTTCTTTTTCGATATCATGGTGGTGGCCGGCATCGCCGCCATCCGCCTGCACCTGCTGGAGAACTACTGGGGCGTCATCCTGATCATGGGCACGGTGGGCCTGGTCATCACCTTCGTCTATAATCATTATGTGGCGAAGCGCCTCTTCTCCGAATACCGCATCGAGCAGTTCCTGATGATGTACGGCATGCTCACGGGCACCGCCAGCACCGGCATCATCCTGCTGAGGGAGGTGGACGGGGACTTCCGCACCCCCGCTTCGGAGAACATGGTCTACCAGAACCTGCCCGCCATCGTCTTCGGCTTCCCCATGATGATCCTGGCCACCCTGGCCCCGCGCAATCCCGGCCTGACTCTCCTGATCCTGACGGTGCTGTTCGTGGTGATGAACGTGATCCTGTTCAGGAGCAAACTGTTCAAGAAAAATATAGCGTAACGGGGGAGAACTTCCTCATTTCCGGAAAAACGACGCTGTCAAAGGCGCCGTTTTTTGCTGTGGGTGCACTGCATGTTTTCGATATCCAGTGGTCAAAAATCCGTAGTTTGAGCGGCCAGTACTTGTAATTGACCCTTTTTTCGGCCTGTTGTATAATGATTTCCGGCGATTACAGCCAACAGAAGCTTTGATAGAAGGATGTGCGACGATGAAAAAAACGATCCTGCTGCTGATGATCATGAGCCTGCTCCTGACCGTGTGCCTGCCCGCAGGCGCTCTGGATGCTCAGGCCGAAGGGACGGCTGAAGCGGAGCTCCCCGCGTCCTTTGACCTGAGGAGCGTCGATACGGACGGGGACGGCGTCGGCGACCGCTGCTATGTGACCCCGGTCAGGTTTCAGAATCCCTTCGCCACCTGCTGGGTCTTTGCGGGGATATCCGCCGCGGAAATCAGC
>CADAPM010000016.1:40952-60016 GCA_902789795.1 uncultured Eubacteriales bacterium
ACGGATATGTTTGAAGTGTACGGCGGGGGATCGACACTGATGGCCCTGGAGGCCTTTGCCCAGGGCATCGGCCCCTCCGATGAGCATCCGGACCTGCCCGGTATCGGAGAAGCCTTCGAATACCACGGCAAAGAGCGCACTACCGTCCTGGATTATATCGACGGCGCTTTCCGCGGCTTTCACTACAGCGACGAAGACGACTGGACCATTCCGGATGAATTCAGGTTTCACCAGGATTATGTCCTGATGGATACCCACTTGCTTCCTTGCCCCGCTGAACTGCCCGCCCCTGAACAGTATGCTTATAACGAAGCCGGCACGAGGGCCATCAAACAGCAGCTGATGGAAAAGCGCGGCGTGATGATCAACCTGCTGGCGGATCTCAGCGATCCGTCGTCGACGAAATCGAACGAGGCGAAGTATATCAGCGACAAATGGGCGCATTACACCTGGGACTTTGGCTCATCCAACCACGCGGTGACCATCATCGGCTGGGACGACAATTATCCAAAAGAGAACTTCCTGGCGGAGCATCAGCCCCCGGCAGACGGCGCCTGGCTGGCCAAAAACAGCTGGGGATCGGGAGAAGAGGCCTTTCCCTTCTATTCCAGGGGGAACTGGGGCATTGAAAACGAGAAAGGCCAGCATACCGGTTATTTCTGGATCTCATATTACGACCATTCGATCAGCGACCCGGTATCCCTGGAGCTGAAGGCCGCCATGGCGCCGCAGAGCGTCGACCAGCACGATTACTTCCTGCCGATCGCTCTGAACAGCCGGGCCTATGTCCAGACGGCCTCCATGGCCAATGTATTCAGGGCGGATCATTCCAAAACGCTCCGCGCCATTTCCTGCCTGACCGCCTCGGCCAACACTTCCGTGCATTATCAGGTTTATCTTCTCCAGGACGCCTTTGAGACGCCGGTAGACGGGCTGATGGTGGCGGACGGCGTCACCTCCTTCGCCGACGCCGGGTTCCACCGTATCCCGGTCGATGAGATCCTGGTGCAGAAAGGCCAGTATTTCTCCGTCGTTGAGACGCTGACCAATCAGGAGGGGACCCATGACGTCGTCATGTTCAGCACATACGGACTCGGTGAAGACGTCCAGGCAGCCATTGTGAATGAACGGGAAAGCTATCTGTATCAGGACGGGCAGTGGCAGGATTACAAAGCGGTCATCGACGCCCGGGTGGCAGAGGCTGCGGGCGCGGTGTTTTCACTGGATACGTCCTATGATAATTTCCCCATCAAGGTTTTCAGCGACCTGGCAGAGAACGATGCCAGGATGAAACTGAAACTTGGAAGTGAGCAGCTTTCCCTGCTGGAAGGCTTCGATCAGGGCCGGTATTCTGTGCAGTTTATTGTGAACAGCGGCTTCGACGCGGGGCGTCCGTCCATTGTATGGCAGCCGCTGCCCAGCTCGGAAGGCATCCTGGAGCTGGCGCCGAAGGATGAAGGTGCAAGCCTTGACGTGACCGCGAAAAAATCCGGAACAGCCATGCTGTCCGTAACGACGGAGGGGATCGGGACCACGGTTTTCCCGGTCACGGTCAGACAGGGCCGTCTGGATCACGCAATCGTCATCGCGATGGAACCGGCATATACCGGGCAGGCAGTCATCCCCCTGGTCCTGGCGTACAGCGACGCCGGTACTCAGCTGAAAGAAGGTGAGCATTACCAGGCGGCGTTTGACAACAACATCCTGTGCGGACTTGGCCGGGCTGTGATCACGGGGATCGGCCCGTGCGCGGATCCTGATGCAGCGCCTGTTGTGGAGTATTTCTCCATCGTTCCCTGCAGCCCGGAAATCCTCTCCCTCTCGGCCCAAAGCGGGGAAATCCGTCTTTCCGTGAAGGACCTCTCCGATACGGGCGCGGATGGCTATGAGGCCCATTACCGGCTGAAGGGAACCGATGATTGGACCGCCGCCCTCTTTGAGGCCGGCCGGACCGACCTGGTCATCAGCGGCCTTGCTGCCGGCGAATATGAAGTGCAGGCGCGCGCTTTTGTGGATAACACAGACGCTGCCGCCGACGCGGCGGAGTATTACAAGAGGATCGAATATGGCGACTACGGCGAACTCCGTACCGTCATCGTTCCGTAAAGGCAGCCCCCTTCTGGGATAAGAAAAACAGCAGCTCTCAAATCGTCCGCGAGACGTGGATGGTTTGAGAGCTGTTTTGATCAGGGAGCAATCACTTGTATATTTTCGGGATTATTCTCTCGTTTACTGTATTCGTTTTTTTATAATGCATAGCTGAACAGTTTACAACCAATCCGCCACGCTCATTCCTGTTCCAGCAGCCGGAAGAAGGCCTGCATCTCCTCCGCGTGCCGTCCCCGGCAGATGATGTGGTGGTTGCTGATGGGATCCGTGAGGAAGTAGGAGAAATCGTCGAGCCAGATGCGGGCTTGGGTGCGGCAGAGCATATCGCTGAAGGGCGCGGCCTCGATCCGTCCGTCCTTCGCGTAACAGCGGGACAAGTCGCCCGCGCACTTGAACACAGTGCAGTCGCCTGACTCAAAGGTGCCCTGCACCGCCGCGCCGATGCCGGACTCGAAGTGGGTGTTCAGCTGATAGCTCTTCAGCATCGTCACCGGGATGGTGCAGTGGGCGAAGGTGGCGCAGCCCGCTTTGGTATCGAACCGGCTGGGGTTGCACATGAACACGGGCTCTTTCGTGACGCTCCCCAGCACCGCCATGGAGAGCAGCGCCGGCATATCGCCCTCGCAGCCGCCGAAGATGCCCATGCTGTTGAGGATGGACAGGCCCAGGCAGCCGGTGGTGTGTACGCTGTCCAGCAGGTCGAAGCAGCGGACGGACACGCCGCACAGGCCGTACCGGTCCACCAGGCGCTGGAACGCGCCGTAAACGTGCAGCGCCTTTTCGATCTCTTCCGGGGCAAAGGCCTGCGCCTTGAACTGCGCGGTATACTCATTCTCGGGATAGGTCTTCCGGGCGATCTCGGTGAGCAGCTCCTCCATGGGGATGGAGACATAGCCCAGGCCCAGCTTGCGCTGCACGTCGTCGGGAGAATAATCGCTGGAGATCAGCCAGTCCGAGGGGTTGCCGATGCATCCGAGCCTTTTTCCCCTCAGGGCGTGCAAGCCGCGATGCGCCGCCCGGAGCACCCGGATCTGCGCGGCGGTCTGCTCCAGGTCCCCGTGTAGGATCTCCCCGCTGCCGCCGTGCTTTTTCAGATAGCTGAGGATCTCCATCGAAGCCGCCAGGGAGTTGGAGTCCCCGCTGGTGAGGATGACGCAGTGCCGCTGCTTCAGCTGGTCGAACACCTGCAGAAAATAGCCCTCGCTGCCGCCGGAGGCCACATACAAAAGCGCAAAATCGTCCGCCAGGTACTGCTGCAGTTCCACCTGCCTCAATTCTTCGCCCAGGACCTGCTCGAGAGCTCGGATATACCGGCCCATGAGCTCCTCGGTCATCTGCGACAGCGGACTGCGGATCTGGTAAAAATCGATCATTCCATGAACCTCCCTATGATTGTTGAACATATTCTACCATACCGCCGGGTCATGTTCAACCGAGATCATGAAAAAGAGGCTGCGGCGTTGGAAACATAAAAAAGAGTTGCCGCGCAATTTTATGCTGCGGCAGACTGATCATTAAGCTTTGAAAAGAATTAGTTGCGGATTCGAACCGCGTCTCGCTGCGCTATTGAATCGCGCGAGATGAACAGCTTGGCGCTATAATGCGTCGCATTGTCACAGTTCAAAGGACACAACTCTGCAAAAATACCGTCCGGGTATCACCAAGATATCTATTTAATTCTGATACATAGAGATAAGCACATCAGGAGCGAGCGAAGGCGCGATCACCTGAATACTTTCAGTCAGGTAGGTTACAATTGGCGGCATCATTCCGGAGCCGTCAGGCATTCGTGTAAAAGGAGCAGAAACACGAACTCCCACGGGGTGTTTGATAAACCTCGTGGGAGTTTACGCTATTGTTTCACTCCTCTTCAGTTATGTCGATTTTGATGGTCTGAGCATCTGGCAAGCCTTCTTCTCGCTCATCCGGCCAATTATATACTGGGAGAAACTGGAGGTACAGGGCATCCTTTTCCAAAGAACTGCTAATCGTCCAGGTGTCATGATAATACACACTTTGACCCTCTGTGCTGAGAATTTCAGGCCCGTCGGAATTGCTTCCTGCATTCACAAATTTCAAGGAGGTTGGATTGATGGCTTTGAAACGGTACTTCAACAATTGTTCAGCAGACTGCCTGCTGTCTGTATGATAAAAGAGTTCTACCTGTGTCTCAAGTCGTGTCGGCATCACAACAACACGATCCAATGAGACGGGGATGCCTTCCGCCATAACGGGTTGCTGTACGTCAAGCGCTATTTCCTTTACGTTTTCAACAGGCAGCTGGAAATTCAGTGTTTTTGTTTCAAGCGGTTCGTCACTCTGATCATGGTATACACCAACTTCCCACTCTACTTCAACAGTGCCGTTGACAGGCTCCATATAATTTGCACTGGTTATGCTGACAAGCGTCGTATCATTTTCAATCCATTCATCGCCTGAGACGATGGGATAAGTGCCTTTTTGCTGGGCATTGACATACACATGAATCATCGATAACCCTTTTTGTTTGGCATAATCGCTGAGTGTAATATCATCATCAACGCCGGCCAGCTCCTTGATGTATTGGCGAGCATGCCTTATATTCGGATCACAAAAGTCTTCGCTCGGAAGAATCATGGTTGTATCGTTTTCCAAACAACTGGCTTCTGTCACCAGGATGATTTTATTCCCTGCGGCATAGGCGTCACGAACATGAAAGCGAACGTTATCAACATCCAATGTCACATCTTGATCGAATCCAGATTCAAAGTCATCAGGAATTACACCTTCATCTACATTCCTGATATAATCAGCAATTCTCCATCCACTCAATTGAAGAGCTAAAGCACTTACTGAGGTCAACATTAATGCAATCACAAGCACTGTGACGGCTGAGAGCTTCTTTTTCACTTTTACTTCTCCTTCGGATGCAGCAATGACCCGCCGTGCCAGATGAGGGTTTCCTTCCAAACCGGACATCGTTCGATTCATCGCTGATCTAATGCGGTCATCTTCTCTGTTCTCCGTCATGACAGGTCACATCCTTTCTCTTTTAATTCTTTTCTGAGTTTCTCTTTTGCTCGTTTCAGTCTGCTGCAGACTGCCTGTTGCGTGATTCCTAAGGATTCTGCTGCCTCATATGTGGTCATCCCCTCGAAGCTGCACAAAAGTATCACTTCCCGGTGCTTGACCGGTAATGCCATGATGGATTCCATGATTTCTTTATCGCCGTCTTCCAGTTGTACTGTTTGTTCTGGTAACTGACTGAAATCAATTCGTCTGTCAACAAATCGGAACCATCGGGTACGCAGCATGTCCCGACAAGTGTTCATAGCAATCCTGAAAACCCAGGTTTTTTCACTGCTGTTTCCATGAAAAGAGTCAAGACTCTGATATACCTTGATAAATGTCTCCTGCACAGCATCTTCAGCGAGACTGCGATCACGAAGAAATGTAAAGCAGACTTTCAGCAGGCTAACCTGATACTTGTCAACAAGTATTTCCAGCTTCTCATCCCTGGTGATCGCCGGGCCCTTGGCTACCACCGTGCTCATCGGCTCATCGCCTCCCTTCACTTGAACAGACGAAAAATGATCTCAAATAACAACATTGACAGAAATATTTGTGGGAGATTCTTTTTGAAGTCCACCTTTTTTGTTCGCGATATCTGACTTCCCAAAACTTGAAAGCCTTTTTTGGGAAAGGATGTGTTGCGGATTCGAACCACGTCTCGCTGCGCTATTGAATCGCGCGCGCACCGTGGCGACAAGTCCCTCGCGCACTGCGCACGAGATGGTCAGCTTCGCAATAGTCGTGATGCGGCGCTGCCGCTTGCATCACTCGTTTGCTCAGCACGCTTCCGCTTCGCTTTCGCCTACGGCGAACAGCCCACTGGGCTGACGCTCAGCTCCGCGCCTCTACAATGCGAATGTAGCACGCTCAGAAATGCCTCCTACTACAAACCCAATCGTGCTAAAAAGTGGTCAGCGTGATGATCTCGCGCTGACCTTCCGTCCATTACAGCAGTCCCCCTGATCTGAAACCGGGGGAACGGGACGGATTTATCCCGCGGATGGGCTCAGGTTCCACCGTCCGCCTGCTGTGTGCAACTCAATAAAAACGGGCTGCCCATATATCGGATTATGAATTGTATGCCTGAATTCACACGCCGGGCGCATTTGCAAGGGTGCTGAGAAAAACTGTTTGAAAACCAGGAGCGGGGCTGTATCCTGCGTCGTGCATGGCTTCTGCCGCAGCGCCGTACAGCGGTGGGACGTTGGAGTGTATGAGCCGGATTTCGGGCGGGATGCGCCGGGCCAATGCCTGGCGATACTCCGGGAAGTGCATGAAGATGCCGCCGTTCAGCACCAGTGTTTGTATGGGGGCTTTTCGATGGCCGGTACGGACCATCTCCGCAAGGTCATCCGCGCAGTCGTTGAAAATGCGTTCGGCTTCCCTGTCTCCTGATTTGCACGCTTCAAACACGATTCGGGCATAGGCGGCAAAGGCAGGCCGTCCGCCAGCATACAGTTCCGGCAGATGCTCTGTGACGGGCGCTCCCATTTGCCGGTTGGCCAGTTCGGTCATCAGCGTTTTTTCCCCGCGCCCGTCCGCTTCGCGGATCACGGCGCGGAGCGCTCTCCGGCCCAGTACAAATCCGCTGCCGCAGCCGTCCAGGATATAACCCCATCCGCCGATGGAATACTGCCGGTCTCCCGACCGCACGTACAATCCGGATCCTGTGCCGCAGACGAGTCCCGCTCCGTCCGCGTGGCCCAGCATGGCGGATATCAGCATGTAACCGTCCGCTTCAAGGCGAACATGGGGGATACCGGCATTCTGCTGTACATATCGTTCGATCCGCCCGCCGAAGTATTGAGAAGCAGGCATGCCCACGTAAGCGCAGGAAACGCCTGATCCCGAAAAATCATTGAGCGTATGCAGCAGATCCAGGCAGTCGTCACAGGCCGCCTGAAAACTGCTGTTGAGCGGGTTGATGCCATGGGTGCGGATGCGCCGGATCACTGTTCCGTCGTCCGAAAACAGGACGGCTTCCGTTTTTGTGCCCCCGGCGTCGATGGCAATCATCTGTTTCATCATGCTCAATCCTGCTTTCTCCTGTTTTTGCCGATCTGCCGCACGATCTCCTCGGGCAAAGGGACGTCGCAGAGGATATCGTCCACATCAGCCGCCGTGGCCAGCTGATGGGCGCATATCCTGTTCAGTTTTGTACTGTCACACAGGAAAATCCGCTGATCAGCCCGTTCCATCGCAGTGCGCAGATAACTGACGCCCTGCTCGAAGACGCCGGTGATCTCCCCTTTCAGGCTCAACCCGCTGCTGGAGAAGAAAAACTGGTCTGCATGCATCATCCGGATCATCATCTCGGCATATGAGCCCAGGTTATGCTGATCCAGATTGTACAGCGTTCCGCCGATACAGTAGACCTTGTGATCCATTTCGGCGGCTGCGCGGCAGATGATGATCGAGTTGCTGATGATCGTCAGTTTCTGGAAATGCTTCAGGTGGGGCAGCATCATCTGGCTGCTGCTGGAACCATCCAGCAGTATAACACTGCCGTCGCGGATCTTCTTCACCGCCTGGGCCGCGATCTGGGCTTTGGCGATCTTGTTTTCCTGCTTTCTCGCGGATAAAGGCAAATGCACATTGGTATACTTCGTCAGTACGACCCCGCCGTATACACGGTTGACAAACCCCTGCTTTTCCAGGGAAGCCAGGTCACGCCGCAGCGTGGGCTCACTGGCGTGCAGCAATTCCGCCAGCCGTTTTACGGTCATGGAGTGATGTTTTTCCAGCAGGTCGAGGATCTCCTGGTGTCTGTCGAACGGCAGCATGATGATCTCCTTTGAACTAGTTTGATCGTTTTGAGTACCTGTTTTCGATAAATGTTCAATAACTTCGCCAATTATTGACCCGATTGAACATCTGTAGTATACTATAAACGCAATAATTAATCAAGTTTCATCATAATGTGCTTTGATCCGCTCATCGATCCTGTTCCGCCGGAGTGCGGTACGAAATAAAGGGAGGATATGATTATGAAAACCGTGAGCAAGAAACTGCTGGCATGGCTGCTGCTGACCTGCCTGGTACTGACTGCCCTGCCTGCCATCGCCCTGGCTGAAGGCAATACGGGGATCAGCGGAAAAGTCCGTTTCTGTACTGCTTACAAGGGTTCGGCCGGCATGGACGCACTCATCGAAGAATTCAACTCTGTGTATCCCAACATCGAAGTAGAACTGATCCAGATCGGCAACACCGACGCCGGCAACGCCCAGATCGATACCCAGCTGATGGCCGGCGAGATCGATGTGCTGAGCAGCTACACCCGTCCCCGTACCCTGGGCCGTATCAACCAGTTCATCGACCTGCGGCCTTATCTGGAGCGCGACGGCATTGACATGGCCACTGAGTGGGGCGCTGAGATCGAATTCGAAGGCGGCCTGTACGGCCTTCCTTTCGACGGCCTCAACTACTTCATCGCCATTAACATGGATGCCTGGAATGAAGCGGGTCTGGGCGAGCTGCCCACCAGCTGGACCTGGGACGAGTATCTGGAAGCTAGCCGCAAGATGACCAAAGAAGGCGTGTACGGCGGCAGCGACTACCACAACGCGGACTCCTTCGAGTATGCGGCCCGCCAGCACCTGGGCGCCGACATGTATTTCGGCGACGACGGCTACACCAACTTCACCACCGAGCCCGTATGGCGCACCATCATCGAGCGCAAGATCAAGGCTGAGAACGAGGAGCGCATCTGGAAGTCCATGGTTGAGTACGTGGGCGACAGCTCCAAGTCTCAGGACCTGTTCTTCCAGGGCAAGATCGCTTCTTTCGTCACCTGCAACGTCTGGCGCTTCATCGTCGACCAGGAGAACTATCCGCACGATTTCAAAGTCGGCTTCGCACCTTATCCGAATGAGGCCGAAGGCGATACGCCCTATCTGGCCGGCCCCGTCAAATTTGCGTTTGCCTGCATCAGCAAACAGTGCCAGGACGTCGAAGCGGCATGGACCTTCGCGAAATTTATCTCAATGGAGGGTGACAAGTATCTGCTAAAGGCTGGCCATTTGCCTACCTGGACCAAAACTGACATTAATGGCGCTATCGACCTGGTATTCGGCAGCGAAGCGGAAGCGGAGAAGCTGATTGATGTGCCGACCTTCAAGAGTGTGGTGCTCAATCTCAATGGTCCCTCCTACATGGACACCATCGTATACAGCGAATTTGCCGCCATCGAGAAGGAAGTCGTGATGTATATCCTGAATGGTGAAGAATCTGTGGATGATGGACTGGCAGAGATGAAACAACGCTGCGACGAAGTGATCGACGACCACAAATAATCCTGCCGTTGGTTTGATACGGGCGGCGCGGGCTCCTGCAGCCTGCGCCGCCTGTCCGGCAAAGGAGGATCCTTATGGCAAAGACGAACAGACTGGCCAGAAGAGAAGCCGCTCAGGCATATATTTTCCTTGGCCCTTCACTTCTGATTTTCCTGGTACTGGTTTTGCTTCCAGTGCTCTTTTCAGGTTACCTTGCTTTTACCAACTGGGATTTTGCCAGCGGCTTCAAAGGCATCCAATGGGTCGGATTCAAGAATTTCGTCAAGTTGAGAACGGACAGGAACTTCAATTTCGCTCTGCAGAACACCTTCATCTATACTGTTGCCAGCGTACCGCTTACGCTGCTGATCTCGCTGATGTTCGCCTATTTCCTGAACGGAAAGGTGTTTTTCCAGAAAGTCATGCGGACTTTCGTTTTCATTCCCTATATCTCCAACATGGTAGCGCTGGCGCTGCTGTTCCGGTGCCTGTTCCGTTCGGACGGCATCATCAATTCCATGCTGACCCAGACTTTCGGCATGAAGGAAGGGCTCAAATGGATGAGCAGCAACGATCTGAACAAGATCCCGATCATCCTGCTCTCCACCTGGGCCAGCATCGGCTATTCCATGGTCGTGTATATGGCGGCCATGCAGGGCGTCTCAGAAAGCCTGTATGAAGCGGCGGCCATTGACGGCGCCAGTTCCAGGCAGACGTTCTGGCATATTACCGTTCCGCTGATTTCTCCCACGACGTTTTTCCTCATGATCATCCGTATGATCGCCGTGTTCAAGATATTTACCTCCGTCAAGGTCATGTCCGGCCATGTGACTTCCCGCGGCAACGTTTCCCTGATCGTAAAGATCTACGACGACGCCTTCGGCAACTACAAATTCGGATATGCCAGTGCCGAGGCCTGGGTCCTGTTTGTCATCATTTTCGCCGCTACCCTGCTCCAGTTCTGGGTCAAGAAAAAATGGGTCTATGACTGAGGGGAGGGAAGTGCGCATGAAGAAGAAAAAACGGACCAGCAAAATCATCACTACCGTGGTGATAGGCGCTTTCAGCCTGATATTCGTACTGCCTTTGATATGGATGATCTCCGCTTCTCTCAAGCCGAACTATGAAATCTTCAATTATCCCATCAGGTGGATCCCCAATCCGCCCATGGTACAGAATTATATTACCGTCTGGACAGATGAGACCATGCCCTTCGGGCTGATGTATCTCAATTCTCTCAAGATCGCTGTTTTCACGATCATCGGAAAGCTGATCATTTCCGCCGGGGCAGCCTACGCTTTCTCCAAGATGCGTTTCCCGGGAAAGAATTTCATATTCATCCTCTTTTTAGCCAGCATGATGATCCCGACCCAGGTTACGATCCTGCCGCGCTTTGTGCTGTTCAAGGAACTGGGCCTGTACAATACTCATGCTTCTCTGATCCTTCCGGCTTTGTTTGACGTTTCGGCTATTTTTCTGCTGCGGCAGTTTTACAGCGCTGTCCCCATCGATCTGAGCGAATCCGCTGTCCTTGACGGCGCCAGTCATTTCCGCATCTGGGCGCAGATCATTGTTCCCCTGACCAAGGCGCCGATGGCCTCGCTGGCTATCCTGGCCCTGGTCACGTCCTGGAACGATTATTTCAATCCCCTGATTTTTATCGTCAGCAAGAACAAATATACTGTTTCGCTGGGCATCAACAACTATACTGCCGACGTTTACGTCAACATGGGCCTTGCCGCTTCGGTCAGCGCGATCCTGCCGATTCTTCTGCTTTATATTTTCTGCCAGAAGTATTTTGAGCAGAGCATCGCCAGCAGCGGCATCAAAGGCTGACGCGGAAAGAAGGACTCGGTCGTGGAAACAACATCTTATATTTCCTGCGAAGAACAGATCCCTGTATGGAAGGAAACGGATGTACTGGTGGTCGGAGGCGGCCCTGCGGGCATCGCTTCGGCTGTATGTGCCGCCCGACATGGGGCTCAGGTCGTATTATGCGATCAAAACGGTTATTTGGGCGGCCTTTCAACCGCGGGACTGATCGGTCCCTTCATGACCTGTTATGACCCTGCCATGAAGAAGCAGGTGATCCGCGGCTTCTTTGAGGAATTTGTACAGCGCCTGATCCGGGAAAACGGGGCGATCCACCCCTCTCAGATGGATCCGGGCACCAGCTATACTGCCTGGCGCTACAAGGGGCACGCGCATATCACCCCATTCAGCTCCGAGGTGCTGAAGACCGTGGCGGAAGATATGTGCCAGGAAGCCGGCGTCACACTGCTGTATCACGCCATGTTCCAGAGGGTGATCATGGAAGACGGCCGGATCGCCGCCGCGGTGTTCGCCTGCAAAGGCGGTCTGCGGGCCATCAAGGCCAGGATCGTTGTGGACTGCACCGGAGACGCGGATGTAGCCAGTAACGCGGGCGCGCCTTTTGAAGTGGGCAAAGATAACAACGGCCAGCCGCAGCCTGCCAGTCTTTTCTTTGTTATCGACGGTGTCGATAAAGAAAAACTGCTTGCCTACCGCGCGGAGCATGAAGACATCAGCGCCATGTGGTTCATGGACAAGGTGGCGGAAGCGCGGGAAAAGGGCGAATACCCCATCCCCCGGGAAAAGGTGGCTTTGTACGAGAGCATTGACGGCACCTGGCGGGTAAACATGTCCCGTCTGGATCATTACAATTACTGCGATCCCGAAGAGTTTACCCGGGCGGAGATCGAGGGACGGAAGCAAATGAAGATCATTTTCCGTTTCCTGAAAAAATATATCCCCGGCTGCGAGCATATCCGGCTCCTGTACTCCGCTCCCATGCTGGGCGTCCGTGAATCCCGCCGCATCATCGGTGATTTTGTCCTTCGAGGCGCGGAAATGAAGCTGAGCACACGGCATCCGGACGATATTTTCCTGTCCGGCAACCGTTTCGATACCCATGTGGGCAGCCGCGTAGTATATGAAACCACGAAAGGAGACGCCCCTTACGGCATTCCATACCGGGTTCTGCTGCCGCAGAAGGTGAAAAACCTGCTGGTGGCGGGGCGCTGCGTCTCCGGCGATCAGGAGTGCCTGGCTGCCATCCGCGTGATCCCGCCCTGCTTTGCCATGGGACAGGCAGCAGGAACTGCGGCTGCGCTCTGCCTGAAGGAACACGTATTACCCGATGCTATTGATATACAGGAACTACGTGCCGTGTTACAAAGAGACGGTGCCTATTTGGAGGAGGATGAATGATGCTGCTCTCTACGATGACCAATATCCATCAGACTTATCGGCACACCATGCGGGAGTATGCGTACCCTATCGAAGAGTCATTGGAATACATTGCACGCGCTGGCTTTCCGGCAGCTGATCTGAGCCTGATCTCCGTGTGCGCTCATGGCAACATTTTGGGTACAGACCGCTGGCGTACTTTTGTGGACAGCTGCGGTGAGGCTCTGGCCCGTACTGGATTAATCCCGTGCCAGGCTCACGCATTTTACTCCCAGGATCGTGATGTGGCCATTGGAATGGATGAATTCCAGCGCGATTGGATGTTTACCGCGCGGACAATCAGCGTAGCGGCTGAGCTGGGTGCGCCATGGATAACTGTGCATCCTGTTTATGGTGCACGGCTGCCCGGGATGGATACGGAAGAAGTGTTTGCTTTCAACCTTCGGTATTTTTCCGACCTCGGAGAAACGGCGGCGAAGGCTGGTATCGGCATCGCGATCGAAAATATGATTAAGCCGCCATTCAATGATCCTGAAATGATCCTTAGGCTTCTGGATCGCTTGCAGGACGACCAACTGTTCGGTGTCTGCCTGGACACGGGTCACGCCAATCTGAATGGTTTAGATATCCCTGCTGTCATCCTGCGCCTGGGCAGCCGTCTGCGCACCACCCATATTCAAGATAATCATGGACGCTTTGATGAACACGTGCCACCCTATTCGGGAGACATCGAATGGGAAAAAGTCATGCATGCGTTCAAACAAAGCGGCTATTCAGGCGCCTTCAATTTTGAGGTGCCATATACGACCCGCAATATTCCGGCGATATTCCATGATGATGTGATTCGTTATGTTTATAAACTGGGCAACTATCTGCTTAGTTTGGAATGAGCTAATTCTAATATGTAAAGTTTGCTCATGGCCAGTTTATTTCAATAAATCGCGTTTTGTTCCCGGAGAGCTGCCTGCAGTTCTCCGGGTTCGATCTTTGATACGCTTTGGCTGTGGACGACTGACAATGCGGCGGCGAGACCGGCGGACTGCCCGATGGCCATACACGTCCCCTGGACGCGGATGGACGCGTGAGCCCTGGTGTCTGCTGAGATCATTCTCCCGGCGCATATCAGGTTTTCACAGGCATTTGTGATCATGCTGCGATAGGGGATGTATCCGGCTTCGGGCGGGGTCTCAATGAACTGGGTGGTCTGCCCGGGCTGGTGGATGTCGATGATGTGTGCACAGCGGGCGATGCTGTCAGGAAAACGCACAGCCTTCATCACCTCGTCGCCGGTCAGCTGGTGAAGGCCGACCAGGTGCCGGCCTTCGCGCACACCGGCATTGACTGCGGAGGAGGAGATCACGCAGTGGCGGAACTCGGGGTATTCCTCTTCGAGCAGCGCGACCAGGCGGAACATGTCTTCCCGCATCTCAAACTCCGCCTGCGAATAGGCCTGCGCGTCCAGCACAGAGGCGGCGTTGCGGGTCATGTTGACAGCCAAGCGGTCGCCGTTCATCAGCGTGTTGAACCAGGGACCGCCAAAAACCGGAGCTTCTCCGGTTGAGTGTTTTTCATCCAGAAAGCGGCGGATGACCGCGTTGCATGAGGGATTGCCCGCAAAGCCATTGTGGCGGATCGAGTCCCGAAGCAGCGGGGTCGTCACATCCACGCCGCTCAGTTCGAAGCAGAAGGACAGCGGCTGCGGGACGTCGGAAGTCTCCATAGGAATACCGGCCAGCGCGCAGAGATCGCCGTCGCCGGTAGCGTCGATGAAGACGTTGGCGGCGATCCTTTGCACGCCGCTCTTGTTGACGACGCTGACAGAGCGGATGCGCCCTTCTGCCGCGTCCACGCCGGTCAGCGTGCTGTTCATGTATGTTGTGATCCCCTCCCGGAGGACCATGCGCTGGGCAATCAGCTTGTAATACTCCGGGTCTACGGAGATGTGCCCCTTGGGCATCTCCGGCCGTGCCGCCCCCAGGTCCATAAGCGCACGGATGAATTCCCAGGGCAGACCGCCCACGACGCCGAAGAAACCGAAATGCTCGATCAGCGCGACGGAACGCCCCGCGCGCGCCGCCGCGATTGCCGCGATGAAACCCGCCGGGCCGCCGCCGCATACGACAATATCAAAGCTCTGTATCCCGCGCTCCGCTTCGTTCATCAAGATTGCCTTCTTTCACTGTGGATTGGACCGCTCCAAACATTTGCACTCTCGCAGGGAAGCGCCTGCTGCCGGATGTTCTGGACATCTTTCGGCCAAATCATAACAGAATTTGCGAATTATGTCAAACCTGATGATATTATTTTTTGGAAATTGGTATTGACATTTGGACCGGTCCAAATTATGATGCGAACGGAGGCAAGAAAATGGTTACCATCTATGACGTGGCGAAGTATGCCAGTGTTTCCAAAAGCACCGTGTCTCTCGTCATCAATAACAGCCCGCTGGTGGGGGAAGCGACCCGGAAAAAAGTGCTGCAGGCCATCACGGATATGAACTACGTTCCGAACAGCAACGCCCGGGGGCTGAGCGTCAAAACGACCAACTGCATTGGTGTCGCGGTGATGGCGGAAGAAACGCCTGTCATCAGCTACGATTTTGACCAGCATGTGGGGCTCTGTTCCTACAACATCTCCAGCGGCATCTTTTCCGCCCTGATGGATACGCGCTATGGCGTGATCATGGAGCGCTTCTGTTCGGTGGATAACCCGGGCGAGCTGCCGGACGTAGTCCGGAACCGCCGGGCCGATGGCCTCATCATCGTCGGCGCGCCGTACGATCGGAAAATGCTTGAGCGCCTGCGCGAGCAGCGTTTCCCGCTGGTTATGGCCGGAGTGGACAGCTATGAGGAGGGCGTGGATTCCGTCTATGCGGATCCGGGCGAGGGTGTCCGGATGGGCATGGACTACCTGGCGGAGCAGGGCTACCGCGAGGCGCTGCTGATCAACTGCCCGCGGACGACGCCGTCGTCCTTCACCCGCCTGGACGCATACATCTCCTCTGCCGCGGCCCACGGTTTCACCGTGCGCCCGGAATGGATCGTCAACTGTGAGCGCAATACCGGCCAGAGCGCCTATGACCGCATGAAAGCCTGCTGGGAGGCCGGCATTCGGCCCAGGGCCATCATTGCGGCCAATGGGCATCTGGCCATCGGGGCGATGCGCTACCTGAACGAGCGGCATGTCCGCGTGCCGGAGCAGGTCAGCGTGATCGGGTACGAGGATTCATCGCTCTCTGGCTACGCGATCCCAGCGCTGACCTCGGTCAACATCCACAAGGAGCTGATGGGCCAGAAAGCGGCGGAATTCCTGCTCAGGCGGCTCAAGCATCCCAACGCGGAACCGAGCTATTTTGTGGCCCCGGCGGAGCTGGTCAGGCGCGACAGCGTCATCCCCGCCGCGCAGCAGATCCCATTTCCCGCATAAAGCCAGGAGGTATTTATGGAAAAGCTCATGTTCAGCCGGGAGGTCCCGGTCCGGTATCAGGCTCAGGTCGTCGTGGTGGGCGGCGGACCCAGCGGCTTCTGCGCGGCGGTGGCGGCAGCCCGGATGGGCGCCAGCGTGCTGCTGATCGAAGAAGGGGGCTTCGCCGGGGGCATGGCGACCCGCGGCCTGGTCGGCCCGTTCATGACCTCCTATGACAGCAGCGGCGAGACGATGATCATCCGCGGGCTCTTTGACGAGCTGGTCCGGCGCATGGAAGCGCGGGGCGGCGCGATCCACCCGGCTAAGGTCCGGGCTGGTACGCCCTTTACCTCCTGGATCGTGCTGGGCCACGACCATGTGACGCCGTTCGAGCCGGAGTGCCTCAAGCTGGTCATGGACGAGATGCTGACGGAGGCCGGTATACAGGTGCTCTATCACACGCGCTTTGTGGAACCCATCGTGGGGGAAGGAACCGTCAGGCAGATCGTTATTGATTCCAAGGCCGGACTGGCGGCGGTGCAGGGCGAGGTCTTCATCGACTGCACCGGCGACGCGGATCTCGCGTACCGTGCGGGCGTGCCCTGTGAGAAGGGCAACGAGGCCCTGGGTCTCATTCAGCCTGCCTCCCTCTTCTTCCGTATGGGCAATGTGCAGCTCAAACCGCTGCAGGCGGATATCGATGCTCACCGCGACCAGTTTTACCGCAAGGACGGGGTCAATTACCGCTCGCTGCACTGGCGGGTCAGCGAGGCGCGCGAGCACGGCGACTGGCCGCTCAAGCGCGTGTCCATCGGCATGTTCCGCAGCGTGAAAGAGGATGAATGGTTTATCAACACCTCCCGCGTGATGGGCGTGGACGCCACGGACAACGAGAGCCTGACCCGGGGTGAGATGGAGGGCCGGCGGCAGGTACAGATCATCTTCGACTTTTTCCGCAAGTATGTGCCCGGCTGCGCGGATGCGCGGCTCCTCTGCTCGGGCAGTACCCTTGGTATCCGGGAAAGCCGGCACATCCGCGGCCTGTATCGCCTGACCGTGGATGACCTGCTCGACGGCCGGGTGCCGGAGGACGCGATCTGCCTGGCCTCCAACTCCGTGGATGTGCACGGGCGTTTCGGACCTTTGAGCAACGAGTATGTCGCCATCCGCAACGGGCGCTGGTATGGCATTCCCTACCGCTCGCTGGTGCCGGAAGGCTTTGATAACCTGCTGGTCGCAGGGCGCGCGGTCTCCGCGGAGTCCGATGCCGCCGGCGCCATCCGCGTGATGCCGCCGAGCATGGCCATGGGGCAGGCAGCCGGTGTGGCCGCGGCCCTTGCCGCGCAGGGGAAAAAGCCGGTCCATAGTATCGATGTGCCCGCCCTGCAGGAGCATCTGCGTGCCCAGGGCGCTTACCTTGATCTATAAAATGCAGCGCGCATTTTATAAAAATTTGAAAGGAGAACCCACAATGAAACACCTGAGCAAGCTGCTGGCGCTGGCCCTGTGCCTCGCCCTCCTCGGTACCCTGGCGGTTCCCGCCATGGCGGAAGAGGACATCACCTCCTGGATCCTGGAAGAGAATCCGGAATCCATCTCCGGCACAGTGCGCTGGTGGATGCCCTTCAAGGGCAGCGCCGGCATGGATGCCCTGATTGCCGACTTCAACAAGACCTATCCCAACATCAAGGTGGAGCTGACCACCTACAACAACAACTCCGACGGCAACATGGCGGTCAACACCGCGATCATGGCCGGCGAGGTCGACGTGCTGGCCTCCTTCGGTCTGTCCAACGCCTACCGCCGCTGGGAAAACGGCCTGTACATCGACATCACCGACCGCGTCAAAGAAGAGGGCATCGACCTGGTGGCCAACTGGGGCACCGATAAGTTCAAGTATGACGACCGCATCTACACCTTCCCGTCCGGCGGCCTGAGCTACTACATCTGCATCAATATGGACGCCTGGAACGAGGCGGGCCTGGGTGAGATCCCCACCGAGTGGACCTGGGACGAATACATCGCCGCCAGCAAAGCCATGACCAAGGTCAACCCCGACGGCTCCATCGCCATGTACGGCGGTTCCGATTACCACTCCCAGAACTACTGGACCTATGCCTACGGCCAGGTCTATGGCAAGAACGCCTACTATAATGAGGATGGCAGCAAATCTTCCTTTGACAATGAGATCATCCGCAATTCCCTGAAGCGTGAGTACCAGGCGGAAATCGTGGACAAGATTTGGTTCCCGAAGGCCACCTACCGCGCTGACAACCTGCAGGCCCAGATGCTGTACTGCGGCAAGAACCAGGATGTGCACACCGCTTCCTCCATCACCTGCAACATGCCGCGCTTCCTGGCGGACCAGGAGAATTATCCCACGGACTATGTGACCGCGTTCGCGCCGTACCCGGTCAATGAAAAGGGCCAGACCAACTACATGTCCGGCGTCACTCCCTTCTCTCACTCTGGCCTCGCCCTCAACTGCAAGGACATCGAAGCGTCCTGGGCGTTCCTGAAGTGGTACTCCACCTACGGCGTCAAGTACCTGGTCGCGGCCGGCCATCAGCCCAACTGGCGCGGCACTGACCCCGCTGACGCTGTCAAGCTGCTCTTCGGCAGCGAGGAAGCCGCCGCGAAGATCATTGATATCGAGAGCTTCAAGCGCGTGGTGGGCGTATCCACCAATCCCTATTACTATGAGGATATCCTGACCGCCTATTCCGATGTGAACTCCCTGGTCGTTGAATACACCATGTACGTACTCAACGGCACCATGGATATCGATGAAGCGCTCAATACCCTGACCGAAATGGCGAACGAAAAGATCGCTGACGCCGACTGATTCGGTTTCTTTCCTCGCGGGGCTGTCTTATATTTGGTAAGGCAGCCCCGACTCTCAATGCCACTATCTCTGGTTCGACCATAAAAGAGGTGCGCCATGCAACGGACTCAATCGCGGCTCATGCGCAGGGAAAACGCGGTAGGCTGGGCGTTTGTGACGCCTGCGCTCATTAC
>CADAPM010000017.1 GCA_902789795.1 uncultured Eubacteriales bacterium
TCTCTTTGCCATTCACCACGGTGCCCTCCTTTCGTTTTTCACGATAAGTATACACCGTTTTGAATGCTAAATCAAGTTTTAGTTGATACAAAATACTACAGTGTAACCGTACAAATTTGATCCAATCATCATAGACTTCATAGCGGACGTTTACATTCAAGGCGCGCTGCAAATCGCACCCACAAAGATATCCAAACTGCTCCTTTCCTTTATTTGTCAGCTTTAAAAGAACCCAAAAATAGATCGAATCCCGGCGTCGCGCGTCGGGATTCGCACCTGAACTTATCACTTATCTCTTATCACTTATCACTGATATAACCACTTATCTCTTATCACCGATCTGTTTTCAACGGTTTTGTGAGTCTCTGTGATTATTAGAGTGGGTATTACCTGGACCTTTGCGTTATTAGGAAAACAACAAACCCATATTTTGTAATGATTTAACCGCGGAAGCAGAATACCCTCGTCCGCCAGGCCGGCAATTGATACGTGATCCACTGTGGGACGAATGGTTTTTGTTTGCATTTATAACCGGGAGCAATGGAGAACCTGTAAAAGTATAAAGAACAGGGGCTGCCTTATAGCAGCCCCTGATGGGTGTTGGGGATGTGTCAGCCGTTGAAGCCTTCGACCAGTTTCATGATGTTGGTATAACCGGCAGCTTCCAGGGCGTCATAGGCATCAGCGTTATAATCCACCAGCAGGATGGTACCCGCGGGGAAGGCGTTGGCGCCGAAGGACGTGCAGTTGTTCGGGATGCGGATGTACTGAAGGCCGGTGCAGCCGGAGAAGGCGTTGGCGCCGATGGACTGCACGTTGTCCGTCAGCCAGATATAAGAGGCGGCGATGCCGCTGAAGGCTTCGCTCTCAATGGTGGTGAGGTCGGCGGGCGTGACGAAGCCGGGCTCCACCGCCGGCAGGAAGGTGCCAAAGAAGTCGCTGACATCCACGTCGGTCACACTCGCGGGCACGGTGACGCGGATGAGCTCATCTTTGTCTTTCTGCCAGTTATGGACGAAGAAGACCTCGTTCTTCGTGGCAGTACCGGCGGGGATATTGATCTTCCGGAGGGCGCTGTTCATGAAGGCGTATTCGCCGATGGACGTCAGTCCGTCATAGAGCGTGATCTCCTGGATGCCGGTGCTCTCAAAGGCGCTCGGGCCAATGATTTTCAGGGTGGACGGGAGTGTGACATCGGTCAGGGCACCGGATTGCATGAACGCCGCATTACCGATGCGGGTGAGGCCTTCGGGCAGGGTGACGGAGGTCAGGGCTTCGCAGGAATTGAAAGCATAGTTGCCGATGCCGGTCACGCCGCTTTCGACGACCACGGTATGGATATCGGCGGAAGTGTCTTTCCAGGGCGCTCCGGTGTTCCAGTCGTAATCAAACATATCCCCGGTGCCGGAGATGGTCAGGGTGCCGTCGTTCAGGGCCCAGGTCAGGTTGAGGCCGCAAGTGCCGGGGGCGGGAACGAGGTGCAGCCAGGCAACGAACTGGCCCGCTTTGATGCTGGTGTCTTCGCAGGCGGCGACGATCCTCACGCGATAGTCGCCGGGGGTAAGGGTCAGCTGGTCCAGAATATTGACGGACGAAGCGGTGCCGAGACGGGAGTCTGCGAAGTAGTTTTCCCAAGCGTAGTCGTTGTCGTCGTAGCCATCCAAACCGGTGTGGGAGCCGTATTCCACGTAGGAGCCGTCTTCCGTGAAACGGACGAGATCCATATTGAAGCTGCCATTGACTTTTTGCACCACATACCCGATCCCATCAGCGTCCGCGCAGGATGCGGAAAGGGTCATGGGATCCGCCAGGGCCACTGTCTGCAGGGTGTTCCGCGTCAAGGCCCGGCCATTCAGGGAAACGGCAGGCACGGCCAGTTCTGCGGAGGGCAGCAGGGTCACTTCACCGCTGTTGACCCAGTACCAATAGCCGCTGAAACGGGCCCAGCAGTCGATCTCATACCGGCCAAACTCGCTGTTTTCTGCTTCGAGGGTGACGGTGGATCCATCATGATACTCGTCCGGGCGTCCGCCGCCCAGCCCCTCATAGATGGCATGGTATGCGATGGCTTCTGCGCCTTCGACGGTCAGGGTGACCTGGCCGGACACGCCCTCCGTGGTGTTGAAGGTCATGGTGTTGGTGTGCGTCGGTTCTGGCTCGGGGTCTTCACGGGTGACTGTGAGGACGGCCTGATTGCCGTAGGCCCAGGTCTGCGCAGAGCCCTCTTCGGACTCCAGGCGCTTGCCGGTCGCGGTGATCTTATAATTGTTCCCATCTATGAACCATCCGGGCACGGTGAGAGTTCCGCCATTGTTGACGGAACCACTATAAAGCTCGTTTCCTTCGCCATTATTCATGATCCCTTCGACCGAGACTTCGATCTTGTCGGTGTCTTCGGAGCCGGTCACGGTGATGGCCATGTCCTGATGGCTCGTGCCGGGGGCCACGGTGATGGTCGGAGCAGGGAGAACGGGAGAATCGGTGATGGTCAGCGTGATTCTTTTATTATCCGGGCTGGTCCAGCGATCGCTGCTCACGCCGAAGCTGAGGTAATATGTACCGAGGGGCAGATTATAACTGGTAAGGTCGATCACGCCGTTGCTCGATTCAGCATAAGCGAGCGTGTCTTCACTGCCATCTTCAAGCTCCTTGAGGACTGTACATGTGAAAGCGGTGGCGTTATCACACTCCACGGTGAAGATCGGCGATTCGCCATCAGTAATGATCCATGCGCTGTCCACATAATTTCCATTATAGTAAATGGCGGGGACATCGAGCAAAGGAAATACGGTTATGATCTTTGTGACGGGCTTGGACCATACGCCGTTCACGCGGCCATAGAAGGTATATTCATTTCTTCCTGCATCGGCATAAAGCCTGCCGAAGGACTCGTAGCCGCCGGAAAGACTGGATCCGTTTACGTCATCGGTTTGCTCACTATAGACCCACCAGGCCAACGCGACATTGTCGACCCCGGAGATGGAATAGGTCAGGTTATCCAATTCGCTGTCGCCATAATCATACTCGGTCTTTGTTGCAGACAGTTCGACGGTGATCGTGGGCAGCTCAGCGTCCTCCAGGGTGAATTCATAGATGGCAGTCTCGCTGTCCGCGATGGTTTCAGAAGGCTGTTCGCCATAATACCATGTATAAGCCTTGATGCGGATCTGGTAGGTGCCGGGAGTCTGGAAGTGATAACCCTCAAGCTGGACGGCATCGCGTGCTATGTAGGGGTCATAATCACTGATGCCAAAGCTTTCCAGGGGTTCGAAATTGCCGCTGTCATCGACGAGGCCTACCATCAGGCTGACCCGCTCGGTACCCTCGGCGCAATGGTAATCGAAGCCTACATCCCTGCCGATGGTACCGCCGGTGTTTACATTGGCGATGACCGGGGTGGGGAGCTGGGAATCGGGGTGGCTGTTATAGAAGATCGTGGCGGAGGTGAGGGAATCGTTACCTTCTCCAATCGTGATCGCGTTCCATTGCGCTTCGGTACCGGGGTAATAGACATCTGTCAAACGCCAGCAGTTGTTGAAAGCATTGTTGCCGATGGTGGCCAGAGACGCCGGCAGCGGTACGCCGGTGAGTGATTCGAAGGCGCTGAAAGCCCAATCACCGATACTGGTCACACCATTATCGATGACGACATGGGTGATAACAGGGGCATATTTGAACCAGGGCGCTCCGCCGTAGTCGTTATAATTTTCCATCGGGCCTGTGCCGGAGATGGTCAGCGTGTTGCCGCTGTAAGCCCAGGTCAGATGCTCGCCGCAGGTCCCGCTGTCAGAAAAAACATAGTCTCCGTCCGTGCAGTGCCAGGGGGAGCTGAACAGGCAGCCATTATATTCGCCGATGTCGATGTTGGGAACAGAGGCCGCGGGACCACGGTAGTTGATAGTGCAGGTCGGAACTTCCGCAAATGCGAAGCCGCTGACACTGATGAGGCCCGCGGGAAGGGAAATCTCTGTAAGATTGCTGCAGAGATAGAAAGTATCCGTGTCGATTGCCGTCACACCATCAGGCACATAGATCTCTGCCAGGGACATACATTGCGCGAAAGCGCCTTCGCCGATCACAGTCAGGTGTTCCGGCAGCGTGATATGCTGCAGGAGCGACTGGAGAAAAGCGTTTTTACCGATCTCGGTCACAGAGTCTGGTACGGTATAGGTGGGATACTGTGCGGCACTGCGGCCGGAAGGATAGTATATCAGCGTTGTGCAATCTTTATTGAAGAGAACGCCGTCTATGGACGCATAAGCTTCATTGGCTGCGGCAACGTTGACAGCGCTGATAGGAACCTGACTGAACGCGTCGCGTCCGATCCGGGTCACGGAAGCGGGGATGGTGACGGTTTCGACGCTATCGCAGAACATGAAGGCTTGATCCTCGATCGCCGTGACCGGGTTGCCGTCCAGCGTATCGGGGACCATTACGTCAGTGGCCGAACCGGTGTACTTGGTGATGGCGGCGGAGCCGTCGTTGACGGTATATTCAAAGTCGGCAGCCGGCGTCGCCTCCGCATTCGCAATGCCCGAGCTGAATGCAATAAGGGCGAGGAGCAGCGTGAGGATGGCGAGCCAGTACAGATTTCTTTTCATGTTTTCAAACCTCCCGGCGGATGTTATGTGACAAAAATGAACTGCATCATGGATTATATCTTTTTTTATGCAGCACTGTCAACGGAAACAAGGCAATTTTTCAGCGTTTTTGAAAGAAAATGATAGGAAAATGATAGGGCTTTGAACGTGTTTTGATAGCGTTTTGCACCTTTACAGGGAAAACGGGGGATGATATGATTATAGTGCCCCGAAGGAACGGGGACGAAAAAGCGCTTCGGCTATCGCCGGTGCGCTTTTTTGATTAGAGTGGAGAGTGGAGAGTGGAGTGTGGAGTTGCGGAAGAAACTGCGCGAAACGCAGTTTTAACCATATCGCCTGCCACAGGCAGGCCGTAACGATCATACAAATGCCATAGCGAAGCGGCGGCATTTGCACCTGAACTCCTCACTTCACTCTCCACTCTTCACACTTATCGAAAGGTGGTTTTTATGATCGAAGAAAACATGAACGATGGTGTTGCCCGCGCGTCTCCCGGGGCGGCGGCGAAGGAGATGGCGATGGAGGCGCTTTCCCGGGTCGGGGCGCTGATCGCGAGCCCGGAAACGGACCCGCGGGTGCTCCTGCAGGCGGCGAAGCTGGTGCTGTCCGTGGCCGGGCAGGAGGACGCGGGGACGGACGCCGGCGGGTTTGAGCTGAGGTTCACGGGAGGCGCGGATGGCGACGTTTGAGGTGGATCTCACGGGCATCAATCCCGTGTACCGGCCCTATCTCGCGGACGGGCACCGGTATCAGCTGTACTTTGGCGGGTCTTCCTCGGGGAAGAGCTGCTTCCTGGCGACGCGGGCGGTGCTGGACGCGCTGAGCGGGCGGAACATCCTGGTGGTGCGCAAGGTGCAGCGGACGCTGCACGCCTCCTGCTGGAACGAGGTCATGAAGGCGATGCGGCGGCTCGGCGCGCAGGCGCTGTTCAGGATCAGCCGCAGCGAAATGACGCTGACGGTGGTGAAGACCGGCGCGCAGATCCTGTTCGCGGGGCTGGACGACGTGGAAAAGATCAAGTCCATCACGCCGCAGACCGGCGCGCTGACGGACATCTGGATCGAGGAAGCGACGGAGTGCAGCCGGGACGACTTCAAGCAGCTGGACAAGCGCCTGCGCGGGCAGAGCGCCTTCAAAAAGCGGGTGACGCTGTCCTTCAACCCCACATGGAAGGACCACTGGATCTTCCGGGAGTTCTTCGGCGGCTGGGCGGAGGAAGGGCAGGAGCCCGGGGAGCGCCCGGGCGTGCGGGTCGAGCCGGGGCGGAGCTATCAGGACAGGAGCCTGAGCATCCTGCGCACGACGTACCTGGACAACCGCTTTCTGACCGAGGACGACCGGCGCGCGCTGGAGGAGGAGAAGGCCGGGTATTACTGCACGGTGTACACTTTGGGCCAGTGGGGGACCCGCGGGGACGCGGTCTTTACCGACTGGCGGAGCGCGGACTTTCGGGCGGAGCCGCCGCCGGAGGGGCTGCGCGTTTTTTATGGGCTGGACTTCGGGTTCGCCCACGATCCCAGCGCGGCGGTACGATGCCTGCTGGACCGGGAGCATCGGCGCATCTATGTGACGGATACCTTCTCTGAGACGGGGCTGGTGATCTGGCAGCTGGCGGAGAGGCTCAAAGCCTTTGCCGGACGGGCGAAGGTGACCTGCGATTCCGCCGACCCGCGGTGCATCGCGGAGCTGCGGGCGCTGGGCGTCCTGGCGGCCCCGGCGAAGAAGGGGCCGGACAGCCTGCTGCACGGCATCCAGTGGCTGCAGGGGTACAGGATCATCGTGAACCGGGACTGTGAGGAAATGATCCGCGAGATGAGCGGGTACTGCTGGAAGGAGGGCAGCCCGCCCCAGCCGAGGCCGGGGAACGATCACCTGATCGACGCGCTGAGATACGCGCTGGAGAGCGAGCAGCGGCCGCGCAAGGCGGTGCTCAAAAAGAAACGGGAGGTGGGACTATGATCACGATCAGCCGGGAGCTGATCCAGGACGGCATCGGGGTAGACATCCTGACGGCGTGCCTGAAGCGGCACGACGCGCTGCTGCCTGAGCTGCAGCGGCTGCGCGCCTACTATGAAGGGAAGAATCCCGGCATCCTGGAACGGACCGAGGGCGAGGCGGGGCAGACGCGGATCCCGCACCCCTTCGGGCGGTACATCGCGCTGACGGCGGCGGGCTACCTGACGGGGCGGCCCATCCGCTATGAAGCGCCGGGCCAGGAGCGGGCGCTGGAGGCGATGGCGCGGAGCTTCAAGGAGAACGCCATGGACAGCGTGGACGCGGAGCTGGCGGTGCAGGCGGCTGTGTACGGCAAGGGCGTGGAGCGCATCTATACGGACCGGCAGGGGCGGGTCCGCAGCGTCACGGTGAGCCCGGAGGACGGGTTCATTGTATATGATGACACGGTGGCGCACGAGCCGCTGTTCGGCCTCTGCCTCTCGCGCCTGACGAAGCCGGACGGGACGGAGGACGGCGTACAGCTGGAGGTGCTGACTGCCGACGAGACCCTGACCTACCGGCTCAGGGACAGCCGCACGGTCACGGATGGCATGCTGGTCAAACGAGAGCGGCACTATTTCGGGCAGCCGCCGCTGATCGAGTACTGGAACAACTGCGACGAGACGGGCGATTTCGCGGCGGTGCTGCCGCTGATCGACGGCTACGACGTGCTGGAGACCGAGCGCGTGCGGGACAAGGAGACCTTTGCGGACAGCCTGCTGGTGCTGACCGGCTGCCAGCTGGAGCAGGGCTGGCACACGCGCACGGTCACGGGGCCCGACGGCGAGCCGGTGGAGGAGCGCGTGCCGGACGAGGACCCGGCGCGGAGGCTCAGGCGGGAGCGGTGCCTCTCCCTGCCGGACAGCGAGGCCAGCGCCCAATACCTGACCCACAGCCTGCACGAGGCGGACACGGAGGTGCTGCGGGCGGCGCTCCGGGAGGATATCCACAAGTTTTCCTTCGTGCCGGATCTCTCCGACAGGGAGTTTGCCCAGAACCAGAGCGGCGTCGCAATGAAGTACAAGCTCATGGGCCTGGAGCGCATGGCGTCGGTCAAGGAGCGCTGGTTCCGCGAGGGGCTGCGCGTCCGGCTGCAGATCTACGCGCGGATGCTCGCCCTCTCCGGGGAGGAGGCGGTGGAGCCGGAGAAGATCGAGGCGGTGTTTGAGCGAGCGGATGAGGAAGTAGGAGGTAGGAAGTAGGAGGTAGGAAGTAAATAATGTTCCGGCTTTGCCGGGGTTGCGGAGGTGGCGGGGATATGATAGAATCGTGGCGCAGGGAGTTTGACAGTCAATATGTACGTGCTCTATGCGCTGACGGGAGGTAGCCACCATGAGTATAGCCGCACTCATCGCTTCTTTGCTCATTGCGCTCGGCGCCCTGGTATCGCCGCTGACCACCCCGGTCGCGCCGGAGGCTGCCGCGCCCGCACCGACCGCCGAGCCGTGGACAGGGGACGGGCACTGGTACACCTTCCAGTATGTGCCGTCCGGCTTGCTCGATTCGACAGGGCGGCATTTTAAGGCCCTGGAATTGCCGTATTTCATCGCCAATGAAGAGGGCGTGGCCATCGGCAAGCTCAAGGGCGCAAGCACAAATATCAAGCTGTGTACCCGGGACCCGGAAGAGCGCGTGATCTGGGTGCGCACGGAGGATTTCTGGGGCACGTTCGTACGCACCGGCGTTGAGCTGCCCGTGCCCGGGCCGGACAACTGCGACCTGGGGATCGGTACTGAGTCGGCAACGTATTACCTATCTGACCGTGCGAGATTCGAACTGGAGGCCCTGGCGGAGAAGCTGGAGACCTCCGGGGAGCCCTTCACGGCCGTTCCGGAAACGCTGGGGCCGACCTTTGCTTATTTCTTCCGCGATATGCCCTGGCTGGGGTATTGGCCCTTCCTGACGCTGGAGTGGCTTGAGGGCCGGCCGGGGCTGACGCAATGGGGCACTGATCCGCAGACCGGAGGCGTGATACCGCAGCGCTTCGTCCCGATGGATTCCAGGAGCACATTGCTCTGGGAGTGCGTCAGGGCCATCGGCAGTGAGCAGGAGTAAAGAGAACAGACGATCCACAATCAAACAAAGACTATGGCAAGCGAAATGCGCCGGCCATAGTCTTTTCATTTGCAATCAAGGAGGCAGAATCATGAACGAAAACCAAGAGAACATGGACGATCAGGCGGCAGCCAAGGAACAGGAGATGGCGCCGGAGCTTTCACAAAAGCTGCAGGCGCTGGAGGAGCGCGAGGCGGCGCTGTGCCTCCGGGAGCGGCAGATGCGCATGCGCACGCAGCTGAAGGACTGCGAGCTGCCGGAGGAGCTGATGGAGTGCCTGGACCTGTCCAGCGACGAGCGGGCGGAAAAGACGCTGGAGACTCTGGCGGGGGCCTTCCACGACGCCGTGACCCGCAGGGTCAAACAAAAGCTCGGCGCGGAGCCGCCCCGGGCCGCCGCAGCCGCGCAGGACGGGATGGCGGCCGTAAGACGAGCTATGGGGTTAAAGTGACTGTTCAGTGAACTGAACAGTCCCGCATGGGGGAGAAATCGAAAGGTTGAAGGTTGAAGGGAGAAGGGTTAAGGTAGGAAGTAGGAGTTAGGAAGTAGGAAGTAATTATTGTTTATGCAGCGGCGGTAGTAATGCCGGGGCAGGAGCAGAATTACTTTCTACTTTCTCCTTCCTACTTCCTAATTGATTCATTGCACAACAGAATTCGATCAAATAACAAACAAAAAACAAGGAGGAACAATTATGCCTAACAATTCTATCACACTATTCAAAAAGTACGTTCCGCTGCTGGATGAGACTTACAGGGTGGCAGCGCTGACCAGCGTGCTGGACGGGCCGGAGGAGATGGCCCGGGAGGGCGCGAACGCGGGGGAAATCGTCATCCCGGACATGACCATGCAGGGGCTGGTGGGCTACAGCCGCAACAACGGCTTCACCGACGGCACCGTGACCCTGACCAACACCACCTACCAGTGCAATTACGAGCGCGGCAGGATGTTCACGGTGGACGCCCTGGACAACGCGGAGACCGCGGGCGTGGCCTTTGGCCGTCTGGCGGGCGAGTTCATCCGCAACCATGTGGCGCCGGAAATCGACGCCTTCCGCATCGCGCGGTATGCCGGGACCTCCGGCATCGGCAGCGCGTCCGCGGATCTTTCCACCGGCGTGGATGTGATTGCGGCGCTGCGCGTCGCGGCCACGGCCATGGATAATGGCGAGGTGCCGCTGGACCAGCGCTATCTGTTCATCACGCCGGCGCTGTACACGCTCATCGAGGACCTGGATACCATCAAGAGCCGCGCGGTGCTCAGCCGCTTCGAGCAGATCATCCAGGTGCCCCAGACCCGCATGTACAGCGGCATCAGCCTGTCCACCAGCGGCGCGGGCGGGTATTCCAAGACTTCCACGGCCAAGAACCTGAACTTTCTGGCGGTGCACAAGCCGGCGGTGATCCAGTACAACAAGCATGTCGCGCCCAAGGTGGTCACGCCCGAGCAGAACCCCGCCGCCGACGCCTGGAAGTTCGGCTACCGCGTGAACGGCATCGCCGATGTGTTCAAGAACAAGAAGGCGGGCGTATACGCGCACCTGGCGGCGTAATTAAGTGATAAGTGATAAGAGATAAGTGATAAGTTGCGGTAGAAATGCCTGACGGCATTTCAAATCAAAGAAATCGCGGAGCGATTTCATCCTGAACTTATCACTCATCATTCATCACTTATCACTAAATGGAGGAGTTTATGGAGGAAATGCTGTCAACCTTGCGTGCGCTGGTCGGGCGCGGGGATGAGGGGGAGGACGCTCTGCTGGGCGTCCTCCTTTCTCAGGCCCGGGCGGCGGTGCTGGGCATCACGGGCAGGACGGAACTGCCGGAGGGGCTGAAGGGCGCGGTCGTCGATCTGGCGGTGCTGCGCTACAACCGGCGCGGCATGGAAGGGGAGACGCAGCGCACCGAGGGCGGCGTCACCGCGCAGATGGAGGCGCTGCCGGAGGACATCCGGCGGCAGCTCAGGCGTTACACGCTGGCGAAAGCGGGGGTGGAACGATGCGCGAACGGATGATCCGCCACCGGACCTTCCTGCTCATGCGGCCGCAGCCGCAGGCGGGGGAGCCCTGGCCCCCGGAGGCGCATCTGGAGCGTCTGCTGACCGGGGCAAAGTATGACCTGCCGGAAACGGAAAAGCTGACCCTGGGCGGCCCCAGGCCGGAACAGGGGTTCTGCCTGGTGCTGCCGGCGGAAGAAGATATCCGGGCCGGGGATCTGCTGCGGCCGGCGGGGGATCCCGCCAGGCGCTACGCGGTCACGGAGGTGCGCAGGTATCCCGGACACGCAGAGGCGGCGGCCCGGAGGATCCCGGACGAGGAGGAAACGGAATGAAGAATCAGACGATCGAACTGTGCTTTGCCCAGTGCCGGGCGGCCGCGGCGCTGATCGGCGGGTGGCTGGGGTATTTTCTGGGCGGGATGGACGGGCTGCTGACGGCGCTGATCGCGCTGGTCGGGCTGGATTATCTGACCGGCGTGCTGTGCGCGGTCGCGGAAAGAAAGCTGTCCAGCGCCGTGGGGTTCCGCGGCATCTGCCGCAAAGCGCTCATCTTTATGCTGGTGGGGGTCGGGCATCTGCTGGACACCCATGTGGCGGGCTCCGGGGCGGCCATGCGGACGGCGGTGATCTGCTTTTACCTGTCCAACGAGGGCATCTCCCTGCTGGAAAACGTGTCCCGGCTGGGGCTGCCGGTGCCGGAGCGGCTGAAGGAGGCCCTGCGGCAGCTGCACAGTAAGGACGGGGAATGAGCGGGAGGATCGATCAGCCCTTCACCAACGAGCACTTTGCGGCCTGGTGCGAAAAAATGGTCGGGCGCCCGTATTGGTACGGCGCGTGCTGCTACCGCGCCACGGAGGTGCTGCTCAGGAAAAAGCGGAGCCGCTACCCGAAGCGCTATCCTGTATCCATGAACGCGAAATACAGGCGGGACATCGCCGCCGGGGAGGTCGTGGCGGACTGCATCGGCGCGTGCAAGGGCTATGCCTGGTCGGACGGCGGGGAGGCGATCCTCGCCGCCTTGGGGCAGAAGGGCTCTATCCCGATGAAATACCAGGCGAACGGCTGCCCGGACAAGGGCGCGGACAGCATGCTCGCCTGGGCGAAGCGACAGGGCATGCCTTGGGGCGGCATCGGCACGCTGCCGGACGTGCCGGGGCTGTGCCTGCACAAGCAGGGCCACGTGGGCTACACCGTGGGCGGCGGCTATGCAGTGGAATGGCGCGGCACGAAGTGGGGCTGCGTCCGGACGGCCATCGCGGACCGGCCCTGGACCGAGTGGTTCGCCCTGCCCTTCATCGACTACGCAAACGCCCCTCTGCCCCGGCGGAAGCGGACGCTTCGGCGTGGGAACAAAGGGGCGGAGGTCAGAACACTGCAGGAATCATTGAATCAGCGCGGCGCTGCTCTGGCCGTGGACGGGAAATTCGGGAAGCGGACGGAGGTAGCGGTCAGACAGTTTCAGCGTGAAAACGGGCTGAAGGCGGATGGAGTGTGCGGGGAAAGGACGTGGGAGAGGTTGGAAAAGTTGAAGGGTGAAGGGAAAGTGTGAGTGTGGAGAGTGAAGAGTGAAGAGTGGAGTGAGGAGTTGCGGCGCTTCGCGCTGCGTGCGAGATGGACAGCATTAATAGGTATTACAATATTATTTACGCGCAACAGGACGGGCGGGCCAGTGTCCCGCCCCTACGGCGGTTGCGGATATTGCTGTGATTTGAATCGCTTTTGGGTTATCTTGTAGGGGCGCCACACTGGGGGCGCCCGTCCTGTGACGCGTAAACGAAGCTTGGGGTAATGTTATACCTTTTCTGCCTCGCAGGCAGCGTTCAGGGATTCCTCGCAGGCCTTGTAGGCTTCCAGGGTGTCGGAGAGCAGCTGGTCCAGCTCGATGCTGAGCATGTCCGCGCCTTGCTGGATCACGTCCCGGGAGCAGCCGGCGGCGAAGCGCTTGTCCTTGAATTTCTTTTTCAGGGATTTCAGGTCCATATCCTGGGCGGACCTGGAGGGGCGCATCAGCACTGCCGCGCCGATGAGGCCGGTCAGCTCGTCCACGGCGAAGAGGGTCTTTTCCATATCGCTTTCCGGGCGTATATCCACGCAGATGCCGTAGCCGTGGCTGCAGACCGCTCGAATGAAGTCCTCCGGCGCGCCGATCTCCCGGAGGAGATCCGGTGCGACCAGGCAGTGCTGCTCCGGGTATTTTTCAAAGTCCACGTCGTGCAGCAGGCCGACCATGGCCCACAGGTCGGGGTCGCCGCCGTTTTTCAGCGCGAACTGACGCATTACGGCCTCCACCGTCAGCCCGTGGCGGATGTGGAAGGGCTCGTCATTGTACTTTTTAAGCAGGGCAAGGGCCTGATCGCGGGTGAATGGGAGCATCATAAAAACCTCCGGTTTTTAGGTTGAAGGCAGAAGGGTGAAGGGAGGAGGTGAATAGTGTTTTCAGGCGCCGTAGATGGCGAAGGATTCAGGGGGCAGGATGTCGGAGGCGTCGCCCGCCCTGTTGGCGCCGAGGGCGAACAGGCACTGGCGGCCGGACAGCTTTTTGGCGATGGCTTCGGGCAGCGGGACGGCTTTGCCGGAGGGGTTCACGCACAGGTACAGGCCGCCTCGGCGGTAAACCAGGGCGTGGGGCTCGCCGGGGATCTCGAAGGCCTCGAAGTCCGTGTCGGCAGCCAGGTCCTTGTGCTCGTGGCGGAAGCGGACGAGGGCGCGCACCGTCTCCAGCAGGGAGGCGGGGTCGCCCTCCTGGGCTGCTACGGTCGGGGCGTCCGGAGACGCATCCACCGGCAGATAGAGCAGGGAAGCGTCCGCGCCGGAGAAACCGAGGTTTTTGCCGGCGGCCCACTGCATGGGCGTGCGGGTGCCGGTGCGGGTGTAGCCGCCTTCCTTGGTGGGCATGCCCGCCTGGTAGCGCATGCCGATCTCGTCACCGTAGTAGATGAAGGGCACGCCGGGCAGGGTCAGGAGGAAGGCGTAAGCCAGCTTGGCCTCCTCCGGCGTGAGGTCGGGGCAGACGCGGGGCGTGTCATGGTTGCAGGTGATCATGGCGATGTAGCCGTGATCGCGGCTCGTGGCGTAGCGGGGCAGGTAATCCTTGAGGAAGCGATGGATATCGCCCCGGCCGTCCCGGCGGAAGAAGCTGTTTTCCCCGTCGCGCAGCAGGGTGTGATAGCCGTTGTCCCAGTGATCGAGGTAGAAATCCGCATGGAAGCCGCCGCTGACGATGGCCTGCTCGGGCCAGGACCATTCCGCCACCAGGGCGGCCTCGGGGTACTCGCGGTCGAGCATGGTGCGGATGTCGCGCCAGATCGCGCAGGTGCCGGACTTCTGATCGTCGTCGCCCTTGACCAGGGAGCCGGCCATGTCCACGCGGAAGCCGTCCGCGCCGCGGTCGAGCCAGAAGCGCATGACGTCCTTCATGGCCTCGCGGGTGGCGAGGGCCTCCGGGCTGTCCGTGGCGCACTGCCAGGGCTCGGTCGGGTGCAGCCAGCCGTAGTTGAGGGCGGGCTGGCACTTGAAGAAGTTGAGCATGTAAGTGCCGTTGCGCGGGCGCTCGCCCCCGATATAAGGCGCGCCGGGGATGCCCTTGATCCAGTCGTCGGACCAGATGTAGCGGCCGGAATACTCGTTGGGCGTCTCTTCGCCGCTCTTCAGGAACCAGGGATGCTCCTCGGAGGTGTGGCCGGGCACCAGGTCCAGGATCACGCGGATGCCCTGGCGGTGGGCCTCCTCAAACAGATGATAAAGGTCCTCGTTGGTGCCGTAGCGCGGGGCGACGCGCTTGTAGTCGCGCACGTCGTAGCCGGCGTCCTTGAAGGGTGAATCGAAGCAGGGGTTGATCCACAGGGCGTTGCAGCCCAGGGAGCGGATATAGGGCAGCTTTTCGGTGATGCCGGCAAAGTCGCCGATGCCATCGCCGTTCGTATCATAGAAGGTCTGGGGATAGATCTCGTAAAAGACAGCGTCCCGGAGCCAGGCGGGGGCATCGGTGACGGAGAAGGTTGCGGGCTGTTCATTTTTCATAGCAGAGAGCTCCTTTCCTGCGATTGCAACTATTTTATGCAAATCGGCGGCAAAAAACAAGGGATATTTGAAAAAACCGGCGGTGGATGACCGCTGCCGTGCGTATTTAATAAAGATTTAATAATTTGGAAGCTCGGATGTGTGAGATGGCGTCTATATGCGGCCGTTATGTACATCAGATTAAGTATCGTAATATAATCTTAATAATTATGTAATATAATCGAAATAAAACGCTTGAAAACGCCCCGTTCCCCTTCGGAAAGCAGGCGGGGCGCGGCATTCCGGCGGGCGGGGGCGGATCGGCGCCTGCTCATATGTTGCGGCGGGCTTGCCTGGACAGCGGAAAACGCTTATACTGTAGGTGTTCCGAAGGGGGGCGCGCGATCCCCGGGCTGAACGGAACGGCAACTGGCCCCGAGGGGCTGAACGTCTCACATAAAGGAGGCACTAAAAATGAAACTGAACAAAACGATCATTATCGCTGCTGTGGTCCTGATTCTGGCCGTGCTGGTCTATGCCACCTGCACCGCGCAGGTCCCGACCGGATATACCGGCATCCTGACGACCTTCGGCCGGGTAGAAAAGTACACCTTGGATGCGGGCTTCCACTTCAAGTCTCCCTTCCAGAAAGTCGTGTTGATGGACAACCGTGAGCAGAAGACGGTGTTCAAGACCCAGTCCTTCTCCAGCGATATCCAGCAGGTGGACATTGACGGGTCCATCAACTTCTCCATCAACACCGCCACGGCCATGAACCTGTACCGCGAGGTGGGCACCAACTACTTCAACACCCTGGTGATGCCGAGGCTGCTGGAAAACACGAAGGCCGTCTTCTCCAAGTACACGGCGGAAAACCTGGTGGCGGCGCGTGAGCGGCTGAGCCTGACCATCCGCGATCAGCTGTCATTCGAGATGGAACGCTACGGCATCAACATCATCTCCGTGAGCATCGAGAACATCGACTTCACCGACAGCTTTACCGACGCGGTAGAGCAGAAGCAGGTCGCGGCCCAGAAGAAGCTCCAGGCCGAGATCGAGCAGGAGCAGAAGACCATGGAGACCCAGCAGCAGGCGGAGCGCCAGCGCATCACCGCCGAGGCGGAAGCCGCTGTGAAGAAGATCCAGGCGGACGCCGCTGCCTACGCCACCCGCATCCAGGCCGAGGCCGAGGCGGAAGCGAACCAGAAGATCGCCGCTTCCCTGACCGAGAGCCTGATCAAGTGGCAGCAGGCCAACAGCTGGGACGGCAAGCTGCCCACCTTCATGAGCGGCGAGAGCAGCACCACGCTGCCGATCCTGAACATGCAGACGACGGAGCAGGGGGACTGACCGGAATCACTCCCGCCGCTCCCCAGGGATGAAAGGAGGCTGTGCGTATGTCGAAGCGCTATACCACCATCGACGGTCTGTTCGGCACCAAGATCCATTTTGACGAAAACGGGAATTACGCCGGCGAGTCCGTCCCCGGGCTGTTCAAGGACACCATGATTCACTATGACGCCAACAGGAATTATGCGGGGCGCACCGATCCCGGCCTGTTCGGGACCCGGGTGCACACGGACAAAGACGGCCGCGCCGCCGGGGAATCCGTGCAGGGCTGGTTGGGACAGACGGTCCATTCCGGCACGGACGGGAAAACCGGCACATCCTGGGACACGTGGTTCGGGACCGTGACGGAGATCGATGGTGACTAAAAAAAACTCAGTATAAGTTCACTGACAAATAAAAAACCAGCGCCCCGGCCTGTCAGAACGGCAGGCCGGGGCGCTGGCGGTTTATCACCGGGATCACTCCGAAAAGATCATTTCAATAAACGCTTTGATCTGCGTGTCCCAGAAGGACCATTCGTGGCCGATGCCGGGCTCCTCGTAATGGGTCACGGGCCAGCCGTGCTTCTGCAGCGCGGGCACGAAGGCCTGGTGCTGGCCGTACAGGAAGTCAGCGGTGCCGCAGCTTATGTAGAGGTGGGGCTTCTTCGGGGCGGAGGCGTTCACTTCAAGCAGGTGCATCAGGTCCACCTCGCTGCCGGGGGCCTTGCTCAGGTCGCCCAGCACGCTGCGCCAGCGGTCCTGCCGGATCGCGGGGATGCTGGCGAGCTCCCGGATCGTGTTGACCGCGCCGGAGAAGCTGGCGGCGGCTTTGAAGCGCTCGGGATAGGTCAGGGCCAGGCGCATGGCGCCGTAGCCGCCCATGCTGAGGCCCGCGACGTAGGTATCCTCCGGCCTGTCGCTCAGGCGGAAAAAGCGGTGCATGATCCGGGGCAGCTCCTCGCTGACGTAGTCCCAGTAGCGCTCGCCGTAGACCTCATTGCAGTAGAAACTGTGGTTGACGGCGGGCATGATCACCGCCAGATTGTGGGCGGCGGCGTAGCGCTCCACGGAGGTGCGGCGCATCCAGATGGAGTGGTCGTCGCTGTAGCCGTGCAGCAGATAGAGGACCTTGGGCAGCTCGGCGCCCGCGCTGGCGGTGACGCCGATGCCCTGGCTGCCCTCCGGCAGGATCACGTTGACGGTGGACGCGACGTTCAGGGTTTCAGAGAAAAACTGGACCTGCAAAAATGCCATGGGAGAGCCTCCTTCATCAATGCGCAAAATGCGGGGCTTGGCTGTCTTCCGTCCAGAGGGCCGGGTCCACTGTGCGTACCCAGGCGATCTGGGCAAAGGGCACGTGGCAGTAGCCGCCGGGGTTCTTATCCAGGTACTTCTGGTGGTAGGTCTCGGCGTCGAAGAACTGGGCCAGGGGCTCGCATTCCACGGCGACAGGCCGGCCGGTGCGGCTTTCCAGGCGGCCGAGGGAGGCGCGGATGACCGGGGCGTCCGCTTCGTCCGTGTAATAGATGCCGGTGCGGTACTGGTGGCCGATGTCACCGCCCTGGCGGTCCACGCTGGAGGGATCGATGGAAAGGTAGAAGAGGCTCAGCAGGGTCTCGAGGGGGAGGACCTGATCGTCGAACACCACGTGCACGGTCTCCGCGTGGCCGGTGTTCTCGTGCTTCACCTGCTCATAGCTGGGGTGCTCCGTCTTCCCGTTGGCGTAGCCTACGCGGGTCTCCAGAACACCCTGTATGCTGGCGAGGTATTTTTCCGCGCCCCAGAAGCAGCCGCCCGCCAGATAGATCTCATGACGCATAAATACTCCTCTTTCTTCAGTGTGAACTGAATGGAATGGCGATACAAAAACTGACACGCCCATTATAGGGAAGCGGGTCGAAAACGTCAAGAGCCGATGCGAGACGGGACGGTCTGATTAAATATCGAACATTTGATTCTAAAATGAGATATATAATTCATATATATCCGAACAAAATTTAATAGTTTTTGAGGATTGACACGGTTTTATGAATCTGCTACAATGAAAAAGCTCCCTGGACGAGGGGGCGACCAGAATACGCTTCGCCTTTGGGTGAGGCGTAGTGCATTTTCTGGGGTATTTTGGTTGTAAGGAGGGATGCGCGTGAAAAAGCGGTGGCTGCTCACGCTGTTTGCGCCGGGTGTCGTGTTCCTGGTGCTGTGCTGCGCCTGGCCGGTGCTGCGCATCGTCCTCCAGACCATTTATGACGATACCGGCGCGGTCAGCTTTGCGGGCTACGCGTCGCTCTTTGGCAAGAGCTTTTTCAGGAATTCCCTGCTGCGCACCCTGCGCCTGTCCGCCATCACCACGCTGGTCTGCGCGGTGGTGGGCATCCCGGTCTCCTTTTACATTTCCCGCCTGGCGGAAAAGCGCAAGAGCCTGGCGATCTCCCTGGCCACCTTTCCGCTCTTGACCTCCGCCATCGTGCGCTCCATCTGCTGGATCGTGCTGCTGGGCAAAAAGGGCGTCATCAATAATCTGCTGGTGGGCATCGGGCTGATCGACAAGCCGCTGAGCATCCTGTACACCGAAACCTCCATGCTGATCGGCTACATCCAGCTGTTCATGCCGCTGATGCTTCTGAGCCTGGTGGGCGTCATGGAATCCATCGACGACGAGCTGCTGCAGGCGGCCCAGACCCTGGGCTGCCCGCCCATCCTGGCCTTTGCCAAGGTGGTCATCCCCCTGAGCGTATCCGGCCTGATCACCGGCGGGATGCTGGTGTTCACGGGCACCATGACGGCTTACGCGACGCCGAACCTGCTGGGCGGTACCAAGACCAAGGTGCTCTCCACCCTGCTGGATCAGTACGCCAACGTCAATTCGGACTGGGTCAGCGCCTCCATGGTGGCGGCGGTCATGATCTTCTTTACCGTGCTGGTGAACGTGCTGTTCACGCAGATCGCGAACCGGCTGAACAGGAGGCAGAACGGATGAAAAAGAGCCGCCTCCTGCTGGTATTGACCGTGCTGACGTACATCTTCCTGGTCGGGCCCATGCTGATCATGGTGGGCACGTCCTTCTCCTCGACGGCGGCCGTGTCCTTCCCGCCCACGGGGTTCTCCCTGCAGTGGTATGAGAAGGCTTTCACCCTGCCCAGCTTCCAGCGCGGCTTCGTGACCTCGCTCACGGTCTCGCTGATCGGCACGGTGCTGGCGATGCTGCTGGGCATCCCCGCGGCCTATGCCATCAACAAGTACCGCTTCCGCGGCAAGGCGCTGGTGAACGGCTTCTTCCTGTCCCCGACGCTGGTCCCGGCGCTGGTGCTGGGCTTCGCGCTGCTGCGCTCCTTCATCCCGCGCATCGGCGGCTCGGTGTACCTGGGGCTGGTGGTGGGCTATACGCTGATCGCGCTGCCCTACATCATCCGCACTACGGGCTCGGCCATGAGCAACTTTGACTTCTCCATCGAGGAGGCGGCCCGGTCCCTCGGCACCCCGGCGGTCCCCGCGTTCTTCCTGACGGTGATCCCCAACATCCGCTCCGGCCTGATCTCCGCCTTCATCCTGGCGTTCATCAATTCCTTCAACGACGTTTCCATCGGCGTTTTCATATCCAGCCCGGGCACCATGACGCTGCCCACCGCCATGCAGAGCCTGATCATCGGGCGAATGGACCCGACGATCGCCGCGGCCTCCGTGCTGCTGATGCTGATGACCATCCTGCTGATGACCTTGTCTGAAAAGCTCCTGGGCATCAAGCTCCGCCGATGATGAAAGGACCGATGACATGGCGCTTTTAGAGCTCAAAAACGTATCCGCCGGTTACGGCAAAAACATCATCCTCAAGGATTTCTGCATCGACATCGAGGAGGGCAAGCTCGTGTCCCTGCTGGGCTCCTCCGGCTGCGGCAAGACCACGACCCTGCGCACCATGGCGGGCTTCATCGACGTGGTGAAGGGGCAGTTCCTCTTTGACGGGCAGGATTATACCCGCACGCCGATCCACAAGCGCGGGTTCGGCTATGTGTTCCAGAGCTATGCGCTGTTCCCGCACCTGAGCGTGTTCGACAACGTGGCCTTCGGCCTGAAGCGCCGGCACGTGAACCGCACGGAGATCAAGGAACGCGTGACGGAAATGCTGACCCGGGTCGGCCTTTCCGGCTTTGAGGACCGCCTGCCTGCTGATATGTCCGGCGGACAGCGGCAGCGCGTGGCCCTGGCGAGGGCGCTGGTGCTCAAGCCCCGGGTGCTGCTGATGGACGAGCCGCTTTCCAACCTGGACGCGCGGCTGCGCGTGGAGATGCGCGTGGAGATCCGCCGCCTGCAGCAGGAGATGGGCATCACCGCCGTGTACGTGACCCACGACCAGGAGGAGTGCTTCTCCATCTCCGACCAGGTGGCCATCATGAACAACGGCCGCATCGAGCAGATGGATACCCCGATGCACATCTTCAACTATCCGGTGAACGAGTTCACCGCCCGCTTCGTCGGGTTCGAGAACTTTGTGCCGGTCACCTTGGAAAACGGGCGCTATGTGTCCGCTTCGGGCACCGTGTTCGAGACGGACAAGACCGCGCCCCGCCTCAAGGCTGCGTGCCGGCCGGACGACCTGCAGCTGCTGCCGGGCCACGAGGGCGGCATCATGCGCCTGAGGGGCGAGATCGTGGTGGCCACCTTCCTGGGCAAGCAGATGCAGTACCTGGTCCACACCCGGGAGGGAGACTTCCTGGTCAATACCGCGGCGGAGGCGCTGTACGCCCCGCACGATCCGGTGACCGTGTGCTTTCCGCGGGAAAAGACCATTTTTACCCTGGACGAGACCCCGGTGACAGCGCCGTAAAGCGGCGTTATCATAAATACAAACCTAATGGAGGAAAACCCATGAAGAAGATCGCTGCTGTGCTGCTGGCCCTGGTAATGGTCCTGTCCATGACCGCCGCGCTGGCCGAGGAAGTGCCTACCCTGGTCATCTCTACCTGGTCTGCCAACATCGATACCATCACCGAGAACGTTTTCAAGCCCTTCGAAGAGGCGAACAACTGCAAGATCGTGCTGGACCTGGGCAACAACGCCCCGCGCCTGGCCAAGGTGCAGGAGAACCCCGAACAGTTCGACATCGTGTACTTCTCTGACCTGTATGTGCAGAAGTGCATCGCGGCTGACCTCTTCATGCCCATCGACAAGACCCGCATCGAAGGCCTGGAAGACCTGTATCCCTTCTGCCAGGATCCGTCCAACGGCTATGGCCCCGGCTACACCGTGACCGGCTTCGGCATCCTGTATGATCCCAAGGCCGTCAGCGAGCCCATCACCAGCTGGGCGCAGCTGTGGAACGAGGAAGTGGCTTCCCAGCTCGTGATCCCGGACATCAGCATGACCTCCGGCCCCTACATGATCGAAGTTGCCGGCAAGGTGGCCGGTGTGGATCCCGCTGAAAACGAAGATCCCGCTTTCGAGAAGATCAAGGAGCTCATCAATCTGGGCGCCGGCTTCTATGCCAGCTCCGGCGACCTGGCTGCCAAGTTTGAGCAGGGCGAAGTCTCCGTGGCCGTGTGCCAGGACTTCAACGCCAGCACCATCCGCGGCGCCGTGGAAGGCCTGGAGTACGTGATCGTTCCTGACGAGGGCACCTTCCTGGGCATCAACTCCGTCAACATCGTCAAGGGCTGCAAGAATGTGGACCTGGCCTACAAGTTCATCTCCTGGCTGATCAGCTATGACGTGCAGTACAAGGACGCTCTGGACAAGGTGGAAGCTCCGGCCAACACCAAGGTCGTGCTGACCCCCGAACAGGCCGAAGGCATCTGCTACGGCGAGACCGTCGCCCTGTCCGGCGCTCCCAACTGGGCCCTGTACAACGAGCGCAACGCCGCCTGGATCGAGCGCTACAACGAGGAGATCTATCAATAATGAAACGGACGCTGATCCGGAACGCGAACGTTTACAACACCTGGCTTCGGCAGTTTCTGCCGGGCTGGGTGCTGATCGAGGGCGAGCGGATCCGCTACGCCTTCTGTGAAGGGACGGGGCCGGATACGGCGGATGAGATCATTGACGCGAAGGGATGCTTTTGCATCCCTTCGTTGATTGATATTCACCTGCACGTGGAAAGCTCCATGATCACGCCGGCTACCTTCTCCCGGGAGCTTCTGCGCCGCGGGGTCACCACCTGTGTCGCCGAGCCGCACGAGATCGCCAACGTGTTCGGCATGGAGGGCGTCCGGGCCTTCATCAAAGCTGGTCAGGACGCGGAAATGGACATCCTGTGGGGCATCCCGTCCTCGGTGCCCTGCACGGAGTTCGAGACCACCGGCGGGCGCATCGAGCTCGAAGACGCGCTGGAGCTGTTGAAGGAGCCGTCTGTGCATTGCCTGGGCGAGGTCATGAACGCCCACAGCCTGCTCAACGAGCCCGAGGGCAAGACCCGGACCTGGCTCAACACATTCCGGCGGGATCTGCCCCAGGTGGTGCGCGAAGGGCACATCGCCTATTACAAGGACCGGGAGCTCTGCGATATCGTCTGGTACGGCGTCGATTCCGACCACACCATGTTGGGGGTCGAGTGGGCCAGGGAGCGCATGAAAATGGGCGTCTTCGGCGAGCTGCAGGACAAGTCCCTGATCCCCGAGACCGTGGAATGGCTCGAAAAAGACGACATTTGGGACCACTTCTGCCTGGTCACGGACGATACCATGCCGGACCTGCTCTGCCGGCGGGGGCATCTGGATTACCTGCTGCGCAAGGCGGTGCGCCTCGGGATGAAGCCGGAGCGCGCTATCCGCGCCGTGACGTGGAATCCTGCCCAGCGCATGCGCCTGTACGACCGGGGCATGATCGGCCCCGGAATGCTGGCGGACCTGCTGCTGGTGGAGGATCTGACGGACTTCAACATCCTGCGCGTATGGAAGAACGGCCGGACCGTATACACTGCCGGGGACGCGCGGAACGAAGCCGCGGCGGAGCGGCAGTTCCCGGATCATTTTTATCATTCTGTCCACCTGGCCCCGCTCAGTGAAAGGGATTTCGCCGTGCGGACCGACCTGCCGGACGGCGAGCATGACGCGCGCGTGATGGTGCCGGACGCGGCCTCGGGCCGGGTGCTGGAGGGCTTCCGCAGCGTGCGCGTGAAGGACGGGCAGGCTGTCGTAGAAGGCAGCGGCTGCGCCCTGATCGCCGTATTCGACCGCTATACCGGCTCAGGCCGGCGCATGGTGGGGCTGGCGGACCAGAAGGATTTCCTGAAAAAGGGCGCGGTGGCCTGCACCTACGCCCATGACCACCACGACCTGCTGGTGGCCGGCTGCTCGCCTGCTGACTGCGCCGCCGCCGCGAACTGGGTCATCGCGCACCAGGGCGGCTACTGCGCCGTGCTGGACGGGCAGGTCGTCGCCTCCATGGAGCTGGAGGTGGGCGGCATCGTCACCGAGCGCCCCATCGCGGAGCTGGCCCGGGACGCCGACGGGATCTCGAAGGCCCTCGTCGACTTCGGCTACCACTTCCCCAACCCTATCATGTCCTTCAGCGTCCTCGGCCTCACCGTCTCCCAAGCCCTCCGCATCACGGATAAGGGGTATGTGGATGTGAGGGGCGGGAAGCTCAAGGGAGTTTTTGACTGAGTGAGGAGTACGGGGGTGAAAGAAGATACGAAGTAGGAAGGATGAGGTAGGAAGTAGGAAGTAATTCTACTTCTGTTCACGGCACTACAAATGCCTCTGCATACACAATAATTACTTCCTACTTCCTAACTCCTACTTCCTAACTTCTTTTCTCGGTTCTTGTTTTCTTCTAAACTGTTTTCCATAATGATTCATATGACGAGGTTATTATGTCCGACTTAATGAAACACATCCGCTGCACAGCGGGAGAGGTGGCGCCGTTTGTGCTGATCCCGGGGGATCCGGCGCGGGCGGGGCGCATCGCGGAACGGCTCACGGACGTCCGGCTGGTGGCCCAGAACCGGGAATATGTCGTATATACCGGCGTTTATGAGGGCGTGCCGGTCAGCGTGTGTTCCACGGGCATCGGCGGGCCGTCCACGGCCATCGCCATGGAGGAGCTGAGCCGCTGCGGGGCGGAAACATTCATCCGTGTGGGCTCCGCGGGCGCGCGTCGGGACGGCATCGCCATCGGCGAGCCCGTCATTGTCAGCGGCGCGATCCGTGCGGGCGGCACCGCCCAGGCGTACCTGCCGCTCAGCTTTCCGGCGGTGGCGGACAACGAAGTCCTGAACGCGCTGACGAAAGCCGCGGAGGAGCTGGGCATCGAGGCCCAGGTGGGTCTGTCCCTGAGCCGGGACGCCTTCTACCGCCAGGACGCAGCCCTGAACGAGACCCTGCGCCCCGTGCGCGCGGTGGCGGTCAGCGAAATGGAGTGCGATACGGTGTTCGTGGTCGCTGCGGCGCTCAACAAGCGCGCCGGGGCGGTGGTGGGCACGGATTCCAACCTCTACCTGCCCGTGCAGCCCAGCCGGGAGGAGAAGGAACGCCTGTACGCGGAATCCGAAAAGCGCACCATCAGCATCGCGCTGAAGGCGTGCACACTGCTTTAAGCGCTGGTCCGCATCCCGCGTGGGTGCGGAACTGTGATTTTGATTGTACTTTTTCCCAAAATATTGTAATATATGGATAGCGCGGACGCGGCAGGCACCGTGTCCGCACCTTTTTTATATCAGGAAACGGACGGCACAGGATCACGAAGAACTGACCGAAAAGGGAGATCATATGGATCTGTTTGATATTCTCGGCCCGGTGATGATCGGGCCCAGCAGCTCGCACACGGCAGGGGCGGCGCGCATCGGGCGCATCGCGCGCAAGCTCTTTGGCCGGCTGCCGTCGGAGGCGCTCATCGAACTGAGCGGCTCCTTTGCCATGACCTGGCAGGGCCACGGCATCGACCGCGCCATCCTGGGCGGGCTGATGGACCTGGCGGTGGATGACGAGCGGCTGCGGGACAGCCGCGCGCTGGCGGACCGCGCCGGGCTGCGCTACCGCTTTGAGCAGGTGACGCTGCCGGACACCCACCCGAACACGGCGCGCCTGACCCTAAAAGATTATGGGGAAAAGCTGTGCGTGACCGCGTCCTCCATCGGCGGCGGGCGCATCCGGGTGACCCAGATCGACGGGCTGGAGGTGGGCTTCTCCGGGGATATGCCGACGCTGGTGATCCTGCACAAGGACGAGCCCGGCGTCATCGCCGATGTGTCGCGGCTGGTGGCGGAGGCGGGGCTGAACATCGCCACCATGCGCGTGTTCCGCCAGCACCAGGGCGGCGAGGCGGCCATGGCCATCGAGCTGGACGCGCGCCCGGACCCCTCGCTGGTGAACTGCCTGACCCATCTGCACTTTATCGACCGCGCCGTAGCGCTGGACAAGATTTGACGAGGGAATAGACATGAGACAGGCGATAGCGTCTTTGGCTGAACTGACAGCCCTGGCGGAAAACATCGGGATCGAGGAGGCCGCCCGGAGCTTTGAGCCCCAGGAGGAGACCCGGGAGCAGACGGACGAGCGGATGCTTAAGCTGCTGCCGGTCATGCGGCAGTCCGTTCAGGACGGGATGGACCCGGGGCTGAAGTCCATGTCGGGCCTGACCGGCGGCCAGGCGCCGAAGCTGCGGGACGCGGCCAAGGCCGGCGGGACCGCGGGCGGATCCCTGCTGGGGCGGGCGACATCCCGGGCCCTGGCGGTGGCTGAGAGCAACGCGGCCATGGGCCGCATCGTAGCGGCGCCGACGGCGGGCGCCTGCGGCATTATGCCCGGAGTGCTTCTGACCCTGGCGGAAGAGTACTGCCTGGACGACCAGGCGCTGCTGCCGGGCCTCTATATGGCCGCGGCGGTAGGCGCGATCATCGCGAAGCGGGCCAGCATCTCCGGCGCTCAGGGCGGCTGTCAGGCGGAATGCGGCGCGGCCTCGGCCATGACCGCGGCGGCGGCGGTGGTGCTGCGGGGCGGGAACTGCCGTCAGGCGGCGGACGCGGCGGGCTTTGCCATCATGAGCGTGATGGGCCTGGTCTGCGATCCCGTGGGCGGCCTGGTGGAGGTGCCCTGCGTTTACCGCAACGTGGCTGGGGCGGCCCAGGCGCTGGCGGCGGCGGATCTCGCGCTGGCGGGCATCCCCTGTCCGCTGCCCCCGGACGAGCTGATCGACCAGATGAAGTCAGTGGGGGACATGATGCCCTCGGCCCTGCGGGAGACCGGTCTGGGCGGCTGCGCCGCCTGTCCGTCGGCCCGGGCGATGCTCGGCGCGGACAGCGCCTGCGGAAAGGCGTGAACATGGACAGGGAGGGGTTTATCCGGGAGACCCTCGGCGACCTGAAAGCCTGTCCGGAGCCGCTGCTGCCCGCTTTGTGCGCGGCTGCGCAGGCGGCGGAGCTGGGACGGCGGGTGCTGATCACCCTGGACGGGCCCTGCGCCTCGGGAAAGACGACCCTGGCGGGAAGGCTCGCGAAGGCGCTGAACGCAGCGGTGCTGCATACGGATCACTTTGTGGTGCCCCACGAGCGGAAGACGGCAGAGCGTCTCAGGGTGCCCGGCGGGAATTGCGACTGGGAGCGGCTGACCGCCGAGGTGCTGATCCCCTGGAAAGAGGGGCGGGCGGGCACCTTTCGCCGGTACGACTGGAGCGTGGGCCTGCTGCCGCCGGAACCGCTGCCAGAGGAGCGGGTGATGATCCTGGAGGGCAGCTACTGCAACCTGCCCGCTATCCGGGAGCTGGCGGATCTCCGCCTGTTCATGGACACGCCTCCTGAGGTGCGCCGGCAGCGCCTGGAGGCCCGGGAATCGCCCGCGTCCCTCATCCGGTTCGACGAGCTCTGGATCCCGCTGGAGAACGCCTATTTCGAGGCCTACGGGCTGCCGGATGAGGCCTGCTATCGGGTGCGAATGACAGATGAATAGAGTTTTTTCCACTGCTGCCACCGGCCATTTGACAACAAATGGCCGTTTTGGTATAATTTAGGGTACCGCCGGACAGGCGGGAAAATGAATGAGAGAGCTTTTTGTAAGTTATCAAGGAGATAACGCTGAATGAAACGATTGTTTGCATTACTGCTGACGGCGGCGCTGCTGTTGACCGGCGTGAGCGCGCTGGCGGTGGAAGGCACCGACCTGGCGGTGCAGCTAAAGGCGGAGACTGCGTCCTGGCAGCTGGTGTCGCCCCAGCACTGCGCCTTCCAGTGCGAGTACGCCAATCAGGATCCGGACAGGACCGTGTCGGGCTTTGATCTGGCTTTTACGGCCATGGACCGCAACCGGAACATCTCCATGACGGAGACGACCCAGTACATCGCCCTGCAGATCGATCCGCTGACGGAAAAGGTCGCGCCGGTCATCTACATCACCAACCCAAACGAGATGGCGTACCTGACCGTCTCCGTGCAGGCCGTTTACTTTACGGACGGGAGCTCCGAGGTCATTGATTTCGCGGCCGGCGAGAACTACGATACATCCGTATTCCGCATTTATTAAGGGAGGAAAAAGCCTATGAGCAACGCCAACGGCACCCGCTACGTGCCTTATGAGGAGCGCACCGGCGCTGAGAGCATCGTGTACTTCACCCGCGATCTGTCCCCCGAGGGGCTGATCGCGATCTACCGGAAGCTCCATCCTTCCTTGGTGGGCAAGGTGGCAGTCAAGCTGCACACCGGCGAGCCCCACGGCCCGAACATCATTCCCCCTGCGTGGATCAAACAGTTCCTGGCTTCCGAGCTGCCGGAGGCCACCATCGTGGAGACGAATACCTTCTATGACGGCGACCGCTATACCACCGAACAGCACCGGGAGACCCTGAAGGTGAACGGCTGGGACTTCGCGCCGGTGGATATCATGGACGAGGAGGGCACGGTGATGCTGCCGGTGAAGGGCGGCAAGTGGTTTGACCAGATGTCCGTGGGTAGCCACATGCTGCGCTATGACTCCCTGCTGACCCTGACCCACTTCAAGGGCCACACTATGGGCGGCTTCGGCGGCTCCAACAAGAACCTGGGCATCGGCTGCGCGGACGGCCGCATTGGCAAGGGCATGATCCACGCCAAGAACGGCAATGACTGGGGCGTGGTCCAGGAAGAGCTGATGGAGAAGATCGCCGAGTCCACCAAGGCGACGGTGGATTATTTCGGCGAGCACAACGCCTTCATCAACGTGCTGCGCAACATCTCCGTGTCCTGCGACTGCGAGGGCGTGGCCGCCGAGCCCGTCAAGACCCCGAACATCGGCATCCTGGCCTCCCTGGACATCCTGGCCGTGGACCAGGCCTCCGTGGATATGATCTATGCCCTGAAGCCCGAGGACGGCAAGTACATGCGCGAGCGCATCGAGACCCGCCACGGCCACGCTCAGCTGACCCATATGGAGGAGCTGGGCATGGGCAATCGTCGCTATCACCTGATCGACATCGACAACGGCGACCAGGAGATCAAGTCCGCCGACGCCGTGAAGGGCGTCAAGCCGTTCAAGCTGTATCAGCCCAAATAAGTGTTATAAGCGCAAATGAGATCGGCCGCTGCGATTAAGCAGCGGCCGGTTTTTGTATTTGTGGATCATGCAACAAAGATAGTCATTTCCTCAGCTCCCAGAACGCCACGGCGGCGGCGGTGGCCACATTCAGGCTGTCGATACCCCGGGCCATGGGGATACGGACCACGTGGTCCATCCGCGCGACGGTATCGGCGGTGAGGCCGGTATCCTCGGTGCCGAGGAAGACGGCGGTCTTATCGATGCCTTTCAGAATGGGATCGCCCAGGTCGCGGCATGGTTCCTGCAGGGCCATGCCGAGGGTGGTGAAGCCTTCGGCCTTCAGCAGGCGCACGGCGTCCGCGCTTTCGGCCCTCGCCCAGGGCAGGGAGAAGACCGCGCCCATGCACACGCGCACGGCGCGGCGGTGGAAGGGATCGGCGCAGTCAGGGGAGAGCAGCAGCGCGTCCCAGCTGAGGGCGGCCGCGGCGCGGAAGATGGCGCCCACGTTGGAGGGCTCGTTGAGGCCCTCCAGGTACGCGATGCGGCGCGCGCCCTTCAGGCACTCTTCCGGGGAGCGCTCGGGCGGCCGGCGGAAGGCGCACAGCACCCACGCGCGCTGGAGGCGGAAGCCGGTCAGGGCCGCCAGGGTCTCGTCGTCGCCCGTGTACAGGGGGATATCGCCCGCCCGGGCGATCAGGTCCCGGCCCGTGCCGCCGATCATCTTCCGGCGCATCAGCATGGCCAGGGGCTCGAGGCCGCAGTCCAGGGCGGTGCCCACGACCTTCGGCCCTTCCGCGATGAGGACGGCGTCCTCGGGATGCTGGCGGCTGCGCAGCTGGGCGTCGGTCAGCCCGTGGAAGTAGCTGAGCCCGGGTTCGTCAAATGAAGTGATCTCGATCGGTGTCATCGCTGTTTCCTGCCTGTCACGGGCTTCGCAGCCCGTTTTTTGATCATCGGATATGCAAATGCATCTTACAACAGGCCTCGGACCGTGTCAATATCCGGCAAGGACGTCATTGCGTACGCAAATAATATTGTGCTTTTTCCCTTGCGGTGCTATGCTGACCGGGCACAAGGATCAATAACCGGATGGTGAGCGGATATGAAGAGATCGATGAAAAAAACTGTCTTTGCGGCGCTGCTTCTTTGCGCTGTGATCGCCGCGGCGGGCCTGGCGGCCGCGGAGCTCGGGACGGCCCCGGATATCACCCAATGGGCGGAGATCCGGCTGTCCAAATACAACTCACAGGTCAAGGTGCTGACCGACGGCGATTACAAGACGGACTGGCGGGACGAGCGGGGCGCCTTCGCGGAATTCACCCTGCCTGCGGATCATCCCTGCCACACCCTGTACATCCTGACCAGCGGAGACCCGGAAAAGCTGATCGTGGAGGAGGACCGGGCCGGCAGCTGGCAGCGGGTGCCGATCGAGGGCGAGCGCTTCAATACCCATACTATCCCGCTGGAGGGCCTGACGCATTTCCGCGTGCGGGTGACTCGGGACAAGCTGCGCATCCTGGAGGTGCGGCTGTTCGGCCAGGGCAAGCTGCCGCCGGACGTGGTGGACTACCATCACGTGGCGGACAAGGCGGACCTGATGGTCCTGGCCTGCCATCCGGACGATGACATCCTGTGGATGGGCGGGCTGATGCCCACCTATGCCGGCCAGCTGGGCATGAAGGTGCAGCTGGTGTACATGACCTCCCGTTTCCACTACCGCCGCTGCGAGGCCATGGACGCCCTGTGGCACAGCGGCGTGCGCCAGGGCCCCGTGTTCCTGGGCCTGCCGGACAGCGTGGACGCCAAGCGTGATGAGGCGCTGGCCATGTGGGGCGATATGGATGAGGCCGCGCTGAAGATCGCTCGGCAGATCCGCCGTTTCCGCCCGGAGGTGCTGGTCACCCAGGACGTGAACGGGGAATACGGTCACGTGCAGCACTGCATCATGGCTGCCGCCTGTACCCGCGCGGTGAAGATGGCGGCGGATCCCAAGAACCGCAGGCTCAGGGATCTGCCAGCCTGGGAGGTCAAAAAGTATTATATGCACCTGTACCACAAGAATAAAGTGGTGCTGGATATGGAGCGCCCCCTGAGCGCCTTCGGCGGGAAGACCGCTTTCGAGGTGGCCAAAGAGGCTTTCCTCATGCACAAGTCCCAGCAGTCGGGCCGCGTCAGCGTCAATGTGGACGGCCCCTACGATATGCGGCGCTTCGGCCTCGCCCACACCGCCGTCGGTCCCGATGAACGCGATGACCGCCTGTTTGAGCATATTGAGGGACTGGAGAAAGTGGAGAGGGAGTTCTACGACGGCCAGACGTATAGACCAGCAGCCCCCGAGCCCACTCCGCGCTTCCGGTTTAGTACCAGGCCGCCTCGCTAATTTTTACAAAAAAATGACAGAAATATTAAATCTTTTCTTGACATTGAAATGTTTCTGACATAGAATAGAGCCGTATAACCAGCGATATCTGCAGGATTATACGGCGCTTTTTTGCGACGGAAGGAGGGAGGGGCATGCAAACTGCCCTGAGTAAACGGATCAGAGGGATCGTACTGGCGGTCCTGGTCCTCTGCCTGATGGCGGCGCTGCCGGCGCTGGCCGTTGAAACGCCTGTCACGGCGCAGATCACCATCTCACCGGAGGAGATGTCAGTCCCCGGACCGGTGGATGTGTCGATCAGCGTGACCAATATTTCCGGCGCGGACCTGACGCAGCCGGTGACTTTGTATGACCCGAACGGGAGGCTCGTGTCCGGCTTCGGCCAGAACGGCAGCGTGACCATGAAGGCGGACGCTCAGATGTCCGTGAGCCTTCAGGGCACGGTGACCCAGGAGATGCTGGACCAGGGCAGCATGACCTATACGCTGCGCTGGATGGATGAAAATGGCACGGAGCTGGCCCTGCCCCTCACCGCGGAGGTGCACTTCAGCGGCGAGCGCGCGGGCCTGCGCGTGGTGCGCACCATCAGTCCGGAGGTCGTGCGCGGCGGCCAGACCGTGAAGGTCAGCTATGAGCTGACCAACATCGGCGGGGTCTCCATCAGCAATATCCAGGTGCGCGAGAAGCTCAGCCGCACCCCCAAGACCCTGAAGAACCTGGCTATCGGCGCTTCCTCCACGGTGGATTTCACCGCCAAGATGGGCAATGCCGACCTGGTCAGCAGCGCGGAGATCACCTACCGCCCGGCGGGCAGCGGCCAGAATGAGTCCGTGGTCATTGAGGAGCAGACCATCCCGCTGGCGATCAAGGGCCTGAACGTGGAACTGAGCGTGGACAAGGACGCCGTGAACATCGGCGAGACCGTGCGCCTGATCATGACCGCCCGCAACGAGGGCAACATCACCTACAGCAACGTGACGGCGGAGGACAAGAAGCTGGGCAAGGTGTTTGAAAACCTGACCATCCCCGCCTACACCACCATCTCGGAGGAGAAGGAGCTCACCATCAGCGAGCCGTCCAGCTTCCAGCTGAAGCTGAACCTGCCGGACAACACCGGCACCACCAACAGCCTGGATACCAACGCCGTGTCCGTCAGCGCCTTTGACCCGGAGAAGGAGCTCCTGCTGACCCTGCTTTTGACCTCCGACAAGGAGAGCATCGTCAGTGAGAACGAAGACGTGTCCATGACGCTGGTGGTCACCAATACCAGCAATGTGGACTGCAAGAATGTGGAGATCACCCACAACGGCACGCCCATCTATACCATCCCGTCCTTGGTGGCCGGCCAGAGCATGACTGTGAAGCGCGATTATACCGTCTCCCAGGCGGGCGCTTTCCGGTTCACCGCCACCACCAAGGATACCATCGGCAACACGGTGCGGTTTGAATCCAACACCCTGACCCTGCCCTACACGCGGGTGACCGCGGCGCCGACCGCCACGCCCGCGCCCACCATCCCGCCGCTGGAGACCCTGCCTCCCGCTGATTACGAGAACACGGGCAGCGTCCTGCGCACCATGCGCAACGTGCTGTATACCGCTTCCAACGTGCTGGGCGTGCTGGCAGCGGCGGCGCTCCTGCTCTTTGTGATCAGCACCATCGTGCGCGCCAGCAAGCGCCACCAGTCCGAGAGCGCCTATGACCACCTGGACCTGGCGGAGCGCCGCGACTACGCGCAGCCCGCGGAAAACAGCGGTGACGAAGACGCGCCGAAGCCGGAAACGAAGCCCGAGGCGGAGGAGCAGGCGGCCGATCAGGACGCCGTGCAGAGCGAGGTCGGCGGCTTCAGGATGACCCGCGACCGCCAGACCGATGAATTCCCCGCCTGGCACGAGCCGGGCGCGCCTGCGGAAACGCAGGACGAAGCTGCCCAGCCCGAAGAGGCTCCCGCTCAGGAGCAGGCCGACGCCGCTCCCGAAGGGGAAGACGCCCCCCGTCACAGCCGCGCCTCTCTCCCGGATCGGAGGAGAAGATCAAGGCGTAGTTAAGGGTTGCAGCGAAGGGACAAGTTGCGTTTTAGTGAGGAGTTAGGAAGTAGGAGGTAGGAGTTAATTCTTCTCCTGCTTCAGGCGCTACAGGCGCCACCTGAGAAACATTCTTTACTTCCTACTTCCTACTTTCTACTTCCTAATTAACCGAAAGGGTATCTGTATGAAGAAAATCATTTCTCTGGTTCTCTGCCTCACTCTCGTCCTTTCCGCCGTGTCCGCGCAGGCGCTGACCCGGGATTTCGGGATGATCAAGATCACGGAGCTCATGGCTTCCAACGGCGATACGCTGGACGACAGCAAGGGCAAGTCCTGCGACTGGATCGAGCTGCACAACACCTCGGAAGATGATATCGACATGAGCGGCCTGAACCTGTCCGACGGCAAAAAGAACCTGGCCAAGTTCGTCTTCCCGGAGGGCGTCGTGCTGGCCAAGGGCGCGTACATGGTCATCTTCTGCTCCGATTATGAAGAAGTGGCGACCCTGGACGACGGCACGGTGGAGATCCACGTTCCCTTCAAGCTTAGCGCCGACGGGGAAAAGGTGGTCATCTCCTATCAGGACGTGATCCTGGACATCGTGACCTTCGATCAGCAGCAGCGCGACGTTTCCTACGCGCTGAAGGACGACGGCACCTGGGCCTTCTGCGATACCCCCACCCCCGGTGCGGAAAATAAGTTTGAATAAGCGATAAAATGGCAATGTTAGTCGATACGGAAGGCGCGCGTTCGCTCGCCTTCCGTTTGCAGCAGAATATCCGCCAGGTCATTGTGGGCAAGGATCAGGCGATCGAGCTGATGCTCATCGCGCTGATCTGTCAGGGCCACATCCTGCTGGAGGACGTGCCGGGCGTAGGCAAGACCACTCTTGCCGGCGCGCTGGCGCGTTCCGTTTCGTGCAGCTTCAGCCGCATCCAGTTCACGCCGGATGTAACGCCCTCCGACGTGACCGGCTATACCATCATGAACATGAACACCGGGAAGATGGATTTCAAGCCCGGTGCGGTCATGAGCCAGATCGTGCTGGCGGACGAGATCAACCGCACCTCGCCCAAGACCCAGTCCTCCCTGCTGGAGGCGATGGAGGAGCGCCAGGTGACGGTGGACGGCACTACCCATGTGCTGCCCCAGCCCTTTATGGTCATGGCGACCCAGAACCCTGTGGAATTCGCGGGCACCTATCCGCTGCCCGAGGCGCAATTGGATCGCTTCCTCCTGTGCGTCACGCTGGGCTATCCCACCGTGGCGGAGGAAGTGGACATCCTGGAGCGCTATACCTCCGCCGGGCAGCCGCCCCTGTCCCAGCTGCAGCCGGTCTGCGCCGCGCAGGATATCCAGCGCCTGCAGAGCCTGCTGCCCCAGATCTATTCGAGCCCGGAGCTCCGTCAGTATATCGCGGAGATCGCCGCCCAGACGCGGCAGCATCCGCTCCTGAGCCTCGGCGTCTCCCCGCGCGGCGCGATCGCGCTGTTGAAGGCGGCCCAGGCCTATGCCCTGCTGAGCGGGCGTGATTATGTGCTGCCGGACGATGTGCGGCAGCTCATCAAGCCTGTGCTCAGCCACCGCATCCAGCTCACGCCCGAGGCCCGCATGAAAGCGGTGAGCCCGGAAAGCCTGCTGGACGAACTGACCGCCGCGGTCGCGGTGCCGGTCAAGAGGCGCGTATGACCCTGAAAGCGCTGATGCTGGCGGTCAGCGCGGCTGCGCTCATGATCCTGGGGCTGGCGCTGGGGCTGGAGGTGTTTTGCTTTGCCGCGGCGGTGGTGCTGCTGGTGCTTTTGTTCTGCGCCGTTGGCATCCTGTGGGCCCGGCGGCAGCTGGCGGTCTCCCTCTCCGCGGACACGGAAGAGGTGCTGCACGGCGAGCGCATCACCTATAACCTGCAGGCATCCCATGGGTTCATCCTGCCGGTGGGCCCGCTGCTGGTCACCTGCATGTGCGGCGCGGCGCAGCAGACGCACCTGATCTCGCTCAAGCTCTTCCGCGGCACGCGGGAGACGTGGGCAGAGCAGGCCATGCACGTGGGCAGTTTTCCCATTGAAGTCCGTGAAGCGCTGCTGACGGACTGCTTTAGTATATTCAAAACTCACCTGAAAACCACTCCTGCCGGACACCTGCTGGTGCTGCCCCGGCCTTTTTTGATTGCAAAATTGGCCTTCGCCCAGAGCGAGGAGGCCCAGACCGCCCTGAAGCGCGCCACCGAGGACACGAGCCTGCCCGACGACGTGCGCGCCTGGCAGCCGGGCGACCCGATGAAGCGCGTGCACTGGAAGCTGACCGCCCGCAAGCGGGAGCTGCTGGTGCGCCGCTACGAGAGCCCGATGCCCAAGGACCGAGGAGCAGGAGCTGAAGCTGCGCGACGCGCTGTGCGAGACCGTGGTGGCTGTGGCGGACCTGCAATTGCAGGACGGGAGCCCCGTGCGCGTGCCCCTGTACGGCGAGCGGCCCACGGAGTTCTCGGCGGAGCGCGCCCAGTCGCTGCTCCTTTTGCAGGAGCTGCTGGCGGAGCAGAGCTTTCGCACGGACGAGCCCTTCGCGCGCGTGCTGAGCCAGGAGCTCAAGCGCGTGCGCCGCAGCGGGGCGGTGGTCATCGTCTCGCCGCGCCTGGATCCGGACCTGACCGACCTGGCCCTGTCCTTCCGGCGCATGGGCCCGAACGTGCGCTATTACTTGGTGACCTACGAGGCGGAGCAGCCCGGCTGGCTGCCCTATATCCGCCGTCTGCAGGAAGCCGGAGCGGAGGTGTGTTATGTCACGCCCGCTTCCTGAACGCCTCCGCCTGGGGGTGGATGACGCGCTGCTGTCGGCCCTGGCGGGCGGCGGCCTTTCTCTGCTGCTTTTGACGGCCATGTTCGGCCAGATCAATGTAGGGCTGTTGATCGCCGCCACCGCCGGCACGGCCCTGCTTTTGTGCCTGTTGAAAGCGCTGTCGCCCAGGGCCTGCGTGGCCGCGATCCTGGCGGGGATCATCCTGCTGGCGCTGGGCTGCCTGAATATCGGGCCCTTGTCCGCGCCTGCCCAGGGCATCCGCGTCTTTTTGCTGTACCCGGACCTGCTGGGCGCGGCGCTGCCGCCCTTCCGCCTGGTGTTGAACGTGCTGCTGCCGGTCATGGTGACGACGCTGTGCGCCGTGGCGGTGCTCATCGACGTGCCCACCCTGACCCTGCTGCCCATGGCGGTGTTCAGCATCGTCTATGGGACCGAGCTCATCGGCAACGCGGGCGCGGCGGCGCTGATCGGCGCGGGCGCGTGCACGGCGGCCTATCTGCTGGCGCTGGGCCGCGACACGGTGTACATGATCCTGCAGCGGGGCCGCCTGCGCCTGACGGGCTGGCGGGTGCTGCTGGTCGCCCTGGCGGTGGGCCTGGCCTTCCTGGTCATGCCCCGGTCCCTGCCCAAGGCGCCCGCCCTGCGCGAAGCGGCGGAGGAGGTCTACCAGACCATCTCCGATTACCTGCCCACCAGCGATGAGAGCGCCCGCAGCGGCTTCACCCTGGAGACGGAGGGCTATCTGCCCCTGGGCAGCGACGTCCGTCCGCGCCTGGGCGGCACGGCGGAGCCCGGCGACCGCCCGGTCATGGAGGTGCGCACGGAGCGCACCCTCTACCTGCGCGGCGTCGCCATGAACAGCTATAACGGCCTCAACTGGGATGATACCCTGTCCGGCCGGCGTTTCCTGTATGCGGACCTGTTGCAGCAGGGCTACCGCCGGAACGTGTTTGACGAATACCTGCCCCTGACCACCGAACAGCTGACGGCCCAGAGCGCGTCGGTGCACATGCTGTCCAAGGCGGCCACCACCCTGTACGTGCCCCAGCGCCTGCGCTCCCTGGAGCTGCGCTCGGGCCGCATGACGCCCTACTTCAACGCAGGCTCGGAGCTGTTCCTGACCCGGGAGCTGGCGGCGGGGGACGGTTATGCCTTCACCTATCTGGACCTGCCCGCGGACAGCGAAAAGACCGCCCGCATCATCGCCCAGGCCGCCGCTGTGGCGGATACGCGGTATGAGGAGACGGCCCAGATCTATACGGCCCTGCCCTCCCATCTGCAGCGGGAATTGTACAACCTGTCCTATACCGCCGCCGGCGGGGAGGAGTCGCCCTACCGCCGGGCGATGGCGATCCGCGATTATCTGAGGGACAACTACACCTACTCCCTGGACGTGGCGGACCCGCCGGACAACACGGACTTCGCGGCCTGGTTCCTGCTGGGGGAGAAGAAGGGCTACTGCACCTATTTCGCCACGGCCATGACGCTCCTGTGCCGTATGCAGGGCATCCCGGCCCGCTATGTGACGGGCTACCTGGCGGTGCCCCAGGACGGCCTTGCTACTGTCACCTCCGCGGACGCCCACGCCTGGACCGAGATCTACCTGAACGGCTTCGGCTGGCTGACCATCGACGCGACACCGGGCCGCGACCCGGGCGGAGACCGCGGCGACGGCGAGGACCAGCAACCGGGCCAGGACGATATCGATCAGCCGACGCCCACGCCGGAGCCGGAGCCCACGGCCCCGCCCGCGCCCGAAGGGGACGGGACGGAGACCGAGACCGAAACGCCGGAGACCACCCCCGAGCCCGAGACCACGGAGGAGCCGGCCCCCTCGGAGCCGCCCGCCCGCCAGGGCTTCCCGTGGCTCACGCTCATTTTCGCCCTGCTCCTGCTCATGGCGCTGCTGGTGGCGGCGGTTTTCCTGATGGATCCGGCGCGCCGCGCGCAGCGGAATCCGCGCCGGGCGGGGGAGATCCTGACCTCGGCGGTGAACGCGGGCATGGAGCGCCTGTTCAGGCCCCGGCGCGCGGGGGAGACCGTGATCGAATACTATGACGCCGCGGCGGAGCGCTTCCCGGACCTGCCCCTGGGCGGCCTGGCGGAGGCCTACAGCGCGCGCATCTACGGTCAGAAGCCCATGCGCGCCGAGCTGGCGCTGAATGCCTGGCGCCGCGTCTCCGACCGCCTGTCCTTCTTCCAGCGCATCGCGGTGATCCTGTCGGGGATCTTTGTATCGGGGAAATAAGAATGAAAAAGCTGATCATCTGCACTATTATTCTAATAATCTGATAATTAAATTATTAGAAAACTATTAGAAAGATATCAGAAAGCAGCATGAACATACTGGCCATGGAGGATCGACCAATGGCGAACATCTTTGACTACCTGGACTGGCGCGGCGATATGCCGCTGTTCGTGGACCCCTTCAACGAGGTGGACAGCCTGATCTTGTCGATGCTGGCCTATACGGACTTCCGGGACATCGTGCCGGGGGACGGGACCGAGGTGCCGATCCGGGACGCGTACCGCGCCTTTTTCAGCCGGTACACTCGGGAAGAGGTGCTGGCGCGCAAGTCCTACACGGCCAAGTCGCCGCTGCTCATGGAGCAGATGGTGTCGGGCGCGCGCTTCAGGAGCATGACCCTGAGCCACCATGTGAACGAGTTCAGCGCCGAAAAGGAAGTGCAGATGTCCGCGGTCACCTTCCACCTGCCGGACGGCCTCAGCTACGTGGCCTTCCGCGGCACGGACGGCACGCTGGTGGGCTGGAAGGAGGACTTCACCTTCAGCTTCCAGCCGCAGACCCGGGGCCAGAGCATGGCGGTGCACTACCTGAACTGGGCGGGGCGGCAGACGCCCGGGCGGCTCATTGTGGGCGGCCATTCCAAGGGCGGGCACCTGGCGGTCTACGCCTCCGCCGGCTGTGATGCGGACGTGCAGGAGCGCATCGAGGCGGTCTATTCCTACGACGGGCCCGGCTTCCGGCAGGAGGTCATCGATTCGCCCGGCTACCATCAGGTGCTGCCGCGCGTCAAAAGCATCATCCCGGACACCTCGGTGATCGGCCTGCTGCTCTCCAGCCTGAGCGAGCACCGGGTGATTAAAAGCACCGCCAGCGGCCTCACCCAGCACGACGCCTTCACCTGGTCTGTGCAGCGGAACCGCTTTGTGGACGCCAGGCTGAACCCGGCCAGCGAGGGCATCGACAAGGTGCTGGGCAGCTGGCTGGAGCAGACCGATGACGAGACCAAGAAAAACCTGACGGACCAGGTCTTCAACATGTTCAGCTCCGCCGGCGGCACCACCATGAGCGAGGTCACCAGCGAGCAGAAATGGAAGAGCGCCGGCACCATCGCGACGGTGCTGTTGAACCAGCTGGGCCAGGGCGGGCTGCAGGCCCTCTCGGGGCTGCTGGGCAAACGGGAGGAGCCCGCTGCCGACAGCGGCCGAAAACCGACGCTGACCTTGCCGAATGCACTTGACAAACCATAAAAAAAGGTATTCAATAGGAACCAGAAAGATTTGTTTCTTTCGAAAGAGCAAAAATGCACATCACATCGGGGAGGAACTGCATCCATGAGTCAGCAAGCCGCAAAAACCAGTATTTTTGACAGGCTGCCCAGCCTGATCAAAAAGTCCAACGTTACCCTGTTCCCTGAAGGAGCCATGGGCTACCTGATCGGACCCACCCTGGCGCTGATGGCCAACTCTGTGCTGGCCAACTACTTCAACAAATACATGACCGACGTGCTGAACATCAACAGCTGGGCCAGCGAGTTCTTCAAGTGGCTGCCCGTCATCTCGGTCATTTTCGTGGTCTTTGGCAATATCATCGTCGGCCGGCTCATGGACCGCAGCAAGTCCCGCGCGGGCAAGGCTCGTCCCCTGCTGCTGATCTCGGTGCCCATCAGCTTCCTGGCGCTTCTGATCCTGTTCGTCATTTCTCCGCTGGCGACCGATACCATCAACACCCAGGGCCAGGGCCTGGCGCTGGTGTGCATCGCCATCGGCTATAACCTGTGGTTCGCCTTCGCGTACCCCATGTACTACACGCCCCACGCGGCGCTGGTTAACCTGTCCACCCGCAACTCCAAGGATCGCACCCTGCTGGCCACCCTGTCCAACGCGACGGCGCTGGCGGCCATGGGTCTGTCCACCATGATCCTGCCCTTCTTCCTCTCCCTGCTGTTCGTGCCCCAGACCACCAACCTGCCTGAGGGCGCCGAGCTGCTGGCCTCCGGCGAATACGCGCTGAACGGCGTGGTGCTCTACGACGCGGTAGCCTCCTACAACAACTGGAAGATCTTCGTCATCGCCCTGACCGTCATCACCGTCATCGGTGCGCTGGTCGAGTTCATGTTCACCCGCGAGCGCGTCACCGAGGAGTCCATGAACCAGGGCGACGATGCCGCCCCGGCCAAGGCCCTGCCCATCAGCAAGCAGGCCAAGATCTGCTTCGGCGACAAGTTCTGGATCATCATGATGATCTTCTTCTTCTGCTACCAGCTGGGCGGCATGACCAAGAACGTCAGCCAGCTCTACTTCTGCCAGGCTATGTTCAAGAACGCCGACGGCTTCTACACCATCGCCAACGGCGGCAACATCTCCGGCCTGCTGGCCATCATCGGCGCGATCCCGACGGCCATCGGCATGGTGGCGGCTCCCATCCTCGCCAACAAGATCGGCAAGGGCAAGGCCATCCTCTGCGGCGCGGTGCTGGCCACCGTGGGCGGCGCGCTGGGTCTCCTGGCGCCTGACAACCTGATCCTGGTCTATGTGTCCTTCATCCTGAAGGCCCTGGGCTCCACCCCCGCGATGTACCTGTCCATGGCGCTGCTGGCTGACGTGCTGGACCACCAGGAGGCGGTCAACGGCGCGCGCACCGACGGCCTGACCATGACCATCTACGGCGCCATCATGGCCGGTATGACCGGCGTGGCCACCGGCATCCTGAACATCGTGCTGTCCAACGTGGGCTACGCGGCGGACAACATCTCCTCCGAGGCCATCCGCGGCGCGATGCCCTGGGTGTTCATCGGCGTGGAGACCATCTGCTACCTCGTGATCGCCCTGTTCTTCATCTTCATGGGCGTCGAGAAGTTCGGCAAGTTCGACCATGAGGCCATCGTAGCGGACCAGAAGGCTGCCGCCCTGGCGGAAGGCCGCGCCTACGTCTCTCCCGAAGAAAAGATCCGTCTCGAAGAGGGCGAGGAAGCCTACCAGGCCGAGCTCAAGAAGCAGGCTGACGCCAAGGCCGCCGAGGAAAAGAAGCTCGCCGCCCTCTCCGCCGACGCCCGCAAAGCGCTCCTGGACAAGGAAAACGCCATCAAGGCCGAGCTCAACAGCCTGAGAAAGGCGAAGGGGAAAGCGGCGATCTGACGCCAAGAGAAAGCAAAAGCTTTGAAGTAGGAGGGAGTGAAGTAGGAAGTAGGAGTTAGGAAGTAGGAAGCAATTCTACTCCCGCGGCTGGCGTTATAAAGGCCACAGCAAGAACACTCTTTACTTCCTACTTCATCCTTCCTACTTCCTACTTTCCGCTCCATCCATCCTGTTTTTTATTGATATCCCTGAAAGGAACTACCATGAAACTATCCGCGGTCCTCTTCGACATGGACGGCCTGCTCACGGACAGTGAGGGGGTCGGGCATCAGATACTCAAAGAAGGCGGACGGCAGTTCGGGTTTGAGCTGTCGGACCGCCTTCTTGACGATATGACGGGCGTGAACGACGCGGAGTGCGTCGCGATCTTCAGCGCGAATTATCCGGGCCTCGACGCGGAAAAGCTGATGCAGCACTACCGCGACGGGATGTACGCCGCCTCGGTGGCGGGCAGGATCCCCCTGAAGCCCGGTGTGCGCGAGCTCTTGGACGTGCTGGACACGCACCACATTCCCCGGGCGGTGGTGTCGAGCAACGACCGCTTCATCATTGAGAGCAATCTGCGCGGAGCCGGCATCCTCGAGCGTTTTGACGCCCTGGTGTGCGGGGATATGATCCGCCGCTCCAAGCCCGCGCCGGATATCTATTTGGCCGGAGCAGAGGCGCTTTGCGTGCGCCCTGAAAACTGCCTGGTGCTGGAGGATTCGCCCAACGGGCTGAAGGCGGGCCGTGCAGCGGGCATGCGCACCTGCATGGTGCCGGACCGCATCCCCTACTCGGACGCCCTCGCGCCGTATGCGGACGATGTCCGGGAGAGCCTTCTGGACGTCATCCCCCTGATCATGCCATGGCTGAGCTGATTTTATGTGTGGGCCGCCTGAAGGAAGCATACTGGCGCGACGCCTGCGGCGAATACTTAAAGCGCCTCAGCCGCTACGGCAAGCCTGAGCTCGTGGAGGTGGACGACCTGCCCGAGCCGGAGCACGCCTCCGACGTCGACCGGCAGAAGATCATGCAGAAGGAGGGCGAAGCCCTGCTCAAGCGCATCCGGCCCGGGGACTACGTGGTCGCCCTGTGCATCGACGCGCCTCAGCTCACCAGCGAGGGCCTGGCGGACCTGCTGAAGGACCGCGATCTCCAGGGCGGGCGCACCGTGTTCGTGATCGGCGGCTCCCTGGGCCTCTCACCCCAGGTCATCGCCCGGGCGGACCGGAAGCTGTCCATGTCCAAATTGACCTTCCCGCACCAGCTGGCCCGGGTCATGCTGCTGGAGCAGCTGTACCGGGCAAGGAAGATCCTGGCGGGGGAAAGGTATCACAAATAACGCGGAAACACGAAAAAGTCAGGCGGTTTCTTCGGCCGGTGTGAAAAAACGCCGCGGCAAAAATGTAAAAAACCGCTGACGTCATAGGCCGAAATTTGACAAATCCCTCCGATTGTGGTAAAACATGCCGAATCCACATCAAAGGAGGGATTTGTTGGATTTTAACGAAACGATGATGCAGTATTTCGAGTGGTATCTCCCGAACGACGGCCTGTGGTGGAAACGCTGCGCCGCGAAGGCGGAGAATCTGGCGGCCCTCGGAATCACCCAGGTATGGTTACCGCCGGCCTACAAAGGCACCTCCCAGGAGGACGTGGGCTACGGCGTTTATGATATGTATGATCTCGGAGAGTTTGACCAGAAGGGAACGATCCGGACAAAATACGGCACCAAAGAAGAATACATCGAAGCGGTGCGCGCCTTCCACAGCGCGGGCATCCGTGTGTTTGCCGACATCGTGCTCAACCACCGCATGGGCGGGGATGAGCTGGAGGAGATCCATGCCGTCACGGATGATCCGGAAAACCGGACGGAGCAGGTGGGCAGCGAGCAGACGATCCGCGCCTGGAGCAAATTCACTTTTCCCGGCCGAAAGGGCAAGTACAGCCGCTTTATCTGGGACCACCGGTGCTTTTCCGGCACCGACTGGGACGAGAACAGCCGGGAACCGGGCCATATCTACCGCTTCAGCGGCAAGCAATGGGCGCCGGAAACGGACCCGGAAAACGGAAATTTTGATTACCTGATGGGAATGGATGTGGATATGTCCAACCCGGACGTCGTGCGGGAAACGAAAAAGTGGCTCAACTGGTACCTGAAGGAGACGGGGGTCGACGGGCTGCGCCTGGACGCTGTCAAGCACATCAGCTTTCCCTTCTACCGCGAGCTGCTGAAGGACGCGCGCGACGGCGGCCGGCGCAGCCTCCCTGCTGTGGGCGAATACTGGAGCGGCGACGTGGAGCGCCTGAAATACTACCTGGACGCGGTGGACAATGAGATGTCCCTGTTTGACGTGGCGCTGCACTACAACATCTTCAATGCGTCCCAGGCCGGGGCGGATTACGACCTGAGGACCATCTTCGACAACACGCTCGTCCGCGAACGGCCGCAGAACGCTGTCACTTTCGTGGATAACCATGACACCCAGCACGGACAGAGCCTGCAGTCCTTCGTGGACGACTGGTTCAAGCCTCTGGCTTATGCCCTGATCCTGCTCAGGCAGGAGGGCGTGCCCTGCGTGTTTTATTCAGACTACTACGGAAACCCGGTAAAGAACCGGCCGATGGTGCCCAACCTCGGCAAGCTGATCAAGCTGCGCCATGCCTACGCCTACGGCAGCCAGGAGGACTGCTTTGAGCGCGCGGACCTGATCGGCTGGGTGCGGCGCGGTGACGAAGAACATGAACACTCCGGGCTTGCTGCGGTGCTCTCCAACGGCGAGGGCGGCAGCCTGCGCATGAAGATCGGCGAGCGCTTCGCCGGGGAGAGCTTCCGGGATGTGCTCGGCGGCTGCCCGGAGCCCGTGGTGATCGATGCGGAGGGCTGCGGAGAATTCCGGGTGGAAGGCCGCGGCCTTGCGGTCTGGGTGCGTGAAAGCGCGTTTGAGGATCTGGTGGTCAATGAATAACCGCAATTCACGTAAGCCCAGCCCGTCAGCTGCCATTCCCGTCTGATAAGTTTCGTACAGCACTGCCTCCCTGTTTCTTTTTTTTAAAAAAATGCTGCCATGCCTCCGGGGTCTGCGTATCAACAGGTGGAAGCACCAAGCTTCCGCAAAATAAAAAAACAACGCCGCTATGGCGGCAGGAGGTAGAAACATGTCAGCAATCATGAAGGAACTCAAACTGGAAGAAATGAACAAGGTCAGCGGCGGCGATCTGCATTCGCATATGATGGATTTCGGCGAGCGGCAATACTATCAGGAGCTGGAGTATTATTACAAGTACGGCGACGAAGAGAAAAAAGAAATGGCCACGCCGCAGATGAAGGCCTTTGAGAAGCAAATGATCGAAAAGTACGACCCTTCCATCGTCTACTGATAAAACACAAAAAAAGGGGACGGTCCTGCAATTCAGCGGGTGCCGTCCCTTTGTTTTTGGGTGTTTACTTGTCACTGACCACGCGCAGCGCGGGGGCCTGGACGCCCTTGGCGGCGAAGGCTTCCACGATCAGCTGGTTGAGCTCAAAGTACAGGTCCCAGTAGTTCTCGGTCTTGCACCAGACGCGCACGGTGAACTCCATGGCCTCGTTGGTGCCGCCGCTGATGTGGGCGAAGGGCGCGGGCTCCTGCAGCGCGTACTGGCTGCCAGCCACCGCGTCCAGGATGCACCGCTGGATCTCGGCGGGCTTTTCAGACTTCGCGCAGGAGAAGACCAGGTCCACCCGGCGCTGGGGCTCGGCGGTGTAGTCCACCACGTTGGCGTTCATCAGGCTGCCGTTTGGCACGGTGACGCGCTTGTTGTCGATGGTCATGATCACGGTATAGAACAGGTTGATGGAGTGCACCACGCCGCTGGCGCCGGCCGCGTCCACATAGTCGCCGACCTTGAAGGGCCGGAGCACCATCAGCAGGATGCCGCCCGCCAGGTTGCTGAGCGCCCCCTGCAGGGCCAGGCCGACGGCCACGCCGGCGGAGGCCAGCAGCGCGATCACCTGCGCCATGGGCACGCCCAGGATCGTAATCACCGCGATGATCAGCATCACGTACATGAGCCACTTGATGAAGTTCAGCACGAACCGGACCACCGTCTGGTCCAGCTTCTCAAAGCCCTTCAGCTTGCGCAGGGCTTTCATGATGAATTGGATGGCGAAATAACCGACGATACTGACGATAATGGCGAGCACGATGTTTCCGCCGGCCCCGGCGAGCATTTCGGGAATCTTGTCCATGGCTGGAACCTCCTTATTATTCTTGCAGGAAACTGCTATTCCAGTATAGCGGTTTTTGCTTTCCCGTGCAACAAATTCTTTTCTGGGCGGCGATATTTATTCGATAAAAACGCCCCGCAGCAGCGTCTATATCAGTGAAACCCAATCGGAGGAGGTGGTCCGCTCCCATGACGGCTGTCAAGGATCCGGACAGCGGACGGGATCAGGCGATCGAACGGCTGATCAGCGAGTACCAGACACCGCTCCTGCGCCTGTGCTATATGCAATTGCACGATCGGGCGCTGGCGGAGGACGCGGTGCAGGAGACCTTTTTGAAAGCATATCGCGCTTACGGGCAGTTCCGGGGCCAGAGCAGTGAAAAGACCTGGCTCAGCCGTATCGCGGTGAATGTGTGCCGGGACGTCCAGCGGGGCAGCTGGTTCAGGCATACGGACCGGCGGGTGACGCCGGACATGCTGCCCGAAGCCGCGCAGGAGCCGGCCGGCAGGGATATCGACCTGGCGCTGGCCATCATGAACCTGCCAAACAAGCTGCGAGAAGCAATCATATTGTATTATTATCAGGACATGGGCACGGAGGAGATCGCGGAAGCGCTGGGCATCGCCCAGTCGTCCGTATCCAACCGCCTGAAGCGGGGCCGGGGAAAGCTCCACAAGGCGCTGGAGGGGAGGGATCAGGATGCGTGAAGAGCTTGACCGCAGGCAAGTCCATCAGGCCATTGACGGCGCGCTGTCCGGCCTGACCGGCGATCCCTGGCTGTACAGCAAGGTCTCCGCCGCTGCCGGAAAGGGAGAGACTAAAGTGAAACGCAAAATATCTCTGGGCCTGGTGCTGGCCATCGTGCTGGCGCTGCTGGCCACCGCCGCTCTGGCGGCCGCCCTGCTCAGCCATCAGGAGATCATGGAGCAGGTGGCGGTGCCGCTGGCCAATGAAAATGACGGTCCGACGGGCGTCAACAGAAGCTACACGCCGGAACAGTTGGCGGAGCTGATCCGCACGCTGAACGAGAACGGCATCACGCTGGAAGAAAACAACCGTATCATGCAGCTGATCAAAAACGGCCAGGGCTACTGGGAGGAGGAGACCATCATGGAGCTCTGCCGCCAGGCCTTCGGCGGCAACTTCTACACCTGGACCCTGGAGCAGCAGGACTGGTTCGAGCGCCTGATGGCGGACATCGGATGCAGCGAGACTTATCAGAGCCGCCTGCCCGGGCCGGACAATATGAAGTATGAAGACGCCGAAGCCTTCGCCTTCGCGGTATTGCGGGCCAAATACGGCGCGGACCTGCCCCTGGAGGACCGGACGGTATTCCGGCTCAGCCGGGCCTTCTATCATGACACGGAGGATGAGCTGAGCGGCGCGACCTGGAGCTTTGATCTGGAGCCGCTGGACCTCACTCACGGGAGCTACAGCGCGGTCTTTGAGGATGCGGATCCGGAGGGCACGGTGCAGACGAGCGCGGACGTGCCGGACTGGACGAAGCCCTATACCGGGGAAGCGGTGCTGTCAAAGCTCCGCGATATCTACAGCTGGGATCAGGGGGAGTGGCCCCAGTCCGCCTGGCGCACCCTCCACGACATGCTTCAAAATGCCGTGGAAGAACCGGAAAAGCGCGCCTTCGCGGAGCTGAAGGCTTACCGGCTGACAGAATATCCGGAGCCTGCGGAAACCGACCTGTCCCGGGAAAAGGCAGTGGAGATCGCCGGCACGGCCGGGCTCGACCCGCGCGCCGCGCTGAACGCCGCCGTGCTGACGGAATACGGGGGACAGCGGCACTGGCTGGTCGGCTACCGGATCTTCGCCCAGACGGAGGGGCCCGTGGATGAGGCGGCGGGCTGGTACGTCGTCTGCGTCAGCAGCCCGGAGGGCAAGGTCGAATACGCGCGCAAACAGGGCCGGGATGATAACAGCGCCATCCTTTACACCCCGGAAGCCGCTTATGAAAAGGCCCGGGAGGGGCGGTTGACCCTCAGCGACGCCATCCGCCTGGCGGCGGAGGCGATCCGGGCTGAGTACCCCGGCCCCGATCTGCTGGACGAAGCGCTGTACCAGGTCTTTGCGGACGGGTACAACCAGTATAACGTCCGTTTTGTATCGAACGATATCCATTACGGCGACGCCAGCGCGGTGGTGAAACTGACCGGCGCGGTCCAGAGCGTCGAGGCGGATACCTCAGAGCTGACCGGCGATAACCTGATGGACCGCTACTGGTCCGCCTACGGCTACTACGGGGAGTGGACGCAGGAGCGCTGGCAGCAGCTGACCCGCGACATGCAGGCGCTGGAGCCGCAGGAGGTGGAAGGCAGGCTCATCAAGCAGACCGTCTATCCGCCGGAGAGCGCCGCAAAGATCACCCGTGATCAAGCCATCGCCCTGGCCATTGAGGCCACCGGCCAGCGCAGCGCCGAGGCCCACACCTGCATCCTGATCGGCGCGGAGCCGCATCCGGTCTGGAAGCTGCGTATGCTGACAGAGGACTACGTGAACCCCATGATCGAGCTGGACGCCGAGACCGGCGAGGTGCTGAACACGGACCGCTACAAGGTGGATTATACGCCGCGCTGGCACGTGTTCACCCTGGAGCGCGACTGGCGGAAAATGGAATTCGATCCGGAGGATCTGGAAGCCCTGGCCCGGCAGGAGATCAGCTTCGCCTACAACAATATGGCGCTGGACGAGCCGGACTTTGATCAGAATGATCCTGACGGCTGGACCTACGAGCAGGACGGCCTGACCGCGCGCTTCAC
>CADAPM010000018.1 GCA_902789795.1 uncultured Eubacteriales bacterium
GGAGATCGCCGGCGGCCTGCACCTGGACGACCTCAGGCGCGAGCTGGAGGAGCTGAAGGAAGAAATGAACGCCGAGGGCTTCTGGAACGACCTGGAGCGCTCGACCCACGTGAACCGCCGCATCGCGGCCATCGAGGGCAAGATCAAGCACTATGAGTCCCTGGTCAGCGCCGTGGACGACCTCGAGGTCATGATCGACCTGGCCAACGAGGAAGACGACGAGAGCATGCTGGAGGAGATCACCGCCGAGAGCGCGCGCCTGGACGAGCAGATCGAGGCTCTGTCCCTGGAAACGCTGATGCGCGGCGACTATGACGACAAAAACGCCATCCTCTCCCTGCACGCGGGCGCGGGCGGCACTGAGGCTCAGGACTGGACCCAGATGCTGTACCGCATGTACACCCGCTACTGCGAGAAGCTGGGCTTCAAGGTCAAGCTGCTGGACTATCTGGAGGGTGACGAGGCGGGCATCAAGTCCGTGTCCTTCGAGGTGGACGGCGAAAACGCCTACGGCTACCTGCGCGGCGAGAAGGGCGTGCACCGCCTGGTGCGCATCAGCCCCTTTGATGCCAATGCTCGGCGGCATACCTCCTTCTCGTCCCTGGACGTGGCGCCGATCCTGGAGGATGACGACAACGAGATCGAGATCGACATGAAGGACGTCCGCGTGGATACCTACCATTCCAGCGGCGCCGGCGGACAGAACGTAAACAAGACCAGCTCCGCCGTTCGTATGACGCACTTCCCGTCCGGAATCGTGGTCTCCTGCCAGACGGAGCGCGACCAGGTGCAGAACCGCGCCACCTGCTTGAAGATGCTGAAGGCCAAGCTGCTGGAGATCCGCGAGCGCGAGAAGGAACAGCAGATGGCGGACATCAAGGGCGAGATGAAGAAGATCGAATGGGGCAGCCAGATCCGCTCCTACGTTTTCCAGCCCTATACCATGGTCAAGGACCACCGCACCGGCTATGAGACCGGCAATATCGATGAGGTCATGAACGGCGGCCTGGACGGCTTCACCACCGCCTACCTGAAAATGCAATGAGGCAGTGGAAAGCGGCGGCGCTGACGCTGGCGGGCATTTGCCTCTATCTGTGCATGTTCGCGACCATCGCCTATAACCGGGTCACAAATCATACGATAATGCTGCAAGGCTTCTACCAGTTTGCCGACACGTCCTTAAAGGGCGTGCCGGCAAGTGCTTATCCGGACTATGCGGCCGCGATCACGGACTACCTGAAGGACAAGCGGGACGACCTGAACGTGACCGCCGAGGACGGCACCGTGCGCGAGCAGTTCTCGGAAAAGGAGCTCACGCATATGCGGGACGTCCGCGGCATCGTGCAGGGGCTGGGCGCGTTCCGGTTCATCTCCGGCGGCTTCGCCCTGGCCCTCGTCGGCCTGTACTGGGCGCAGGCGCGGAAAAAGGAGAGCCGGGAGCAGATGGCCCGCGCGATCCTGAGCGGCATGGCGAGTGGCGCTTATATCCTGCTGGGCGTGGTCCTGGCCCTGGCCCTCTGGGGCGTCTTCAACTTCACCGGCCTCTTTATCACCTTCCACAAGGTGTTCTTCCGGAACGACCTGTGGCTGATGAACCCGAACCGCGACCTGCTGATCATGCTGATGCCCACCCGCTTCTTCATCTGGTACGCCCGGGATATCGTCTTCCGCTGCTGGCCGGCGCTGGCGGTGATGCTAGCGGCGATGGGGGCAGCCAGGTATAGGGCGGTGAGCAGTGACGCTTGAACAAAGGAGGATCTGAGACCGCGATGAATGAATTGACGTTTGATGTGCTGGCGGAGAAGATCAAATCCATCCATCTTTCAGCGCAAAACATTGCGGCCGGTGCGGTCAACAGAATGCTTACGCTCCGCAACTGGCTGATCGGATATTATATCGTAGAGTTTGAACAGCACGGAGCCGAAAAGGCCAGGTACGGCGACAATCTGCTAAGGCAGCTTGAGGCACGTGTCAATGAAAAAGGTCTGAATAACACGCTGTTTAAAAACAGCAGACGCTTTTATCTGGTCTATCCCCAGATCGTTCAGGTTTTCGGGGAAAAACGGGATCTGCCGGCTCAGCGCCTGATACAGAACAGTCCGATACCGTCGGACCAATTTGATCTGTCAGTGGCAAAAAGTCCGACGCCGTCGGACCGATTCGTCACTCCGCCTGAAGTTCTCGTGTCAAAGCTCTCGTTCTCGCATATTGTGGAACTGCTTCCAATCAGTGATTCGTTTGAACGCTTTTTCTATGAGTTTGAATGTATACGCAGTGGTTGGTCGGTGAAGGAACTGAGAAGGCAAATCGCAACATCCCTGTACTACAGGGCGGGTGTCAGCCGTCGGCCTGAACTGCTTCTTGAAAAAATAAGCCCGGAGGATTCAGGCAACGCGCTTTCGATCAGGGATCCGTTCCTGTTTGAATTTCTCGGTTTAGCCGCAAAGGATGCCGTAGATGAATCCGACATCGAACAAGCCCTCATGGATCATCTGACGGACTTTCTGCTGGAAATGGGAAAGGGCTTCTGTTTCGAAGCGCGACAGAAAAGGATCGTCATCGACGACGAGTATTATTTTATCGATCTTGTGCTGTATAACCGCATCCTGCACTGCAATGTCATCATTGAACTGAAGGATGACAAGTTTACCCACGAGAACTTTGGACAGCTCAACGCTTATGTTTCCTATTACAGGAAAAATGAGATGAATCCGGGGGACAATCCGCCTGTGGGGATCCTGCTCTGTACAAAAAAGGGACCCCAGATGGTCGAGTATGCGCTTTCCGGAATGGATAACCAGCTGTTCGTATCAACATATATGCTTCAGCTGCCGGATAAGGAGCAGCTTAGAAGCTTCCTGATCAGGCAGATGGAAGAGATGGGGAAATAGGATATGACCTACATCCAGGAAATGAGAGACCGCGCGGAAGCGCTGAAACAACAGGACCATGTGCGCATCCTGTCGCTGGAGACCTCCTGCGACGAGACGGCGGCGGCCGTGGTGGAGGACGGGCGGAAGATCCTCTCCAACGCAGTCTATTCCCAGATCGACCTGCACGCCCTGTACGGCGGCGTGGTGCCGGAGATTGCCTCCCGGGCGCACGTGGAGAAGGTCAGCCAGATCGTGGACGCGGCCCTCAGCGAGGCGGGCATGGCTCTGGAGAACGTGGACGCGCTGGCAGTGACCGCCGGACCGGGCCTGGTGGGCGCGCTGCTGATCGGCGTCAGCTACATGAAGGGCCTGTCCTTCGCCCTGCGCAAGCCGCTCGTGCCGGTGCACCACATCGAGGGACACATCTGCGCCAACTACCTGACCTTCCCGGAGCTGGAGCCGCCCTTCCTCTGCCTGGCGGTCAGCGGCGGGCACAGCCACTTGTTCGCGGTGGAGGATTATGGCGTCTACCGCCTGATCGGCTGCACCCAGGACGACGCGGCGGGGGAGGCCTTCGACAAGGCGGCCCGGGTGCTGGACCTGCCCTATCCCGGCGGCCCGCGCCTGGACAAGCTGGCCGATGAGGGCGACGATACGGCCCTCAAACTGCCGCATTCCCACACGGATGGGATCTATGATTTTACCTTCTCCGGGCTCAAGACCGCCTTTTTGAATGCGGTCAACCAGCAGAAGATGAGCGGCCAGATGATGGCCCCCGCCGACCTGGCGGCCTCCTTCCGCAAGGCCGTGTGCGACCAGCTGACGGACAAGACCGTGCTGGCGCTCAAGGATACGGGCTTCAAAAAGCTGGCCCTGGCCGGGGGCGTCTCCGCCAACCGCCGGCTGCGCGCCCAGCTGCAGGAGGCCTGTGATCGGCGGCACATCGCCTTCTACTGCCCGCGCCTGGACCTGTGCGGTGACAACGGCGCCATGATCGGCTCCGCGGCCTATTACCGCCTGATGCGCGGCCAGATCGCGGACCTGACCCTGAACGCCATGCCGAACTACAGCCTGATAACAGGGTGAAGGGTGAAGGTTTAAGGGTGAAGGTTTAAGGGTGAAGGGAGAGATAGTATTCCCTTCAACCTTCAACCTTAACCCTTCAACCTCGCAAAAACATCTGTCGGAGGTGTGTTATGAGCATTATTGCGATCGTCGGCGCTGGCATGATGGGCAGCGCCATCGGCATCCCCGCGGCGCACAACGGCCATGAGGTCCGGCTGGTGGGCACGCCTCTGGACCGGGAGATCATCGACCATGCCCGGGCGACGGGCGAGCACCTGACGCTCAAGCGCCGCCTGCCGGACAGCTATCGGTATTATCAGTTTGAGGAGATGCAGGAGGCCCTGCAGGGCGCGGACCTGCTGGTGGGCGGCGTCAGTTCCTTCGGCGTGGACTGGTTCTGCGAGCAGGTGCTGAAGGTCATCGACCCCGCGCTGCCGGTACTGACCGTCACGAAGGGCATGATGGACGATGAGAACGGCGACCTGCACGTCTATCCCGAGCTGTTCGAAAAGCAGTCCGGCTGCCGCGGGCTCAGGCTCAACGCCGTGGGCGGCCCCTGCACCAGCTATGAGCTGGCGGACCTGGACGATTCCGAGGTCACCTTCTGCGGCCGGGACATTGAGCTCCTGCGCTGGATCAAGTCCCTGTTCGAGACGAGCTACTACCACGTGAGCATCTCCAACGACGTGGTGGGCGTGGAGGCCGCGGTGGCCATGAAGAACGCCTACGCCCTGGGCGTCGCGCTGGCGGTGGGCCTGGCCGAAAAGCGGGATGGGAAGATCGGCGCCATCCACTACAACTCCCAGGCGGCCATCTTCGGCCAGGCGTCCAAGGAAATGAAGCGCCTGCTGGACTACATGGGCGCACGGGAGGAGAGCCTGATGCTGGGCATCGGCGATCTGTATGTGACGGTGTATGGCGGCCGCACCCGCATGATCGGCAAGCTGCTGGGCCGGGGGTATACCTTCGATGACGCCATGGCGGAGCTGAAGGGCGTGACGCTGGAATCCATCGTCATCGCGACCCGATCCGCCCGCGCAGTGCAGAAAAAGATCGAAAAGGGCGAGCTGAAAGCGGAGGACTTCCCGCTGCTCAGGCACATCTATGAGATCATCGTGGAGAAGAAGCCTGTGAACGTGCCCTGGAAGGCCTTCGAGATCGAATCCGTCGGCTGAGGCGAAAGGAGCGGGAAAGATGGACATCAGAAACAAGAAGATCAACTTCCTGGGGGACAGCATCACCGAGGGCCACGGCTGCTCGGATGTGGCATACTGCTTTGCCTCCCGCATCGCCCGGGACTATGGCGCGGTCTGCCGCAATTACGGCATCGGCGGCACGCGCATCGCCCGGCAGAAGCAGCCCTCCGAGAATCCGAGGCACGACCTGGACTTCCTGGGCCGCTATGAAGCCATGGACCCGGACGCCGATATCGTCGCCGTGTTCGGCGGCACCAATGATTTCGGCCACGGCGATGCGCCCATCGGCACGATGGCGGACCGGACGCCGGATACCTTTTACGGCGCGCTGCACCTGCTGTACACGGGGCTGATCACCCGGTACCCCTCGGCGCGGATCGTCGTGCTGACGCCGCTGCACCGATTGAACGAGGACAGCCGCTATGGCAGCCACGGGAAGGCGGTGCCCTCCGGCACGCTCGAAGAATATGTGAATGTCATTCGCCAGGTGGCGGAATACTACGCCCTGCCTGTGCTGGACCTGTACGCCTGCTCCGGCCTGCAGCCCAATGTGCCCGTCATCCAGGAGCGTTACGTGCCGGATGGCCTGCACCCCAATGACGAAGGCCACCGCATCCTGGAGGAGCGGATCGTCGCCTTCCTGAAAGGATTATAAATCTGTGATTTGGGAGGAGCAAGAATGTCAAAAGCAAAGTATGCGGTGGTCATCAGCGAGGACGCAATGGTCTATGAGGACCTGGCGGTCCTGAAGGAGCTGCCCGCTTTCGGGTCTGTCTGGGACCAGGCTGCCATCATCAAACACAACCGTTCCATCTATCCCACCATTACCTATCCCTGTCACACCACCATGCGCACCGGCTGCTATCCGGACCGCCACGGGGTGATCAACAACGAAAAGACGATCCTGGGGGAGGTCTCCTCCAAGTGGGAGCACTTCAACTGCATCGTAAAAGTGCCGGACATCTTCGACCGCGCGAAGGAGCACGGCCTGACCACCGCCGCGGTATACTGGCCGGTGACGGGCAATCACCCGCATATCGACTGGCTGGTGGACGAGTACTGGCCCCAGAACCCGGGAGAGGACGAGGCGGAGTGCTACCGCGACGCGGGCAGCAATGAAGAAACCATGGAGATCGTACGCAGGAACATCCATTATGTGCGCGGCCGCATGCGAAAGCACCCCTGGGCGGATGAGTTCGTCAACGGCTGCGCCTGCGACATCATCCGGGAGTTCCGGCCGAATCTGCTCATGATCCACCCCGCCAATGTGGACGGCTACCGTCACGACGCGGGCGTCTTTTCGCAGAAGGCGGTCCATGGCCTGCACGAGTGCGACCTCTGGCTGTCCGATATCCTGCAGGCGCTGGACCTGGCCGGCATCCGGGATCAGACCAATGTGTTCGTGGTCAGCGACCATGGGCAGATCGACGTCCGCGGCAATGTGCTGCCCAACGTGCTGCTGCGCCGGGCGGGACTGATCGACCTGAACGCGGATGGCTCCGTCCGGGATTACCGCGCCATCTGCAAGTCCACCGGCGCGTCCTGCCAGGTGTGGCTGAAGGATCCTTCAGACAAGGCGGTCTGGGAGGAGACGCGCAGGGTGCTGGAAGCCGCCCGAAAGGAAAGCGCCTACGGCATCGAGCGGGTCTGGACCGTGGAGGAGACCGAACGGGAGGAGCACCTGTCCGGCGGGTTCAGCTTCGTACTGGAGACCAACGGTACCTATTCCTTCGGCAATGACTGGCGGGATCCGGTGATCCGGCCCATCGACCTGAGCGATTACAAGCTGGCCCACGGCACCCATGGCTACCATCCGGACAAGGGCCCCCAGCCTGCGCTGCTGGCCTTCGGCCCGGACATCCGGCCCGGCGCCGTGGTGGAAAAGGCGGGCATCGTGGATATTGCGCCCACCGTGGCCCGGAGCCTAGGCTTCGATATGCCGGATACGGACGGCCGGGTCGTCGAAGAGATCCTGAGATAACATTACATTCGTCACCAGTATAAAGGATCAGGCACAGCGGAAAGATCTGCTGTGCCTGATCGCTTTATTTGGTTCAGTCGAAGCTTGCCGGATACGCCGCGGGCAGGAAAAGCTGCCGGTACAGGCGCACGGCGTAGCGGTCGGTCATGCCGGAAATGAAGTCGGCCACGGCGCGCTCCGGGCCTTCCAGGTAGGCGATCTCGATGTACTCCAGGGGGAGCTGGCCGATGTTCTCGATATAGTGCTCGAACAGGTGGGTCAGCAGGCGGTCGCACTTTTCTTCCTCCTGGCTGCGCCAGCTGTCGCGGTAGACCCGCTCGAACATGAAGGCGCGCAGCTCGTCCGTGGCCGCCTGGATGCCGGGGCTCATCAGGATCCGGTCCTGTCCCCGGCTCTCGTTCACGATGTCGCGGATCATGGTCTCGATGCGCTCGCCGTGGGTCTCGCCCAGGGTCTTGAGCACGCTCTGGGGCAGGTCCTCGGGCCTCAGGATCCCGGCACGCAGGGCGTCGTCGATGTCATGGTTGATATAGGCCACCCGGTCCGCCCGGGCGACGCAGGCTCCCTCCAGGGTGCGGGGAGCCACGGGCCCACTGTGGTGCGCGATGCCGTCCCGGACCTCGAAGGTCAGGTTGAGGCCGCTGCCGTTCTCCAGCTTCTCCACCACACGGAGACTCTGCTCGTTGTGGCGGAAGCCGTCATGGCACAGATGGTCCAGGGTCCGCTCGCCGATGTGGCCGAAGGGGGTGTGCCCCAGGTCGTGCCCCAGGGCGATGGCCTCGGTCAGGTCCTCGTTGAGGCGCAGGGCGCGGGCGATGGTCCGGGCCACCTGCTGCACCTCCAGGGTGTGGGTGAGCCGGGTGCGGAAATGGTCGCCCTCCGGCGCGATGAACACCTGGGTCTTGAACTTGAGGCGGCGGAAGCTCTTGGAATGCAGGATGCGGTCCCGGTCGCGCTGGTAGTCCGTGCGCAGGTCGTCCGGGCTGATGGGCCGCTCGCGCCCCGCGCTCTCGGCGCTCAGGGCAGCGAAGGGGGACAGCCGTTCCCGTTCCCATTGTTCCGTTTCTTCGCGTACAGTCATGGGGCCCTCCTGTTGAGTACAAGCCTGATCCTTGGGTGCTGACAACAGTTAAGGTCTGCGAGGTGTGGTGGGATCGTGCAGAGGGGTGCTTGCACCCCCTTGCGAAGGTTACCTTAGTTGATGGAATCCTTCGCCGAGGGTCTCGTGGGTGTCGGTGATGAAGATGAAGGCCTTGGGGTCCTCTTCCTTGACGATGCGCTTGATGCGCGGGATCTCACGGCTGCCCGCCACACAGACGATCATCTTTTTCTGCTCGCCGGAGTAGGCGCCGACGCCGTCCAGCAGCGTCGCGCCGCGGTCCAATTCGTCCATGATGCGCTTGGTCACCTGCTCGGTGGCTTCGGTGACGATGTAGCAGGCCTTGGCGCTGCCCCAGCCGGAGAGCATCATGTCGATGACCCGGGCGCAGATGTAGATGTTGCACAGGGCGTACAGGGCGGCCTTGGCACTCATGGTGAACCAGGCGGCCAGGACCACGCAGCCGTCCAGCGCGGTCAGGAAGGTGCCCACGCGGACGGAGGGGAAGCGTACGTGCAGCATCTGCGCCAGCATATCCGTGCCGCCGGTGGTGGCGTTGCCGGTCATGATGATGGCCAGGCCCACGCCCAGCAGCACCGCGCCGAAAATGGTGGCCATCAGGTAGTCGTCGGTGACGCTGGGGAAGGGCAGCACGTCGATGAGGATCGAGAAGATGGCCGTCGCGCCCAGGGAGCGCAGGGCAAACTGCATGCTCACCGAGCGCCAGCCGATCACAAAGAGGGGCGCGCCCAGGAGCAGGCTGGTGATACCGACGGGCAGGCGGAACAGGTAGTTCAGGATGATGGCGACGCCGGTCAGCCCGCCGGGGGCGATGTTGTGGGGCGTCATGAAAAGGGGATAGGCGCTGGCCGCGACAAAGCAGCCGAAAATGATTTTCAGCCAGGAAAAAAGCGGTTCGTTGCTTCTGATCTTGTGCAGCAGTTTCATGGTGACTCCATTGGAAAGAGCGCTGAAAGATCAGCGCTTTTTTATTATGGGCTTACAGATCCAGCCCGGGCAGGAGCGCGATGGTGCGCGTGAAGTTAGCACCCAGGCTCTGCATCAGCCCCACCTGGGGCGCGTTGCGGCGGAAAATGTGCGCATACATGCCGCTCATGCCGCGCTCCCGGAGGATGGACGCGGCCTGCAGCACCAGCTGCCGCGCCATGCCCTGGTGGCGGAACTCGGAGCGCGTGTACACCTGCAGGAGGGAGGCGTTCATGCCCGCCCCGGCGGTCAGCAGCTCGGTCACGGGCCGCCCCTCCCGGTAGAAGCCCAGGGCCAGGAAGCCCGGCTGCTCCCGCCAGAGGGTCAGCTGATCCCGGGTGATGGGCGTGATGCGCATCTCGTTCAGCCGGCGCAGGAAGGCGTCCAGCTGGCGGTCGTTGTCCAGGGGCACGGAGGCGTACTGCACGCCCATGGGCGTCTGCGCCGGCAGGGTGTAGGGCAGCGGGAAATAGAACAGGTCCTCCGCGTCGTCCATCTGGAAGCCGCAGCGCTGGTAAAAGGCCTGGGATTCCGCGTCTGTGGGGTCCAGCTGGGTATAGAGCCGCGCTCTCATGCCGGGATACCTGAGCTTCATGACCTCCGCCCGCGCGGTGAGCGCGCCGAAAAGCAGGTACCGGGCGGACGGCTGGGACGCGATCTCCAGGTAGATGTTCAGCGGCTTTTCGGGGTACAGCTCCCGCTGGACGAAGGGGATCAGGTAGCCGGTGCCCAATTGGACCTGCCGGTCGTCAGTGACGAAAAAGGTATCCTCCGCGGGCACGCCGCGGTAAGCGGACTGGGGATGTGTGATACGCATACAGCTTTCCTTTGCTCAGATGGTGGGATTCGGGGACAGGTTATAGACCACGCGGCGGACCTTTGGGCAGGCGGCCTGGATCTCCTCCATGGCCGACTCCAGGATGTCATAGGGCACCCGGGCGGCGCGGGGGAGGCCGATGTCAGAGGCGGTCAGCGCGTTCAGGATGATGGAATAATAGTTGCCGACGGGCTCCAGATTCGTGTACAGAGTGCCCAGGCGCCGGATCTGGTTGCCCTCCTGCATCAGGCGGCGGTAAATGCCGTCAGCCGTGCGCAGGATGTCCAGCCGCTCGGCGGTGACCTCCCCGCGGATGTTGAGGGCGAGGCCGGTGGCGGGAATGGCCTGGCGGGAGAGGATCTCCTCCGGCATGCCCAGGAATCGGCCGATCTGCCGGACCTCCTCGGTGAACAGGTCGCGCAGGGGCTCCACGCACAGCACGCCCGCGCGCAGGCCCAGGGTCTCCTCGCCCTGGCTCAGCCGCTCCATGTAACTGCGGCCGCGGATGACCGCGTTCAACAGCGGTACGGAGCGCTGCACGTCCCGGCGGATGACCGTGAGGATGGATTCGATGGTGCGGCGTTTGTCCATGGGGTCCCGCACGCCCTTCAGGGCCTGCAGGAAGCGGTCGCGATGATCCTCCCGGATCACGTTCAGACCGGTGCGTTGGCTGAAGAGCTCGAAGAAATCTTCCTCCTCGTCGTCCTGGAGCAGGCCCGTATCCACATATACGCAGGTCAGGCGGTCGCCCAGGGCCTTGGCCGCCAGCAGCGAGGTGACGTTGGAGTACAGGCCGCCCGTCATCAGGCAGACCGCGTTGCCCTCGCCGGTGGCCTGGCGGATATCCTCCACGGCCTGACGGACAAAGGCCTCGTCGTCCCACCAGGGGGTGCAGCCGCAGATGTTCTGGGCGAAGTTGGTCAGCAGCCGCGCGCTGTCGGGGTCATGGATCTCCAGGTCCACCTGCATGCCGAAGCGCCGGGCGCCGCCCAGGGAAAAGCCGACGGCAGCGCGCTCGTCTCCGACGGCGGCGATCTGCTGGGCATCCTCGGGCAGCTGCATAGGGGTCAGGCCCTTGAACAGCCGCTGGCCGGAGGCGAGGCCGTTCAGCAGCGGGCATTCCGAATAATCGAGATCCATGAGTGCCGCGAGCGGGGCATAGACGCCGTTCTGACCGCCCAGGGCGGCGTTCAGCGCCGCTGCCGCCGCGCCCAGGGCCAGGATCGGCCCCTGGTAGTTCATGACCTGCGGGGGGATCGTCACGTCCGGCGTATCCGCGGCGGCGCAGAGCAGCAGCCCGGCAGGCTGTTCCTGCTCCAGGGTCTCCTCGTCCACGTCCCAGGGCAGGATGCGGCAGCAGATGCGGCCGCCCCTCAGCATGCGCACCGCCATGCGGGAGGTGAGGCGGTCATAATCCAGGATCAAAAGTGAGTCGCGCACGGGGTACCGTCCTTCCAGCATTTTCGTCGATTCGGGAATGAAACAGTGATAAGTGATGAGAGATAAGTGATAAGTTGCGGTAGAAATCGCTGACGCGATTTCTGATTTCAGCACTTTACTCGCTTACTGGCATATGGGATCTCGCGTTCCAGCACAGCTGCATGTACTCCATGTAGACTTCGTAGGGGACGTTGAGAGCGGTGACCAGCCGGGCGTGCTCGGGGCCGACGTAGCGGATGTGCCAGGGCTCGACCTTGTAGCCGGTGACCTCCTGCCACTCCTTGCGGTAGCGGATGATGAAGCCGTATTCCGCACAGTGCGCTTCGACCCACTGCCCTTCCGGGGTGGTGCTGAAAATGGCGTTCAGCCGGTAGCTGATGGAGGCGCAGGACACGTCCACTGCCAGGCCCAGCTGGTGCTCGGACTTGCCGGGAGGCGCGCTGGTCAGCTCTGCCGACCGGCCCCTCTGGGCGACCTTCTTGGCGTGGATGGCTCTCTGGGTGCCGTAGGAGCGGTACCCGGACACGACGCCCAACTTGATGCCGTCCGCTTCGGCTGCGGCAAAGAGCCGACTGAGGGCTTCCGCCGCTTCGGGGCGCATCTGCTGGGTGGCGACGCCGGGCTTGTGGGGCAGCTTCAGGTCTATGAGCTCCGGCTCATAGCTGCTGGGCAGGCCGTTCTGCTTGTTCACCAGCACGATCAGCGGATCGATGCGCGGATCGCAGGTCAGGGGCACGTCCGGCGCGGGATCTCGCTCGAACAGCTCCTGGGCGGTGGGCCAGGCATCCGCGGCCGCACCCGCGAGCGGGATGAGCAGGAGCAGCAGCACGGAACAGAAACAGAAAACTCGCTTCATTTTCGGAGACCTTTCGGGTAATGGTTTTTCAGGGTGCCCTGGGTCATCTTGCCCCAGCCCAGGGCGACGCCGCAGCTCATGACCTGGGTCCAGCCGTCCTCCTGTCCGGGCAGCTCCAGGGTCTCCCCGTGCAGGTAGCGCCGGCATTGCTCCTCGTCGAGCTCGACTCTGAGCCGGGCCCGGAGGGCGTGGGACAGGGCGTGATCCGGTAACAGCAGGCGGTTCTGCCGGTGCAGAAGGCGCAGCCCGGGCCGCAGGACGCGCAGGCCCTTCAGGTCGGGCATCCGGGCAGGCACCTGCCACAGCCCGTTCATGAATTCGGCATTGGCATGGGCGGGCTCGTCGAGCAGGGCGCTCAGCAGCTTTTCCGCCTCCTGCCGGGTGCCGCGGTCCGGGGCGGGCAGTCCGCCCAGGGGGGACGGATCCCGCCTTTCCGGCGCCGGGTCGCCTGCCTTATGCAGCAGGGCCACGAAATGGCCTTCTCCGGCGCAGCGGTGGGGCCACAGCCGCAGGCAGCCGTCCTGGGAATCTCCCAGGCCCGGCAGGCTGAAATCCGCGGCCGTAAAGTCCGGGTGAGCGGCGAGGAAATCCGCGATCTGGCCCTCGTTCTCGCGGCGATCGAAGGTGCAGGTGCTGTAGCAGAGCCTTCCGCCGGGCCTGACCAGCTGGGCGGCGGATTCCAGGATGGCTTTCTGCCTCCGGGCGCAGCTCAGGGGGGAGTCCGGCGTCCATTCGGCAATGGTCTCCGGGTGGCGGCGGAACATGCCCTCGCCGGAGCAGGGGGCGTCCACCAGCACGGCGTCAAACAGCTCGGGCCATTGGCGGGCCAGCCTGTCCGGGCTCTCGTTGAGCACGGCCATGTTGGCGCAGCCCAGGCGTTCTACGTTGGAGGAGAGGATCCGTGACCGGTCGGCCACGATCTCATTGGCGATGACCAGGGCTTCGGGGGCCAGGGCCGCCAGGGCTGTGGCCTTGCCGCCCGGCGCGGCGCACAGGTCCAGCACGCGCTCACCGGGCTGGGGGACCAGGACGGCGGGCGGGACAGCGGCGCTGGGCTCCTGCAGGTAGTAGGCGCCGGCCTCGTGCAGGGGCGTTTTGCCGGCGTCGGAATCCATGCTCAGGTAGTACATCCCGGGATACCAGGGGACGGGGCTGCCCGCGCCTTCCGGCAGCGGGGCGGCCTTGCCGGGCGTCAGGCGGAGCCCGCGCACGGGCTCGCGGCCCATGGCCTCGAAAAACAGGCCGGCCTCTTCGCCCAGGAGTTCCCGGATGGACGCTTCAAATTCCGCGGGGATCATGGCTGAGTATCCTGATCACGGCGGGGGTAAACGGGGGCGCGGAAGGCCTCTTCCTTGCTGACGATGGGCGGCAGGCCGTCCAGGGGCGTATCATCCGCCTGCATGATGGACCGGCGCGGGACGTCCCGCATCTTGCGCAGGGGCCTGCGGTAGCGGTCGCTGCGGCGGTGCCGCTGGGGCGTCTGCTCCTGGGGCTGGGCGGCGGGCTCGGCAAACTGCCAGTCGTAATAGGCGTCATCGCCGGGGTCCTGCTTCGGGGCCGCTTCGGCGTATACGCGCTCGCTGACCGGGGCTTCCGTCAGGGGCCGCGCCACCTCGCCGATCTCAGCGCTCTCCTTGCTGAAGCCCTTGCGGAAGCGCCGCAGCTCGCGGCCCTCCTCGCTCAAGAGGGACATGGACCGGTTCAGGGACGAACGCCAGACCAGGTAGGGCTTCCACCGCGCGATCCACACCAGAAAGTCCACCGCCGTGGCGATCAGCAGGATGGGGATCAGCGCCGCGAGCCAGTGGGTGGCCAGCCAGCTGTCGATCAAAGCGGGATCGCTCAGCTGCTGCACGGCGTCCCTGACCCAGGAAAACATGCCCTGGAACAGGTATTTGGCAAAGGAATTCATACGCCGCTCTCCTCAGTTCCGGCTTCGGGGGCCGCGGGCTCGGCGTCCGCCTCGTCCTCCTCATCCTCCTGGAAATCGGAAACGACGGGCCGGACTTCCACGGTGACCGTGACGGCGCTGACGCCCACATACTTGGCGTCCGTGGGCCTAAGCAGCGGGACGGTCACAGACTTGGTAGCGCTGATGCCGCTGATGTCCGCAGGCGTGGAGGCGTGGATGCTCTCCACGGCGGTGATATCGGTGGTATCGCTGAAGGCGACGCGCACCTGGGAGGGATCCGCGCTGATGCTGACGATCTCACAGCCTTCCGCGGGCTCGCCTGTCACCAGGGAGTTCATATCCACCGGCAGGGTCACGACCTCGTAGAAGGTCTGCTCGACGGTGATCGTGTTGATCCTCACGCCCGTGTTCAGGGGCGTGACGGTGATGCGGTCCTTGGGGATCTGGTTCTCCAGCCGGTCTTCCAGCTGGAAGGGCAGGGCGGTGCGTTGGGTGCCCACGGTATAGGGCAGCTCGGAGAGGTCATAGGGGACCACGCACCGGGCCACGGCGTCCACCAGGGAGCGGGGGCCGGCGATGGCCACATAGATGGGGTCCGCCGTGGCCGCCGCGGCGTAAAGGCCTTCCGGCAGCGAGCCCGTGGTGTTCACGCGTACGGGGATCCGGCTGCGGGTGACGTATTCCTCCACCTCGACCTCAATGGTGGATATGGACAGGTCCAGCACGGTGCCGTAGGTGGTGCTGTTGGTGGTCAGCACCTGCAGCGTCTGGCGGCCGGTGCCGCGGATGCGGCTCAGGTCCACCCGGGCGTTGAAGGTGGAGGCCTGCACGGTGCCGTACACGCGCTGCGGCACGTCCACGCGCATGCGCAGGCCGCTCAGGGTCTCGGCATCCAGGCCGGAGACCACGATATAGCCGTTGCGCATCAGCACGTCCTCGTTGAGGACGCTGATGGTGACGTCGTTGAAGGTCTTGGCGCGCATCAGGGTGCCGTCCTGCATGATGATGCCGCTCCACAGGAAAATGGCGGCGATCAGGCAGCCCAGTTTCCAGCCCCAGTTATGGGTGATGCTGGCCAGGAGGCGGCGGAAGAATGCTTTGGCATCGAAGGGTCTCTGGTTCTGATCCGCTTTTTCAGGCATCGACATTCGACGCTCCTCCTTTCTTGAGCAGGCGGCGCGCCCAGGACCGGAGCCCCACGGGCGTCTCGTTGTACAGCTCGTGCAGGGCACGGGTCAGGCTGTCCGCGTCCAGGCGGCGCGTCATGACGCCGTTTTTCGTGAGGGAGATGATGCCGGTCTCCTCGGAGACGATCAGCGTGACCGCGTCGGAGGCCTCGCTGATGCCCAGGGCGGCGCGGTGGCGGGTGCCCAGGTCGCGGCTGAGGGCGTTGGATTCGCTCAGGGTCAGCACGCAGGCGGCCGCCACGATCCGCTTGTCACGGATGATGACGGCGCCGTCATGCAGGGGAGTGTTCGGTTCAAAAATGTTTTCGAGGAGGGGCGCGGAGATCTCGGCGTCCAGCGCGGTGCCGGTCTCGATCACGTCCTTGAGGCCGGTCTTCTGCTCGAAGACGATCAGCGCGCCCACGCGGCGCTTGCTCAGGCGGAGGCAGCACTGGGTGATCTCGGCGATGATCCGCTCGTTCTCGCTCCGGGACGAGCCGTTATGCTCAAAGCCCGCGCCGCGGCCCACCTGCTCCAGGACTTTGCGCAGCTCCGGCTGGAAGATGATGATGAGCAGCACCGCGCCGTTGTTGAGGACGGAGCGCATCAGCCAGTTCAGGGAGGTCAGGCCGAGGAGCTCGCTGACATAACTGACCACGAGCAGCACAGCCAGACCCTTGAGCACCTGGATGGCCCGGGTCTGTTTGGTCAGCATGACCAACTGGTATAGCAATGCCGCCATGATCAAAATATCGATCACGTCCACCAGGTTCGGTTGATGGGTGAGGTTCCAGAAGAACATCTCCACATTGCTGATCAAGCTTTGCATGTTTCACCTTCTTAAGATCGGTTGACGCCGGAACAGAGGAAGCGCACTCCCTCTCAAAATATCATTATAACCGATTTCGATCCGGGAATAAAGTGTTTCGGAAATTTTAACAAATTTAATAAATAGTTACGAAAAGGTTTCAAACGTTGGGACAGAAACTGATAAGGGATGCGGGGGAGTGATAAGTGATGAGAGATAAGTGATAAGTTCAGGTGCAAATGCCTCCATTTCATTACGGCATTTGTTCAATTATTTGTGCCTGCCTTTGGCAGGCGAATGACTGTATCGCACGAAGTGCCGCAACAGTCGAAGAATACTCTGAGCCGAAGGCGAAGAGTTTCTTCCACAACTTATCACTTATCTCTTATCACTTTTCACTCTTCTCTCCTCATCAGGTTCGCCAGTTCCACAAATGCTTCAATGCCAAGCTGTTCCGCCCTCGCGTTCTCGGGGATGCTGGCGGAAGAGAGCCAGGCCAGGGTCTGCTTGCGGTTCAGGCCGTAGCGGTTCATCAGGTTGTTGAGCAGGGTCTTGCGCCGCAGGGCGAAGGCGGCTTTGATCACCTCAAAGAGCTTCTTCTCGTCGCTGACCTGGGCGGGCGGCGCGGATTTACGCGTCAGGGAGATAAAGGCGCTGTCCACCCGGGGCGGCGGCGTAAAGACCTCCCGGGGCAGGTACTTGCGGATCTCGGGCTCGTATTCCCACTGCAGCCGCAGGGTCAAAGGGCCGTAGCCCTCCTCGCCGGGGCCGGCGCAGAGCTTTTCCGCGCTCTCCTTCTGCAGCATCAGGTGCATGGACTGGATGGGCAGGTCGAGCTCCGTAAGCCGGGTCAAAAGGGCGGTGGTCACATGGTAGGGCAGGTTGGCGGCGATGTGGAAGGCCCCGTGCTCCTCGGCAAAGGCCTGCCAGTCGAACCGCAGGATGTCCGCGTGCACCACGGTCACGTTGGGGCAGTTCAGCACCGCGACCTTCAGGTAGGGAATCATCTCCCGGTCCAGCTCTACGGCGGTGACGTGTTTGACCCGTTCCGCCAGGGCCTGGGTCAGCATGCCGGATCCGGCGCCGATCTCCAGCACCTCCGCCTCGCTGTCAAGGCCGGTCAGGGCCGCCAGCTCGTTCTGCAGCCCCGCGTCGAGGATGAAATTCTGGCCCAGGCTATGCTTGAGCGCCGGCCCGGCCTGTCGGTTTCCCTTCTTCATAGGCTGTGCACCATATCCGCCACCGCCTGGGGGTCCTCCGCGCGGAAGAAGGCGGTGCCCATGACCAGGGTGTCGATGCCCAGGGCCGCCAGCTCCCGGGCGTTTTCAAAGGTCACGCCGCCGTCGCAGGAAATGCGGCCTGTGTAGCCTAGCGCGCGCAGCTCCCGGGCCTTTTCGGCGCAGAAATACATCAGCTTCTGGCCGCCGAAGCCGGGCTCCACGGTCATCAGGAGCACCCGCTCTGCCAGGGGCAGGAAGGCGCTGACCGCCGATACCGGGGTCGCGGGCTTCAGGGAGAGGCCGGGCTCCATGCCCAGCTCCCGGATCCGCCTGAGGACCGCGGGGGACTCGATCGCCTCGGCGTGGACGGTCAGGCCGGAGGCTCCGGCCTGGGCGAAGGTCTCCAGGTATTTTTCGGGGGCGCTCAGCATCAGGTGCACGTCCAGCCACGCATTGGGGAAGCCCTTCCGCAGGGCCTTGACGACGTCGGGCCCGTTGCTCAGGTTGGGGACGAAATGGCCGTCCATCACGTCCACGTGCAGTTCATCCGCTCCGCAGTGCAGGGCCATTTGCACCTGATCCTGCAGGTGAAGCAGGTCAGCGGCCAGAATGGAGGGGGCAATACGGATCAAGTCAGGCATAGCGGTTTCTCCAGGCTTCGTCAAGCTCACGAAGCAGAGCGACATAGCGGGTGTAGCGGTTCTCGTCGATCTGACCGGCCTTCACGGCGGCCCGCACCTGGCAGCCGGGCTCGCCCTGATGCCAGCAGGGGGTGAAACGGCAGTCGTGGCGCATGGCCTCAAACTCGGGGTAGTACTCCTGCAGCAGGATCGGCTCCATCTGCTCCTCCGACAGGGTGATCAGGCTGAAGCCGGGAGTGTCCATCAGGTTAAAGCGGGGGGAGCGGAACAGCTCGGCGTGCCGCGTGGTGTTCCGGCCGCGCAGGATGCGGCGGCTGATCTCGCCGGTTTCGGCGGCGACATGCAGAAGGCTGTTGGCCAGGGTGCTCTTTCCGACGCCGGACTGGCCGCTCAGGGTCACGGTCTCGCCGCGCAGGCATTCTTCCAGCTGTTCGAGCCCCTCCCTCTTGAGGGCGCTGATGGCCCGCACCCGGACGTCGGCCCCGGCGTAGGCCTTCTCCAGCTCCGGCGCCAGGGAGGGATCCAGATCGGACTTGTTGACCACCAGCACCACGCGGATGCCCTGCTTGCGGCACTGGACCAGCAGACGGTCTACCATCAGCAGGTCCGGCGCAGGCTCGGGGGCCACCACGATGGCCATCAGGGTCACGTTGGCCACGGCGGGACGCACGAAGGCGCTGCTGCGGGGCAGGATCTCGTCGATCCACCCGTGCTCGTCGCTGACGGTCCCGGGAGTGAACAGGATGCGGTCCCCCACCAGGGGGGAGATTTGCTGGCGGCGGAAGCGGTTCTTGGCCCGCAGCACGTACTGCGCGCCGGCCTCATCCTCCGCGGTGTACACGCCGCCCTGGCCGCGGATGAGCCATCCTTCCATGTTCACGGCACCTCCGTCTGGGGCGGCGTCAGCACATAGACAGCGATCCGGCCCATGGTACCGCTGATGACGCGGTCGCCGGGCTGTACCGGCTGGTTGTTCATGTCGGTGAAGAACTGGGCGGCCACCTGCTGGTCCTTGGTCGCGTCCTCCACGGGCTCCTCCAGGATCTCCGTGACGCGCAGGCCGATGCTCTCGGCCAATTGCAGCGCCTCCGCGCGGTTCATGCCCACCAGGTTGGGGATGGTCACGCTGCCGCCGGACAGGGTCACCTGCACGATGCCGCCGGCGGTCATCTTCTCCCCGGCTTCCGGGGTCTGGGAAAGCACCGTGTCCCAGGGTTTTTCGGAGACCTCCCTGCCCGGCAGCGCCAGCAGGGTGAAGCCGTATTTCTCCAGCTCGGCGGTGGCCTTGGTCACATTCATGCCGTACAAGCTGGGCACCTCCTGCTCCTGGGGGCCGGTACTGACGGTGATCAGCAGCTTGCTGCCCTTGCGCATGGTGGTGCCGTACTCCGGTGCCTGCTGGATGACGGTGCCCACGGGCCGCTCGGCGTCGCTGACGCGGGAGACCTCGGCGGTGAGCCCCGCCCGGGCGATCAGGTTCAGCGCGTTCTTTTCCGTCTCGTCGATCACATAGGGCGCGGTGGCGGAATTGACGATGCTGTTGTACATGCGCACCGCCAGCAGGGCGATGATGCCGGTCACGACCAGCGCGGCCAGGCTGAAGATGAGGGGCCTGAGCATACGGTGCCAGTCGAAGCGCTCCGCGGGCCGCCGGGTGCGGCGCATGGGCTTATCCTCTTCCTTGGCCGGGGGATCCAGGATCACCTCGGGCGGCTGGGTGTTGGGCTCGTTCAGGGCCTTCTGCAGGTCCCGGGCCATGTCCTCGGCCTGCTGGTAGCGGTTTTTCGGGTCCTTGGCCATGGCCTTCTGCACCACGGCGTTGATGGCGGGGGAGACCGCCGGGTTCAGGATGTTCACCGCCCGGGGCGGCACCTTGATGTGCTGCATGGCGATGGCCACCGGCGTGTCCCCGTCAAAGGGCACCGTGCCGGTCAGCATCTCGTACAGCACCACGCCGGCGGAGTAAATGTCGCTGGCCTCCGTGACTTCCTGACCCTGGGCCTGCTCCGGGGAAAAATAGTGCACCGAGCCCATGACCATGTCCGTCTTGCTGATGGTGCCGCTGCCCGCGAGCCGGGCGATGCCGAAGTCGGACACCTTCACGTGCCCGTCTGCGTGGATCAGGATGTTCTGGGGCTTGATGTCCCGGTGGATGATGCCGTTCTTGTGCATGTGCTGGAGGGCCGAGAGCAGGCGGATGGCGATCTGCACGGAGGTCACCGGGGGCAGCGCGCCTTTCTCGTCGATGATGTCCTTCAGCGTGCGGCCTTCCACATACTCGAGCACCAGGTAGCGGTAGTTGTCCTGGGAGCCCACGTCCAGCAGGTTCACGATGTTATGGTGGCTCACCTTGCTGGCGGCCTGGGCCTCCCGCTCGAACCGGCGCAGGAACTCCTCGTCGTTCTTGTACTCCGGCTTGAGGATCTTGATGGCCACCGCGTGATGGGTGCGCTGATCCAGCGCCTTGTACACCAGCGCCATGCCGCCCTGACCGATGAAGTCGGTGAGCTTGTATCTGTTGTCCAGTACCAGTCCGATCACGGCGCGACCTCCGTGATGACCAGCGTGATATTGTCCTGCCCGCCGCGGGTGAGGGCCAGCTGCAGCAGCTGATCCGCCGCGTCCTGCAGGCTGTTTTCAGTCAGGGTATCGGCCAGCATGCTGTCGGGCACGCAGTTGGTGAGCCCGTCCGAGCAGATGAGCCAGCGGTCGCCGGGCTGCTTGTCCAGGATGTGGACGTCCGGCTCCACCTCCGGGTCGGTGCCGATGGCCCGGGTGATCATGTGCCGGTAGGGGTGCCGGGCGGCCTCCTCCTCGGTGATGAGGCCCTCGCGCATCATCTCGGCCACAACGGAGTGATCCTGGCTGACCTGTTTGAGCTCGCCGTCCCGCAGCAGGTAGGCGCGGCTGTCGCCGATGTGGGCGAGACACACATTTTCTTCGCCTTCCCACAGCACGGTCAGGGTGGTGCCCATGCCGCGCAGGGCCTCGTCCTCCTTCTGGCGGGCGAAGACCTGGGCGTTGATCTGGCGGATGCACTCCGCCAGCGTGTCCGTGCGCGGCTCCAGGCCCACGACGGAGGCGGTCAGCAGCTCGCCGGTCATCCGGCTGGCGATATCGCCGGCCAGGTGCCCGCCCATGCCGTCAGCCACCCCGTACAGGTTCTGACTGAGGATGATCGTGTCCTGATTTGTCGGACGCACATTGCCCACGTGCGTGCGGGAAACCCATTTCATCAGCCGTTTTCCTCCAAGCGTTTTTTGCGCAGCTGGCCGCAGGCGCCTTCGATGTCATCGCCCATGGTGCGGCGGCGGGTGGCGGAGATGCCGTTCGATTCCAATATCTCGATGAACCGCGCGATCTGCCGCTCGTTCGCGCCATACAGGCTGCGTTCCTTCACGGAGTTCAGCGCGATCAGGTTCACATGGCAGTTGTAGCCCTTCAGCAGCCGGGCGAGCTTCCGGGCGTCCTCGGGGTCGGCGTTCACGCCGTCGATCAGCGCGTATTCCAGGATGAAGCGCCGCCCGGTGGCCTCGTAATAGGCGCGGCAGGCGTCCAGCGTCTCCTGAATGGTATAGCGCCGGGCGATGGGCATGATCTTTTTGCGCGTCTCGTCATCCGGCGCGTGCAGGGAGAGGGACAGGGTCAGCTCCAGGCCTTCCTTCGCCAGCCTGCGGATGCCGTCGGGCAGGCCGCAGGTGCTTAAAGAGATGCGCCGGGAGCTCAGGTTCAGCCCGTCGGGATGGGTGACCACGCGGATGAAGCGCAGCACATTCTCATAGTTGTTCATCGGCTCGCCGCTGCCCATCAGCACCAGGCGGCTCACATGCTCGCCGGAATCCTTCAGCAGGCGGTTGGCGCACAGCACCTGGCCCACCATTTCCGCGGCGGTCAGGTCGCGCACGCAGCCGTCCAGGGTGCTGGCGCAGAACAGGCAGCCCATGGCGCAGCCCACCTGGGTGGACACGCACAGCGTGACCCCGTAGTGGTAGCGCATGAGCACGCCTTCCACGCAGTTTTTGTCGGCGAGACCGTACAAAAGCTTGATCGTCCCGTCCTCTTTGGAGGCGTGCTCTTCCAGCACCGTCACCGGCTGCACGGGTATTTCCGCCTTCAGGCGCTCCCTGAGCGGCTTGGAAAGCACGGTCATGCCGTCAAAATCCAGGCCCCTCTGCAGGTCCTTGAACAGCTGCTTGGCGCGGTAGGCCGGTTCGCCCCAGGAGAGCATGAGGGCTTTCAGCTCCTCCGGGTTCATCCCCCACAGTTCCGCCATGGGTCAGGCCTGCCTTCTGAGCTTCGCCATGAAGAAGCCCTCGTCGCCGTCCGGGCCGGGCAGCAGCTGCAGGCCGCAGTCCTTGCGGGCATTGGGATACAGGGCGGAAATCTCCTCAGGGATCGGCTCCAGGGTGTATTCGGGATGGCGCTCGAGGAAGGCGCGCAATTGCATCTCGTTCTCCTCGGGCAGGATGGAGCAGGTGGCGTACACCAGCGTCCCGCCGCGCTTCACGTACTGGGCGCAGTTGTCCATGAGGGTCTTCTGGGTCCCGGTGAGGGAGGCCAGGCTCTCCTCGGTGATGCCGTAGCGGATGTCCGGCTTCTGGTGCCATTCGCCCAGGCCCGTGCAGGGCGCGTCCAGCAGGCAGACGTCGAAGCGCTCCGTCCAGTCGTCCTTATAGCGGGTGGCGTCGTAGAGCTGCGGGCGCACATTGTCCAATTGCAGGCGGCGCACGGCGGCTTCCAGCAGCGCCACGCGGTGCGGGTGCACGTCCAGCGCGTAGACGCGGCCGGTGCCCTGCATCATCTCCGCCATATAGGCGGTCTTGCCGCCGGGGGCGGCGCAGCAGTCCAGCACCTGCATGCCCGAGCGCACGCCGGTCAGCGCGGCGCAGAGCATGCTGGCTTCGCCCTGCACACTGAACGCGCCGGACAGGTAATCCCGGTCGCGGGCGAGCTGCATGACGCCCTCGGCGTACCAGGCGTGGGGCACGCGGCCCGGAACGACCTCCCAGACCTTCTTGTCCAGCAGCTGCTTGAACTGCTCGTCGGTGTAGCGCAGCATGTTGGGCCTGAGCACCATGCCCCGGCGCGTCGGCCGGTAGGTCAGCAGCGCCTTCGCCGCGTCTTCGCCGTAATGCGCGGCCAGCTTCCGGGCCAGCCACAGCGGCATGGAGTTTTCCAGGGCCAGGCGCTCGAGGGCGTCTTCGGGCCAGGTGACCTCCTTGTCGCCGCGCAGGTAGGAGCGGATGACGCCGTTCACGAAGCCGGTCAGGTCCTCGAGCCCGATGGACCGGGTCAGGCGCACGGCCTCGTCCGCGATGGCGTTGTCCGGGATCTTGTCCATGTACCGCTTCTGGCACACGGCCATGCGCAGGATGCACTTGACCCGGGGCTCCACCGTTGAAAGGTCCTCCATGTAGAAGGACAGGATGTGGTCGATGGCCAGCAGGTTTTCCAGCGTACCGTAGGTCAGGGCCGTGCACAGGGCGCGGTCCAGGCCGGTCATGGTCGTCTGGGACAGCTGCCGGTCCACCGCCATGGCGGTATAGGCGTCGTTGTTCAGCACATCCTGGATGGCCTTGAAGGCCGCCGCCCGGGCGGGGGACACGGCGTCTGGACGCCGGGACGGCGCGGGACGGCCCGGCCGGTCGGAACGCGGGCGCTGCGGGCGGTCGCCCTGAGGACGATCCCCGCGGGGCTTATCCCCGAAGGGACGCTTGCCCTGGGGCTGATCGCCGCGGGGCTTATCCCCGAAGCTGCGTTCGCCCTGGGGGCGATCGCTGCGGGGCCTGGAGTGACCGCCGCGGTCGTCAAAGCGGTGGCTGCCGCCCTGGAAACGGCGGTTTTCGGGTTTGCGATCGTTGGTGTCTGGCATGGGAACTCCTTTATATGGGAAAAGGGTGAAGGGAGAAGGTTGAAGGTAGGAGTGTGAAAGAGAATCGCGCGCAGCGCGATTCGACCGCCCCTAAAGGGTAACATGGCGGGAAATCGAAAAATTCCGGTTTTTGCATTTGCCCGGATGCCTCGTAGGGGCGGCACACCGGGCCGACCGCCCTGCTGCGCGTAAATGGTGCAGGCATGATGCTACAAGATTGATTTCCGCCACTTGGCGTTCCAACGAAGTCGGTGGTCAGATCGCGGGCGGGCCAGTGTCCCGCCCCTACGGCGTCAGATCTTGTGCCCTCGTAAATAGTCTTTCGGCGCCATGCGTTTTCCGCCCGGCATCTGCATCAGGGTCACTTCCAGCGCGGTGTCGTTCCCGGTGCGGATGACCAGGCCGTCCTTGCTGTCGGCTTTGATAAAGCCGCCGGGCTGGCCTTCGGTGATGCAGGTCAGGGGCTTGGCGGCCCAGATCTTGAGGGGCTGCCCGTCCGGCAGCAGCATGTACGCGCCGGGCCAGGGGTTCACGCCGCGGATCAGGCAGGAGAGCTCCTGCGCGTCCTTGCTGAGGTCCAGCGCGCCCAGCTCCTTGGTCATCATGGGGTCGTAGGTGGCCTGATCGTGATCCTGGGGCGCGCGCGGGCATTTGCCCTGCTCGATCAGGAGGAGCGTTTCCTTGAGCAGCTCCGCGCCGACTGCCTTCAGCACGTCGGTCATCTCGCCGGCGGTGGCGTCGGGCGGGATGGGCACGGCCCGCTGCAGCAGGATGTCGCCGGTGTCCATGCCCTTGTCGGTCATCATGGTGGTGATGCCGGTCTCGGTCTCGCCGTGGATGATGGCCCAGTTGATGGGCGCGCTGCCGCGGTACTTGGGCAGCAGCGAGGCATGGACGTTGACGGTGCCGATCTTCGGCACGTCCAGGTTCTCCTGGGACAGGATCTGTCCGAAGGCGGCGGTCACGCACAGGTCAGGGGCCAGCGCCGCCAGGTCCTCCGCGCCATCCTTGCGGATGCGCTGGGGCTGGAACACGGGCGTGCCGTGGGCCAGCGCCAGCTGCTTGACGGGGCAGTATTCCAGCTTGTTGCCGCGCCCCTTGGGCCGGTCGGGCTGGCAGAACACGCCGATCACGTCCTGGCCCATGTCGTACAGCGCCTGGAGGGACGGCACGGCGAAATCCGGGGTGCCCATGAATACGATGCGCATCAGGCCTGCTCCTCTTCCTCGTCGTCGGTGATCTCGTGATCCATGATGTCAATGTAGAGCTTGCCGTCCAGGTGGTCGATCTCGTGGCACAGCGCGCGGGCGAACAGGCCCTCGCCGGTGACCTCGAAGGGCTTGCCCTTCCGGTCCTGGGCTTTGACGGTCACCTTCTGGGGCCGCACCACGTAGCCGCGCTTGCCGGGCACGGACAGGCAGCCTTCGCTGCCCGCCTGCTCGCCCTCGGCAGAGATGATCTCCGGGTTCACCAGCTCCACCAGGCCGTCGCCCACGTCGATGACCACGACCCGGCGCAGGATGCCCACCTGGGGCGCGGCCAGGCCGACGCCGTCGGCCTTGTACATGGTATCGGCCATGTCTCTGAGCAGCAGCCAGAGCCGCAGGTCAAATTTCTGCATGGGCTTGCAGACCTTGCGCAGGGCTTCATCGCCCACTGTTAAGATCTTTCTTTCCATTTGGTGATTGATTCCTCCAAGAATGTGCTTGTCTCAGGCCAGGGTGGCCGGATTGATCTCCAAGGTCACGCGGCAGCCCTTCGGCGCTTCGGCGGTCATTTGCTGCAGCTGGGCCAGCAGCTGCTCGCTGTCCGGGTGCGCCAGCCATTTCATGAACGTCTGGGCGCGGTACTGGCCCTCGATGTACTGGATCGGTGCGTAATCCGTGCGGATCATGAGCAGCCGGCGTTTGAGGCCGGAAGACTTTACCAGCTCTTCGGTCCTTGCTTTCAGCTCGTTGGCCGCCGCCAGCGCCTGCTGCTGGTCCTTGCTTTCCACCAGGAAGCGGGCCAGGATGGTGAAGGGCGGATAGAGCTGGGTGCGGCGGCGCTGGAACTCGTCCTCGAAATAGAGGCGGTAGTCCTGGGTCGCGGCGGCGCGCAGGGCGTAGTGCTCCGGCTTGTAGGTCTGGATGATCACGTGCCCCGGCAGCCCCGCGCGGCCCGCGCGCCCGGCCACCTGCACCAGGAGCTGGAAGGTGCGCTCCGCGCTGCGGTAGTCCGGCAGGTTCAGGGACAGGTCCGCCAGCACGGCCCCGACCAGGGTCACGTTGGGGAAGTCCAGCCCCTTGGCGATCATCTGGGTGCCGATCAGCACCTGGGCCTGCCGCGAACGGAAGGCGTTGATGAGCTCGTAGTGCGCGTCCTTGCCCCGGGTGGTGTCCATATCCATGCGGATGGTGCTGACGCCCGGGATCAGACGGCGAACCTCTTCCTCGACGCGCTCGGTGCCGATGCCCACGGGGCGGATGCTCTCCGACCCGCACTCCGGGCAGGTGCGCGGCGCGCGCAATACCTGGCCGCAGTAGTGGCAGCGCAGAGTGTCGTCCGAGCGGTGGTAGGTCATGGCCACGTCGCAGGCGCTGCAGCGAACGGTCAGGCCGCAGGCGCGGCAGGTGAGCCCCGGCGCGTAGCCCCGGCGGTTGAGGAACAGGATGGCCTGCTGTCCGCTGCGGACGGTCTCGGTCAGCTTGTCCCTTAGCAGACTGGAAAAGATGCCCCGGTTGCCCATGCGCAGCTCCTGGCGCATGTCCACGACGCTGATCTCGGGCAGGGGCAGGCCGTTGGCGCGGGTGCGCAGCTCCAGCAGGGTGTAATCCCCGCGCCGGGCCATGGCGAAGGCGTAGATGCTGGGCGTCGCGCTGCCCATCACGCACAGGGCGTTCTCGTGCCCGGCGCGCCAGGCGGCGATCTCCCGGGCGTCGTACTGGGGAAAGTGCTCGTTTAAGTAGCTGGGCTCGTGCTCTTCGTCAATCAGGATCGCGCCCAGGTCCTCCACCGGCGCGAACACGGCGGAGCGCGCGCCGATGACCAGCCGGGCGTCCCCGCGGCGGATGCGCCGCCACTCGTCATAGCGTTCTCCGGCGCTCAGGCGCGAGTGCAGGATGGCGGTCTGGTCGCCGAAACGGGCGCGGAACCAATCCACCATCTGCCCGGTCAGGGCGATCTCCGGCACCAGCAGGATCACGCCGCGGCCTGCGTTCAGGCAGGCCTCCGCCGCGTGCATGTAGACCTCCGTCTTCCCGGAGCCGGTCACGCCGTACAGCAAAAAGCAGCGCTCGGCGGAGCGCGGCATGGGCCCGCCGTTTTCGGCGCGGCGCATCCGGCTCATGGCCAGGTCCAGCTCCTCCATGGCGTCGCGCTGGTCCTCCGTGGGAGGGGGCGCTTCGGTCTCCTGCCGGGCCACGGGGTGGGGCGTGCGCAGGTCCTCGCGCTCATAGGTGCGCACGAAGCCCTCGCTCTCAAGCGCGTCCACGACCTCCTTCGGGTCCCGCACCAGGTCCCGGATCTCGCTGAGCGTGTGGGGCTCGCCGTCCAGGAGCAGGGTCAGCGTCATGCGCTTGCGGATGGCGCGCTTGCTCAAGCTGTCGCGGTAGCGGGCCAGGGCGTCCAGGGGGACGGCGGCCACGGCCACGGTCTCGGTCTTGACCTTCACGCGCTCGCGGCGCATCTCCGCCGGGATCATCAGCCGTAGGGCCGCGCTCATGGGGCAGCCGTAGCGGGCGGCGATGTGCCTGGCCAGCTCGATCAGCCGGGGCGGCAGGGCGGGGTAGTCCTCCAGGCGCGCCTCGATGTCGCGGATGCGGTCTTCGGGCAGGTCGGCGGTCTCGCTCAGGCCCAGGACCCAGGCTTCCTTGCGGGAGGGGCCGAAGGGCACGCGCACGCGCCAGCCGGGGCCGATAGATAGGCCCTCGGGCACGCGGTAGGTGTACAGCCGGTCCACCTCGCTGACCGCGATGTCCACGATCACCTGGGCGTACAAGGAGCGCCTCCCGCGTTCCTGGCGTTCAGGATCTCCTCAAGGATCACCCTTGCCAGCTCTTTCTTGGTCATCATGGGATAGTCCTTGGACCCTTCCTTCGTGATGACGGTGATGATGTTGGTATCCACGTCAAAGCCGGCGCCTGGCCTGGTCACGTCATTGGCGATGATCATGTCCAGGTTCTTGCGCTCAAGCTTTTCGGCGGCGTGCTCGGTGAGCTTTTCCGTCTCGGCGGCGAAGCCCGCGATAAACTGGTCCGCCCGGCGGGTCCGGCCCACGGCCTTCGCCACGTCCGGGGTCTCCGCCATGACCAGAGTAAAGGGCTCCCCGGCCTGCTTCTTGATCTTCTGATCCGCCACTTCCCGGGGGCGGTAATCCGCCGGGGCCGCGGCCTGGATGATGATGTCCTGGGCGGGAGCTTCCGCCTGCATGACGGAAAGCAGGTCCTCCGTGGTCTCCACGGGCAGGACGCGCGCGCCGGCGGGCGGCGTCAGGCTGACGGGGCCGCTGACCAGCGTGACCTCCGCGCCCATCTGGAGCGCGGCTTCCGCCAGCGCGTAGCCCATTTTCCCGCTGGAGCGGTTGGTGATGTAGCGCACGGGGTCGATGGGCTCGCGGGTCGGGCCGGCGGTCACCAGCACCTTGAGGCCGCGCATCGTCTCCTGCTGATTGAGCAGGGCCAGGGCGGCTTCCGCGATATCAGCAGGCTCGGACATGCGGCCCATGCCGCTGTCGCCGCAGGCCAGACGTCCGCCCTCCGGGCCGCACAGCTGTACGCCGCGCTTTTGCAAGGCGCGGATGTTCTCCTGGGTGGCGGGGTTCTCCCACATGCCCGTGTTCATGGCCGGGGCGACCAGGATCGGCGCCTTGGTGGCCAGAACGGTGGTGGAGAGCATGTCGTCCGCGATCCCGTGGGCCATCTTGGCCAGGATATTGGCGGTGGCCGGCGCGATCAGAAACAGATCGGCGCGCTGGGCCAGGGCGATGTGCTCCACCTCAAAGGCGTTGACGGGCTGGAAGGTATCCACCGCCACGGGATGCTTGCTGAGCGTCTGGAAGGTCAGGGGCTGTACCAGCTTCGTGGCGTGCTCGGTCATGATCACATACACGTCCACGCCCGCCTTCACTAAACGGGAGACGAGCTCACAGCTCTTGTAGCAGGCGATGCCGCCGGTAACGCCCAGGACGACGCACTTGCGCCCGTCCATCAGGCTTCCTCGTCTTCCAGGTTGCGGTGATAGACCAGCAGGCCGCGGTCGATCTCTTCCACGGCGCAGGACAGGGGCTTGCGGTCCTTGCGGTCGATCATGGGCAGAGCGCCGTCGATCAGCTGACGCGCGCGCTTGGCGGATTCCACCACCAGCGTATAGCGGCTGTCGACCTTCTGGCAGATGGTGTCGATGGGGGGCTTGTTAATGGCCATAGTGTTTTACCTCCAAAGTCGTGGTTGGGTTTAATGATGAATGAGGAATTAGGAATGAGGAATGAGGAGTGGTTTATTCGTCCAGCTGGATGGAGAGGCGCTGGGTGCGCTGCTTTTCGGCCCGGACGATGTGCTCCAGGGTGTCGCAGGCCCGGCCCAGATCGTCGTTGACGATGGCGTAGGTGTAGCGGGGGAGCAAGAGCACCTCGTGCCGCGCATTCGCGAGGCGGCGCTGGATGTCCGCCTCCGCCTCGGTCTGGCGGCCGCGCAGGCGGCGCTCCAGCTCCCGGAAGCTCGGGGGCAGGATGAACACGCTGACGGCATCGGGCGCTTTTTCCATCACCTGCAGCGCGCCCTGGGTGTCGATGTCCAGAAGCACGTTCTGCCCGCGGGCGATGCGCTCCTCGACCTCGCTCTTCAGGGTGCCGTAGCGGTGCGCGTGCACCGTGGCGTGCTCCAGGAAGGCGTCCTCCTCGAGCAGGCGGTCGTACTCTGCCTCGGTGACAAAGTGGTAGTCCTTGTGGTCGACCTCGCCCTCCCGCGGCGCGCGGGTTGTGGCGCTGACGGAGAACACCACGGAGGGATCACGGCTCATCAGCTCCTTGACCATGGTGCCTTTGCCGACACCGGAAGGCCCGGAGATCACCAGCAGCATGCCGGTCAGTTTTTCGTTCATGCTTTTTCTCCCTTGTGTTTAGAGGATGTTCTGCGCTTGTTCGCGCAGCTTCTCAATCTCGTTCTTGCACTGCACCGCTAAACTCGTGACCTCGAGGGAGACGGACTTGCTGGCGGTGGTATTGGCCTCGCGGTTCATCTCCTGCAGCAAAAAGTCGATCTGCTTGCCCAGCGGCCCCGGAGTCTCCAGCAGGCGCTCCATCTCAGCGATGTGGGCGGAGAGGCGGGACAGCTCCTCGTCGATGGCGCAGCGGTCCGCGAAAATGGCGACCTCCTGGGCCACGCGCTGGGGATCGGCGGTCACGTCCAGCCGGGACAGGCGCTCGTTAAGCCGGGCCTGGTATTCCGCGGGCAGCCCTGCCGCAAGAGTAGTCAGCTGGGCGGTGAGCCCGCTCAGGATCCCGAGGTGAGCCGCCAGGTCCGCTTTCAGCCGTTCGCCCTCCCGGGCGCGGGCGGCAGTGACCTGCCCGAAGGCGTCCGTCAGCGTCTCTTGGAGCAGCGCAGCCAGGGCCTCCATGTCCTCGTCGGCGGGCTGCTCCTTAAGCACGCCCGGCAGCGCGGCGTAGTAGGTCACGGGTGGTGTCTCGCCGGACAGGGCCAGGGCGTCCTGCAGGCGGCCGACGGCGGCTTGGTAGGCCTTGGCCAGACCCTCGTCCAGCTGCACGGTCACAGCGTCGTCGCGGGTGTTCTGGTAGGTCACGGTGATGTCCGCGTGGCCGCGGATCAGCATCTCGCCCGCCAGCTGGCGCGTCAGGTTCTCCAGTGCGGTCAGTGTTCGCGGCAGGCGGAGCCCCAGGTCCAGGAACCGGTGGTTCACGCACCGCACTTCCGCGGTCATGATCCGTCCGTCCGCCTCGCGTCTGGTCTGTCCGTACCCTGTCATGCTCAGCATGTCGCGTTCCCCCTGTTTCCCGGTGATCAGCGGCCTGAGCCGCCGATACCGTATCAATATATTATATCATAGGTGGCGCAAGGTCCGCAAGACCAACGTTGCCGCATGGGACGGCCCTTTCCCGCCCTGCGGCCACCGGAAAAACATCTTCTCCTCCCGCTTGACTTAGAGTCAGGTTTAAGGTTTATGATGCGTGCGCAAAGCAGGGATGGATGACGGCGCTTTGCGGATCTGGGCGTCTGGGTCATCTGGGTCACCGCGGGCATGACCTGGATGCTGGCGGGACTTTCCTGCATGCTGCGGTACGCCTGGTGGAGAAAAAAAGCCTTATCCGACACCGAAAAAATTTCTGCTTGACAAACATTTTGAATTCGCGTATTATATACAACGTGCCACGTGAAAACGCGGGAGCATAGCTCAGCTGGGAGAGCATCTGCCTTACAAGCAGAGGGTCACAGGTTCGAGCCCTGTTGTTCCCACTTTTCCATGAAGGCCAGATACGGCCCGGTAGTTCAGCTGGTTAGAACGCCAGCCTGTCACGCTGGAGGTCATGGGTTCGAGCCCCATTCGGGTCGCCATATATGCCTTGGTAGCTCAG